>JALDRK010000038.1 GCA_031315915.1 Nitrospirales bacterium
GAATGTCATCCCCTCGCTGGCCGTGGCCACCCTCGACACTCGATTGCTGCCGGGCATGGACTCCGAGGCTTTTCTGGCGGAAGTAAAGGCAAGACTCGGAGATGAAATCGAAGTCGAGGTCATCCATCCCGCCAGCGAGTCTGTCGTAACCCCGCATGACACCCCGATGTTTCGGGCACTGTCCGAGGCCATCACACGGCACCATCCCGACGCAACCGTCGTGCCGACGATTATTCCTTTCGGAACCGATTCGAGGATGTTTCGTCTGCGCGGGGCCAAGTGCTATGGCATCCTTCCCATGGTGCTCAGCACTGAACTCGCCACATCCATCCACGGCGACGCGGAGCGGATTCCGGTCGACCAATTCGAGACCGGCATTCGCATCTATTACGAAAGCCTGTTGGAAGTGGCTTCCCGCTAGCCGTTGGTTTCTCTAGCTGAATTTTCTCTTGTCCCGACTTCTCGAATCGCAAAGAAATCTCGCCAAAAAACTCACAGAGAACGGACCATTCTATTCGCTAGATCCTGTATCGTATCCATCTAGTGCGAGAATTTCCACAATACAATCTTTGACGCCACTCTCTAATGCTTCTTACAGCGAAGGTCTGACTTTTGAATGGCTGCGATCTTTTCATCATCGAACGGGATGGGCGCACATCCATGCCCCTTTTCACAGACAAAGTCGTATCTTGCCGCCGGCTGATGACAACTTAGACATGTGACCCCTTGGGAACGATTCACCACATCATCTCCCCGATCCGCGATCTTCGTACCTTCCTTGGAGATATCCAGAAAGAAAAATTCCCAGCCGTTCGTGTTGGGGAATTTTTCACGCGGATGCTTCACCATGGCTTCAAACGGGACCAGTTGGAGGATAGTGCCCACCGGATACTCAACGTCAGGCACGCTATCCCGGAAGATCCGCATGGCCTCCTTCAATTTCTCCGGATCGGAATGCTGGAAGCGGGTATTCCTGACCTTTGGCCAGTCGAGGATACACCCAAAGGCTTCTTCAGTAATCGTAAGATCTTGAGCCGAAGCGCTGGACAAGATGAACAACCCCAGACCGGCTGCCAGCAGGGTCTGTTTACCCAGACGAATAGCCCTATAAAAACACACGTTGATGAACTGATGCATGTTATATCCCCTTTCGTTTCACCCGAAAACGTTGCGTCGGTTCAAAATCAATCTGACTGCGGTCCGACTATCGATGAGGCCGCGGGCATATGTATAAATGGAGGTTAAATCCTAGATTTTCGATACATGGACGTCAAGATTGGCGTATAACGGATTTGGAATGGAAAAGTGATACCAATTCAGCTTTACAGAAAAAAACTGGCCCTCCCCCAGACCCCCTGACGATAGATCAGCGGGCCGTAGGTTCGATTCCTACACGGCCCATCGACACCATCAGCCGTACGTGTCAAAAAGGCAATCTTCCAGCCAAGTGGATCGTTCCATGAGGCGTGTTTGGACATATAGGATGGAACGGATCAGTCTTTCCGTCTTCCCGTTCGGCGGATTTAGGTTAAAGTCCAATTCCCTCACGCACAATGCTTCAAAGAAGGATCGTGCAAAGGACGCGGAGATGACGGTTCCATCCATGGCTCCAAGACTTGACGGACTTTGGTCCGCGCGCGATGCAATAACACCCGCTGGTTCGACTCGGATACGCCCAACATCCGACAGACGTCTTCCGATTCAAGCCCCTCCACATCCCGCAACAGAATCACTTGGCGTTGCATGGGAGGAAGCGTCTGAATGACGCCATAGATTCGCTTGACCATTTCTTTGTTCAGCAGTTGCCGTTCCGGGGAGGCTTCTACCTGCGACGAAATGATGCCGGAATAGACCCCGGGCCATCCCTCTCCCCCAAGCACGGCCATCGGGTCTTCAGGCTGATCCGTTTCCCCTTTTCCTGATTCTGAGGCTCTTCCTGGAAATTCCACGTACCGACTTTCCCGCATCCCTTGCGTTTTGGCCCGATTCGTCAAGATCCGAAAGATCCAGGTTTTTAAAGAGGAGCGTCCCTCAAAGCGGTGAATGCCTTCGAGCACCGCCATCCAAGTCTCTTGCACGACCTCTTCGGCCACCGCCTCACCATGCACAAATGTCAGCGCCACGCGAAGTAAGGGCGCATGAAACCGCTCCACCAATTCCATAAACGCGGTTTCCTCGCCCCGGCGCACACGATCAACCAGGACGGCTTCCGCTTGAAACACTTCGGGTTGTACATGATCCAGTTCCATCTCATCCACATCTTTATTTTTGAGAAATGAACCCGTATTTTTCCGTTTTCGCACGGTCTGCTCATTGCCATATACACCGAACATATACTCTGCCGTAAGGGTACTCATCTGACGTTCCTCCATGCATGGATAAAGATTTAGGTAAATAGCACGTGATATATGAATGGCGGACAATTCACGACACGACAGCCTTTGTGCAGGAGCCGACGGATCATGCGAACCCCCTCACCTTCCACAAAGTTGACGTCTGAAAAATCCAACAAGACGTTTTGCTTGGTTAACAACAGGGCCTGACATTCGGTTTCCACGACGTCGATCCATTCCGAAACGATCCGCCCTTCGATGGCCATCGTTATCGTTCCCGGAGCTGTGTCGTTCAGCGTAATTCGAACCATGGGTGCGACTTTCTGTGTGATGGTTGACAACGCGTTCATGCTATCTCTCTTGAGCAACCCTTGGACCAAAAAAAAACCGACCACTTGGATTGTCTCCAAGTGGCCGGTTTCACTGATATTTTTTAAGTTTTTTTGAAAATGTTTAGAGCGCCGGGCCCAATGTCTTTTCCCAATATTTCGTGACGGTCACAACATCTTGGGAATCTCTCTTATTTTTTTCTTGCAATTCCCAACTTTTTCATCCTGGCTTCCAGCGTGGTCGGTTTGAGTCCAAGCAATTCGGCCGCTCCGGCCTTTCCGCTGACCCGCCAACCGGTTTGTTCCAAGGTATCTATGATATGCAGCCGTTCGCGTTCCTCCAAGGTCATGACCGCTTGAGAGACACTGCCTGCCCGACCGGAAGCCGATAATTCAATCGGTTCAAGAGAAGAACCTTCGGTCAGAATCACCGCCCGCTCAATGATATGCTCCAACTCGCGGATGTTCCCGGGCCAGGCATATTGCCGGAGCGCCGCCATCATCGATTCCGGAATCCGGTCGATTCTCTTTCCTAAATTCGCGGCACACTTCCGCACAAAATATTGCGCCAGAAGCGGAATGTCCCCTTCCCGTTCTCGAAGGGAGGGAAGATGTATCGGAAAAACGTTGAGGCGATAGTATAAATCCGAGCGGTACTGCCCCGTTCGAGATAATTGCTCGAGATCCCGGTTGGTGGCGGCAATGACCCGGACATTAATCTTAAATGTTTGCGTGCCTCCTACCCGTTCAAACTCCCCCTCTTGGAGGACGCGTAGGAGCTTCGCCTGCAAATCCAGAGGCAGCTCCCCGATTTCGTCCAAAAAGATCGTGCCTTTGTCGGCCAATTCAAACCGCCCGACTTTTTTGGTCAAGGCGCCAGTGAATGCACCTTTCTCATGCCCGAACAATTCGCTTTCGATCAAGCCGGCAGGAATGGCGGCGCAATTCACTTTGACCAGCGGCTTGGACTTGCGTGGACTCAGGTTATGAATGGCTCTGGCGATCAACTCCTTCCCGGTTCCGGTCTCTCCCGTCACGAGTACGGTCGAATCGGTGGGAGCCACCCGCTCGACATTGCGCAAGACTTTCTTGAGAGACGATGAAGAGCCAATCACCTCTTCAAAATTATGCACACTTTGGATTTCTTCACGCAGATAGGTATTCTGCGCTTCCAGTCTGGCTTTCTCCTGCTCCATGAGCACTTTATCGGTGATATCCACGAACATGGTGCGGGTATAGATCCCGCTGGGGTCCGGCTTTGACCACCACTGAATCCACAGGGGCTTGCCGTTGTCCTTGCGGCGCAATTCCAGCACGACCCCTCGGGTATCCGTTCCGCGTTCAATCGACTCGAAGGCCTCCTTCAGCCGCTTTTGGGCTTCCGGGGTATCGGGAATAAACGTTTTGCCGTACGTCCCTTCCACCTGATCCGGCGTGATGCCCAGGGTATTCATCGCCGCCCTGTTGGCCCGGATAAACTTGGAGTCCAGTCCTTCGTTCACATAGGCGATCGGCGCCTCGTCGAACAAGTCTTTCAACCGTTCTTCGCTCTCCGCAAGCCGAACATAAATTTGCTGGCGTTCTAATTCCGCTCCTGCCCTGGCACCAAATATTCGAAAAAGCGGAAGCAACCGGGCATCCATAGGCATGGGTCGCACATCCATGGCGGCCAAATGCCCAAGCACTGCACCAGATCGGTTGAGCAATGGGATGGCGAGATAGCTTTCGGCTCCCAGATCGACGAGCCCTTTCTCGTGAGGAAACAATTGTTGAACCCGTTCAGGGAAATGGCAGATTTCTCCAGCCAGCACTTGTCGGCAGGGGCTATGTTCCAAATCATAGTCAAAATTGGGCAGATACCCGTCACCGGTCCAGAAAGCCAGCGTTCGCACCTTGGTTTTATCCGGAACCATTTCGGATACGAAGGCATATCGAACCCCTAACGCCTTGGCCAAATTCGTGACTAATGAATGGAAAAATTGGTCTCCGATGGCGGAAGCCGTTCCCTCAAGAATTTTTCTGAGGATCGTCTCCCCCTGACGCACGCTGTCTTCCAGGCGCAGACGTGAGAGCTCGGTCGCAGCCCGGGCGCCAAAAATTTTAAAAATTGAATAGTCTTGCGGACTGGCCGACATCGGTTTGACATCGAGCGCCGCCAAATGTCCCAGAACGGTTCCATCCTGAGCCACGAGGGGAATGGCCAGATATCCCTCAGCTTGAAGTTGCACCAACGCCTGGTCACCGGGGAAAAGATTTTGGACTCCCTGATCGAAATGACAAATTTCCCCCCGAACCACTTTTTCACAAGGAGTCCCGGCCAAGTCGTATTCGAAATTTTCACTAAAGGCCGCACCATCCCAAAAAGCCAGGGTTCTCACCCGGGTTTTCTCCTTCGTGAGTTCTCCCACAAAGGTATACCGGACTCCCAACGCCTTTGCCAGGTTTCGAGCGAGTGCCTGGAAAAATTCTCCGCCGGAGGTCGAAGCGGTTCCTTCATCGACGAGCCGCAGGATTACATCACTTTTCCTGAGCGCACGATCCAACTGAACCCGTTCAATTTCCGCCAGCGCTCTGGCGGCAAAAATACGCATAATGGAAATTGAGTAGTCCCCATTGGGCATCGGTTTATCGTCCAATACCGCCACATGGCCGGCCACCTTTCCGGAAGAATCGATGAGTGGAAGGCCGCAATAACTGACAGCTCCCCAGTCTTGAATGATTTGGTTGCCGGGGTACCAATCGGCCAAGCCGTCGGCATGATGGACCACCTGATGATTCAATGCCACTTCACAGGGACCACCAACCGGCACCGGGAAACGAGGTAACAATCCCTTCGGCGACCATCCGGCCCTTGAATAAAAACATCCGTCCGCCGGATGGAATTCCGATATGTAGGCGTATTTCACCCCCAGCGCCTTGGCCAGCTCCTCGACCAACGTGTTAAAAAACCTCTCTCCTGCCTGCGCCTCCACCCCTTTAACCACTCGCTGGAGCACTTCCTCCGGAAAGGCAGGGACGGGCTCGCCTTCGGGGTGAAATGGGGACGTTGTGCGTGCCGCGACCATTGCAGCCTCCTCTGAAATTTCGAAGTGTGAGAAAAACCGAACCGCCTTGGTTAGGAACTCACCGCCGCCATTATCTCTGAGGAACCGGATGAAAGGGAATAGATCGGTCGGCGTATTATCCAGGCTGCTTTCTTGCAGTCCCCTGCTGACTGCTCTTGGAATTCTGTCATTCCCTTCGGGAACCGGCCAAGGAACATGGCACGGCTTCATGGAGCATTTCCGGGTGCTGAACCTCCTGTCATCCCCGTCAAGCACACCCAGGCGAGTTTACGATTTTTTCGTGATACACTAGGCATGAGGATCGTGGAAGAAAGCGGAAATTATGGAACGGAGCAAGGAAGCTCGACAGTGCTCGTTGGACAGGAAAACGACCTCGTCCCTAGTCAATCTGTTTGACCATCCAAACTTTCATCCATCTCACAAATTGCCAACATCTCAGACCATGCTTCAGTTTTTTGAACTCGTGACCGGCCCAACTTCGGACATTGGATTTTCCCGTGGGCCGATAGCTCATGACCCGACAGGTCGTACTCTTCAATCCGTAACACCATCAGCCGAACAGGACGCATTAGAGGAGACCGCTCCATGCCTCAACCGAAACCCTCTCTGACACAAGAAGAACAACGGCTCGAAGAGGCCAAAAAGCGGACGGTGCATTGGAAACGGTGGGGGCCCTATCTGAGTGAGCGCCAATGGGGCACGGTCCGCGAAGATTACAGCCCTCATGGCAACGCATGGGAATATTTCCCTCATGACCAGGCCCGCTCACGGGCTTATCGGTGGGGAGAAGACGGCCTGGGCGGGATCTGCGACCGTCATCAGTTCATTTGCTTTGCCTTAGCCCTCTGGAACGGGAAAGATCCGATTTTGAAGGAACGTTTGTTCGGCTTGACGGGCAACGAAGGCAATCATGGCGAGGACGTCAAAGAATACTATTTTTACCTGGATTCCACGCCCACCCATTCCTATATGAAGTTTCTCTATAAATATCCCCAACAACCTTTTCCCTATGCGCAATTAATTGAGGGAAACCGAAAACGCGGCAAGAATGAATGGGAATATGAGTTGATGGACACGGGAGTGTTTCACGACAATCGGTACTTCGACGTATTTATCGAATATGCCAAAGCCACCCATGAAGACATCCTGATTCGAATCACCGCCCATAACCGCGGGCCGGATTTTGCCGAACTCCACGTGTTACCGACCATCTGGTTCCGCAATACCTGGTCCTGGATGCCCCATACGTCCCGCCCCACCCTTAATCGGGATGAAGATCTTGGCGATGCGCAGGTCATTCACCTCAACCATGAACAATACGGATCACGATGGCTGTTATGCGAAGGCACACCGGAAGTGCTCTTTACGGAAAATGACACCAATACTCAACGGCTGTGGGGAATAGCGAATGCCACCCCTTATGTCAAAGACGGAATTAACGATTATATCGTCAACGGCATAAAAAAGGCCGTGAATGGTCAACAAATCGGCACGAAAGCCGCGGTCCATTATCATCCCCTGATCGCACCCGATCAGAGCGTGACATTTCGACTGAGATTGACCAACCTGCCTCCAACCGAAGGCCAGCTGGATGAAGAATTCGAAACCCTCTTTCCCGCACGCCAACAGGAGGCGGATGAATTTTATGCCAAACGCCTCGGGACCGCTCAATCCGTAGACGCGCAGAACGTTCAGCGCCAGGCATTTGCCGGAATGCTCTGGAGCAAACAGTTTTATCATTTTGATGTGAGGACCTGGCTGGCCGGAGACCCTATCGGTCCGCCGCCTCCCGCCGGCCGCGACCATGGCCGAAACGCCGATTGGAAACATCTCTTTAATGAAGATCTCATTTCCATGCCCGACAAATGGGAATATCCGTGGTTTGCGGCATGGGACCTGGCTTTTCATTGCATCCCGTTAGCGTTGGTCGATCCGGACTTTGCCAAGGATCAACTGCGGTTACTGGTCAGAGAATGGTACATGCATCCCAACGGACAAATTCCGGCCTATGAGTGGGCCTTCGGGGATGTAAATCCTCCCGTCCATGCCTGGGCGGCCTGGCGGGTCTATAAAATCGAAAAACGCATCCGTGGCAAAGCCGACCGGATTTGGCTGGCCAAAATTTTTCATAAACTCCTGCTCAACTTTACCTGGTGGGTCAACCGCAAAGATGCCCTAGGACGAAACATTTTTCAAGGAGGGTTCCTCGGACTGGATAACATCGGCGTCTTCGACCGGTCCGCCCCACTCCCCACCGGAGGCCATATCGATCAATCCGACGGCACGAGCTGGATGGGCATGTATTGTCTGAACATGCTGGCCATTGCCCTGGAACTGGCGCGACACGATCCCTCTTACGGAGACGTGGCCAGTAAGTTCTTTGAGCACTTCGTTTATATTTCTCATGCCATTAACCACCTGGGAGAAGGCAATCATGAAACCTCCCTGTGGGATGAAGCCGATGGATTTTATTATGACGTGCTGCATTTCCCCGACGGTCGCCACCAACAAATGAAGGTCCGGTCCATGGTAGGGCTCATCCCCCTCTTTGCCGTGGAAACGCTGGAGCCGGAAGTCGTGGATGCCTTGCCGGGCTTTAAACGGCGGCTGTTGTGGTTTATCGAAAATCGCCCGGAATTCCGTCGCCACGTCTGCTCTACCAGTCTTCCCGATGGGGGCGTCCGCCGAATGCTGTCTATCGTCGATCAGGAACAACTTCCGCGAGTCCTGAAGTACATGCTGGATGAAGAGGAATTCCTCTCTACCTATGGGATTCGAGCTTTATCCAAATATCATCAAAGTCATCCCTATATCTTGAAGCTGAATGGCAATGAACATCGGGTGGATTATGAACCGGCCGAATCCCGAAGCGGTCTGTTCGGCGGGAACTCCAATTGGCGGGGGCCCATCTGGTTTCCCGTCAATTTCCTCCTGATCGAATCGCTGCAGAAGTTCCATCATTTTCTTGGGGATCATTTTACCGTACCCTGCCCGACGGGGACGGGACAGCACCACACCCTGTGGGAGGTGGCCGGAGAAATTTCTCGTCGATTGAACCGTCTCTTCCTCCGCGATTCCAAAGGCCAACGCCCCGTTTACGGCGGCTTACGGAAGTTTCAAGACGATCCCCATTGGCGTGACTACCTGCTCTTTCATGAATATTTTCATGGAGACAACGGAGCGGGCTTAGGGGCCAGCCATCAAACGGGATGGACCGGACTGGTAACCAAGCTTTTGGAACAATCAGGAGAATAAGACCATGCCTCCTACCACGAAACGAACGCGTACCGCTGGGACACTATCCATGAACATCCCCAATTGGCCGCAGGCTGTGGATTTCGGAAGAGAGATTTGTGGGTGACCTTGAATGGCCGAGCGACGGGAATGGCTTGTCACCAACGGCATCGGCGGATTCGCGTCCGGCACCGTCGCGGGGTCGCTCACCCGCCGATATCACGGTCTCCTCGTCGCCGCGCTCAAGCCCCCGCTCGGACGTACTTTGTTAGTCAGCAAATTGGAAGAAACCGTCGAGTATCAGGGGCAGATCCTGCAACTCTCCACCAATCATTGGCATGGCGGGGCGGTGGCCCCAACCGGTTTTCTCTACCTGGAACGTTTTCGTTTGGAAGGCACCACACCGGTGTGGACGTTCGCCGTTGCGGACGCGCAATTGGACAAACGCATCTGGATGGAACCGGGCGAGAACACCATCTATGTCCAGTATGCGTTCAAGCGCGGATCGCTCCCGATTCGTCTTCATCTGCGTGCCTTTATCAATCATCGGAATTATCATTGGACGACCCTGGGCAACCTGCCGGAATTTTCCTCCACACCCATCATCCATGGATTTCAGATCCTCCCGACAGGCGGTCCCCCGTTCATCCTATCGGCTTCCAAGGGTTCTGTCGAAGCGGTCAGTACATGGTACCGAAATTACGATTTGCCGTTGGAACGGGAACGTGGTCTTCCGGATCGTGAACATCATCTGCATATGGGCACATGGATCATTGAATTGAAACCAGGCGAGGAAGTCACCTGGATGGGCAGCACCAAATCTGAGGATCGCTTGCCCCAGTCCTCCAGCATTGAAAGGCGTCAGAACCATGAGCAGGCACTGCTGACGACGTTTAGCCCAACCAAACGCTCCGCCTCCCAACGCCCGTCATGGATACAACAACTCATGCTGGCCGCCGATCAATTTATCTCGTCACGCCCGCTCTCATCGGGCGACACCGGCCATACCATCATCGCCGGCTATCAGTGGTTCGGAGATTGGGGTCGAGATACGATGATCAGCCTGCCCGGTCTGACCTTGACCACCAAACGCTACGACATTGCTCGCAGCATCCTGTCCACCTTCGCTCAATATGCCAATGAAGGCATGCTGCCGAATCGCTTTCCCGACGCCGGCGAAGACCCCGAATACAATACCGTGGATGCCACGCTCTGGTATGTGGAAGCGGTCCGCCAATATCTGGAAGCCGCCCGAGACCGTGCGTTTCTCAAAACCATTTTTCCGGTCCTGCTGGACATGCTGTCGTGGTATCGAAAGGGCACCCGATTTGGTATCGGTATGGATCCTTCCGACCATCTGCTGCATGCCGGCCAAGCAGGCGTGCAACTCACCTGGATGGATGCCAAGGTCGGCGACTGGGTTGTCACTCCCCGCATGGGCAAACCGATTGAAATCAACGCGCTGTGGTATCAGTCATGGCTTACGGTGGGAGCCTTCGCCAAGTCGTTGAAAATTCCTCATCAGGAATTCCTCGACCTGGCCGACTCGATCAAAACGTCCTTTCAACGGTTCTGGCACAACCCTCTCAATCGATGCTATGACGTGCTCGACGGCCCGCATGGTCATGATCCCGCTCCACGCCCAAATCAATTGTTTGCCGTGTCCTTACCCAACAGTCCGCTCACATCCATACAACAACAAGCCGTCGTGGACTATTGCGCCCAACACCTTTACACCTCCTACGGGTTACGCAGCTTGGGGCAGGAAGATCCTCAATATGTAGGGCAGTATGGCGGAGACATACGACAACGGGATGGCGCCTATCATCAAGGCACCGTCTGGGGTTGGTTACTCGGTCCCTTCGTCTTGGCGCATCATCGGGTCTACGGCAATCCCGATATGGCACTTTCTTATCTGAAGCCGGTGGCTCACCATCTCAACGATTATGGAGTGGGCACACTGGGAGAAATCTTTGACGGCCAACCGCCCTTCGTCCCGAAGGGCTGTATCGCCCAAGCCTGGACCGTCGCGGAGGTCCTCCGGGCCTGGCATCTCATCCAAGCTTCCGCGAAAAAGAAAGCGCCAAAAAAACAGCCTGGGAGAGAGTAACGGGAGATTGTTCCCACAGAGTCGTTATTCTGAGGCCACGGCGAAAGAAGCTGGCCCAGATTGAAGATGATTTGGCCAGGCAGAACGTCTTCTCCGTCCTTCCCGACATTGGTCATTGGGGATCCATATTTAACCTAAAAACGGCAGTTGGCCATCCCGCAACCCTTCGACTACCGCAGAAACTGCGGCACTCAGGCCTGCCCTGAGCTTTGCCGAAGGGGCGAACGGATTCTCACCCAACGGGTGACCACTTCGACGCCCCGTTCGTGCTGAGGCGCTCGAAGCATGAACGGACTACCGGCGCTGTAACTGCCGTTTTTAGGTTTGAGTTAGCCATTTCTGCTGGTCTTTGGCAGGAATGTCTCTATTCCGTCATCCCGTACTTTCCACCAGAATAAACACGAGCAGAAAAAACCCGGCGAGATAGATCAGTTTTTCAGGTCGGGGTAATCGTGAGAAACACATCCATGGCCGAATAGGACCTGAAGCCGACGACAAGTCGGCCTCTCACCCCCTCGACTCAGAGTTGCACGTGATCAAGAAATTTAGTCACAACACCGACGGCTTCCCGAAGCGTCTGCATGTCCTCGGACGGATCATAATACATCCAGACTTTCGCTTGAAGCAGGTGCAGGAGCCGGAGCACCCGGTCTGAACGACTTTGACTCAGGGACCAGACTACCGCCGTAAGCACCGGAAACTCAATATCATCGGGTGAGGCAATCGTATCCACGGCTGAAGCAAGGTACTCCAGCATGGACTCAAAGGCAGCCCGATTTCCCGTGGTGCCATAAATCCGGCCAATCCCTCTGGCCGCAGCCGCCTGAATCAACGGCAACTCCTTCTGATCCTGAAACAACGCCACCAAATGAGGCAATCCTGCCTCTCCTGCGGATGCCAGAGCCTCAATTGCTTCCACCGGATAATACGGCCGTTGAATAAGGTTCAGTAGAACAGGAAGATATGTAGAGGTCGAAAAGTCGGCCAACTGTTGGACAATCAGTCGTTGTTGGGAGGGTGGAGTTCCCGGATCTAACAGCAGCAAGGCTAATCGTGACGCATGGCCCCAGTCGGCCATGACCAGGAGCGGAAAGTCCGATCGTTCCACCTCCTGAAGCAGTGACGCAAACAGAGCGCTGTGTTCAAAGGCCTCACCGGACTCCTGAATTTCTGTCTGTTCATCGAACGAAGATGACCGGACCTCCGTGAGCCAACCCAGGTCCGCACCATTCAAGCGATATCGGAACCGGCAGGCCGGACCCTGCCACAGCCGATCCGGGAACTCCTCTAATTCCGCATCCCCACTGCCGGTCGTAAGTTCCACAACCCGCTTCCGCTCCTCACAAAAGACTCGAAACTCCACATCATGCGAAGCCGTGGAATCGCTCACGACCGAAAAGCCTAATTCCTGAAACCGTTTCGCAACCAGAGCATTTAATGCCTCTGACTGGACGGGTCCCTTCTCGGTCATCACGCTGGAAGTGAGAAGAATGATACGGATCTGAGCTAACTGCGAGATCTGGTCAGAGGAGAGATGCACCCGACGTGCCGTCCCGTCCGCAGTTCCTGTGACGAGGACTACCACAAACAGGCAAACAAGCACGCGAAGCATAGAGGCCCTCCCGACGAAAGATTGGCGGGGCTAGAATTTCAGGCGTACAACACCTTCGTTCCCAGGAGAACCGGCTTGTCCGAGACACACAACCTAACCTTCCCGCTGACCGTAGACAACCGGGCAGCTAAACATTCGATCATCACCGGACCGATCAGCATGGGTGGAAAGTCGACAACCGCCATATCAGCTTTTCTTCAGCTTATCCGGTTGGGACAGATGCGTGATCTGCGCACTAGATTTCGTCAGGCCGATCTCCCCGCCAAAATCAACCTGCAAGAGGTAGACCGACTTGTCCTGTCGAAGAAAACGGCGCCGCACCGACAATTCACCCAACCCGCAGTTCGACTTTGGAAATATCATTCTAAGAGATGGTCTACACCTCACCCTCCTAACCAAACATCAATGCCATGGCTCCTTTTCTTAATATCCAGGCTTTCTTCTCTGGCCCTGAAATAGCGTCCAAAAAACTCTTTTCTCCATGATCGAATCTAAGAGAAGCCATGTCGATGACAAACCGGAACCGCGCGTCTCTCTCGAAATTTCGCTGATAGAGCTCTGCGAACTCTCGATTTTTCAAGGTTCCGCAATATCGCAGGACATCCCATTGCCGACACAAAAATTCACCATTTCCTGCGTTTCCCGAATGCCTGCAATGAGCGACATCACCAGACAATGATGGGGCAAAACAGCCCGATTCCCATAACCGACAAGGATTCCGGTGATGCTCCTACTGTCTATGCTTTCTATATGAGGTTGGAAGCATTGAAATACACCACTAAACCAACTCACCGCACTCTATCAACTTGTTCGCACTGAAATTGTCCTTCTGAGCCAGAGGCGAAGAATCTGTGCCCAAACTGATAAACCCATGCCTCAGTTAGATTCTTCGGTTCTCTCAGAATGACATGATTTACTCAAACTTCCCTTCTTAGATGGGCTTTCGTTGTCGAAAAACCTCCTCGGACAATTTCGTGGTTGGGTATCGGAAGCCAACCGTCTACCCTATTATTCCTGCTTGCCGTTTTACAGGAATCTTCAAACTTATCTGTACTTTTTTGTAGGGGTTGGCTATTCTTGCTCCACGTCAAGAAAAATTTGAAGAAAATATTTATCTTTCAAAACGAGGCCAATTAGGGAAATTTTCAAAGAAATTTTGAGATTTGCAGTTAACCCTTGTGCGGGATCCGACATCCCATAGAGAAGCTTGAGTGGAACCGCCTTTCTGAATAAATTGCAAAACGCTCAGACACTGCAAGAAAGACATCGCATTACCACATACCATGATTGGGGAACGCCACCTTTGTGTATCGCTCACACTTCCATTGGTGAAATAATCGAAAATGCTTGAACCTATTCTCCCAATCATTGTATTGATTTTCTTCTCCTTTGGTCTCTTGGCACAAGGAGTTTTAGCGTTTGTGATTTTCAAACGATTGCCAAAACCAAAGAATGAGGCAATTCCGCAAAATTTAGTTCAATCCTCACACGACCATCTCATCGAACGAGCAGATCAAATAAATCCAGAGCCTATCACTCTACCGAGTCCCCTTCTCCAACTAAGTTTTCAGGAATCCTTGGACATTCAACAATATGAGGAAGCTTGCCAGAATTCGGCTATTCCCTATCTTAACGAACAATTGCAATTTGGAGTCGCCAACGGAATTACTTTGACCATCAATACACTTCGCCTTAAATCTTCAGGGATAGAAATGATTTTCCGTGCATCAAAAGATGGGCAACAACTATTGGATCAAGCACTTGCTGTGATGCCTCGACACAAGAACTCAGGCCAATTGTTGCCCATTTTAAAAGATGCCAGTACAGGAAAAATTATCGAGCAATTGAAGGGTGCCCAAATGGCTACTACTCTTTCACGGCTAGGAGCTCTGTCGGCAGCAGTAGTCGGAGCAGCACACATAGTAGCTGGTGCGGACATTGCCAAGCGACTCAAGAGAGTGGAGGAAAGGCTTGATATACTTATTGCTTTTCGTCGAATTGATCAGGTAGCTACACTGGAACGAATCTACACATCCGCGAAGGAGTTGGCTAGCGAACCTATGAACCCAATCAAGCGTCGGGAACTGTGGCGCTTGAGAGGGGAATTGCGAGAACTAAGGATAGCTTGGAGGCTAGAGTGGAGATATCACCTAAACCAAATCGAAGATCCCAAAGCAGACAACTGGTTTATAAAAATGTTTACCATCATTCCAATTACTCCTCTACCAAATCCAGTAACCATGGCGGCACATTATATGCTTAGAAAAAAGCAGGACACAAAAGAGGCGAAAATCACAAGAAAAATCTCGGAAGGACAAGCCCAAGTTGACTATATAGAGTACTCATTGCGCCTTGAGCACCTTCTTGCCGTAGCAAGTGGCACCGAAAAAGAATTTATGGTTACGTTAGCAGATGATCTACAGCAATTTGATGCCGTGGCTAGTTTGTTAGACCGCAAAAGCGCACCCCTCCTTCAAAAAGAAGGTATTGAACCCGTAGTTAGGACCATGAGAGAAATTGTGAAGCAATATCGATCCCTGCTTCCTGATCAACCTACTTTGCATCTCCTGACCTTAAGTGAGAAGAATTTGGAAAAATCTGAATAAGAAATTAGTTGGGAGGGCATGCTTTTAATATTAGTCTCTGCATTCAAGTGCATTTCTATACATTTTTGGTCCGCTTATTCATACAAGGAATCTCTCCCCTACTGAAGAAGAAGCATGTGTCCTCACTGTTCTAACTGTAGTAGACACACCAGTCGATAAGACCTGAACTTACCACTGCCACGCTCAAATGCTATGATGGATTAAACTAAACCTCTTACACACAACCTGAAAGGAAAGCATGGCTATGAACTTTTCACGGATTATGGTCGTATTGGCATTGAGTCATGTGATTTTTGTTGGGAATAGCCTTGGAGCGGAACCGGCTGAGGTGGAGAAGTTCGTCAGGGCACGGATCGATATCGGCGAGATGATGACGAATTACTTTTCCGGTGGACGATCGTATGGAGGTGATGGGCAGCGTCCATCGCCCGAGGCAATGCGTGAGATGGGAAAAGATATCAACACGAAGTTAAGCACATTATTGGCCAAGTATGATCTGACGGTGGAAGAGTATCGTCAACGCAGCCCTGAGGTGTTTGCCGACGATGCGGCCGTGAAAGGCTTTTTGAGCGAGCATCCGGATTTGAAAGAACGATATGACGCGCTCCCTTTGGATCGGATGGGACGTAGCGGTAGCGGACGAGGCTATTGAATCGGCAGATACAGGAACTGACAAAGGCTCCCCCAAAACCCTCCCTAAATGCGGCTCTCGATTCCCTTGAGACAATTCGGAGAGACAGGCTAAAATATTTGCAACCTAAGAGGAAACATTTCCCATGACGAAACTGAGGTTTCCAGGTAAAATCATGTGATGAAATTGAAAATCTCCGCCCCCAATTTTCGTGATTCACGACGACCGAGTCGGCTAGGAGATATGCTCGTGAAACACAAGATTGACGAAGCCCGGAAACTCACCCCTGAACAGCGGCTCCTTATCGCTCTTGAACTGTCGGATACCGCCGCCGCTTTCCAAATCGCGTGTTCCGACAAGCCTTAATTCACATTCTTGCCCGCCTTGAAACGGCTCGGCAGCAGAACCTGGTAGAGGGGTTTGCTTTAATTGGAGGGTTTGCTGTATCGGCCTGGGGAGTTCCACGAGCGACCCAGGATATCGATTTTGCTATTGCTATCGGTTCTACCAATCCACACTCGCTCGCCGCCTTTCTAGGCGGACGTTTTGACCGCGGTGAACCGGAAGATCCCTTGAATGGGGTCTTTCATTCCTCAATTCAGGTCGGATCGGCTTCCGTTTCACTTCAGTTGATAGTGTTTCCCTCCGTTCTTACAGAAATGATTTTCCGGCACATTGAAACAATATCCGTTATGGACCAAATGCTACCGGTGGTGTCTTGGCAGATGTTGGTGCTGCTCAAACTCTATGCCGGTGGCCCTCAAGACCAGCTTGACGCTCAGCATATTTTACAAGTGAGGAGTCCAGAGCCAAAGGATTTACAGACTATGGGCAGAATGGCGAAGTCTCTTGGAATTCTTGAGGACTGGTCTGCGCTCGTAAATCTTTACCAACGATAGCACTCATTCAAGAAAAGATACCCGGAGTACTGAAAACCCTCAAACGCAATCAGCCATAGACCGCATGCATGACAACACCCTGAACCTATCTGCCGCTAAGCACCATAGGTCATTTCCAACGCAACGTTGCTGACCGGAACCCACTAAGACATCCTGGGGGATTGGTCTTTTTCCTTTTTCCACTTGTACCAGATGGTTTCATTGCTGCCATGGGGATAGATCAATCGTTTAAGAACGATGTAGGGCTGCCACAGGAACCGCCGGTATCGCCTGCTTAAATTCGACTGTTGCGCTAACTCCTGTTCTTGTGCCGTCACCAGTTTCGGCTGGAACGTTTTTTTGTGCTTATAGAGATGATAGAGATCTTCCTTTGCCAATTGCTGAAAGATCTTCTCGGTGAGGCTTCCCATCAAGCCTTGTCGGACAGGCATATACAGACAAATTTGAAAATCGATGAGATAGGGCCTGCCCTCTGTGGAACAGATGATATTTCCCCGTTTGTTCAGATCGGCATAAAAAATCCGCCGCCGATGAACGGCGTTCACAATCAAGAGCAATCGATCAAAAAAGTCAGGTGCCAGTGAGGTTTCGTAGTTGCCAAGGGCCGGATCTCCTGCCACCACGTTGAATCGGTCAACAAGGCTTCGTTCTATTTCATGGAGGGTTTGTCCTTCAATATATCGATGGAAATATCCTCGCTTCCCGTGTCGCGGTCCTAGGGCGGGAATGCCAGGGATATCGGAGACCATGTTGTAGATTCGGTATTCCCGCCTAGAAATCCAACCTGCCAAGGGACGAAACATCCACCCGAGTACAAACCGGAAATCACTCAGCTTCAGGACGTATCGTTCTCCCCCATGGTTTCCATAGAGGACGTTGACGGAGAAAAAATCGTCTTTGAGAATACGCTCGAAGACATAGTCTTGTCCGTCAAGCGTCACCATAGACGGATACTGTCTGGCCCTATCGGTCATGTCTCCCTGACCTCCGGACTCACCGGGAAAGTGACGGCATTAGGAATGGGTGCCGACTGAGACGCCTCTTGCCGTCCTCTCCAGGCGACATTGAACTGATTGGAACTTCCAGGCCATGTTACACCATTTAAATAAGAATATCTCCCGATCTTCTCAATTGTTTGAAACAAATTTACTCCACGTCAAACGAAAGGGCATGTTCCTGCGATCTAAACACTCGCATTTCTATTCACTTGTCTGCCGTTGCTATGGAATCGCCCAATGAAAGTCATGGCCGTGATCCCCGGAAAACCTCATTCCATTCATTTACGCCACATCCTTTTCTCCCTGGTTGGACGACATTCTGCATAATCGGGGTATGCTCATTCACGCCCTTCGAATAGGGGTGGACGGTACGGATAAGGAGATCAACGCCGCGGAATATGGACAAGCCCCTCAGGGAGATGGTTTTCGGAACATCTGGCATAAATGTTTTGGACAAATGGGGAAGCAGGAAAAGAGGTCACCGAATTTGCTGCGATTATGTGGTGCCCATCATAAGCCGCCCTGGGCAAAGTTTGGACGATCAAAGCAGGCAAGACCACATGAGGTTTGCACTCACATGAAGGTCTACGAAATAGATGAATGTTTCGACTGCGATTTTTGAGTCTCTCTGCATATTTTTCTCAGACATAACCGGCATATTCTGTTAAGGTAAAGGGAGGGGATGTTCAATGGCCCCTGCTTTCACCTTAATGGACTGTCTTGTTTTCGAAGATGCCCTATCAGCCCATTGAAAACTACGGCCTGATCGGAAATATGCAGACGACCGCTCTGGTCGGCATGAATGGATCTATCGATTGGTTCTGCTTTCCTTATTTTGATTCTCCCAGCGTATTCAGCGCCATTCTGGACGATGCGAAAGGCGGCCGGTTTAAGATTGCCCCTATCCCGGACGGGGTCAAATCCAAGCAATATTACTGGCCGGACACCAATGTGCTCGTCACCCGATTTCATACTCCTGGCGGAGTCGGACGAGTGATCGACTTCATGCCTGTCGGGTTTCGCTCCGCCGATTGCAGCTTGCATGGGCTAGTCCGGCGTGTTCAAGCCATTCGCGGATCGATGACGTTTCGCGTGGAATGTCAACCGGCCTTTAATTATGGTCGGACGACACACACCCTAACTCTCACCAAGGACGGCGCGATCTTTCACACACCAACCTTGGACCTCCGGCTTGGGGCTTCTATTCCGTTACACCAGGCGAATCAGTCTATTGTCACGGAGTTTTCGCTTCAGGAAGGCGACGAAGTCGATTTTTGTTTAGAGGAAATGGCGGGTAATGGACAGATGCATGATTCCTCAAAAGCTCCGTGTCCCGAAACTCAGGCAGAGGAACTCTTCAAGCAAACCGTTGATTATTGGCGGCGTTGGCTCTCCCAATGTACCTATACCGGCCGGTGGCGGGAAATGGTCTATCGTTCAGCGCTGGCCCTGAAATTATTGACCTTTGAACCCACAGGCGCGATTGTGGCGGCGCCCACCTGCAGTCTGCCTGAAGAGATCGGCGGCGTTCGTAATTGGGATTATCGCTATACCTGGATTCGGGATGCCGCCTTTACCTTGTATGGCTTGTTGCGGATCGGATTTACCGAAGAGGCCACCGCCTTCATGCATTGGTTGGAAGCCCGCTGTCATGAGTTGAATGCGGATGGCTCGCTTCAAATCATGTATGGCATCGACGGACGACATCAGCTCACCGAAGAAACCTTGGATCATCTTGAGGGCTACCGTGAATCACGACCCGTGCGAGTCGGCAATGGCGCGTATAACCAACTGCAGTTAGACATTTACGGGGAGTTATTGGATTCCGTCTACCTCTACAATAAATATGGCACGCCAATTTCATATGATTTGTGGAAACATCTCCGTCGCATGATCAACTGGGTGTGCGATAATTGGCATCGTCAAGACGAAGGCGTGTGGGAGGTTCGTGGAGGCCAACAACATTTTGTGTTTTCTAAATTGATGTGTTGGGTGGCCGTGGACCGTGGGCTACGGCTCGCAGATAAACGCTCTTTCCCGGCCGACCGGGATCGGTGGCTGAACACACGCGACGCCATTTATGAAGAGATCATGGCCAAGGGTTGGGAACCGCAGCGACAGGCCTTCGTCCAGCGATATGGCAGTACCTCGTTGGATGCGGCAAATTTAATGATGCCTCTGGTATTTTTTGTCTCCCCTACCGACCCCAGAATGCTTAAGACTCTGGATGCCATCAATCGTAAGCCGGAGGAAGGGGGCTTGGTCTCCAATGCTCTGGTCTATCGATATAATTTGACGGAATCGTATGACGGTCTGGCCGGAGAAGAGGGGACCTTCAATATCTGCACCTTCTGGCTGGTAGAAGCCATGACCCGCGCAGCGCAAGGCGATCGGTCGCGCCTCGATGAGGCTCGTCTCATGTTCGAGCAAATGCTCGGGTATGCCAATCACCTGGGGCTTTTTGCCGAAGAAACCGGGCACCATGGGGAGGCCCTTGGGAATTTCCCGCAGGCCTTCACCCACCTGGCTCTGATCAGTGCAGCCTTTAACCTTGATCGCGCGTTAGGATAAGACATTTGTCCTTGTCCACTGAATCTTGCTGGCACGTTAACCGAAACACGACACGCTCATCACTGTCTCAATGTCTTGATTGATGCTCTGAACACATCTAGGAGTAAAACGAGTTTATGAACAAACTGGTCCGTTTTGGTGTCTCCTTAGATCACCAATTGCTCAAAGCCTTCGATAAACATATCGAACGAAAAAAATATCCCAACCGATCCGAAGCCATCCGGGATCTTATCCGCGATCAACTCGTCGGACAAGAATGGAGCGACAATCGGGAAACCGTTGGAACCATTACGCTGATCTACGATCATCACAAGCCTGATCTGGTTCGCCAACTAACCGACGCCCAACACCAATTCGGTTCTCTGATCATTTCGAATACCCATGTGCATTTGGATCATCACCATTGCCTGGAAGTCATCATCGTTCGCGGAAAAAGTGCTAATGTTCAGACCCTCGCCAACAGCTTGATCAGCACCAAAGGCGTGATGCATGGAAAATTGACCATGACCACCACTGGTGAGAAACTGCACTAACACCGCAAATCCTTCCCCCACCCCTCCTCTCTCGCTTCATTCCGTTTTCTGCCTGTGCATTCCTGCCTAAACAACGAGAGACATCCCCTATTTTTTCAGTTGACACTCTCCTCAATTAGTGCTACGAATTATTTTTTTGTGCTACTAAAATTCTATTGAAAGACCTTTCCGGATGAATTACATGCATGCTCGCATTTCTTCGCTTACTCATTTTCTCTGGTCTACCGCTTTCTGCCTCTTTTTCGTTATCTTCCTGACCATTCCCTGCTTGGCACATTCACCGAACGAAGTCGTCACTCTGCCGGAGATGATCGTCGAGGGCAAACGTCCGATCGCCGCTTCTTCTCAACGCATCATTCTGAATGAAGACATCCTGCTTCAACCTCAAGGCCGACCTGCCGATTTGCTTCGCCTAGCTCCTGGTCTTATTACGTTGGAACATTCCGGTGGGGCGGGCAAAGCCGACCAGTTCCTCTTGCGCGGCTTTGACGCCGATCACGGAACCGACCTGGCTCTTCATGTGGATGGGATGCCGATCAATATGCGCAGTCATGCTCACGGGCAAGGATACGGAGACATTAATTTCATTATTCCGGAAACCGTAGAGGAAATTGCCGTCCAAAAGGGACCCTACCACGTGGAATATGGTGACTATGCTACCGCCGGCGCTGCCAATTACGTCACTCGCAAGTCGGTTCCCGAAACGGTTATCCAAGCTGCAGGAGGGAGTTTCAACACTCAACGATATCTCTTCATGAGCTCTCCCTTTCAAGAACACTTCCGCACTCTTGTTGCTGGAGAATTTTACTACACTGATGGCCCATACGACTTTGTCAATCGCAATACCCGCTACAACGGGCTAGCGAAACTCACATTGGAACCTTCGGCACAGTCCGAGCTCAGCGTAACCTTGACCCAATATTATGGACAATGGAATGGTTCGGGGCAGATTCCTCTTCGTGAAGTAGAGGCCAACCGGTTGGATCGATTCGACTCTCTTGATCCCTCCGAAGGAGGCAAATCGGTGCGCAGTACAGGACGATTGGATTACCATTACGATTTTGCCGGAGGAGGGACCGCATTTGCCAATCTGTGGGCCCAATATTACTATCTTTCGCTATTTACGAACTTTACGTTTTTCCTGAACGATCCGGTTAATGGTGACGGCATTGAACAGACCGATCGGCGATGGTTGACAGGCGGCGATCTTGGGTATCGTCAATCTTTCCGATTACTGGATCGCGAAGGCTTGATAACAGCAGGGCTTCAGACCAGGTTCGATAAGATCCGCGTTCGCCTTGGAACCCAACGAAAACGAGACCCTCTGGCGATCACGCAAGAATCTGACATCTTTGAAGCCTCCTATTCCCCCTACCTCAAACTGGACCTTCAATTCCTCCCCTGGCTGAAATTTGTGGGCGGTGGCCGGGTCGACGTCTTCACCTATAATGTTGATGACCGTTGTGGAACAAGTTGTTCTATCAGGCCGGACGGAACTGCCTCCGATGCCATCGCCAGCGGCAAAGCCAATGTAATTTTCGGGCCATGGGCGCACACCGAATTTTTCCTGAATGTCGGAACAGGGTTTCATAGTAATGACGCCAGGGACGTTGTCATGAATTCCTCGGCAACCACTCTTCCCAGGGCAATCGGCTATGAGCTGGGTATCCGCAGCCAACCCTGGGCTTGGGCAGATTTTCTTGCTACGTTCTGGTTATTGGATCTTCAGTCGGAATTGGTTTTCGTGGGAGATGAAGGGACAACGGAACCGCGCGGGAAAACCCGTCGTCTGGGCACGGAATTGAGTGCTAGAATTTCTCCAGTGGAATGGCTCTCCATTCGTGGAGACATTACATATACCGATGCCAAGTTTCGTAAAACAGGAGATTCCATCCCTTTGGCACCGGAGTTTACCGCCTTTTCTTCCGTAACCACGCATTTCCCCTTTGGACTTTCAGGCACTCTTCAAATGCTGACAGTGGGAAGCCGAGCCGCCACTGAAGACCGAAGCGTGCTACTGGAACCATTCACGATCTTTGATCTGATTCTTCGCTACAAGATACCGGTTTCCCTTCCCACCGGACGGCTCGATGCCTTTTTCAGCATTCGCAATTTGACCGACACCGATTGGCGACAGGCGCAATTTCTTTATGAATCTCGTCTCCCCGGAGAACCCACAGAAGGCGTCTCAGATATTCACTTTGTCCCTGGGACTCCCAGAATGTTCATGGGTGGACTAACCTGGACCTTGGGCCTCTAAATCGTTTGAGCAACGGACTTCTTTCTGCGCGAAGCCAGCCACTTACTCGAAATTTGCAATAGACTCAACGTCCTTGAAATCTCTTCTGGATAGAAAAGAGTTAAAAAATGAACGTCCGGAACTCAAAAGCTTCCGAGGTGAATAAAGATAAAAGGGAAGGAAATCAATTTGAGAAGGGAACTACTAGGCCACCAATAACAGATAGTCCGGCAGTCATGGGTTTATTTTCGCGGATTCTAAGCATTAAGAGGACAGTACCGACTAAGATCTTCAAGTCCAGCCACAGTGATTGATTGGCCAGATAAAAGAGATTGTGCTCAATTTTTTTGGGCATCAGAACATTAATATAAAACGACTCGGCGTCTTCCTTGTGATTTTCAAGAAGAGCGGCATCGTGAAAGTGACCATAGAGTACCGTAATATCTGTGCATCCTGGTCGAAGATCAAGAATCTTCTTCTGTTGGGTATTATACATACTCACATATTTTTCAACCTCTGGCCTAGGCCCCACTAAGCTCATTTCCCCTTTAATGACGTTAATTAATTGAGGAACTTCATCCAACTTTAACATGCGTAAATAGTACCCCAAGGGAGTAATCCGTGGATCCTGTGTTCCATAGGTAATATGCCCACTCCCGCTTGGCTGATGCACCTTCATTGTTCGGAATTTCCAGAGACGAAATTTTTTCCCTCCCTGCCCAACACGTTCTTGACGATAGAAAATCGGTCCCGGATCGAACAAATAAATAGAACCCGCAATGAGCAGCCCGATGGGAATAAAAAAAATCAATACCAGGGCGCTCACTGACATGTCCATCAATCGCTTCACAAAAGATTTACTTTCTAATGAGGTTTCGCATGAGCATAAAAGGTTCAGCGTATTCAAAACCAATGCTGCTCCCCCAATATTTGGCTTGGGTACGAATGGCTTCCAACGACCTGGGATGTGGGTAGGGGGGCACTTCCGATGAATAATGGGAAATGGCTTTTAACTTTACTTCGATCGTTTCTGATATATCCACAAACCAATTGGGCAAAAATGCTCTATTGGCAGTAAATGGAGCCCAATCGGTAGAAGAGGGCACTATATAACTGAGGACACGCAACACCGCTCCGCCAGGCTTCGGGCGAGTGGCGACCAACGTTGCCTCATTTAAAACCTGGTGGTCGCGATTTATATCTCCCAAGTGATGGGTATAGACCACTTCAGGCTGATATTGCTTAATTCGTTCTTCAATAGCCTGAGTCAGATCAATCTGAGAAAAAGTGTCCAGTTTTTGATCAGGAAATCCCAGAAACTCCGGCTTCTGAAGCCCGAGTTCAACGCACGATTTCTCGCATGCCGACTGTAATTTTTCCCGTTGCGCCTCTACATATCGGACTTGAGAGGCATTGGCACAAATAAGCGGGAATACCGAATCTCCGTCTTTCACATGCCGGGCAAGAGTTCCACCCAAACCCAGCACTTCGTCATCCGGGTGTGCCCCGATCACAAGAACGTTCACTTTTTAGATTCCTTGAAGAGAGTCAACCCAATTGCCCGTTTATAGATGATATATCGCCCATTAGTCTGCATTTCCATTTGAACCCGTTTGACAAATTCTTTGGCATATTGTTCTCGTTCATCGTGCTTTCCGCTCTCTTCCTGAAAGAGTAGCGTCGCTCGATAATATTCCTCTACAGCCTGCACACCCTGTGGACCTTCAAAAAACACTCGATTCACAAAAGGGGAGACTTCCACTCGATCAAAGATTTCATAGGCGGCTGGGATGACTTCATTATTAATACGCCATAGCCGTGCCGAAAAGTTGTCGGGTAGTTCTTGGCGAGTGATTTCACGATTCAGATCGTAAAACTCTCTTGAATTATCCCAGGAAGGACCGACAATAAAACAACGCCCCTGATTTTTGAGAAGCCTGTAACATTCCCGAAGTGTGTCTTGGACATTTTCCACATAATAAAATGAGTAACAGCTTGTGATCACATCAAAAATCTGATCGGATTGAGGAAAGGGTCGACTCGCACTATGATCCATCAATTCCACATTCTTTTTTCCAGCCAACTTTTCACGAGCATTTTCTAATAACCCTGGCACCTGGCTAAAAATATCTACCCCTACCACCTTTCCCTTGTCTCCAACCAAATCTGAAAATACCGATACTTGCTTTCCATTTCCACAACCGATATCCAAGATGGTGTCGCCACGACCAATTTTCACTCTGGACTGTATCCATTTTTCTAAATCATAATCAGCATTTTTGTTAATTTCCGACCGAACAATATTTCCAATATGCGCAGAGACTTCCTCTTGTGAGGTACACAGGGCTTTTGTCATAACATTAAACTCCCATTTTTAGTCATTAAAACTCTCTAAGTCCGCCCATTGCCATCGAACAGCTATGGGGACATCTAGAACCACCGGGCAACTTATGCGCTCCCACCTCAGATTCGCCTTAACATCAGGGCACCTCACCGGAGAACCCGAACGCTTCCTTCAAGAACCTGATTGGTTTGCAAAGGATCTATGGGGCCAAAAGATGAATGATCATAGCCCGTCTAACCAAAATAGATGGGCTACTTCACGAAGAAAAACCCCTCACTGAGAATTAAGGGTTCTTTCAATTATGGGCAACAGTTCCCTCGGATGACAGGGCTTTTGATATACCGCACAAGCCCCAACCCGAAGAGCTTTTTCTTTATTAGACCAATCCACATGCCCGCTTAGTACAATCACCGGAGGCAGAATCCCTTCCGCTTTATCTCGCCATTGCTGAAGAAACTCAAAACCTCCTAACACAGGCATTTGATTATCAGTAATGACTAAATCTGCGTGCCCATTCTCTAACCACTCAAGTGCAGCAGCTCCATGTTCCGCTTCCACACAAACATACCCTTCGCTTTCTAGAGTGGCTCGAACCGCACCACGGGCATCGCTGTCATCGTCGACCAAGAGGATTAACTTAGCTTTATCCGTAACTTTAGATATGGAATTTTCGGTTATTCCCAGAACAGGTTGCTCAGTTTTTTCCGGTTGCTGAAACGTCGGGACAAGTTTCTGCAGGTATTTCACGACCGACAGGGGATGGCTTAGGACACACACTTCTTCCAAATTCTTGGGTATCTTGGCAAGAAAATTCTTATCCTGGTTATTCTCTGACTGAATGCAGAGAATTTTTTCAACTGCTGAAGGCTTGGCAATTTCTCTCTCACCCACCAATTCTTCTTCAAGTTTCTCGCCTGGGCGAAGACCGATAAATTGTATGGCGATATCCTTTTCCGGAACTTTCCCTGAAAGCCTGATGAGATTACGGGCAAGATCCAAAAGTTTTATCTGCCCTCCCATTTCAAGGACATAGATATTGCTTCGTTCGCCTATTGCTGCCGCATGTAGCACCAAAAGCACCGCCTCAGGAATCAACATGAAATAACGCCGGACCTCGGGGTGAGTGATGGTGACCGGCCCACCCGCCTTAATTTGCCCCTGAAAACGGGGAACTACACTCCCATTACTGCCAAGTACGTTGCCAAAGCGAACAATAAGAAACCGTGTCTGGCTAGCAGTCGGCATATCCTGGACAACCATTTCGGCTACCCGTTTCGTTGCACCCATCACACTAGATGGATTGACTGCCTTATCAGTCGAAATTAACACGAACCGCTCTACTCCGAATTGGGAAGCAGCCTCTGCTACCATTCTGGTCCCAAGCACATTATTTTTGAAAGCTTCTCCTGGATTAATCTCCATTAAAGGCACATGCTTGTGGGCCGCAGCATGAAAAATAATATCAGGGCGGTATTCATTGAATGTATCGTGAAGACGAGAGATGTCCGTAATATCACCCAAGACTCCATGAGTTAACGAAGCATACCCCTTATCCGTTAATTCGCTCAAAATTGTATATAAACTATTTTCATGCCGTTCATATAAAATAAGGGCATGGGGACAGCCAGCGGCAATTTGGCGACACAATTCCGACCCAATTGACCCACCTGCTCCAGTCACCAAAACTCGTTTTCCTTCAATTAATTCCCGCACTGGTTGTGGATTGAGACCTACGGGAGGACGTTACAACAAATCTTCGATAGCCACATCTCGGATCTGACTGATCGAAACTTTTCCATCCAAGATATCCCGCAGGTTTGGCAGAGTCTTAATCGGAACATTAAACGGCTCTAAGGAGGTGATGATTGCTCGAAAATTTGCCGGATTTGTTCCCGGAAGTGCGACCAACACTTCTTCCGGTTGATACATACTGATAATGCGTGACAATTCCTGTCGCGCCCCCAATACCTTGACTCCATGAATCCGTTTGCCAATCTTGGAAAGATCATCATCGATAAAACCAATGGGCCGATAAGAAACGGTTGAATTAGTCTGCATTTCACGGACAATTTTTTCCCCAGCGTCTCCAGCTCCAATAATCAAGACACGTTTGGTTTTCTTAAAAACTTTCCGCTTCTCGAAAATCCGTACAGCTAGCCTAATTCCAACGAGAAATCCAACCAATAGAATGCTATCAACAATGAAGATGGATCGTGGATAAGATGAAATTTGCAACCCCCATACAACCAACCCATAGAATGCAATTGTGCCGGATAAAACTCCCCCAAAGATATTTTTTAGATCCCAAATACTTATATATCGCCAGAGACCTTCATTGAGCCGAAAGACCATAAAAGCCACCCCGCGTATAAGGAGAAGCCAGGGTAGCGTTTCGATAAAAAGGGAAAAGGCATCGGGAGGGATTACACCATCAAATCTCAGCCAAAATGCAAAATAATTGGCTAAAATGACCAAGACTAAGTCAAGACCAATGATCAATGGCCTCCGGTATTTCCATAAAAAATGGAGAACCGGGGAGTCCTCCAAAAATGCCACCTCATCCTGATTATCATTATCCCGATCCGACACTTTCAAAATAACCGATCTCAGTCCAAGCAACTGAAGGATGGTCTGAACGATGACGGCTAAATCAAAAAACAGAGAGGCGTGTTCCAGATATAATTGGGAAAGGCGTATTTTCTCGGGACGGAGATGATTGGTATATTCTTCTTCTTGTCTCCAGGCTTTTTTGAGAATGGCCTGTTCATCAATGTACTTTAAAGACGCCAGATCGGTCAGACCTGGGCGAACTTTTAAAACTTCTTCATAGTCCTCTTTGAATTTCTCCACATAATAAGGAACTTCTGGGCATGGCCCAACCAGGCTCATATCCCCCTTTAAGACATTGATGAGCTGAGGAAGCTCATTTAACCGATACTTTCTCAACAACCCACCAATGCGGGTGAGATGTTGGTTATCTCCATAAACTTGTCCAACTTTCGGACCTGAAAACTCTTTAACCATGGTCCGAAACTTATACAGTGTAAACTGACGAAACCCTTTTCCAATGCGTACTTGCTTGAAAAACACCGGCCCCCTAGATTCCAGTTTTATGAGAAGACCTATTATGATAAAGAGAGGGGCCAACACTACCAGCCCTAACAGAGCGGCAGTCATATCTATAAGGCGCTTGATCATCGGCGATACTCCCGGATAAGGGCTACGGTCACATCAATCACGCGATGAACATCAGCTTCCGTCATTTTGGGATAAATAGGGAGAGAAATAATCCGGTCAAAGACCCGACTGGCGGTAGGGAAATCATCCGGGACGAACCCGAATGTATTTTTGTAATAAGGATGAAGATGCAGGGGGATAAAATGTACGCTGGTTCCGATTCCATGCTTTTTCAGATGATCAATCATTTCATTCCGACTGATTCGTAATTGGTCCAGTTCTAATTGAATAACGTACAGGTGCCACGCGTGCTCGATATCCTCTTCCACAGGGGGGGTTCTGATTGCAGCAATATCCTTGAACCCTTCATTATATAAGGCGGCATAGCGATGACGTATTTCTCCAAAAAGGTCACACTTCTGTAATTGAGGAATTCCTACTGCGGAGGCCAAGTCGGTAAGATTATATTTAAATCCGGGACAACAAATTTCGTAATACCATTTTCCCTCTGGAGAATATCGATTAACCGCATCCCGTGAAATTCCATGTAAACTGAGAATTCGCATCCGGTCTGCCCATTCCGCATTCTCGGTCGTCGCCATTCCTCCTTCCCCGGTCGTAATCGTCTTCGTGGCATAAAAAGAAAAACACGTGATATCACCTATCGTCCCGATCATTCGTCCACGATAGCGAGTCGGAAGGGCATGTGCGGCATCCTCGATAACCTTGAGGTTGTGGTGTCGAGCCAATTCCATTATACGGTCCATCTCGCATGGCTGCCCCGCGTAATGGACGGGAATGATGGCTTTGGTTTTAGAGGTAATCGCCTTTTCAAGCAAATCCACATTGATATTCAAAGTATCATTCCGACAATCCACAAGTACCGGTTTGGCCCGGCAATAACTCACAACCTCTGCGGTGGCAGCAAATGTCATGGTCGGAACAATAATTTCGTCACCTGCAGAAATTTCAACAGCCTCTAAGGCCAAGTGCAAGGCAGCGGTACAGGAATTCACAGCCACCGCATGCGTGGCTCCGACTCGTTCAGCAAACTCATGTTCAAATTGCTTGGTTTTTGATCCGGTGGTCAGCCAACCTGAACGAAGAACTTCAACGACAGATTCAACTTCTTCTTCTCCTAAATCGGGAAGATGAAAAGGCAAGAATGATTGCACAAAGAAACTCCAAGGCAAGAAACGAAATTAGGGTTATATACTAGTATTTTTCCCGATGGAGATGCAATGCTAATGGAGATGCAATGCTAATCTAATATAGTGGATTCATAAAGTTTCTACCACAATAATCGAGAACCTTCTTATAGCCTTAAAACAATAGAAGAGCCGTTTTCCTTTATACTTATATCACTTTTTACTTGAATACCTAAATGGACGGGTACTCTTTCAGAACTATATTATCCTGCTAGACAATCACAAGTGGCTTTTCAGGCTACCAGTAAACCTAAGAACAAATTCGGCAAAAAGTACAACTCTCTTGACAATTGAGGCCAGATCAGTAGTGTCCCAACATTTATTCGAACAAATTCAATTGGTTATCGAAAGCAGGAGGTGGTCTGGGAGTGCTCCCCGAATTGTGGACGAAGGGTACGTTAGGTTTTCCTCAACCTAAGGAGGACCTAGATGAAAAAGAAACGCTTCACAAAGGTCTTGGCGGAACGGGACTTGGAAGTGGCAGTGATGAAGGAACTGCAGGCAAAAAAGTGGTAAGCCCGCGGGCTCGGCGGCAAATGGCTCGTGCCGCCTGTGCTCGTGGGCTGCGAACGGGGCGGGCCGCGGGGCTCTGCTCGACGCCACGCTCTGTCCTGGGCTATACCTCCCGGAAAATTCAGCGAGATGCCCAATTGGCCCAAGCGCTCCACGGGGTGGGCAAGCGCTATCCTCACTGGAGGTACCGGGTGGCCGGGAGTTTTCTCCAAGGCCGTGGCTGGCTGGTGAATCTCAAGCGGATTTACCGTGTGTGGCAACAACAGGGGCTGGGGCTTCAGAGCCGCAAATGGCGGAGGAAGATCCGCACTGGCGAAACCGTCCGGCCCTGAGCCAAGACCCAACAAGATGTCTAGAGTTGGGATTTCGTGCACGATACCTATGGCCAGGGAGACCCCTTCCGATGCCTGACCGTCAAAGATGAAGCCACCCGGTTTTGCTTGGCGATTGCCGTCTGGCGTTCCTTGGCGCACCACTAGGTCATCGAGGTCTTACGACAGCTCATGGCCCGGTATGGCCGTCCGCGATATCTGCGGAGTGACAATGGCCCGGAACTCGTGGCTCACAAGCTAACCTCGTTTTTGCCCGAGCAGGAGATTATTCCGTGTCGCATCGAACCCGGTAAACCCTGACAGAGAGGTGGCACCACGAAGCGCTGCAGGGAGCCGCCCCGTGGACCTATCACAAACCCACACCGGAAAACTCTACCTTGCAACTGTCCGCTTGACGGGGAAGCTTACAGTCCAACTCGATCTCCCATTTGAGTTTCCTGCTTTCCAACTCAGCCAAGATGATACAAGTCTTCTCGGAGTCGCTGGTTGACATGGGTGATCACATCCATGTCGACAGCCAGATCCCCTCTCAGTTAACTGAGTGAAGAAAGACCTATAGCATCCTGATATTCGACTATGAAGATTATAATCGGGCAGATGAAACTCCAACTATTCGGAATATACTATGGAGGGCAAAATATTCCTTATTGGTCATTAATGAGAAAATTTTGCAAGTTGTTTTTCAAGCAGAACGATTAACGCAATGCGGTTCAAGATAGGAAAAGCATTGAAAGAAGATACAGGTTCATAAGGTGGTCGCTGTTGTTTCAACTCACCCCATATCTCCGTACTTGCAATAGTCATCTTCCAGGCCTTTTGTTTCCGTTCAAGGAAAGAAATAGTCCGGCGAATGGGATGGGGGTCTTCCCTCCAAAACCCATCCCGAACCTTTGAAAAATTTTCCACTGAAATCAACTCACCAAGAACACCATTTTCAATGCCATCAATATTACATAACCCCAAAAAGAATTGACGCAGGCGTGGAGTAGCTCGCACATCGTACGGCAAATCTGGAAGTGAGCTAACAAATTTATCTGGAACAACCATAGTACGAGGAAGATAATGCTTCAAAATATCGACATACAAATTTTTATGAATCCGGAATTTGGCCGGCAATCTTCGCATGACTTCAAGCACACCATTTGCTAGAAAAGGACGCCTAATTTCTGTAGCTAATTCCTGGTAATATCCCATAGAAAAAATAAACCTAACAACTCTCCCATATAAATAAAGATAATCTTTAAAATCAGTCCAATTTTGAAAAGTATCATTAGGGGTTATGGATCTGATTTCTTGGTCATATAATTCCTCCAATTCCTTAACATAATCTTTTCTCAATATGCTGTGTAAGGCTGGTGGTAGAGAAAAGGGAAAGGACATTGAAATAGCCTCTGACTTAGCATGACACCAACCACCCCATCCCCAACACTCGTCTCCCTTTAAGGAAAAATCTGCCGTAACATCATAGAAATTGAGTAATACACCTACACCTTCTGAATACCATCCCAAATTGTCATTCGCCAACTCTGAAAGATAGCACCAATTTTCCGCATTTTGAGGGATCTCATCTGAAGTATACGCTTTAAAGTTAAAAGGGATTTTAAATTCATCTGCCATTAAATGAGCTATCTTAGCATCGGAATACGGTATATCTTCTCGCAATCCCCAACTTAATGCTCTTGCTGGAAGTTTCCCCAGTTGTTCCAAAACGCCAAGAATTCCCCGAGAATCCAACCCGCCGGAAAGAAGCAGGTCAAATCTTTGGGGGTTATCGCACAGGACTAGATTGTGGGCATCCTTAATGGCCGCATACAAAGCCTCTCTGGCTATCCTTTTGTTCTGGAACTTATCATGTGAGTCATAGTGTAGATTCCAGAGTTGGGTACGTTCCAATGTAAATGTATCCAAATTCAGAGTTAAAAGTGAACTTGGCCTAAGATATTGAACCCCTTCAAAGAGAGTGGTATCACCCAAGCAATGTCCTGCTGCAAGAAAACTTACCAGGCCGGGCTTTGAAAATTTGGGATCCTTCCTCAAGCCCGTCAATACGGCTTTGACTTCCGGACCAAAACAAAACATATCTTTCGTCTGCGAAAAATAAAGAGGCAACATACCAAGGCGATCATTTCCTATAAAAATTTTTTGTTTCCGTAAATCGATAACAACAGCAATGAAAGTCCCATCATACTCATGCCAACGAGAGAAGCCGTTTTGGTGGTAAGAGTCTAACAGTTCTTGTGGTGAGACTCTGTGGGGATGAGGAGCACTCAAGAACATCGAACCATTCAGGAGAACCCCAGACTTTGAGGTTTCATCATAATACCACTCTTCCCTCTGAAATTTCTTATGTCTCCATACCTGTCCCAGATGGATCCCATTTCGCAACTTTATCTCTTGAGAGCAGTAAGTAGGGAAATGCATAAGTTTATCCAAAGACTCTGCAATAGAGGTGAAGGCCTCATATCGATGAATTAATCCAAATACTCCTGGCATATTTTTCTCCTTTTCATTAGTCAATCGAAGAGAGAGTGCTACGGTTAGTGAAAATTTGAAGCGGCTCCCGCTCATATGATGAGATGGAATCAACCAAGATATAATCTCATCCAAAGTGAGTAGATTTGAGTTCAACCTGTCGATGTTGTAGTACACCTCATCTGTCAAGCGGCCACGAACTGAGTCAGGCGGCTAAATTGATAATCCTTTTTAAACTGCGCTGGTGTCTAGAAGTGGGACCCAATTTCCTGACAGCTTGTTAAGTAAAATTTCTGCTCATCATTAAGCGGCCTTCTTGACCCTGGAATCTGCAAAATAGACCGCATCAGGTGTCCATCGGTTCAACGTCTGGTGGCGGAGTTCCGTATTATAAAACCAGGAATAGTGCGTGAGTTCCACTCGGAGTGCTGCAGGGATCTCATACGCCCGTAAGTAAACATCCTCGTACTTCACGCTACGCCATTACCGTTCGACCAACACATTGTCGACCTATCGGCCTTTGCCGTCCATACTGCTCTTTTCCCCCTTACCTTTGAACACCGTTGTGAATGCTTCACTGATGTATTGGAACCCCTGTCCCTGTTGAAGATCTCTGACGCGCCGTAATCCAACAAGGCTTCCTCGAGGGCCGCAATGCAGGCGTTGGTCTCAAGGGTATTCGAGAGCCCTTGCCTGGCCTTAATCATCGCTTTGCGCTCAGTCATCGATCAGGGCCGAGCGCTCTGGCTAAAAAATCCTTCTCCATCGTCAACTGGCCAATCTTGGCATGGAGCTTCTGCTGTAATTGCTCCTGGTCTGCGACGTGGGCTGTGCCTGCCTCAACGACCAGGTCGGCTTGGGCTATCAGTTTCTGTTTCCAGTCCTGGATCTGATTGGGATGCACATCAAACTGCTCAGCTAATTCTGCCAGGGTCCGATCCCCCCAAACAGCCGCCAGGGCCACTTTCGCCTTACAGGCGGGCAAATGATTGCGTCGAGTACGTTTGCCCATCTTCTGCTCCTTTCGCTGAGAGGAAATATAACGCAGAAGATTGCACTTATCATTCGAGAATTTCTGCCCAATGAATGGGGACCACTTCTGGCGGCGAGTCAACTCCGGCCCCCATTGACGCGAAAAGCTTCATACGAAAATCGGCGAGTTGACGTTAGAAAATGATTTTTTAGAAATGGGGCTCACCAAAGCGGGCGTGCTGAGCAACAACCGATGATTGACCGCATGCATCAGCTTCCCGTCATCAAACAGGCGAAGGTCCTGGGGATCAGTCGCAGCTGTCTCTCTTATCAGCCTACGCCGATCTCCGAAAAGGACCAGCGCTTCATGACTCGGATTGTTCAGTTACATTAGGAGTTCCCATTTGATGGAGCCACGATGCTCCTGGCGCTCTTGGGACAGGAAAACCTGACCGTGGGTCGCAAGCATGTGAGCGCACTGATGAAGCACATGGGTCTCGAAGCCCTCTATCGCAAGCCCAGAATCACACGGCGCCTTCCCACCCATCAGGTGTATCCGTATTTGTTACGGGATCTGGCAATGACCCGCGCGAATCAGACCTGGACCATAGATATCATCTATATCCTGTTGGCCAAAGGATTTGTCTACTTGGTGGCCGTCGTCGATTGGTCTACGCGCCGAGTCCTCGCTTGGCGCCTGTCCATCACTATGGACGTCCTGTTCTGTCTTGAGGCGATTGAAGAAGCCGTCGGGCTATATGGAGCACCGGATATCTTGAATACCGATCATGGGAGTCAGTTCAGCTAGCCACGTCTTTATCGGGTTCCCAAGGCCCAAAGGTAATCTACCCGTTAAAAAATACCAGCTTTAAAAAATTTACTCCTTATTTTTCACACCGCAAACTGTCAATCAGTAGGACGAAAAATTCCTACGTATTGCATGGATATCCATACAGAACTCTTTCTTTGAAAATACCTTAATAGTCCGTTAAAAAAAATCCCACGATATTTTCAAAGAAAATTTATGCTTATTTTTCAAAGTATTCAAGTCAAAATTTACCCTACCTGCAACATTTTTCACAAAATCCTGCTCTAAAGGCATCTATCTTGCTGAACCCACTCCTGGCTCCAAGAATATGAGTTTTTACCGCAATTTTTTTCCTGCTATGTCTTCATTCAACACTAATTTCATTTTTTTACCTGAGACAAAACTTAATTAATTTTTTACCTCTTCAGATGATGACCACATGGTCGTAAATGATCCTTTGTGACCGGAACTCCGTACAGTCCGGGCAATTGTTAAGTAGACATCCTAAAAACAGATGAGTCGGCTAGGTCTAAGTAAAGATAAGCTGGTTCGTTAAACCATTACCATTCGGCCATGGAAACCTGAATCACCATGAAATTTACTTTTGTCCATTCATTCGACAATCACTCATGTTCTATTTTCTTCCTCAAATGTGACCGACCAAAAATCCCACCCACGGCTATGCCGTAAAAGACCAAAGGAATCTGCTCTTTTAGAAACCAATGTCCCGCACCACTTCACTCATTAAATTCGGGAGACTTTTAAAAATGATTTTGACTCCTACTACTCAAATCCTGGCTCGTATCTTCGCCGGTGTGACCCTCATATTCACCATAGCTATCGAAGCTGCAAACGCCACTACGTATTACGTCGCTACCAACGGAAACGATTCAAACCCCGGAACGAATTCCCAACCCCTTCGCACAATAACAAAGGGAGTTAAAATACTATCTGCGGGAGATACCCTGTATGTCAAAGCAGGTACCTATTCCGAATCCATTCGATCATCTCAAATTTCCATTCCTAACGGAACCTCCTGGAATAACCCCATTACGATAGCCGCCAACCCGGGGGACACGGTGACAATCAAACCATTGACCGACAATGCCTTTTTTTGGATTCTAGACGGTCAAAGTAAATATTTAATTATCAAAGGATTTATCGTGGATGGGGCAAATAAAGCCTTTCATGGATTTAAGTTTGAGGGAGGAACCAAATATGTTCGTGTCACAAACTGCGAAGTGAAAAACGCAAAACATTCAGGAATTTTGGTGACCACTCCATCTACCTCGGCAAACAATACTAATACCCATCACGAATTCATCAACCTTAAAGTTCATAATAATGGGTCCTCAGGCGCCGATCATGGATTTTATATCAATACCAGTAATAATTTGGTCGAATCCAGTCAGTTTTATAATAACAAGGGTAATGGTGGTAAGTTCTATCATGCTTCTTTCAATGGATCGGCGAATAACAATATTGCACGCAATAATAAATTTTATAATAACAGTGTAGCTGGGAGTTGGAGTTGTGGTCTCCTTCTCAGCTCAGGAAATGGCAGTCAGGCCTATAACAACGTGGCCTATGGGAACTATGCAGGTTTTTGCATTCAGACCAGAGTGACCAACGCGCGACTCTTTAATAATATTGCGTATGAAAACGGATACTACGGCATTTATGTGGGCTATAATACAACCAGCGGATCGAAAGTAGAGAATAATACAGTCTATGACAATGGGACCTATGGTATTTTTGTTGGCGATGATGCAACATCCACCACGGTCAAGAATAATATCTCTCTAGCGAATCCTATAGACATCGGTCTTCAAGTCGCCGCGACAAATTCGAATAATTTCACGAGTGATCCCCTGTTCGTTAATGCGGGGGCAAAGGATTTTCACCTAAAATCCAACAGTCCGGCCATTGATAAGGGAACATCTATCAGCGGAATTACCATT
>JALDRK010000039.1 GCA_031315915.1 Nitrospirales bacterium
TGTTCCATGACGTCGGATATCGGGCCCTTCCCATGAAGGTGAAATTCGTTACCGGAGGGATCAAGGTTGAAGCCGATCCTGAATTAGGCAAGCTCCATCCCGACCTGGGGAGGCAACTGATGGCCTCTTTCCCGGGATCGGAAGAATCGGTGTTGGAGATCATTCGACAACATCATGAGCGATGTGATGGCTCCGGATTTCCCCGGGGCCTTTCTGGAGAGCAGTTAAGTTTGCTTCCCCGCATTGTCATGGTGGCGGACCGATATGATGAACTGTGTAACGCTCCGAATCCCGAATCCAGTCTGAACCCGCACGAAGCGCTCTCCCGGCTGTACCGGCATGTGGTCATGAAGGGGGATTCAGCCAAATATTGTCCTCATGTGGTCCAAGCGCTGGTCCAGGCCATCGGAGTGTTTCCGCCGGGTACCCTGGTGGAACTCAGTGACGGATTCATGGGCATTGTGTCCACCATTAACATTGAGAATCCTGCGCGGCCCATCATTTTGCTCTATGCCCCGTGGTTGTGTCGGAACGATGGGCTACTGGTGAATCTGGCGAAAGATGCTCGCTTGGATATCAAACGGGCGGCCCATCCGAAAGACATTCCCACGCAAATGCTGGCCTATCTGAGTCCAAGACGAATGGCCATGTTTGCCCATGCGACCGAACCGACCACCATGGCCTTCAACAGCCGTCGGAGCCAACTTCTGAAACCCGCTCTCCGTTAGTCTTTGCCTTCCGACCGTTCTCCTGGCTTCACTGGGATGTTGATGACATTTCTCAAAACCCCTGTCTTATCAAACATGAAAGAATCGTCAATGACAGAAACATCCTCTGGAGTTGAACCTTAAGTCAAAAGGAGTACAATAAAACCCCATTGTTTCAATGGTTCGCCAACTGGGAGTGATCTTTGTGGAAAAGCAGGGAAACTACCATGGTGACTTCTCAACTTCCCATCCCTCGCATTCTCGTCGTGGATGATGAGACGGATATTTGTCTGGCCCTGAGCGATTTATTGGGAAGCGAAGGGTTTCAGGTCGAATCCGTCGAGACCGGAGCGGAAGCCTTACGTCGGGTATCCCTGGCCCACTCGTATAGTCTCGTCATTCTGGATCTCGGTCTTCCCGACATGGATGGGTTAACGGTTCTTCAACGATTGCATGTTCAGGACAAGACCCTTCCGGTGATCATTCTCACCGCCCATGGCGATCAAAAAGAAAAGCTTGCCACCTTGCAACATCATGCCTTTGCCCATCTGATTAAACCGTACGATCGTCGGGAAGTACTGGCAATGGTACGCCGGGCGGTCGACGTCAAAACTCTTAGCGTGAAGGCGGCCCTCGCCGAACAGGCGTTGGCATCCACCGAGGCCCAACATCATCAGGAACAGAAACGGACCCAAACCCTGTTATCCGAAAGTGAGCAACGGCTCCGCTTAGCCCTGCAGGGCGGCGATATGGGGATCTGGGATTGGGATATCGTTTCTGATCGGGTTATCTGGTCCGAGGAGGTGGCAAGGTTGTTCGGTGTAACCGACGGCCCTTTACCTCACACCTTCAAGGAATTTCTTCCTTTGGTCTATCCCGAGGATCGGAATATGGTCGCTCAAGCGGTTCGTCTGACCTTGGGGGACAATGCGCCGTTTGTGCTCGACCATCGCATTCTGTGCCCCTCAGGGGAGATCCGATGGTTGAGTTGCAAAGGACAAGTAATCAGAAATCATCAGGGGCAAGCTCAACGTATGCTGGGGACGGTCCAAGACATCACCCGCCGTAAGGAACAGGACCTTCAATTGCGTGAAAGTGAGTTACGGTTCCGTGAAGTGGTCGAAGCGATTCGAGAGGTCTTTTGGGTCAGTAATCCTGAGAAAACGGAGATCTACTATATCAGCCCCGGATATGAAAGCATCTGGGGCCGATCTTGTTCCAGCCTGTATGCCTCCCCACAGTCCTGGATGGACAATATTCATCCTGACGATCGGGTTCGGATTCGGGAGCGCGCCATGACTCAACAGGTGGGAGGACATTATGAAGAGGAATACCGCATTGTGAAACCGGATGGCGCAATTCGATGGATTCGCGACCGCGCCTTTCCCGTCCAGGATAAAACGGGTGCGATATATCGTATCGTTGGCGTTGCGGAAGATATCACGGCTCAGAAACGTGTGAGGCACGGACTTCAGGCCTTGGCGGATGCATCCTGGAGGTTAAAGGGCCCCACACTGTTTCGAACCTTGGTCTGGGAGATGGCTTCAATCCTCAATGTAAAATTTGCGTTTATCGCCGAACATCTCAAGGAGGGACCACCCAGAGCGCGAACTCATGCTTCTTTGCAGGACGGGGAATTTGCCGATCCCCTGGAGTATTCGATGGCCGGGACACCATGCGAGGAGGTGTGGAAAGGGAAGCGAAGTTTTTGGGGCGAGCAGGTTCGTCAACACTTTCCCGATGATCCATGGTTGGTTCAATGGGGTGTCGAATCTTATTTCGCGCATCCTATTCAGGCAATGGAGGGAACGGTCATCGGGCATGTGGGGGTGATGGATGTACGTCCCATGGTCCAAGATCCCTTGTGGTCGGGGATTCTGGAATTTGTCGCCCTGCGATCAGGAGTGGAATTTTCTCGTTTAAGTTTGGATCCCATTCCTAAACGTTCGCCCTAAAAGTTTTAAGGAATGAGTCTGTGGGATAATCGCGAAAGGCTAAAGAACATATGTTTCTCTGTCCCGGTTACATCGCCTGAGAGGGGATCTATGGAGTGGTGACCTTGCCTTTTGGTAATTCGGGGATTCCTTGTAGAAGAAGGGCACGAGCGAAATAACTGCAGGTAAGGCAGTCCGTAATTCTTCTTGTGTGAAAATCAACAGAAATATGATGGTTCCAAGACCTAGCCACCAGGGATTTTAAGGCTGCCATATACTCTGACCTTTTTTCTTGTTCTTGTTTTTCAGTTCATCGCGTTCTCCTGCCATTTGAACGAATTCCCTGAAACTGGTATTCATCAACCTCAGGTCAGGATCAAAAACGATTAATCCCTTTGTGAGCAAGGGCTCTAAGCCTGGGTGTTCAATATGAATATATCGATCCTTAGCCAAATGATATAAGGCTAATTGTTCATCCACGGTCAAAGATTGCCAAATTTGCTCGTAATAGCCCTTGGCCATCTGGAGAATAGCTTCCCTGACGGCATCCTCGGTTATCCCGACTTTAGACTTTCCTTTTAGGAGGTGTTCATAGATGTTTTCGATATTCAGAAGAGCTGGACTGACGCGACATTCGTCGTGTATGAATGTTTTTAATTTTTTCCTGAGGGTGGGAGTGTTCTTCGGGACGATCTCTTGTGTGGAGATGTGATTTTGGATGTGAAACATATAGAAGGAACCCAACAGAGAATGCCATCGGGCTTCCTCGGGACCGAGTCTGGCCTCGGTCTCATCGAAACGGAATGAAAACGGGTCAACGTTGGAGAAAATGGTGGTAGCAAATTTTGTCATGGATTCGTTCCTACTCTTTTTCTAAAGTCAAGATGTTGGCGATGATTTTTCCTGACCGTGTATCCCGTTTTATTTCCACAACTAAGTCACCAATAGTCATTTTTCTTTGTTTTTCTGAATCGGTTAAGGAGACAGTTTTTTGTTCTTCGGAGGTTTGGGAGGTATACGTGAATAACCACTCCAAAAATGCAAGTTTCCTGAGGTTGTGACTCGGGTTCTTCCATTCGGTGTCCAGGTGGTCGATAAAAATACGGCCTGTTTGCCCTTCCGGGAGCTTCAATGCCTTAATCCGCTCGGCTACATGCTCTTGCCATGTATCTGGTGGATGGCCTTTCAAATCGACATAGATTGTATTTTGAGGAGAATCTTTTTCCAGTTGACGAGCGAGAGTCGTTTTCCCTTGTCCTGGAAATCCCAATAGAAGATTCTGCGTGAGTCTTTGGGGGTGAAGGGATTCTCCCAGGGAAGCCAAGGAAAATGGCGGATGAATAGCAAAGGATAAAAAGACGGTACGGTCGGCAATAATTTAGGTATGACCAAGAGCCATAGAACATAGAGAGTCGCAAGGATTAGATATGCAAGGGTTAAGGAAATTGTCTGGAGTAAAGTAATGTGAAGGTGAATAGATATCTTGGAAAAACCAAGACGAAGGGGAATTCTGGTAGCCAATTGTAAGTTCGATGGAGACGCTCCCGTTGGAAATAGAAATGCCTTCCCACCATTGGGTATTCAAAGATTTGGTCTTTTTTGATTTCCCAAAGTATTTTGTGCGAGAGCCATTCGCCGCAACGAACCCCCACAATGACGTGTTTTTCAACAGCGGGGTGAAAGGTTGGCTTAGTAAAGCGTATATTTCTTCAAATAGACTAGCTTTTTCGTTAATGCGCGAGTCCGTGTAAGGACACCGATGCCAGTATGTTTTCAGGAAAAAATCCGGGTATAAACCATAAGATTTAACCGAATTGTTTACGGGGGAGGAAATAGACAAATCATTCGGACAGATGGGAGTCCGATCAAGGATCAGAGCGTTGGGCTGCCCTTTCCAGTCAGAAGAATTCACAAATTTTTTGTTTGACGTCTGATAGGATCGAAATGTTTCCAATATTTGATATTGGGAGAATACCCGCATTTCCATCTGAAGGACGCTGACAAAACAGCCAAAAGCTGGAAGCGCACCTAAGAGCAGTAGGAAAGATGAGGCAAGGAGAGAATAACCATACGGATAAAAAAATGGCTTTGTTTCTGTGAGGATTCGGCGGTGAATATGACAAACAGTTTGACCAAGCTGGCCGCGGTTTTTTGAGGCGAGCCGTAAGATAAAGAAAGCGGCAACCTGTGCAAGGAGAACCATCGGCGGAATAAATAATCCGAGCCAGAGTTGTCGATCCGGATTCCCGAATGAGTCGTAAAGTTCAGAGAACCCTAGCCCAAAACCGATCGTGTTTATTAGACATAAGACCAGGTAATAAACCGAGTATCGCAATTTGGGCCAAAGCCATGGGGCTTTCCGATGTGGACCTGGACGCTTGAGAAAGAACCAGCAGATTGCGTAGATGATGAGCGACCATGCCCCATAGAGAGAGCCGGCAATAAGGAGCCCCGTTAAATTGACGGAACGGAGAATTTCCTGATCCCGATAGACAACTAGCGACCAGGGGACATGCTCGAGCGGGAGGAGGTAGAAACTCGTGGAATTCCCCCAATAGGAGCCCTCGGTGTGTCCTGCGGTTTGAGCCGTGAGCAAATCTTGCAGAGTCGAACTGTGGTCGGTTTCAACCAGAAATTGTTCCCGCAAATTCCGGCCTTTTTGAGAATGAAACAAAACCCGGTGGTCCTGCTCGTCTATGACGGCGAATCCCACGCCTGGAGGCAAGATCAGGGGCTCCATAAGAGAGGCGAGTCGGAATTCGATGGCGGCGACCCAACCGGCTTTCGAATTATTCAAGGAACTGAGCATGGAGGCCACCACAGTGTTGAGGCCGGTCGTCCAGGAAATAATAGGTTGCAAAAAGAAGGTGTAATAGGGCGGTCCGGTGGTTTCAGGGTGTTTGGGTAAGCGCCATGAAGGAGCGGAAGGGTTGAGGATTGCCTGAACGTATTCCCTATTGTGTAAGGGAAAGTTTTTAGTGATCCCTTGAACGGGTTTCCCGGAAAACTCCTTGTTTGCCCAGTTGATCCGGAGGAATCCTTGCTGATCCATCCAGAATAGATACAGAAATTCGGAATAACAGAAATGGTTAGATTCAGATCTTGACGATACACGTGGCTCACTGCAGGGATGTTCAATGTGTTCCTCCGACAGTACGGGATGTGTCTCCGAATTTTGATTATTGTCCGGTGTTGCAGTGACCTCCCGGAAATCGTCCTGTAAATAAGTGCTATGATCGAAGGCGTCCAGGGTATACAGAACAGAATGCAATTCCTGTAGAAAGCTTTCCTTAATATCTTTAGCAGATTGTTCCAAACGAGTCCGAAGCTCCTGTTTCCCTTCTTTATACACGGCAAAGTCCAAGGCCAGGAAGGTGAAAAGTCCGGTCCCCAGGAGAGCAGACAACACTAAGGCCAGAACATGAGAGGCCCGGAGAGGATCGGTAGGACCCATCATTTTGAGATGGAGTAGGGGAAGGGTAATGACCAAAATAAGAAGGAGAAACATCATTCCTAAGAGAGCGGTTGAGGAAATGGCTAAGGCGCTATTGTGAAACTTCTCTTCATCTATCAACCCTACAAGAATCCATTCTTGAGATTGAAATCCTGGAATCTTAACGGTGTACGTGAAGGCCTCGTAGGCATGTCCGAAAACGAAGACTCTGATGCGATCGTTTTTATTGACATCCGACGAGGTTGAACCATTTTCCAGTGTTTGTTGAGGAGTGGTGAGGGTATCCCACCAGGATCCGGAGGATTCCCGTTGGATCAATTCATTAAAAGAGTGTACGGTAAATTCCCTGGTACCATTATGATAAAGGAGTGGGTGGTTGGCAGAGGTTGTTGAGGGATTTTCAGCCGATTCGTAAAGAAGGACCTCATCGAAAATAGCGCTGTTCTGGAGCCCATTTAAAAATGATGAGAGATTAATGGTTCCGGTAACCTGGATTTGTTTGTCAGCAAAAAGAAGTTCAATAGTTGGAGTCGGTTGTCTAGAAAGAACCTTTAGTGTCCTCAGTGGCCCAAGTTCCTTATGTTTCTGGCCTCTTTCCGGTTCCTTCCGATAATCGAATTGTATGTTCAATAATCCTTCTGTTGCACATAATTCACGTAGTTGTTTTTCCAAGACAGTTTTTCGTTTTGGATAGACATATTTAAATCCTTTAAAATTGGAGAGATCGGGTTTGTTTGAATCGGAGCTACATGGCCATTCCAAATTTTCCTTGTTGCCCATGTTCGGTGAAAGGGGTCGTTTATCTATTTCTTGATTTGTTAGTACGCTCCGTTTCCACAATTTTCGTTTATCATGAGATATTTCTGTTAAGGAGTATCGTGCCTTTTCTTCCGAGGTTTCGGTTAATTCTTTAACGGGCAACTCAAACACCTTTTCATAGCTCTGAACCTTTTGGCGGATGTCTTCGCCCCACAAATGCAGCAATCGAAAATTTCGCTGAACGAGGTACTGCTCATTTTCCGTCACATATATCCAACCCCAACCTCCGAATGCTCCGAGAAGCATGAGCACGACCATCGTCGCTCTCTTGGGAGTTAGAGAACTTGTACCGACTTGTTTGAGGAGGGTGGAGAAATGGGAAAAATTTGGAGTCATGGAATCTTTCTCATGAACAACAGTTTATCTAAATGTCCCAAGGCATTCTTCCACGGAAAAGTCTGATGAGTACCGAAAAACAGCAAGAGGTATGCCTCTTCATAAATTGCCTGACCCAAGATGCCGAAATTTAAGTGAATTCAGGAGATTTTTGATCTGATCACATGCCAGTGTGCTCTGAGAGAGCAGGTTGCCTACTATGCCGATCCATAAAAAACCCAAAATGTATCGATCAATGATCGCTGCTCTGTGCGTAAGGAAGAGCACACGATCCGTGAAGTATCCAAAGAGATACAGGCATTATCTCTTTGGATACTTTTCCCTCAAAGCCATTTGCAGTTCAGCAGGCATCGGGATTCAACAATGGGAACAGGAGCGAATTGTGATGGAGGTTCAGGAACTCTCAACGCGACAGAAATTTTGGAACACGCATTTCGTTTCCGTTTGGAGAGGTGAGAAGGCAGATGTTCTTGATGATGAAGGCGGGACCGGTGGAGTTTAAAGAAGAGTATCCTTCAGCCAATTTTTGGCTTCGGGATAAAATTTCAATAGGATGTGCTGAGACATATTCGAAAGAATGGGAATCAGAAAAATTTCGGCTTCGTCGGGGTTCTTGGGCTTGGGTGTGGCGTTGGCCAAAATCCAGGCCTGATGAAGATCGGATTTATGTCGGGTCAATATTTCCTCCGTGGCTTGTTGCCAGAACAGAGGAAACTCCCTGGGAGCGTTATAGTCTCCCCGCCCTCTGCCGCAATGGGTGACGGCTAAATAACGTAACAAGGCATCCCGGGTTTGCCGATCCAGGAAGTCCGGGACCCAGGAAATCCGTTGGGGGTCCCTCTCGTCCTGGCTCTTGGCGTATGCGGTCCCACCCCAGGCTCCGAGAATGGCTCCGCCGAGGGCAAATAAGCCGTGCGAGAGTCCGCCTGTGGCAACGTCGGAGGCTACACCGGCCATGGCCCCGCTCACGAGGCCGCTCCAGAAACTTTCTTCTTCCCAAGGTTTTCGTTCTCCCGGTATCGTGACGTCTTCCAAACGGGATTGCAGGGTAGGAGCCCCTTCCCCTGAAAGGCCATGCAGGGCGATCAGTTGAGTCGTCAGAGAGGAAATGCCATGGGTCAATCGCTGGTCCATGGCGTGAATCGCTCGTTTAAGCAGGGACTTTTTGGACTGTCCGGTTCTCTCGACCGGAAGGAATTCGCGATCCCTGGCTGTGTGGATCAGGAGACGGGCAATATGGCGCATGGAGGTGTGGAGCGTATGCAGATTCTTCTCGCGCCAGGCCTCAGACAATTTTCCCATGAGGAACTGACGATCTTCAGGCAAAACTTTGGCAATGCGATCCCACAGTACACCTTCCTGAACCCAACATCGGGTAAACGCGTCCAAACTCATGACATCGTAAACAACGGCTTGAGTCCCCCAATGGTGGTTCCAGCGAGATTCCACCTGCCTGCGCCGTTCATGATCCACCAGTCCGGTTTGATTGAGGAGCAGGATAACAGGCTTGTTGAGCCAAGCCAGGAGTTCCAATTCGGGGTGGAGGTACCCGGACATGGAAGGCTCTTCAGTGGCATTGACCAGATACAACACGACATCGGCTTCATCCCTGACGTTTTGAATGGCCTGTTGGCTGCACCAAAACGGTTTGTCCGCCAATCGGTCCCAGACTTGTGACACCAGCCAGCCAATGGGATTGGAACGGCCGTGAAGGCGCTTAAGAAGTTTATGACTATTCCCAAATCCGGGAGTGTCCCAGAGATTGAGCCTCAACCCATCGGGAGTTTCCAGCAGAATGAATTGTTCGTTTTGGAGAGTGACGTGGGCTTGGTCCAGAACTTGTCCCACGTCGCGACGCAGGAGAGTGCGGGCCAAGGTAGTTTTCCCGATATTGGTATGAGAGATCAGGGAAAGCGTAATGGTGGAGGATGGATGGGATTCCATGTCCATGCCTATTGATTTTTCGGCCATAAGCCGGTTTGCGCGTCTTGAAGGAATTGATCGTGGGAGGTGGTGTGGACGTCGAAGGGCACGAGAGTCAGATGGTATTGGGTGCCCAGGCGTTGCCAGGTTTGTCGGCGTTCACTGACCCGAGCTTGATCCACGGTTTGACGGTAGGGTTCTTCATCCAGAACCACAAGGAGTCTGGCAATGGGTTCCATGGTACCTATCTGAGTCTGAATCAGATTGAGCCATTCTCCCTGAACCTCCCATTCAGGGGTTTGTCCCGCGTTAAACACCACGACGAAGGTTCTCGTTGGTGTGGAAACTGCGGGCCAACACGGAATTTCCTGACCGAAGGGTGCCATCGGTTGCCATTGCAGCGTTGAAAGATTGCCAAAGAGATCTAAGAAATTTGATTCCAAGAAGGCTTTGGCAGCGGATGATGGCTGATAACTGTAAGGCATAATTGCAACATGTACCCCTTCTCCCCGATCCGGTGCCAGGAGATGAACAAAATATGGGTCGTGTAGCGGCAATGTAAATGTCTCACGTGCCCGCTTCAGGGATCGTTGTCCTATGCATGCCATGAGGATGCGTGGAATGACAATGACCGCAAGGGCCGTCACGGCCCACAAGTGAATCCATGGAGCCGCCGGACCGTGCTGTGGGGCTTGAAGATTGACGATGTCGGAGACAGTCGGAAAGGGATATTGAAGAACCCAGGCAGCGGGACCCAATAGGATATGCAGAACGGCATGAACCTGGTCGGCTCCAAGGAAAGTGCTTTCCCATGTAGCCTGGTAATCAAGGGCGAGTCCTCGGATATAGAGACCCAGCACGATTCCCAAGGCCATGCAAGCGGCGCCCAGATGCAAGATGAGGCGAAGCCGCTGAATCCACAGATGCTGTGTCTCTCTCCAGCATACAGCCGTGAATCGTTGTATGGCATCCTGTATCCATGCGGTCGCTGATGAATTCAGGCCATGTCGGGTTGGCCATGCCCGTGCTTCCCATTGTCCGACAAATTTTGCTAACCAATGCGCGGGCAGACTCAGCCATGTTCCGGGGGTTGAAGAGTTCGCGACCTTCATCATGGCCGTGATCAGATATGCTCCCACATTCCAGCCAAGTATCAGCAGGAGCGGAAAATTCAGTAAGTTCACGCGTTGGGAGGTTCCCAGTCCATTGACCAGCAATCCTGCCACTAACGCGGGAACGGCTACCAGGCTGGCTGGAATATGTGGATGCAGCCGGGACCAAGCTTGAGTCAGGTTCGGATACGATTGATTCAAAAAGGCCCAGATGATTTCCGTCCGTTTTTGTAAAAAAGCCAAGGAAGTTTTGGTTGAATGATTCTTGAGGGGGTGCCCGTTGGCGCGAGCCTGTTGTGTGGCATGATGGCGTGTGGATAGAGGAAGAAATTTTCCGTGGAGGTCCGATTCTTCCAGTGCTTGGACCAATAAAATTTTTGACAGGTGGTTGGGAATCATGCCGGTAGAGCAGGAAGTTGGATGTATGGCGGTTTAAATCGCGAGACTAATCCTATCTGAAACCCGCGTATGGAAACAAAGTGAGACTGCTGTTCTGAAGGTTATTTGGTTTTAAGGGAAAAGTCCGAGGGCGCCGGGGATGAGGATGGGGCAGGCGGTGAGGCAGGGCTGTCGGAAGTAGGAGTTGTGGCCCGGACCGATGATTCCGAATCGAGTAAAATGCTGATCCAGTTTGTGGTGGGACTACTTTCCAGAGCAATTTTCACGACCATAGTCATGGGAACCGATAGCAACATTCCCACGGGGCCCCATACCCATCCCCAAAAGATCAACGATAAAAACACCACCAGGGTAAACAGGCCCAGTTTTCTCCCCATCAACTTTGGCTCTAGGAAGTTCCCGAACGCCACGTTGATGACGACAAACCCGGCGGCCACGAGCAATGCCCGTCTACCCCGAATTGAATGTACCCCAACAGTACCGGAGGAACCGCCGCAATGATCGAACCTAAGTTGGGTATGTAATTGAGGAGGAATGCCAGGAGTCCCCAAATCACCGGAAAATCAATTCCCAGTAGCGCGACCCAAATGGCCACCACCACACCCGTTCCCAAACTGACAATGGTTTTCAAGGCAAGGTAGTGATTGACGGAATCAATGATTTTTTGAAATTGCGAGATCATCCCCTTGGGGTTGCCCAAGGCCGCTTGCACTTTTTGTTGAAAACTTGATGCCTCGAACAGAATGAAAATAACCGTGAGAAGAATAAGAAAGGAATTCGTGAGAATTCCGCCCACTCCCGATAACATTTTGGCGACCAGCCGCATCGACGCGCCGGGGTCGATGGATTTTAATAAGAGGTCTTCATTGAGTTGAAAGCCTAATCCCTGTATCCACTGTGCCATCGGCGCGATTTCCTCGGTTAACCTGGCTTGATAGCGGGGAATGGCTTTGGAAAAATCGGTCAAGGAATTTCCAACAATGAGAATGAACAAAAATCCCACGCCCAGAACACACAAGACGACTAGACAGGCAGCCAGTGGGGCGGGAAGCCCTTTCTGACGGAGCCAAAAAACAGGGGAGGCGCTAATGATGGCGAGGAAAGCGGCAACCAGCAAGGGAACCAAAATCGCTTCGGCTGCCCGCATGCCGGCCACTACGATCATGAAGGCCGCCGCCATCAGGAGAAATTGGGCTGCGGGCGATTGGAAAGAGGAGCCTGGTGAAGAGGAGTGCATCACGTTCAAATCGGAAACGTCTCGTATATGTTCTTGGTTATGATACCGACTTTTGGGGATTATGTCTTGAAGGGGGCATCCGGCAGGAACAGAAGATGTCCGGAACGGCCGGCTTGTCTCCTGTTTTGATTAAAAGAACCGCAAGAAACCGGTTGAGACAGAATGAAGGGAAATCGCTAACTTTTCGGGGATCGCTTATTCTTGAATCGCTTTAAATCGCTGCTGATAATAGGCATTTCTCACGGCTCCATACAGGTCCAGAGTGCTGTCTTCCACCCCTTGAAATTGTTCGAGGGAGAGGGCCCTGGCATTCACCGTTTGTTCAAATTGTAGGCCCAATCGGGAAAGGGCAATGGTAGAGTCGTGGACAACAAGGCGAGGCGCATCGGCAATTTCAATAAAGGGAAGGACCAACCAGTTAAAGGGATCGAGCAAACTGTCTCCTATGAAACCGATACTGTCGCGCAAAGTGAAGGGCCCTAGGAGCGGCAACATGAGATAGGGGCCGTTGGGGACCCCGTATTTCCCCAGGGTTTGCCCAAGATCTTCGGGAGGAGTTTGCAGGCCAAACATGATTCCCGCAGGATCAAAGAGCCCTCCGACACCGAGAGTCGTATTAATGAGAAACCGGCTCATTTCAATGCCAGCCCCTTGGAGCTTCCCCTGAAAGAGATTATTGAATAGGCGGGGAACAAACCTGATATTTTGAAATACATTCGCAATGCTTTGTTGTACGTCTGGCGGGATGAAGAAATTATAGACCTTGGCAGCCGGTTTGACGACGTATTTATCCAGCCGATAATTGAACTCAAAAATCGCCGAATTCACGGGTTCTATGGGATCATATTCTTCAACCTGCCCGTTCCGGTCTTCCTCTGCAAAAGGATCAAAGAGTTCCTCGGTAAGTTGCCCGTCCCCGTTTTCCACCGGTTCTTCCGCCGTATCAGGGTTCGTGAGCTGTACTTGTTGGATCGCTCCTTGCGTATCAGCCTTCTTGGATTTCCCTGCACACCCTCCTAGCCCCAGGGTCATACAGAAAAGGAGAATAAAAAGACAAGAGACGGTGAGCTGGGTGGGGAAGAGATTCCGTATTGGTTTGTAATATGGACCGGTCATAAAAAAGCTGGCGGGTAATTGACGCGTGAAATTTCCAAAATAACGGTATTGGCTACCAACATCAAAAATTGAGCGGGACTTTAACAAACTTTTCATGATTATCCAAGGAAATGTATAGGTGGATGGAACGTGAAGATGAGTTAAGCGCGGTTAACCCACTGGACATGTAAGAAGTGCTTGCTCATTCTCTTTCACTGTCGGCCTACCCTACGATTCGTTACGGCTGACCCGACTGAAAATCATAAGCTTTATATCTGCTTTTGGGTGCCAGGGTCTGCTTTTGTCAATAAAACCGACTACTCATTGTAATTTCCTTTTGTTCTTCCGTCATCATAAAAATTTATGTTCACCCAACAACACACAATGAACATCTACAAATCATGAATTTTTGATGGCACCCCCTTTGCTCCCGTTCTCTGGAGATCACGGTTGCTGGCGAAACGTCCTTAGTCGCTTGTCGACTCGACAGATGACGATGACCATCATGAACAGAAGGGGGAAGGCATGAAATCCGTTTCGGCCATTCGGAAATCCAGATGGAATCCTTCGATTAAGAACATGACCAAAAGAAGTATCCGAACTCCAGATCCGGTTGGAACAACAGGGACAAGCAAGGAAAGCCTGGGGCCAATGAGTGAGAATCAACTTCCCCTGTATTTAAGGGAAATCGGTCAAGTATCCCTGTTGGATCGGACTGGTGAAGTGGAACTATGCAAAAAGATTGAGGAAGCCAATCGAACCGTATTGGGAATTCTTTTTGCTCTGCCTATGACCATCCTGTTTTTGGATCAACAACGGCAAGGCCTTGAGACGAGGGAGATTCTGGCACGACACCTTATTCAGAAAGAGAAGGAATTGGATGAAGAGCCTGAGGAAGCGAATGAAACTGAGGACCTCTCAGATGAAGATCTCCTTCAGGATGAAGAAGAACTTCGTGTGCGTTTGATCCAACAGTTAGAGCATATCAGCCAATTGGCTAAATCTCTGTTTGCCGCAGAAGCGGTTCACTCCCTGCCCAGTAAACCCCTTTCAGTCAGATCGAGAAAACGATTTGTGGATGCCGTGATGAGCGTTAATTGGCACCCAGTCTTTTTTCGACATGTAGAAAACCGAATTCGGGAAGCCGAACGGCAACTCCACCACCCCTCGGTGGGCTTTGAGAGTGTCCCCGCCCGTTCTTGCGGAGAATGGAGACAGCTGGAAACCGAAGTGCTTCACATGCCTGCCCAGAAATTTATGGAGCGGGTCCGTCAGTTGGACCAGGCCAAATCTCAATTACTGTTCGCTAAGCAAGCCATGCTGAAAGCGAATCTTCGGCTGGTGGTAAGTGTCGCCAAACGGTATATCAATCGGGGATTGGATCTCTTGGATCTTATTCAAGAGGGGAATATCGGTCTCATGCGTGCCGTCGATCGGTTTGAATACCAACGAGGATTTAAATTCAGTACCTATGCAACGTGGTGGATTCGCCAAGCCATCACAAGGGCCCTGGCCGATCAATCCCGTACCGTACGCATTCCGGTACACGTCTGTGATGCTCTGACTCGGGTTCGGCGTACCCTGGAACGGTTGGCTGTACAGTTGGGACGTGAACCCAAATTGGAGGAAATGAGTCGCGTTCTTGATATGTCGTCGGATAAATTAAGTTCCCTCCTGGAATCCACCAAAGGGACCGTGTCTTTGGAAACGCCCATGGGTGATGAAGACAGTTCCCAACTGTCTGAGGTACTAGAAGATCAGTCGGCAGTATCCCCATTTTATTCTGCCGAGCGCACCGACCTTCAGGCCAAGGTGACATCGTTGTTGAAAACACTGACGCCCCGGGAAGCTCATATTATTCGTCGCCGATTTGGGATCGGTCATCTTGAAGATGCGACCCTTGAAGAAATCGGGCTAGAATATTCCGTCACACGCGAACGGATCCGGCAGATTGAGGAACGGGCGTTGGCGAAGTTGCGGGAACCTCAACGCAATGCCATGGTTCGATCCTATGTTCAATCCTCCAGTTTGACGAACTGAATTACAAAAGCCACGGACCTGCCGACGAAGGGGAGTCCTCCACACGGAGGACTTCCTGTCGGCCTTTGGCTTCCGAAAAATCAGTGGTCCCTACGTTGGCATCCTGGAAATTCGTCCCGGTGAGGTTAGCCTGATGAAACTGGGCTTCCCCAAGATCGGCTTCATGAAAATCTGCCCATGAGCAGTCGACCGAATGAAAGTCTCCCCCCCTAATGTTGGCTTGGAGGAACGTCGTCCCTCGCAAGGTAGCCTCTCGAAATTTCGCACCCTGAAGATTTGCTTGACGGAAATTAGCCCAAATTAAATCAGCTTGTGAAAAATTTGCCCAGGCGAGTTGAGTCTGGTGAAATCGTGCCCCACGCAAATTGGCCCCCTGAAAGTTTGCTCCCCGGAGATTGGCTCCCTCAAAATCTGCGCCGGGCAGATACGCTTCTTGAAAATTGGCATTGCGTAGGTCTCGATGCCGAAAGTCGGCGTCCCGTCGATCAAGCTGAAAGAAGTCCAGCTTTCCTCCAACCTTGTCCGGCACATGGTGGGAGGAATTGGCTTCGGAGGGGCCCATTGGTATTTTTTGTTGTGTTTGTTTCCAATGGCGATGCGTAGCAAGTAATTGTTCTCGATCCACATTCAGCGGGTCGGAATGGGAGAGGTCGCGGGGAAAATGCTCTTCGGGGTTTGCCATGAAGCAACCGACAATCTTCGGGGGCGTTACACCTCAAAAGAAAGATGTAGTGGGCTGATGATGGGGAACCGGGGCTTCTCCAAAAGTGCCCCATTCACCGGTCAGACTAGGCTCCAAAAGAACCATACCCAATAATTCGTGGAAGTTCCAGTCTATCCGGCAGCTATCAGTAGAATTCTGATATTGGTAGAAATACCGGAAGCGTATTTGTCTGATTCCCGATCATGATATAAATGACTGAGAGATCTTGCGGGATTGTAATCGCGGATGCATGAAAGATGGATATGATAACACTTGTCATGTGGTTGTTGATCATCGCCCTGGTTTATGTGGGCTGGCGATGGCACAAAAACGGTACGTTGATTGAAGAATTGTTTCGTCCCATTCAACTGGCCCTTCGAAAGGGGTTGGGTGCTGCGGACAGGGAAACGGTACGTAACATTCAAGAACAACTAAATCAGGTGCAAAAGCAGCTAGATGCTCGTCTCTTGACCTTGGAAACTCAACATCCGTCTGAATATCAATCACCAACACCAAAGGTTCTTGAGGAACAAGAGTTACCTGATGTTACGTCAGAGGTGGGGTCTGCTCCCGTAGGAAGCTTTCGGGGTCCTTCTTCAGTTCATGTTTCTCTAACCTGGCAGGGACTTCGATTTACTCTGAGTGATTGGTTTTGGATACACGTTGGCAACACGACTTCTGCCCAGGTAACCGATAAACAACTGTCCTCAATGATTCATGGACCATTCTGCCCTGGATGTTTGAAGCGCTGGGTTGATCGGGCTCCGAACAGTTCGGCTTTTGTGGTGCCTTCAATATGCCCGTCTTGCGGTATTTCGTGGAATAATGGGCCGTTCCTATACGATTCCCCGCTTCATGTGATGGATTTGAAACGTCGGGTCTATGAACATCTCAGACAGGAAAATCCTAACCCAACTTCAGAATCATTTTTGAACAATCCCTGATTGCCTGTATTGCTCCGTGTCTACCGCCGCCTGGCCAATGCAATCTCCCTACGCTTGTGTGGGTGTAAGCGGAATGCTATAACCCACTTCGATGAAATCGTGCCCTGCCTGTTCGCAAGAGATTCCAGATGAAGCTAGGTTCTGTTTGCATTGCGGCCAAACCCTAGCTATTTCCGAATCTGAGCCTGAACCCATTCCACAGCAGGAAATTTCCCAGGCGCAGCTCTGGCAGACATTTGTGGGCCCAAATAAGTCTCTTCAATTTTCCATGAAGGAAGGATGGGGCTGGCGACCGGCATTCAAATACTATCAGGAAAAATTTGCACAGATTGAAACGCCTGCCGGCCCGAGATTTGTCCTCAGTTGGAATTGGCCGGCGGCCTTGTTCGATTCCTTCTTATGGTTCTTATACCGGAAGATGTATCTGTTTGCTCTGCTCTATGCGGTCCTGCCCGCTGTGGCCATCTTTTTAACAGGCGATATGTCGGTGGGGCTTGTGTCGCGGATGCTGGCGGGGGGCAGCGCCAACTATTTGTATTACTGGCATGTAAGAGACAAAATACAGCGTATCATGTCTTTGCCGGCAATGGATGCTCAGGCTCGAATACAACTGATTCGAGAGGAAGGAGGAGTTCAACCCTATGTGCTGTGGTTAGGTGTGGCCCTACACCTCTTGATGATTGGGGTATTGATCTCGGCTATTCAACAAGGCCCTCCTGAGTTACCTGTGCCCACGGAAGAAGGGGCGCCCCTTCGACAAAAATTTTTATAAATGTCAGTGATGGAAGCTACCGGGAGGACGGAGCCGCCGGATTAAACGTGGCGGTTTGCCAGGTAAACCAGGATTGAAACCACTCGTAATCTGATTGAGACGCATTGAGTTTAGCCTCATTCTGTTCCCCTTTTTCCGTCAAAAGGGTGTAGGTCCGCGGCCAGTTTTTCGTCCACCAGGATTTGAGGGCTTCCGGCGTTGCGGGTTGTTCGTCTTGATGAAAAATATGGGCCGCCTTGACGAGGTCCGCGATCACTTTCCAGGTTCGATCTTTTCCCAACCCCAGACTCCGGAAATGTTCCTTGAGCAAAAAGACAACCCACAGTTCGGCGCTGTGTTTTTTGTTATGCTTAAACGGTTGGGTCTGTCGTAGGGGAATAGGATCGAAATTTTTGATGATGGATGTATAGTCCGGCCCCCCGTATCCTCCAACGACTTCCGCGATGCCTTCCAGCATATTGGCCAGTTCAACCTCCACTTGCGGTTGCGCCTCTGGTCGAGGAGCATCCAGGGGATTGGGCGTCGTCAGCATGTCGATCACGGGGCGTAATTCGCGCAATCGTTGGACGGCGGCTTTCAAAATCTGTTCAGATTCCAGCCAATAATCGGAATCGTGTTTTGCGGATCGTTCCTTCCCGGTTGGTGGCAACACGGGGGGAATCCAGTGCCGAATGAGGGTAAACAGGATATAATCCAGGTCGGCCCCCTCCTGGGCGGCTCGATCCAGGGCTTTTTGAGCCCCCAGACCGTTTTGGAAGAGGATTTTTGCACGATCGGCCACACCATGATGCTGAGCCAAGGCAGTCCACCACTCGGCGAATTGACTCCATTTGGTAGGATCGGTGGGCATTTCAGGCCATCGGGAAAGAGGAAATGGGGTCATGGTACGATTCGCCGGAGATCAAAGCAAGGGCAATCATGTGAAGAGCAACAGGAACCCGACCCATGGGGTAAAAGCAAGGGAGGAATGACATGTCGCAGTTGGTGTTGATTCGTCACGGAGAGTCTCAATGGAATTTAGAAAATCGATTTACGGGATGGGTCGACGTATCCTTGTCACCCAAGGGCGAGCAGGAAGCTCGTGAAGCCGGGAAAAAGCTGGCCTCCTTTCGTTTCGATTGTGCTTTTACCTCCGTCTTGAAACGGGCAAAGGACACGTTACGTTTGGTATTGGAGGTCCTCGGGCAGACGAATCTGCCCATTCAGGAACATCAAGCGTTGAACGAGCGGATGTATGGGGATCTGCAAGGCCTGAATAAAACGGAAACCGTTCGGAAATTCGGCGAAGAGCAAGTGAAGATCTGGCGGCGAAGCTTTGATGTGCGGCCTCCGGGCGGGGAAAGCCTCAAGGATACTGCCGAACGGGTGGTGCCGTATTTCGAGAAACAGATCCGCCCGACATTACAAGGCAATAAAACCGTGCTGATCGTCGCCCATGGCAACAGCCTTCGGGCATTGGTCATGCATTTGGAGAATTTATCCAAAGAGCAAGTGTTGGAATTGAATATTCCCACTGGAGCGCCCTTACTGTATGAATTGGATGCGGCAGGGGGCGCGAGCGCCCACCGCTATATATAAACCTAACCGGATGAAAGAGTTCTTCCAGCGGACCAGGCCATTGTGATCGTTTTTCTTCTCTTCTTTATTGCGGGATTGTGGATGGCTGATGGCATCGCGTTGATTTTTTCCCCTGAGCGGGTCATTGCCACCCTTCGGCAATCTATTGGGGCATCCCCTGGATTTTTACGCTGGGGCGGCTTGGCTGCGCTCCTTGGAGCTTTCCTCTTAGTGGGCACATGGGAAATTGCCTACCAACCCTTGTGGCTGGTGGTCGGGTTCAGCATGATTGTGAAGGGCGTGTTTCTGTATGCCGGATCGGACCTCTGGCGACTTCGCATTGTGAAATGGTGTTTGGAGCGGGAGCCGGTTGATTATCGAATCTGGGGCCTGGGATTATGTACCCTGTCGGTTCTCCTGTTGGACGCACTCAATTGGGGACAAGATCCGTAAGACGCAAGAGACAAGCACAACACCACAACACGTGGATGAGCAGCACGTGTGAAGAAAGGTGCGAAGGTGCGGCATGACCGATAGCGATCGTCAAAAAATCGAAGATATTTGGAAAGTCCATCAAACGGACGAGTGGCCGACCACTCTGGGCGGGGATGAAGGTCAACTCATGACCTTGGATACCGTCATCGGTGGATGCCTGACCTATTTCCTGGATGAATACCAATTAGATGAACCCCGAGTCGAAATGCTCCGGGACTGTCTGGCCGAATTGGAACCCCTCTTTTCCGACCTGCCTGAAGACGCCTCAGAATACTTCCGTCGCCTCCGCTACCTGGGCGTGACCGTCCTGCAAGAGTATTCCTGACCCTCGCATTTTTTTAAAAACGCTTTTCTTCAAATTATTGAATGTAGTCAAAGTCCTGCTCTGTTTTTCATTCCGCATTCTTCCTTCTAAATCCTTACCAACTTTCTATCTGAAATCACCTGTCAAAGCATTCAATTCGTCCAGTTGGTGAAAAACCCACCCAAGTTTTTCCTCCTGAATTTCAAACAATAGGAGAAGCGAATATCCCCTCCTAACGAGGAATATGCGCTCTCTTTTTCCCTCATCATACTTCCGCATCGCTCCGCTAATTCCTTTCCCTTCTTTGAGATAAGGGTAGGGATTGATCAAGCCCGGAAGTATTCGGTGAAGAGTGTAGGGAGAGGGGTCGTTGATGGAGAAAAAGCAACGTTAAAAATTCTAATGTTTCTGGGTCCATAAATTGGACTATATGACACTAGCGAAGGGAATGCCCGAATGAGCGAAGACATGAATTCCGTTCAAAAAATGAAGCGCTACTGGGGAACTGTGGGTTTAGGTTTTCTCTGGTGTATTGCCTTTCCCATTGGAGGAGCTATAGCCCAAGACTTCGTGGTATTGGGTCATGAAGGAGTATGGATTCGGCAGGGCAGTACGATCCTCAGTGGAGATATCGGAGCCAATCAGGGTAGCGAAGGCCCCTTTCTGAATGGAGAACAAGAGGTAACCATCGGTCATGATGTCGTGGTTCAAAGCGGCGCGAGTCAAATCTTGGGGGATACGGTCCGTTTGAAGAGTGGGTCGCAGGTGCAGAATGTTTTCTTCAATACACTTTTAGGACCCGGACAGATTCACGGTACGATGACGACGCCAATTACCCTTCCGTTAGTTTCTCAAATGCCACCCGTTCCATCGGTTCATCCGGGATCTCAGGATATCGATGTTCCTGCCCAAGGTGGACTCGTGCTTCAGGCTGGGCACTATGGTCGGCTTAAAATTCGTTCAGGTGGCATCCTGACTCTCTCCGGCGGCCTATATCATTTTAAGGAATGGGATATTCGTGAAGCCGCTCAAGTGCTCGCCTCCGCGCCCGTGGAAATTCGGGTGAATGGTCAGATCGACACGAATCGGCACTCGGTTATCGGTCCTGCCCCTAGTGCAGGGACTCTGACTGCCGCCGATGTCATTATTATTGGTACTGGCATTAATGGAACAACAGGCGGCATTGATGATACGCCGGAAGCGGTGAAGTTTGGGGAAGGGAGTACGATACGCGCCAATGTCTATGCTCCCCATGGCCTGTTACGAGTTAAAGCGGACAGCCGTGCCACAGGGGCGTTTATAGGGAAATGGGTGCGCATGGGAAATCACTCCACAATCGTTTTGGAAGGTGGATTCGGGTTGGGGCAGGGCGGCAATGCTTCACCTGTTGCTCAAGCCGGGGCGGATCAGACGGTTGCTGTGGGGACGATTGTGCAGCTTGACGGGACGGACTCTACGGATATCAATGGAGATCTGCTGACCTATCATTGGATGTTGCTCTCTCGACCGCCGGGGAGTACGACTAATCTGTCTGAGACAACCGCGGTTATGCCCATATTGGCTATCGATGCGCCTGGTAGCTATACCGTTCAACTGATTGTCAATGATGGAACGGTAGATAGCGCACCCGATACCGTGACCATCACCACGATCAATTCGCCTCCCGTGGCTCAAGCCGGACCCGATCAAACGGTCTTGGTCACACAGTCAGTTATTTTAGATGGAAACGGCTCGCATGATGTAGATGGGGACTCGCTCAGTTTCAATTGGTCCTTCGTGAATATACCCGGCGGAAGTACCGCAGTCCTTTCCCAGCCAACTTCTCCTTCACCAAGTTTTCAGGTAGATAAACCGGGAACCTATCAGGTTCAGCTGATTGTGAACGATGGACGTGAGGACAGTGCACCGTCCACCGTTCTTATTAACACCCAAAATTCCAAGCCGGTAGCTCATCCAGGTCCGGATCAAACGGTACCGGTCGGTGCGGCAGTCATTCTTGATGGCAGCAATTCCCTGGATGTCGATCACGATTCATTGACATTTCATTGGGCACTTATCGCGATGCCAACCGGAAGCGTTGCCATCCTGTCGGGAACATCCACGGTTCAGCCGACTTTTATTGCGGATTTGCCCGGGATCTACGTGGCTCAGCTCATCGTCAATGATGGGATGGAAGATAGTGATCCGTCCACAGTCACCATCATGACCGGAAACGCTCCTCCGGTGGCAGATGCCGGACAGGATCAAAGTGTGCCGGTTCATTCCCTGGTTTCGCTCAATGGAAGTGGGTCGCACGATCCAGACGGGAATGCCCTGACTTTTCAATGGAGTTTGGACAGTCGCCCTTTGGGAAGTAGCGCCACCATCTTAAATCCCACCTTTGCTCGACCGACTCTTGTTCCTGATGTGCCAGGAACGTATGTGACCGCCCTGATGGTTTCCGATGGCTTCGCTTCCAGTACTCCCGATGCTGTCGTCATCACAGCCCAGGCTTCGGCACCGTTGGCATTGCCCTCTTTGGTTATTACCAGCCCGGCAGCAGGAAGTGTGGTGGGAGCGAGCCCGATTACCGTTACCGGCTTCGTGGGTGACCCAACGGGCACGGTAGAGGTTAATGGCATTCCGGCTACCGTCACGGATGGAGTGTTCCTTGCGGATGGCATACCGTTACAAGAAGGCCCCAATACCCTTGTCGTGACCGCGGTGGATGGAGTCGGTCATATCAACACGGTGAATCTCACCGTCATTCGTTCCGCAACTCCAACCTATCTCACGCCAATTTGGGGTCCGGTAGAATGGGTCAAGCAAGCGAACGGAGAGGAACTTTTCAAAGCGAATTTTTCAAATTGCGAGCCTGCCGCTCAATACCAACTTGTCGTAATCAATGGTCTGGCAGGCGGAGCCAATCGCGTGATCCAAGGTGTCGTCCTGCTGAATGGGATGGAAGTGATCAGGGCACAAGATTTCACTGCAGCTCATAACCAGATTGTTCAGCCGATCCTGGTTCAAGCACGGAATGATCTTGAGTTTCGGCTCTCAGGTCCGATCGGCTCTCAGGTCCAAGCTTATATTGCCTGTACTGCCAATTGTTTAGGTGTGACCATTGACGCTCCGTTGGCCAATGGTACCATCAATCAATCAACAATGATGGTAAAAGGGACCGTCATGACCAGCGGCTCAAGCCCAGTTGGGGTGATCGTCAATCAACAGGCGGGCAAGGTGTTCGGAACTGCCTATGCTGTCGATCAGGTGCCCGTCCGGGAGGGAACGGGAACGCTTGGACCTACCACCGTTGTCGTGGAAGCCACTAATGTCTGTGGGCAGCGGGCGTCTTCCACCATTCAAGTCCACACCACGGAAATTCCAAGCAACCAGGTTCAACTGCGAGTGTCACCGGATCGGAATGTGGCGCCTAGTCTGGTCAGGCTGCGACTTGATGCTGACCTTGAGCAACCGATAACCCAGATTCAATGGGATTACCAAGGCGATGGCACCATCGATGCTCAGGGACCGAATCTTCTCGAGCAAACGTTCAACTTTACCCAGCCTGGGCTCTACTTCCCGAAAGTCGTTGTGACCGATGAAGATAGCAACACGTTCGAAGCTTCCTCGGTTGTGTTAGTCGAAGATCCTGTTGCGATGGAAGTCCGGCTCAATGCCGAATGGTCAGGCATGATGGACGTGTTGGCGCAGGGGAAGATCGAACAGGCGTTGGAATTTATCGTCAAGAGTAAACGAGAGATTATGCGCCATGATTGGAATGTTCTGAAAAATCATTTGCCTGAATTGGCATCCATCTTTTCGGTTCCCTTTGCACCTGACCGATGGGCAGGGTCGACGGTGGTGGCCCAAGGAGCGGCTCCTTTGACCCTCGGCACAGTTCAATTTCCACTAGAAGTAGAATTCATCCTTGATGAGGACGGCCAATGGCGAATCCGGAATTATTAGGAAACGGGTAAAGGTTCTTAAGTAAATCGCAAGAAAAGGATTGGGGAAAAATGGCAAAAAATTGGCCAAGGTATAAATGGCGGGTAATTCTTTCCTCCTTTGGATTTCTTTTTCATCTTTGTACCGTAGTACTGGTATTGGTTCTCAGCGGTGGAATTGGAGAGGGGCAGGCAGGGGTTGTTTTCTTCATTGACCTTCCCTTGTCGCTCATTGTCCTTGGAGTTCCTCAAGTGGGAAAAATGCTTTCTGGACCTTTCTCTTACATTTTATTCTTTTCCTTTTTTGGTACCGCTATGTATGCGGTAGGGGGTTGGGTTGTTGGATATTTCATTGATCTTAAGAGAATCTCAGTTAAGGGTGAAAATCAATAGGACCTGAATTTAATAGGAAATATGATTTGAGTTTTCCGTAATTTTGAAATATTTGAATGACTAGCATGATGAGGCCAAAAATAAAAAGGAGTAGAACCATGAGGGGTCTGAGGTTTTTTGCTAATCGAAATTTAGGATCGTTCAAAAGGTCATGGTTTTTCGTTGATATTTTAAAATGTTCTTTCTCCTTTTTAAAAAAGGGCATGAATGTATATTTTTCACTTTTTGTTCTAGGATTGGGCACAAATCTTATTTCTTGTGAACCTCTGGAAGCCTTTGAGGTGAATACTCACCGACAACTAACGGAGAAGGCAAATGAAGTAATAGGCCCCTCTCTCGATGCATACCTTATTGATAACTTAGGGGTTGAAGGTGGTTTAAATGCGTCGTTTAATGGAATGACTGCTAGGCAATGGATGGTAGAGGGGAGTGAAACTGAGGATGAGAGTCTTAGGCCAGCACGACATTTTCATGATCCTATTTCGAATAGTGGATTGGGGGGATTTTCCTCAGCTATTGATTGGAGTCTTCGACCAGTGGGAGATCAATTTCCTGGTGGTCCATGGTCTTGGAATGATGCTCGAGAGTATTACTTTAGAGCCCTTACCTCCCCAACAAAAGCAGAGCGAGACGAAAATTGGGGGAAAACATTCCGGGCATTAGGGCAAGTAATGCATCTTCTTCAAGATATGGCTAGCCCCGCTCACGTGCGTAATGATCCCCATCTTTCCTTTTTCGGATTCGGAGATGATGATGGTATTCACGATTACATGGAAAAACAAAGTGTGAGCTCTTATTTGGGAGGTGGTGCTATTGGACCTGATCCGTCCATACTTCAACAAGTTGGAGCCACACATTCAGAGAAACCTGTTTCTAATCTCTTTGATCACAACATAAACACGACGGGACTTAATCCGGAAGCCACCTTGGGAGGGCAATCGGGCTTGGCTGAATATACTAACGCGAACTTTTTCAGTGATGATACGGTGGCTGGTCAAAATAAATTCACCCCTCCTCATCCAAGTGTAGCGGAACTTGTGCCGGCAACGACCATTCCGTTCGGTCTTCAATATGTTACCTTGTCCAGACTGGGCTCTCCGTCCGAGCTCAAAGCCCGTGTTGCGAAATATACGGGCAACCAATCTTTCTCCAAATTTCGACTTACCAATTTAGAATTGGATTTGCTCAATCAACTCCGGCTTGATGACCTAGTATATGAGGCCCAAGCCATCAACCTCATCCCACGGGCAGTGGGTTATTCCGCTGCGGTCTTGGACTATTTTTTCCGAGGGGATGTGGAGACGACGGCGGTCTTCCATGTCGTCAGTCATTTTGTTGCCTTACTTCCAGGAGGAGGGGTGGTGTGTGACGAAACGCCGGTATTTGAGTGGGGTCATTTAGAGTTCGGGTTTGATGTGCCTGCCTCGCTGGGCTATGACGGGATGACGGCCGTTTACTACGACGATAAAAATAAAAACCGGATCAAAATCCCTGAAGAAAGCTTTGGGGTGATCCCACTTAATCAAATTCCAGCGAACCAGCCGGTACCCTGGTATGTCGTCCTGGATGGCCCGATGGGGCCGGGTGCCAAGGAAGAACGAGCTATTGTGGCCAAAAAACATGAAGCGGAATGGGTCTTTTCCTGCGACCATTAGACATGGGAATTTGGCCGGAGCCAGATTAAGGGTTCCCGTCAACCTAAATCCATGCTCAACAAAAGGACTATATGAAGGAAGACCGCCGTTCAAATCATTAATAGTGATCATTCCTCTCCTTATTTGACATTAACCCTTAATCTTTTCCCACCTCTCGCTAATTGAGCGACCATTGGTTTGACGCTGGAAAAAATGCTGTGCTACCGTGTTTCCTGGTTTCTACCTATTGATACTTTTGACAGTAAGGCGAAGACGATGAGTCAACAAAAAGACCTGAAAACGATTTTGGATAAACTCCATTATTCCGACGATGCCAAGGTGGTCGAGCAGATTTCGACCCAAACCAAACTGGTCATGTCCCGGATGAAGGGCATCCGCCGCAAGGTGGTGGTCATGAGCGGCAAAGGCGGGGTGGGAAAAAGCATGACCACGGTAAATCTGGCCCTGGCCTTCGCCCGCATGGGCCAACGGGTGGGGCTGCTGGATGTGGATATTAATGGACCCTGTGTTCCACAAATGTTGGGCATGCGGGGCAAGGGCTTATTGGATACCCCGGATGGGGCCGTGCCGCCGACAGGTCCGTTAAACATTAAAGTTGCCTCGATGGATTTTCTCTTACAAGAGAATGCTCCCGTCAGGTGGAAAGGTCCGATGGACCTGAGCCCGGTCTGGCTGGGGCTCACGGAAATGAATGTGATCAGAGAATTTCTCTCCGATATGGTCTGGGGGGAATTGGACTATTTGCTGGCCGATCTGCCCCCTGGAGCAGCGGCTGATAAACCACCCCTTCTGGCGGGACTCATTCCTGACTTATCCGGGGCGGTGGTGGTCACGACGCCGTCCGAGGTGGCCTCGAATGTCGTCCAAAAGTCCATTGCGTATGCCCAGGAACTGGGTATCCAGATTCTGGGAGTGGTTGAAAATATGAGCCAGTACCGCTGCCCTTCCTGCGGAGAGGAAAATCCTTTGTTTGAGGGGGACACGGACTCCATGTGTGAGGCCTTGGGCCTGCCGCTCTTGGGCCGTATACCGTTTGATCGGAACTTTGCCCGCACGTTCGATAAAGGGGAACCAATCCTGGATGGGGACAATTCCACCGTTGCGAAATATCAGGACATTGCCAAAAAAATTCATACCTTGTTGGATTATCAGCAGGTGTTAGACGGGAAAGTGTAACGTCTCGAAGCGATCGTTGGCCTTCGCCGACGGTCAGAAGGGAAACGATATGAAATTTGTCTGTCTCAAATGCGAAACCTATATGACCTTCGAGAAGGTCGAAAAACCGGCTGAAGGCTCCCTGGGAGTGTTTTTTGAATGTCCTTCGTGCCAATCGCGATTTTCCATGGTGACCAATCCCGGCGAAACCCAGATGGTCTCCTCCCTGGGGGTTCAGTTGGGTGGGAGAACCGAAGCACCAAAACCGTTGGAAATGACCCGAGGGGGGTTAGAGGACAAGGTGTCGGCGGGCATGGGACAAATGGCCGCTTATTTGAACGAAAAGATTCAGGGCGGCCAACCGGCAGCAGCCAAAGCCCCCGCCGCTTCGGCAGTGCCTGCGAGCGCGTGCGCACCAGGAACATCTTCGGAAGGGAGTGGATGTCCCTTTTCGGCCATGGTCGCCCAAATGGGTTTGGGTTCAACGGGTGCCACGGGCACCCCGGCGCCACCAGCCGGTGAGCAATTGCTCTGGACGCCGGACGCCCAGGAAAAACTCGCCAAATTGCCCTCCTTTGTCCAGCCGATGGTCAAAAGCAGCGTGGAAACCTATGCCCGGAAAAACGGCTTTACCAGTGTGACGTTGCAAGTGATGGATGATTCCAAGAATGCCTCCACGGAAGGGATCAAATGGACGCCGGAAGCGCAGCAACGGTTGGAAAACATTCCCGACTTTATTCGCCCAATGGCCCGGCGGGAGATCGAACGCCTAGTCAAGGAGCGGGGTCAGTCGGAAATCACGGCGCAGGTCATGGAAGAGGCCAAAGAAAAGTTCATGAAGTTTATGTAACTCATATCCAATATTGGATTTGCTGAAGAGGCGGCCCTAAGTGAAGGCCGCCTCTTTTTTGTGTTTTATGAGTATGCGGGGTTTCGCCCCCGCCAACGAGGTCCTTTTGTTTCGGCAAAAGGACCCAAAACCATCTCCGCCCGCGCGCGTCCCCTTCGGGTTTCCTTCCCGCAGGGCCAAATCATCATGGCTGCGCAACTCGCTTCGCTCGAACAGGCGCAGCCAGAGACGTCGAATTTGGCCCTGTGGCTCAGTCGCGCCCAAGGCGGAGTGGATAAAAAAGTAACAGACCAATTTTTTTAACTCCAAATGTATGGTCCAATCCTTAAAAAAACCCCACCTTTCCCCCATTTCCCCACGATACGCAATTAATTCCTTATGAACTCAAGGGCTTTTTTTCTAATTCTGGCTAGTGATTTTGACACAGGGCTATGGTTTGCATACCCCAATTCTTTACCGATCTCAGTTAAATTAGTAACACCATTTCTTAAAAGGACCACAATTTGATGTTCTTTCACATTCAAAATCGATAGAAAATCTTGCCAAAGAAGGTTTTCATGAATTTCAGAATCCGGTCCATGGACCGGAATTGTTTCATCAAGTTCAACAAATTTCACTTTTACTTTTGAACGCTTGTGATAAAGCTTCCGTTCGAAGTCTTCACGAGCATAAGACCAACAAGAGGAGAAATCCTCTTCCACCCTATTTGATCTAATTGCTTCAATTATCCCCCTGAGTTTTCCGTGGGAGTCGGCCTTGTCCACAATGCTTTTGGTTACCTCCCAGGCCTCCTCCTGCCCTTGCCAAAGGGTCCCCCCCTTAAGGGGGCGATCAATCAGAACCTCGCCTTTAAGGTTTTGGCGTAATTTCTTCAAATCTCTAACTTGCTTTTGATTTTCAAAGGGGCATCGGCCAAACTGACGAAGAATTTCTTCGGACACTTGATAGGAGTAGGGCATCCAAAAATCCAAATTGTGAGCTAAAACGCGGAGTGGATCCGATTTGCTGAATGCGGAAGCCCCTGAGCCTGAATTTAATAATGGCCAGACATGGTAGGCAAAAGCTTGTGACAGAAAATTCTCAAAATCATTGGGAAGGAGTCTCTCCAAAAGCCAATTATAAATCATGAAAGGCCAATGCCCTTGCCTTAAAAGTGGCAAGCCGAATTGTTTAAGAGTTTTGGGTCCAAGGAGATGATATAGAAGCACATATGAATAATATCGGGGATAAGGTTTGCCAGGAAGTAAATAAATATTCCTATTGGAATGCTTGCGCAACCATTGAAGTCTGGAGGGTAGCTTTCCCAATTGAAAAAATAACTCTGGGCGTTCCTGAGCTGCCTCCCAACAAATATTCCATTGGGCTATTGTATTGTGAACTCTCAGGTCCCTCTTGCGAGAAAAAGATGAGTTGGATTTAAAAGGTATGTGGACAAATTCTGGTGGTGAGGGCTTGGAGGGCCGAGGGATGAATTTATAAAAAAGCATTCCAGCTGAGATGTTCGTGCATTTAGGAAACTCATCATTGGGATCTTTTCCCTCAACAAATAACTCGTCTTGGATAATTCTTTTCTCAAATTCTTCATCGGATTCAATTGCCTGCTTTGCCATTTTGCCTCCCTGGTCGTTCTTTCTGTGGCTATTATTTAAGATACGACCGTTTGGAGGAAAATTGTTCCATGACTCATAAAATTTTCTTCTGCAATTTGTTAGGTTCAGGTATGAGTATAGTGTTTTAGTAGTGTGTATCCAAGCTTGAAAACTTGATTTGTTGATGGATTAATTCGCGCCTTGGGCGTGGCTGAGCTGGCGTCCCGAATTAACTTCTTGGCGGGGGTTGTTTGAGCGTAGCGAGTTCCCTCGCCATCATGATTCGGGACGGTGGCGAAGGAACCTTGAAGAGGCCATGCCCTGGCGGAAATGGTTTTGGGCACTTTTCCCGAAAGAAAAGTGCCTCGGCTGCCGGGCCGAAACCCGGCTACCCGAAATCCTTCCAATTCGCATACGGTTTTGTTCGATAAATTTCTTCTACCGGCCTAAGCAGGTCTATTCCGGCTTGTTCAAGGAGTTTGGCGGTCTTCCATAACGGCAATCCCACGACCGTGGGGTAATCCCCCTCAATTTTTTCGATGAGGTACGCGCCTTCTCCTTGAATGGAATAAGCGCCTGCTTTCCCCAGGCTATCCTGGGTTTTTAGGTAGGTCTGCAAGTCGATATCTGAAAAGTTTTTCATCCAGACTTTGACGGTTTCTACCCAGGTGTCCTCTATTTGCCTGGCCTTGGCTACCAAGGCCAGGCCGGTATGCACCAGATGACATCGGCCGCGCAAGCGGTTCAGCATGGCTCGGGCTTCATTCAGGTCAGCCGGTTTTCCCAGGATGTCGCCATTCAATTCAATGACGGTGTCGCTGCCGATGACGAGACTGGTTGGATAATGACTGGCTACCGAGCCGGCCTTCTCCCTGGCTAGACGGCTGACATGATCGACCGGGGTTTCTTGACCCTGAACGTCTTCAATGGTGGAAGGAGGAATGATCTCAAATGGAATGCCCAGCAGATTAAATAGTTCTTTTCGACGCGGCGACGTGGAGGCCAGGATGAGATGAGGACCGGACATTTAAGAGGCAGTGAGCGTTGCCGGAATTTCCATTCCCCGGCTGTAGAGGGCTCGAGCCTGATACTGGTTCACCAGGTTCAAGACATCCAGGGTGGAATGGGTGCGAACGAGCTGGGCACGCATGGTGGCGGCATGGGGAAAGCCGGAGCAATACCAACCCAGGTGTTTGCGCATCCGTACGAAACGCTCCGGCCCATGAACCCGCTCAAAGAAGGAAGCGTGTTCAAGCATGATCCGGAATGTTTCCTCCAGGTTCGGGACATGGGGAGGGGCAGAACATGATTCACCGGTGTGAAAGCTTGCTCGCACCTCCTGAATCCCGTGGAATATCCATGGTTTACCGAGAGACCCACGGCCGATCAACACGCCGTTGGTCCCCGATTCCCGAATACGTACCGAGGCTTCCCGCAAACTTTGGATATCTCCATTGCCTAAGACAAGAATCCCGTGCGGCTGGATCAAGCCGGCTGCCAGGGCGATGGCCTCCCAATCGGATTGCCCCCGGTACATTTGCGACAGCGTGCGCCCGTGAATGGAAATCACCTCCGGGCGCCCCTGAATCAAGCAGGCGCTCCATTCTTCGATCATGTTCCGATCAAAGCCGATGCGGGTTTTGACGGATAAAGGAATGGTCATCCGAGTTGCTGTTGCTGCCGGCTGAAGACCTCTTTTGAGGTGATCGATGGCTTCCAAGGCTTTGGTTTTCAGCCCGATTTGCTCCAGTGTTTGGCCGGCGACCCAATCTTGGGTCCCTTTTCGAGCCTGCCCAATCAGTTCCAACGCCAAAGTGGGCGTGCGAATGAGTCCGGCGCCACTCCCAGATGAGGCCACATTTTTCGAAGGGCAGCCCATGTTGATGTCCAGCCCGTCAAATCCCAGCTCACAGACCACATGCGCGGCTTGATAGAATAAAGCAGGTTCCTTCCCGTAGATTTGCGCGATCACGGGACGTTCCACTTCCGAATATCGCAGACTATCGAGGGCTTTGAGTCTTCCGGAACAAATATCATGGACGTTGGTAAATTCGGTAAAGGTGATATCCGGTTTCCCATGCAGGGCCACAATATGGCGGAAGGCGGAATCCGTGACTCCGTCCATCGGGGCCAATCCGATAATGGGTTGTGGCAGCCGTTGCCAGAATGAAGAAGGGGAATCTGTCTTTGAATTCATGGACGTCGCTTGAGTTGGGTTCTGTCTATGCCGACAATGTATTTAAGTTGCTGCAGATTATTTAAGGTTATTCCACATCCCACATTTAGATTCAAGACGGCGGGAGTCTCTGGAGGGTGCCAGAGTCGAGTCCCGTTTTTCAATGGGTTTCATATGAATAAACGATAGGACCATGGTCATGTCAAACAACGACTCCGTATCTTCTTTTCAGACTCTTGAACCCCCACTTCGGGCCCACGCGGCTGAGTCCCATGATGAGGTTGGGACGATTGTACAGAAAATTTCAGACCTTTGGGCAGATACATCAGGAGATTTGCGGACCCTCCTGTTAAAGGAAATGGTATCGAGTGTGCTGAAGCTGCATCACTCGGATGCGGATGTGTTGGATGTCAAAATTCTCCATCGGGCGTTAAAGGAGTTGCGATATGCCTTTCGGGTGTTCGGGGAATATCGCGATGTGCGAAAAGTCAGTATTTTCGGGTCGGCCCGCACGCAACCGGATGATTCCAACTACCAGATGGCGTTCCGTCTTGGTGAATTGCTTCGTCAAAAGGCGTTCATGGTGATCACGGGCGGAGGGCCGGGAATCATGCAGGCCGGGAATGAAGGAGCCGGTCGCGATCATAGTTTTGGTGTGAATATTATGTTGCCGTTTGAGCAGGCTGCCAATGCCTTGATTGCGGATGACAAAAAATCCATCAGTTTGAAATACTTTTTTACCCGTAAATTATTACTGGTCAAGGAAACTCATGCGGTGGCGGTGTTTCCCGGCGGGTTCGGCACGTTCGATGAGGCCTTTGAGGTGCTCACCTTGATCCAAACCGGCAAAACGCATCCGATGCCGGTGGTGCTGGTGGAAGCTGAAGGTGGTGATTATTGGAAAGGCTTGATGGATTTCTTTCGCTCCCAGTTTGTGGGAAGGGGCGTCATTAGTCCCACGGATTTGGCATTGTTCAAGGTCGTTCATTCCGCCGAAGCGGCCGTTGAAGAAATTTATGGCTTCTTTCGGAATTATCACTCGTTACGGATTGTCGGGAGTCGGATGGTCCTCCGGTTGCATCATCAATTGCTGGAATCGGAACTTCACCAACTGAACCAGGAGTTTTCGGATATCCTGAAACGCGGGAAGTTTGAACAACGCGATGCCTTGACGGAGGAATGGGATGAGCCTGAAATTGCGCATCTTCCCCGGTTGGTCTTTTGTTTTAACTGGAAACAACTTGGGCGGCTCCGCCAATGTATCGACTGGTTGAACGCTCGTGATCTCCCTGCGGGGAAATTGCCACTGACCCGTTGCACGCCTCGTTCCGAACTTTGATATCCAAAAGCAACATGGTAAGCTCGACCGGAAGCCAGAAGTGAAAATGAAGATATTTGACCAGCTATCGAACGTCCAGCCACCGGAAGTGGTGTTGTATCATGCTGAGTGCATGGATGGGTTTGGAGCTGCGTGGGCGCTGTGGAAACGGTTTCCCCATGCACGCTATGTTCCAGTCAAGCACGGGTTCCCTCCTCCGGAAGGACTCGCGAACCGACATGTGGTCATGGTGGATTTCAGCTACCATCGGGATGCGATTGATGATTTGACGGATCAGGTTGCCAGTCTGCATATTCTGGATCATCACGTGACTGCGCAGGCGGCATTGGCCGATCTGCCTTTTGCGTATTTTGATATGACCCGAAGCGGAGCGGTCTTGGCCTGGGAATGGGTACATGCGGAGCCGGTGCCCTGGCTTTTACAGTATGTGCAGGATAAGGACTTGTGGCAATGGAAATTGGAAAGTAGTCGTGAAATTAGCGCAGCCTTGTCCTCGTACCCTTTTGAGTTTTCGGTATGGGACCGCCTCCAGTTTGAGACATTGAAGGTTGAGGGAGCCGGGATTTTGCGTTATGAAAACTCTTTGTTGGAGAAGATTGTCAAGGAAGCGATCGTGATGTCATTTGCCGGACACGAGGTGCCCGTCGTGCATTCTCCAATCTTGACGAGCCAGATTGGCGAACAGCTCTCTGGGAACCATCCGTTTTGTGTGATTTGGCATCAAAAAGACCGGCGACGATTTTTTTCGCTTCGTTCCAGGGAAGGTGGAATTTCCGTGGCCGAGATCGCGGCCCAGTTTGGTGGTGGTGGCCATACTCACGCCGCAGGATTTTCCATACTGCTTGACGAGAATACCGCCGATGTCCTGGATCCCATCAAAAGTCTTCCATCCCATTCTTCTAGCCGCTCGTAGCTTGTATTAAGCGTTCAGTCCCGGCCTCATGGTGGAGTCGTGATTCCATTCAAAGATGATAACCCCACAAAGACTACTCCCTATATGACATGGACGTATATCGCTCTGTGTGTTCTGGTTTTTTTGTATGAGGTCTCGTTACCTCCACGCATGAATGAGGCTTTTGTCTATATGTACGGGGCCATTCCTGCGGTGGTCTTTGGGTATGCACAATTACCCACGGACATGGTCATGCTCCCCGCCTATGGCACCTTGATTTCCAGCATGTTCCTTCATGGTGGATGGATGCATCTCATCGGCAACATGCTCTATTTATGGATCTTTGGAGATAATGTGGAAGATGTCATGGGGCATGGAAAATTCATTGTGTTTTATGTGGTGTGCGGAGTATTGGCCGCCTTGAGCCACGCATTAATTGATCCACACTCGAATATTCCAATGGTAGGGGCCAGCGGAGCGATTTCCGGGATACTGGGGGCCTATTTGTTGTTGTATCCGCATGCACGGGTGTTAGTGCTGATCCCCTTGGGTTTTTTCACCAGGCTCATGTATGTCCCTGCCGGTCTCGTATTGGGCTTGTGGATTGTCATGCAAGTGTTGAGTGGAGGGATGAGTCGTGGCGGTGCGGGTGGGGGAGTGGCGTTCTTTGCGCACATCGGTGGGTTTGTCGCCGGCATGTTGTTAATAGGATTTTTTAAGCATCCTCACGTAAGGTTTTTCAATCCTCGCCACTATCATGGAGATGCGGATCTATGGTGACCGGAAAAATCATGGAAAGAGAATGCCTTCTCTCTCAACCTGTTAGCCTTATCGCAAGATATCGGATGCAAAATACTGTGATGATGGATCGCCCACTATTTATTTGAGAATATAGGAAGGTTATTTCTCTGGAACGGAGAAGGCTATGGAGCCCAAGAAACGTCACTTTCTAAAAGTCAACAGGCATTTTCCTTTCTCACAAATTCAGTTATTTCCCGCCCATAAAAAATATTTTTAGTTTGTTGATTTTCTATTTGACAGCGTCAGGGTGTTTTCATATAATCAAGATTCGCCTTGAGAAATAGTTCTTTGAAAATTGAATAACTGGATGGAACAGTAGACCAAGTGTATTGAAATGGCGGCCCTTGAAAAATGAATTTCTTTTGAGAGTTTGATCCTGGCTCAGAACGAACGCTGGCGGCGCGCCTAACACATGCAAGTCGAACGAGAATCCGGGGCAACCCGGTAGTAAAGTGGCAGACGGGTGAGGAATGCATGGGTAACCTGCCCTCGAGAAGGGAATAACCCGCCGAAAGGCGAGCTAATACCCTATACGCTTCTCTCT
>JALDRK010000004.1 GCA_031315915.1 Nitrospirales bacterium
AGGCGATGATCGGCCGAAACGACCAATCGCACCGCATGAGGAATGATGAGTCCCACGAAGCCAATGATCCCACTAAAACTCACCACCGCTCCCGTCAGAAGCGCCGCAGCCAAAAAGACCGACTTCTTCACTCCTTCGACGTCGACTCCCAAAGAGCGGGAGGTTTCTTCGCCGAGTGTCAGTAAATTCAGCGATTGGGCATGCCGGCCCAACACAAATAATCCCGCTCCCAGATACAGAGCCAACATCCCCAATGTGGTCCAATTGGGTCCGGTTAAGGTGCCCATCAGCCAGGCATACATGCCAAAGGCCCGATTCGGTTCCGCAATACTGGTGAGAAACATAATGAAAGCCGAAAAAATCGCATTCAGCACGACGCCCGCTAACAACAGGGTATACACGGAAAAACCAAATTGAGCCGAAGAAATCCGATACATGATCATGAGTGATACCAGGGCGCCCGTAAATGCACAAACCGGCAAGGCGGACACCGCCCACACGGATACCCCGATACCAAAGAGGAGAGCAATGGCTGCCCCCAGCGCGGCCCCACTGGAAATCCCAATCACGAAGGGGTCCGCTAGGGGATTTCGCAAGAGAGCCTGGAGGGCCACTCCCACCATGGCCAAACTTCCGCCCACAAAAAAAGCCAATACCACGCGAGGCATTCTGACATGAAGAAGAATGACTGAGGTCGGATCGCCAAAACGCTGATCTATCGATGTGCCTGCCACAGCTCCCATGATCACGGCAATGATTTCTGAGTAGGAAATGGTTTGCGTGCCGAACCCCAAACACCCGACAAAGACGACCATTGCCGTCGCACAGGTCGAACTCACCCAAAGGAGCCACCGCCTTCGGGTAAGCATTGGACATGACACCGACACCCGTGTAACAGCCGCATCAGTTGAAAGCGCATGCCTTGAAGTTATCGCAGAAGACGGCGGACGAAGCGATGGGGTATCAAGCGCGGGCTTCACGGGTCAGTTCCCCATAAAACACCGTTGAGCATAATGCCTGGATCGATTGTGAACCATAGTTATGGACGGGATTCCTCTACGGTCGCACTCAAGGAGACGTCGGGATGAAGTAACATCACCAACTCTCGTAACCCTTCAATGACGCGAGGACCAGGGCGATTCAATAAATCACTTTTGATTTGAAATAATTTGCCTTCTTTCACCGCTCGGAGACTTTCCCAGCGTTTCCATCGATCTTGTTCGGCTTGCGGGATCCCTTCATATTCCCCGACCGGAAAGAGCAAAATATCGGGATTTTGCGTCAGAACTTCTTCCATGGTCAGTCGCGGGTACGGGGCATTCGCCCGTTCAGCCGCATTCCGCCCACCGGCCAATTCAATCAAATGATGAATGAAGCTTCCGGGACCCACGGTAATCAGGGGTTCCGAATTGAGGACATAGAGTAACGTCGGACGCGGGCGACCTTCGACTCGCTTGGTGAGATCACCGACTTGCTTGCGCATGCTCGCCGTAAAGGCATTGGCCTCCGGCACACGGGCCACCATTCTGCCCAATAACTGTATGTGTCCAAAAATTCCTTCAACGGTTTTTGATTCGAGGACAAAAATGGGAATTTTGAGCTGTTCCAACTTGGCAAGCAAATCCGCACGAAGAAACGAAGGAGGGGCCAACACCAACTGCGGTTGAAGCGCCACCAAAGCTTCAAGATTCGGCTGGGAATATGCCACCTTGGGTTTGGCAAGAGCTTCGGGAGGATAGTTACAAAAATCCGTTACCCCGACAATTTCGCGGTCCAATCCGATCGCAAACAACATTTCCGTAATACTCGGAGCGAGCGAAACGATCCGGGTTGGAGGTTTGGCCAGATACAACTTCCGGTCAAGGTCGTCCACAAAAGTACGTGGCGCAATGTTGGCCATGAACGGCATGCCGGTCAAAATGCCTTGCTGACGCCGCTTCATGGATTCACCTTCCGTTCCGTTGGCCAGGACAGCCGACGTGACCAAGCCCCACAACAGAATGCCGCTCCATCTCAAGACGAGACACAACCGGCGGTGGCACATTCGGCTCAAAATAAAAAATCCCCAAGGCTTGTGTAACCTTGAGGATTGCACCCGATTCTTCATCCTCACCTATTCCCCAGCCCTCGAGGGAACATTCGGTTCTGGATCACATGAGGTATTCTGGCTTCTGGGTTGTAACCTACTATCCGCGCCTTCCCACCCGAGCCTCAAAAAGAAGCAAAATAGCCGGAAGCGAGGAGATGAAAAATCCCCTCCCGACTACTTATTTTTTACCTCTGACTCCTTCGGGTAGTGGCAATGCGGGGTTCGTCCCCAGTTACAGCGGCGGGACCGCGCGGGATTGTCACCCGCTTCCCTTCATGTGTTCCGCGTCATGTTGGAATGGACAATAGGAAGGACGACCTACCCTTGTCAAGCAACAACCGATGATTCTCTTTCAGATTGTCCACTCACAGAAATCATGAAAATGTCATGCTCCTCTGAAGTCCGGCCACCGATGACAAGGAGCCAGTCCATTAAGAACACGGAGGACCTTCCTGATAAGCATCATATGGCAACCAATCCATTGATTGACAACGAAAATATCCCCTTTTTTTCCTTTGAACTCGTTCGTTGATCTTTTTACAAACATTTCTTAATAATCTCAAATCAGGTTCCGACGAGCCATTCCACCGCCAAGTATGGTCTCTCCCGACTATGCCAGGAATTGGCTTACTGCAAATAAAGACTCATCTTCTAAGCGGCTGTATTCCATAAACGCATTTACACGCTACCCCATTCGGAATTCTTCCCTGTATATGTGCTTTTAATATTTCATGCAAGGAGACCTCATGGCTAACCGAACATTGATCAGCGGCGCATGCTTGACCCTTTCACTTTTCTTCTTTTTTCCAACCCATAATGGGATGGCCTTAGCGTTTATCGATGAAGCTTTCGAACTTGCCTTCCAGGATCATAATGACTTTGGTCATATTCCCTCGGACGATTCGGTTCTCGTCAAAAGATTGTCTTTTCCTATTCAACTTGGGGATAAGACCGGACAACAGATGGCCGGGTTCTTGTATTTTGACTCACAGGGGTTTTCCGTTTGCAAAAGACACAAATCGCTTTTTTACCTTCTGAAATGCATTCAAACCCAATCTCTCAAAAATCGAACCCTCCAAGTGCTTATCCATGGCTTCACCTACAATCATACCTATTGGGATCCGCCACACAGGCGATTGTCTCGCTTCTCCTATGCCAGATTTATGGCACGTCAAGGATATCCGGTCCTAGCCTTGGATCTGTTAGGAACCGGTGGCTCAAGTATTCCGGATGGAGATGTGCTCAACATTACAGAAAGCGTGTCGAGCCTGGCCCAAGTCCTCATTGCGGCACGAGCTCTCTCGAATCCTCTCGGAGGACAATTCGACAAAATTGTTCTTATCGGACATTCGGTGGGCACCGCCACCGCGGTGCTGACTACCGGCACATTTCCGGGTATTGTCGATTTTCTGATTGCCACGGGATGGTCGTTTTCGCCCCATGTCGTTCCACTGAGTTCCGAGCTGGTCGCCGCATCATTGGCCAACCCTTATATCCGTTTTCCTGACTCCGTCCGGGAAGAATTATTTTACTTCACCCCTTCCGCCAGACAACCGGTCATCAACTTCGATAATCGTTTCTTAGCCGACCAATTTTCGAGAGGGGTGCTTATCGAAGGACTTCCGCTTCTGGAAGCCATGGCGTTAGGTGACTTTCAAGCCATTCGAGACCTTACGCGTATCGACAAGGTCAATGTACCGGTCCTGGTTCAACTCGGAAGATTTGACGTCATTGCTCCACCCCTTCTGCCAGATATAGAAGCCCAGCTCTACTCCAACTCCCCAGACGTTCATGTGGAGATTCTTGAAAGAATAGGACATTCCTTTAACTTGCACACAAATCGTTTAACCAGTTGGGCGGGAATCAATAAATGGATCGAAGAACGGCTTGTCAAAAAACGAGCCAAACACAACGGAGAGGTTGCCCATTAAGGGAATCGATTGATCTCGGACAGATCACACTCTCTCTGCCGACTGATCGCACATGGCTTCCATGTTCAATCATGTTGCCCTCCTGCGAGGGAGTCGCTAAGAAATGGTCTCACGGAGAACTTCCTGACAGATCGGGAAATTTTTTCAATTCTTCACCATCGGCGCCCGATCACCCCGTGTCAAGAAAAAGCGATGAGTGAAGAGCCTGCCTTTGGCATCTTCCAACCGTATCACCGCACGTCGGTAAGTGCACAAGGTATCGAGATTATCTTCATTGGCCTTTTCTGTAAGACGACATTTAACGAGTTGATGATGGGCATCATAGTATGGGACACCTCGAAAAAATCCCGCCACCGCTCTTCCCCCAACTGCTTCAAATTCCGTTCGATCAGGAAAACGGATTCGGCCGTGAGCACTTTCCGGACATCGGGTATCACTGTGGGGGCAATCATCTCTCTCTAAAGACAACATGCCCAAAGGCAATCCAACCGAATATCGTTCACATAAGCCGGTCCACTTGGAATTTCCTTGACATGGCCCGGTTAAATCGTTAAGGAATTTTCGGCCGAGGATTCCACTACGGACCAAAGCCTTGTGAATGCCTGGTGGAATCCCCTTACTCACCACGAGGTTCGCACCAACCATGCGGGCCAGATAGGGAGTGTTGTGTCATGAAAAACGCCTTACCTCTTCTCCTCTTCGTGTTGGGATTCGTTCTCTCGATAAATCTGGTGGAAGCAAAGGAAGACAAAGAACTCCGGCAACAACGACAGGCAGCTCAGAAAGAACGCCAGGAATTAAAGAACGAGCGTAACCGGGAAATAGCCGATGCCACCAGATCCTTCAGGGAATTCACGGCAAATCTCAAAAAAGAATATCAAGGTCGCCTCAAAGATTTGGACCTCGACTTTGAACTGAAACAGGTCGAACTGGAGGCCGAACGGGAAGCGAAAATTGCCAATGCGGAAGCCGAGTATCAAAAAAAATTGACGGGTTTGTTCTTGTCTCCCGATAGACAATGGACCCCTGAAGCCCTCAAAGTATTGGAAAAAGACGCCAAGGCCTATTCGGACCAACTCTTTCGTTTAAAAAAGGAAGCGGCTGAAATCGCCCATAAAGAAAAAATGGCCATCGAAGACCAAAAGCATGTCCTCCTGAAAGAAATGGATTCGAAGGCGATGGATCATGCCGCCTCCCTGGGATTAACAAAAGATCCTCAACTTCTCCTGGCCACTCCTATAGGCGGCCAACTCACCAGACAGGAAGAACAATGGAACGAGAGAGAACAGAAAGAAACGGAAACCATTCGAACACGAAATCTCCAAACCGTTTCCGAAGTCAGAAACGGCTAAAAAATCAGAGAGTGGGAACGGCGGAACATGGAAGAGGATTTTGCACTCAAATGGGAGGAGAAAAGCGAACTGCACGAGGTTGAATCCCAGCAAACGATTACCAACACTTTCATGCTCCAGATGACCCAGGGCCAGAAAGTTGAACAGGGGGATATCATGGCCCAATACGCCGAATTAGCAAAAAAGAATAAATTAATAAAAATCAAATATGACCAAATCCGGAAAAAGAATACGATCAACCGACGTGAGGAAAAGAAAAAACTTCAAGAACAATAAGGTCCACAGGGAATTGCCGACCGTTTTTCCGCTCAGGACACTCGGCTCTTGGGTATATCAAGGGCGGAAAGAATAGGGTTCATATTCAGGTGAACGCCAAGATGATCGGCCCATCGATCAAGCGCCTGCTCCAACCGCGATGAAACGGCTTGGGACACGGCGCCTTCCAGCGGCGGAAGATGCTTTCGAACACGCACCCGATTCAACCAAGCCCGCCTGAATTCTGGTCGATCAAACACCCCATGGATGTAGGTCCCCCATACCAAACCATCGTGATTGATCGCCCCGTCAAATGATCGACTCCACGTAGGCTCTTGAGAAACGGGCAACGGTTTTTCTTGCGAAATTAATTCAAAGCATGGAAAGGCCTCGTTCCCTCTCTCCGTCCTTCCCAAATGAATTTCATACCCGGTCACCAAAACATGCTCAGCCGTTTTCAACCAGCAACGACCGAGCCGTCACTTGAACCGTATGCTTTTCCTCGGCCAGCTCAGTCTTGATGTCTAACATCCCAAACCCCATCGAAGCCCCGCCAGTTTCCGCACTATGGGGATCGGTCACCTCCCACCCTAACATTTGAAAACCACCACAAAGGCCGACGAGTTCTCTCCCGTTCCCGATGATCATGAATGGCTGCATCAAACGCACGTTCCTTCAAATAGTCCAAATCGGCAATCGTGGTTTTGCTGCCGGGCAGGAAGATCACATCCGCACCCCGCAGATCGTTCGATGCGACACATAGCGAAGAACGACGTCAGGCTCTGCCACCAGTGCGTTGAAGTCCGTGAAGTTGCTCATGTGTGGCAGCAAGATGACTGCCACATTAACGGTTTCATGGCCGAACGACGTCAGGCGACACCGCCCAATATCCACGCTGTCTTCCTGATCTAATTCCACATTCCGCAGATAAGGGACTACCCCCAAGACCGGCACACCCGTCCGATCTTCCAAAATTTTCACCCCGTCTTGAAACAAGGTGAGATCGCCTCGAAACTTATTAACGATCACCCCGATCACCCGGCGTCGCTCTTCATGTGCCAACAGATCCATCGTCCCTATCACTTGGGCAAAGACCCCTCCTCGGTCAATGTCCGCCACCAGAATCACCGCGGCATCCGCCATCTTCACCACCGGCCAATTCACGATATCCCGATCCCGAAGATTCATTTCAGCGGCGCTTCCGGCGCCCTCGATCATCATCACCTCATACTGTTTGGACAACCGGTCGAAACTCTCCCGGACAAACCCAAACAGAACGGACTTTCGGTCAAAATATTCCCTGGCTTCCTGACTCCGCCATGCCTTGCCATGAACAATCACTTGAGACTTGGCATCGGCTTCGGGCTTTAACAAAATGGGATTCATGTCCACATGCGGAAGCAACCCACAGGCTTGGGCTTGAAGCACTTGTGCCCGTCCCATTTCCCCGCCTTCAGGAGTCACAAAGGAATTCAACGACATATTTTGTCCCTTGAAGGGCGCCACCCGAATTCCGGCACGATGCACCAGCCGGCACAGACCGGCCGTGATCAGACTTTTTCCCACATCCGACCCGGTTCCCAATATGGCGAGTGCTCGCTTCATAATTTGCTCAGATCACCACGAAAATTTTTTCACAAGACACCATCAGTCAGATATCGGCCGAAATTATCCGGAGCTATGTGCTCATGCAATATGAGCCAACGCGTCAATTCACATATTCCTATGGATGGATAACAAAAGGAACACACTCGACCTCCCGTCACTTTTTCCATGATTTTCCTGGACTCCCTGTTTGGGTGAATGCATTTTTCTCCACCTCCGCACCGTTGCACGGAACAGCCTACAAAAAATCTTTCTGAAGCAAAAGACTTTTAAGCCTTACAAAAGGTAAAATGGCAAAAAGAAAAATCAACATCATGCCGTTTCTATCAGCAATCTTCCTTGACATCGGACTTGTCCCCATACGAACCGATTTACCGCCTATCTGCTCCATATCATACATCACATCATTCCAACTGGAACGTCACCTATGAAGCAATCTTATGTGCTTATTCTGATCCTGGTCTCCTTCCTAGCCTCCAGCGCCACGACATGGGGACAAATCCATGAGTCGGCTGGAGAAACATTGGAAAGTCGACCATTTGAAATTCAGTACTTTGAGACACTCTCGGAAATTACCCTCTACGCCTCGAAATCCCCTCCTACCGATCAAGCCACCACGGCCCCTCAGATGCTCTGGTCGTTTGAGGCCTTTGGCAGACAATTTCGTTCTTCCCTGAAACCGAATAGGCGACTTATCGAAAAAATTCCGCAGTCAAAGCGTAGGCACGTTGAAAAGCATATGCGGTTTTACCGAGGCCGCCTCGAAGGAATCCCCGACTCCTGGGTTCGGCTCACGCATACTGGGTCACTCTGGTCAGGGATGATATGGGACGGCCAGGAAGCCTACATCATCGATTCCCTGTCCATCATCGCCCCGACCTTACGGACCATACCCGTTGATCCATCCTCCGGACATGTCATTTATCGTGTTTCCGATACGCGGGACTTAGGGACACGCGTGTGCGGCATGGCCAAAGGCGGAGGAATGCCGTTTCAACCCATGCAAGGATACGACGGGCTCATGGAAGAGCTACGTGATCGAGTCGGAGTGACCGCCAGGGGCGCTACGCGAAATCTCGACATGGCCGTCGTCACGGATCAGGAATTCGGCTTTGCCAATGCCGATCCCGAAGCCGCCGTGATCGCACGAATGAACGTGGTCGATGGAATTTTCTCCGAACAACTGGGAGTTCAGATTAGCCTGGTCGATGTGTTGCCATTGCAAAATAATGGAGGCCTGACCTCCACCAATGCCAACACGCTGCTCAATCAGTTCAGCGAGCTGACGAGTTCCGCCTCCTTCAATCATCCCGGAGTGGCTCACTTATTCACCGGTCGAATGCTTGACGGAGATACCGTAGGGATTGCGTTTCTTCGATCGCTGTGTGACCCCCAATTCGGTGTCGGAGTCAATCAGGTGATCGGGAACGGGACAGCCGGAGCCTTAACCGTTGCCCATGAACTTGGTCATAACTTCGGAGCGCCTCACGACGATGAATTCGGATCGCCCTGCGCCAGCACTCCAGGGATTTATTTGATGAACCCCTTCGTGAATGGAAGCGATCAATTTTCTCCCTGCAGTCTGGCTCAAATCCAACCCGTCCTCAACGGGGCCTCATGTCTGACGGTTATTAACATTGATCAGGCGGATCTGGAGCCTCGCTTCCAACTTGATGCGCAGATAGCTCCCTTAGATCAGGCAATTGATATGGTCTTATCAGTGACCAACTACGGACAGGCCTCATCTCTTAATGCCAAAGCCGTGATTGACATACCTGCTGGACTGACGTTGATAGACCTCTTTACGAACGCAGGTTCCTGTACGGGAATAGGAACCAACCAAGCAACCTGCTCACTGCAGACGATCCCCCCTGGGGAAGAGCGCCTGATCACATTGTCACTGAAAGGCGACTCCACAGGATCATTTACACTTCTAGCCACTGTCTCGGCAGATAATGACTCCAATACAGCCAACAACACGGCACGCGGATCCTTGAAGATGGGTAATGAAGCTCCCCAGGTCTCTATCACCAACCCCTCCAATGGAGCGTTTCTGTTCGGCACCCGGCCCATGAAATTTGACGGCCAAGCCCACGATGCCGAGGATGGAGATCTGACCGACAGCCTGGCATGGACTTCCGATCGGGATGGACAGATTGGAACAGGCGGAACGATTAAGGTGCGATTATCGCCTGGACTGCACACAATCCGTGCCTCGGCCACTGATCGGAACGGCCAAACGACCACGGCCACCATGCTGATCGTGTTGAGCATCGAGGACGCCGGGCCGCTGCTCTTCGAAGCTCATTTCGAGACCGGCGCCGATGAATTCATGTATGTCGATGATGCATTCAGAAACACTCGGGAACCCCACTTTGCCCAAGGTACGCTGGAGCCGAAGCGGGGATTTTCCGGCGGGGGATTGCAAATCCAACTTGGTGGTCTGAATCATTCCGACATCATGGGCATGTCCGGCGGATGGCGCCGCACATTCACACTTGAACATGCCAAAAATATTACCCTCAGCTTCCGGTACGATTTGACACAGGCCTCGGACTATGAAAACGATGAAATCAGCGAAGCGCTCTTATTGGTTGATGATCGATTAATCGGCATCGACGGCAGTGAAATACTCGCCCAACTCATGGGAAATGGGAATGGCGGGCCGCCACAAACCACCGGATGGATCCCTGTGATCATTCCGCTAGGCATGCTTGATGCCGGTCCCCATCACATCACGATTGGCGCATTCAATAACAAAAAAACGTATCAGAATGAAACAACGGAAATCCTCATCGATGACGTGGAGATCCGGGGAATGCCTATCACTCAGCCGTCTCCACCATTTGCTCCCAAGACGTTACATTCGTGGAACTTTGACAAACATGCCTGTGGCTTTTCATTTGCCGATGACCTCTTTCGAGGCACCCGACAGCCCGCATACGCTCAAGGAGCCCATGTTCCAAAGGGAGGATTCTCGAAAGGCGGCCTTCAGATTCTTTTAGGAGGGCAAGACAATCGAGTCATTTTGGGGATGTCCGGAGGATGGCACCGGAAATTCACCGTCCCCTCATCACGACCTATCACGCTGACGTTCCGGTATTCCCTCACCCAGGCGGCCAATTATGAGCCGGATGAACGAAGCGAGGGACTCGTATCCATTGATGGCCGACCGCTTTCCCCCTCACGGTCAAAAGTACTCGCACGGTTGCGGGGAGATGGAAATGGCGGAGCCCCACTCACTACGGGGTGGACGCAAGTCACAATTGCAGTCGGCAAGCTCTCGCCGGGTTCACACACAATTGCCATCGGGGCTTATAACAATAAAAAAACCTTTAACGATGAGATCACCGAAATGCTGATTGATGATATTCTGATTCAGCAAGACGGACGAAGGCATTACCATGGGAATGGGAGGCAAGCCGACGTGCGGGAAGCCCCTTAAGGGACAACCTACCAACGAGCCTCAGATTCCCGCTTTAGCCATGGCACGCCTTCAGACTCTATTATGAAGGATCTTGTCCCACGTTCGGCATTGCCCTTGACTGCCCGCCGATTCACTTCCGCGATCCCGCCAGATTTTGAGGACAACCACATACGACCGGTGTCATGGATTTCCATTGAGATATCGTCGCTTAGCTCTTGACAGTCTCCTTTGCTCTCTACGGGTAGAGGGAAACCGAGGATCACCGGATTCGACAGAACCGGGTTACTTTAAGGCAGCAGATTGGTATGGTACATTCACACACCTGTCACACATTAACCACCACGTTGGCGGAGAATATGATTAAACACACATTTTATGTTGGCTTCACGGTCATTGCCGTTTCTCTTGTACTCAACTGGGCTTCACTCTCTTCGGCAATCGCCGCAGACGGGCCCCGCTCGCATGGTCTTCCCGGCACATTGGCCGGGATATTAGAAAAAGGTACTCTCCGTGTGGGAGTGTCATTATTCACGCCTTGGACCATCAAGCAACGTAACGGCCAACTGGTGGGGTTTGAAATCGACGTCGCGAAACAACTCGCCAAGGACCTCGGCGTCAAACCGGAGTTTCATGTCTTGGAATGGGAGAAGATGATGCCCGCCCTTCTGAAACAGGAGATCGATATTATTGCGGGAGGCATGGTGATCACCCCTCAACGAGCCCTAAAAGTCAATTTCAGCCAGCCCTATGATTCTTCCGGAATCGGCTTGGTCACCAATATTCCATTAACGAAAACCTTTCAGGGATCCCATGACCTCAATCGATCGGAAGTCCTCATCACGGCCGTGACCGGAACCATAGCCGAAGATGTGGCCCGCCGAGTATTTCCAAATGCCACCATCAAAACCGTATCATCCAGTCAGGAGGCCATCCAGGCCGTGGCAAAAGGCAAAGTGCATGCATACGTGGAACACGAACCTATCACGACCTTTATTGTATTGGATAATCCCGATACCGTGGATGAACCGTTATCGAAACCGCTTCTTGAAACCAGAGCGGGTTTTGCCGTGAACAAGGGTGACCCTGATTTCATTCACTTTCTGAATGCGTGGATTGTAAGTCATGAGGCGGATGTGTGGCTGTCTTCGGCACACAATTATTGGTTCGAAGGGGTGGAGTGGAGAAAGGATCTGGCTGATACACCATGACCGCCACCATACCATCTCAGGGAATTGTGCAGCCGACTTTTTCGTTCTGGGTAATGGGCGTACTTATGCTCCTTCCGGCGCTTCTGGCGGCAGGCACACTTGACAATCCCCTACATCACTCGTCTCTTCCGGATAAAGACTCTTACCGATCGCCTTTATCCGAAACCCTTCTGGAATCCAATCGCTGGCGGATTCCTCAGGAGGAGAAACGGGATTGGCGTTTACCCCCTCCTCCCCCTCCGATCGGATGGCGCACTCCTCAGACATCTCAATCGGAAACCTCCTCCTCGCAACGAACACTTGAACTGTTTCCAAAATACCAACCCGGTAAACAATCCAACTACGATTTTAACGAACGAGAGGAAAAACCACTGATCAAGATGTTTGAATTCGGATCAAAATAACTCCTGCATGAATTTTCGATTTTTCTCCAGTCTTGCACACGGCCAAACGAAAAGCGCACAATTGACCTATGAGTAACCCATCCTCTATCCGCATTCGGCAAGGGTACACGTCAGCCTCACCGGTCCCCACGCAGGTGGTTTCTAACGAAGAATTTCTTCCACCTCCACAGTCCGACAAACAAGCGCAAGTGGAAGGGCTGTTAGACCTCGCCAGTGAACGACTCAGTAAAAAACTCGGCATGAACCGGCGCAAGTTCCTTAAAACCACCGGGGGAATGGCGCTGGCGTTTCTCACGATGAACCAGGTCTTCGGCAAATTCTTCGATGTGCTGGCCAGTGAAGCCGCAGAACCTCAGGCGTTTCAGGAACGCAAAGGCGAGATGCCGTTTATCTTCGATGTGCAAACACATTACGTCAGTTCGTCCTTTAACCAACCGGGTTGGAAGGACGGCCTCCTGGGATTGCGGCGCCGCGCACGAGAGATGGGCGTGAATCCCAAGCTCTCCGGTGATCGCGGCACGATGGAAGACCTGAGCCTGGAAAACTACATCAAGGAAGTCTTTCTGGACAGCGATACGTCCATCGGACTCATCAGTACGCCACCAGGCCCCTATCCATGGGAAGCGGTCGTCCCGCCAAAGGAAATGACGCATATCCGCGATGAAATTAACCGCCTTACCGCATCCCAACGGATGCTGGCCCATGGGCTGGTCATGCCCCAGTTAGGCAAGGTGGATCTGGATTACATGGACCAGCAGGCGGAAACATTTAAAGTCGATGCCTGGAAATGTTATACCGGCTCACCGCCCAAGGGGTTCGAGCATGGCTGGTGGCTGAGTGATGAAAAGATCGCCTACCCTATGCTGGAAAAAGCCCAGGCCCTGGGCATCACCAATATCTGCACGCACAAGGGCCTGCCGTTAGGTCCGGTTGCCCACTATAACCATCCTCGTGACACTCTGCAGGCTGCCGCGGATTTTCCCAAACTGAACTTTTTGATTTACCACTCAGGATTTTTAGGGACTTCACGCATCAATATAGAAGAAGCCAAAAAAGGGGAAATACCCTGGACCACGGAATTCTGCCGGTTAAAACAGCAGCAACCCAAGCTCAACAATATCTACATGGAACTGGGCTCCACCTTCGGCCAACTCGTCATCACCGAACCGGTCGTTTGCGCCCACCTGCTCGGACAAATCCTCCTGGCGTTCGGAGCCGATCATGTTATCTGGGGAACCGATTCAATCTGGTACGGCACGCCACAATGGCAGATCGAAGCATTCCGGCGATTCCAAATGCCGGACGAACTCCAGGAAAAATTTCGGTATCCAGCTTTGACCAAAGACCTGAAAGCACAAGTTTTTGGCCTGAATGCCGCCAAACTCTTTCACGTGGATATCGAGACAAAACGGCAAGACGTACCAAAGGATTACCTCAACCACATTAAAATGGCCTATCTTCAGGAAGGTCCCACCCCCAGCCATCATGCGTATGGATGGGTAAGAGGATGACCGAATGGCACAACAGCCAAAGACTCCACACAAAAGCATGCTGACCACCAAAGATCTGTTGGCCCTCTATCGGGACATGCTATTGATCCGCCGCTTTGAGGAAAAGTCGGCTGAAATGTATGCCCTGGCCAAGATTGCAGGATTTCTCCATCTCTATATCGGGCAGGAAGCGGTCGCCGTGGGATGTCTTTCCGTGCTCCAACCGGAGGACTATGTGATTTCCGCCTACCGTGACCACGGCCATTGCCTGGCGAGAGGATCAGATCCGAACGCCGTCATGGCCGAACTCTTCGGCAAGGCCACCGGGTTGTGTAAAGGCAAGGGCGGTTCCATGCATCTGATCGACACGGAGCGGAATTTCATGGGGGTATGCCATTGTGGGAGGACATCTGCCCCTGGCCGTCGGACTGGCATTTGCGGCACGATATAAGAAGAGCGATCAGATCGTCATGTGTTTTTTCGGGGACGGCGCCATTCCCAGTGGCCAGGCCCATGAAGCGTTCAACCTGGCTGCGCTCTGGAACCTACCCGTTATCTTTATTTGCGAGAATAACCGCTACGGAATGGGCACACCTCTGGAACGGGAAATGGTGCTGTACAAGGATGTGGTCGATCGGGCCAAGGCTCACGGCATTGAAGCCGAACAAGTCGACGGCATGGACGTCCTGGCCGTTCGTGCGACAGCCCAGCGGGTGACGGACATGATCAGAAAAAAACCTCAGCCCTATTTTATCGAAGCCCTCACGTATCGTTTCATGGGCCATTCGATGTCCGATCCCGCCCATGGGCATTACCGAACACAGGAAGAAGTGCGTGAGGCACGAACGCAAGATCCTCTGGTAGCTCTCAAGCGAACGATGCTAGATGAGGGAACTGCAAAGGAACCCGATTTCAAAAAAATCGAACAAGAGGTGGAAACCATCGTAAGCGAATCGGTCGCCTTCGCGGAGAACAGTCCGTTTCCGGGCCCTACGTCACTTCATACGGATGTGTATACCGAATCCTCGAACTCTTGAGCCGATCATGCACATACTCGCACACTCTAGCGGGCGGTTGGAAAACTCGAAATTGGTTAAAATGGAGCTTTTGATACCACACGTCACGGTCTTTCATTGGGTGACCAGGGTGTTCAAAAAGGTCCGCCCAGCAAGGCCGCAGGCACTTTGGCGGGCGGAGCGTACGAGGGAGTACGTAAGCACGACGAAGGGCCGAGAACGCCGCTGGCGGACTTTTTCAACACCCTGCTGGTGAAATCTGAGCTATGAACCTTTCATACCGTGAAGCGTTAAACCAGGCGATGCGTGAAGAGATGCAACGGGATGACCGGGTGTTTCTCATCGGAGAAGAAGTCGGGTATTACCAGGGCGCATTCAAGGTCAGTAAAGGATTCGTGGAAGAATTCGGAACGGAACGGGTCCGTGATACGCCCATTACCGAAGCCGGATTTACCGGACTGGCGATCGGAGCCGCTATGACCGGACTACGCCCGATCGTCGAACTCATGACCTTTAATTTCGGCATTTTGGCACTGGATCAAATCGTCAATAACGCCGCCAAAATCCGCTATATGTCCGGAGGCCAAATATCCGTGCCTATGGTCATCCGCGGGCCAGGCAGTGCGGCGCATCAACTGGCCGCTCAGCATTCCCAAAGCCTGGAAGCCTGGTTTTGTCACGTGCCGGGCCTGAAAGTCATCGCACCAGCCACCCCGCATGATGCCAAGGGATTGCTGAAAACAGCCATCCGGGACGACAACCCGGTGATATTCATCGAAGCCCAATTGCTGTACGGAACCAAAGGCGAGGTCCAAGAAGGGGAATATACCATCCCTATCGGCAAGGCCGAGATCAAGCGGGAAGGCCAAGACGTCACCATCGCCGCATACTCTAAAATGCTGCTCCTGGCGTTGGAAACCGCAGCAGACCTTGAACAGGACGGCATAGATGCGGAGGTGGTCGATCTCCGGACTCTCAAACCGTTGGATGTCGATACGCTCGTCCAATCCGTCAAAAAAACCGGCCGCCTGGTCATCGTCGAGGAAGGGTGGAGATTTGCGGGACTGGGAGCACAGATCGCCGAAAGCGTGTATTCGACCGCATTCGATGCGCTGGATGGACCAATCGTCCGCGTAACAGGCGAAGACGTCCCGATGCCCTACGCCCGTCCGCTTGAAGACCTGGCCATTCCGGACCGCGCTCGAATCATTCAAGCTGTGAAGCAGGTGCTCTAAAGACCGAAGGAGAGCTTCATGATCACACGAGTCGTCATGCCCAAACTCACGGACACGATGGAACAGGGCGTGTTAGTCGAATGGAAAAAACGGGAAGGTGATGCCATAGATGCCGGCGACGTTCTGGCTGAAATCGAAACCGATAAAGCGGTTATGGATCTGGAATCTTTCGGTTCGGGAACGCTGCGCCGCATTCTGGCGAGCGAAGGCGAGACGGTCGATGCGGGAGCCCTCATTGCCGTAATCGCGGAAGAGGGCGAAGACATCGACGCCGCTCTTTCGGGCAGCCAACAATTCGAAAAATCGAAAAGCGTCAAACCTCAAGCAGACGAAAAATCTCAAGAAAAAACTCCGGAACCTCAAAAAGCTCAATCACCCGAAAAACCGGAAGCAAAGTCCGAAGAAAACCAAAAAGAGCCATCTTCGGATAAGCCTCAAGCGAAAACCTCCGAAAGCAAACCTTCAAAACCTGCCGCTAAAGTCACATCCGCGGAAAAGTCCCCTGAGCAACCCGGCAAGAAGACCCAGGCCCCGGCGGAAAAAGAGGAAACGGAGCAGTCTCCCCCGCCGATCATTTCACCGCGCGCAAGGGCGCTGGCTGAAAAAAGCGAAGTGGATTGGACAACTATCAGAGGCTCAGGCCCGGGCGGACGGATTGTCGAACGGGATATTCTTGAAGCGCTCAACAGTGAGACCTCCACAGAACGCAAACAGGAGGCCGTCGAGAAGCCCTTGAGTCAGATGCGGAAGGCCATCGCACGGATTACGACCGAAAGCAAAGGTCCGGTGCCCCACTTTTATCTGATGATCGACATCGGCATGCGGGAGGCAGAAAAGCTTCAAACACAACTTGAGAAAACGACCAAAAAGCCGGTCAGCCTGACGGTGCTCATTCTCAAAGCCGTTGCGGAAGCGCTCAGACGACATCCGGAAATCAATGTCTCCTATGCCGGAGAGTCGCTAAGACAGCATCGGACCATCGACATCGGTATCGCCGTGGCTCTTGAAGACGGGCTTATCACGCCGGTAGTCAGAAATTGCGGGAAGAAATCGATTGGGGTATTAGCCCAGGACATGCATCGCCTGATTGAGCGCACGAAAAACCGGCAGCTCACTCCCGAAGAATACACCGGCGCCACATTCTCCATTTCCAATCTCGGTATGTACGACATAGAAAACTTCATTGCGGTGCTGATGCCCCCTCAGGCGGCCTCTCTGGCGGTAGGAGCCGTCCAGACCGTTCCCGTCATTAAAGGCAGAAAATTGAAGGCCGACCGACGCATGAAAGTCACCTTGTCCTGCGACCACCGGGTACTGGATGGCGCCCAAGGCGCCAGGTTCTTAAAAACCCTCAAGGAAGTCCTCGAGAACCCTTTGGAACTAATAATTCCAAAACAGTAAACGTGGAAACTCCCACTCTATTCCTAATGTAGAGAGAGCTTTTTTAATTAGCCGGACAAATAGAGGAAGGAACTAAAAATCCATTCTGTTGGAAAGATTGTCGCAGCATTGCAGAACAAGCTCAAAGATACATGGAACGTCTTCCCTTTTCTGAAGGGATACCTCACGCTGATAGCTCCCAAACCGCCAATTCTTAGCCTGAGAACGAATCAAGCGTGTCATTTTATTAGAGTCAACGAAAGGGTAGTCAGGCTCTCAGTTTTTAATGCCAGATCAATTAGATTCCCAGAAACTGAAATGACATCCGCAAAGTTGCGATGTCTCTCGACTGTTTTCAAAGAAAACGGCACAAAGTCTTTTGTGGTTCTTATCTCAACCTTATTGGAACGAGCATGTAGAATTTGCTGGGCCAGATCAATAAATGCTCCAATTAATTGGAGACTCGCACCCTTCCGAGATAGAAGGTTTTGGATTTCAATCTCTGGTAAATTTTGCCCTGCTCGAATGTCATTTTTGCTCCTCTCTCAGCATCAAAATTGAAGGACCAGTGGCAGTTTGGACAAAATATTTTTATGGGCTCACTTATTTTGGCAACCCGTAATTTGGTTCTACAGCTAGGATTGGGACATTCTGTAATGGTTTTTTCTTCCTGTGTAGGTTTTTCAGTTTTACTCCGGAAGTCTTTATGCGACCGCCTCTTTGAATCGTATGATTGTCTATTCAGAGGATTGCCCAGCACTTCGTAGGCTTCATTAATATCTTTGGTCTTTTCTGTTGCTTTCTTCTGAAGAACTGGATTGTGAACAAATCGGTCGGGGTGCCAGACTTGCAATAGTTCGCGCCAAGCATGCTTAATTTCATCCTGTGTGGCATTCGGATGAACCTCTAAGATTGCATAGAAGTTCTTCACAATCATACCGCTCCACTCCTCATCCGTTACCCCAGCGTATTAAATACTACCTGATAAATCTGGCAACACCTACGATTCCCTCAACTGACTTCATTGAACGCGCTGTCCAGGTTCCACCTGCAACCTTTTTCATACGATCCGATAGGCTTCCCCAGCCACCTTCTCTCTGTGTGTTATCTAATTTGTACTCCTGAGAGTCTAGGATATCACCCTTCCACGCAGTTCTTATTCTAGGCAAAGCGAATGATCCAAAACTAGCTTTCTCGTCCGACGCAGGTATTGGAGGGATTCTACCTTGGGGATTCATGTCCATTACAATGCCAGGTGTCCACCTTCGACCGGGAATGGCAGTAGGCAGTTGAGTTTTCGCACGCAATATCGAATCAAGAGCCACAAGAAATTTTGTGAAGTCGAACATTACAAACTTGAAAGTTGATACTTGCTGAACCAAAACGGCTAAAATGTTCTCCAACTGCTCAGGCGTAGCCGTTTGTAAGATGTAATTACCAGTATGTCCATAGGCACCAATGAATTTCAGACGTGTTCCTCGGGAAATTGACAGACGTTGATTCCAGTCCATCAAGAGCGTTTTGGTTGAAGGCCTCGATAAATTCCCATGCCCTATATTTCCAAGATTAACACCAAAAGCAAAATACAGATGCATGTGTTATTACGAGGCTAAATGCATGAATAAAAAACATTATCACAGGGTATCGCTCTTTGCACACATTGATAACAAAGCCCAGGATTGACAGCCTTCGTAACGTAACACTGAGAGCAAATTTTTCCATACAGTTTTGGTAGCCAATCATGATGCTCTTGCTCTTCTAGACATCCACACCGCTGGCAGATCCTCAACTCCAAACAGATACCTGCTTCACCAATCCATTCGCCAAAGATGTGGTGCGTGGTCGAAGAATCGTGTTCTACCCACTGACACCGCTGGCAAATCCTGGCCATTACGCAGGAATCCGAAGTGACGTAGGTTTTCTCACTGAAGGAATGGACAATTGAAGAGACGGCTGGTTTTATGGAATGACAACGAAAGCATACATGAATGGTCTCGCAAGAGTTTTCCTTGGCATATTGAAGATCTCCCCAAATATGAACTATACGGATTTCCCCTGGCTTAAACTTCCCACATCCATCACAGACCAATACTTGGACACAAGAAGTAAAGTTTTGATAAGCCCACTGCCCCCAGCGATGCAATCCGAGCAGACACAGAATTTTCACAAAGAAAGCAAACATCAAAAAAGATTCTACACATTTAAAAAGTTTGGAAGATAGCAATCCTTTGCCCAAGAAAAGAAAGCTCTGAATAAAGCAATTGCCTGAAAAGAAAAAATGAGCCAGGTTGATTTTTTGGCGAAATTACGTAACCTGCAATCAAGAAGGAGAGAGTAGCCACTCTTCCTCATCAAAAACGGTAGCCGTACTCTTTCCATCGTTGACCAAGAAGTCAGTTTGGCTGAGAATTTGTCCTGACATTGAGAGACACGAACAAATTGCCTGCCCCTCACTCTTTGTCTCATCCCTCCTTCATTCTTGCCATTAATCACGCAACACGTTACTATATAATTCGTGATTAGGACATTCAAGTGTGTAGACACGGAATTACTCGCAAAAGGGGAACGAGTCAAACGTTTCGTGAATATCGAGTCTGTCGCACGTCGTAAGCTGCGACAGTTGGAAATCGCGAGCCGATTGGATGACCTTCGGGTGCCTCCAGGAAATCGGCTGGAAGCGCTGAAAGGTAATCGTGCAGGGCAGTATAGTATTCGCATCAATGAACAGTTCCGCATATGCTTCCATTGGGGAGATGCAGGTGCTGAAGAGGTTGAAATCGTAGACTATCACTGATGGAGAATGACCATGCGTAAACTTAAACCCATCACGCCAGGTGAACTCCTGCTGGAAGATTTTCTCAAGCCCATGGGCATCAGCCGGTACCGGCTGGCAAAAGCAATAGACGTCCCGGCCCAACGTATCGGGGACATTGTGGCTGGTAAACGTGCCATCACGGCCGATACCGACTTGCGTCTTTGCCGATTTTTCGAGCTTACTAACGGCTACTGGCTACGTGCTCAGGCAGCCCATGACTCAGAAGTCGCAGAACGAACGTTAGGGCCCAAACTGGCAAAAATTAAACCTTGGTCGGCCGTCGGAACCAAAGCACAGCGCCACCCGATTCAATCCTGAGGGTTTTCCCTATCCTATGATCGTTGATTGTCATCGTACGATTTTTCTGGTCTAATAAATACACGCTCTGCCTTACGCGTATACCATAAGGGGATTCCACCCATGCCAATACTTCACACCTCAAAACTCTCCAAAGTTTTCTGCCTTGGACAAGGAGTCTGCTGGGGTTTGCTCTTATTTGCCGTGGCTGCTCATGCGCAGTTTGAAACCGAACCGCACCCGCTGGATACCTTCATAAAAGGCATTACCAACTTTTCCGAACCCACGGGTATCCGCGGCACCTTACGGTATATCGAAAAGGACCGTGAGACACTCTGGTTGAATTGGGAGCAACGATCCGACGACGGACCGCTGTTTCAGACCGGATGGATGCTGGTCCCTGGGGAGGCCACCTTGGCAGTCCAACCCCAGGATGCCGAGCAATGGGAAAAACTTTCTGGCCTGTCCAAAGGTCTTCCCCTTGAAATGGTGATCCAGGACGACGGAAAAGGCCACCGGCATATTCTCTCGTACCAGGATCTTTCCCTTCCTCCGAAAGTCCCGCTGTAACTCGGGAGGCGGCTGACTAACCTCAATGCACTTTTAGTTGAATATTCCACCCTTCGATAAAGATTGAGATGTCAGAAAGTCCTACGTCAGAAACTCTTTTTAATTGATTGGTCATCCTGAGCTTCAGCGAAGGATCTGTGCCCAGCTTCATGACGAATCCCCTTCGCGAGATTCTTCGTTGCACTCAGAATGACAAACTAATCCAGTACAGCCTTTTCGCTATCAAGCTACATCCGGCCTTCGTCGTGCTCGATGAGTTCATACCAACTAGTCTTTTCGGAAAATGATCCACAGACACATTACGCTTTTTGACTGAGTGTGCCACCTACAATACTGTGTCATCCCCCTTGGATTCCAAAATCTTTTGTATCTGAAGCCGGAGATCAGGAATCTTGTTCTTGACCACATCCCAAACGATATCATAGTCAATACCGAAATAGTCATGTATTAACCGATCCCTCATACCGGTTATCGCACGCCAATTAAACTCTGGATGAAGGGCTCGATATTTTTGCGGGATCTTTTTGGCTGCTTCCCCAATGATTTCAAGACTTCGCACAAATGCGCGTTTCAACGTTTCATCTTGCTGAAATCGTTCCTGGGTCAGGTGTTGACTATGATTCTCGATGTATGAGGCCTCATCGAGCATATGGCAAAGATACTCACGCGGCGATGGAGACATACTCAACTTCATGAAGAATCAAGGGGCCAATATAGGGGCTTAACGACTCCGGCGTCACCAATTCGACAGGAAGGTGAAAAAGGTCTTCCAGCAGAAAGGACAATTCCATAAAATGGTCAAATGTTTTTTCCCCGTCTACGAATTCCACCAAGAAATCCACATCACTGGAAGCTGTCTGCTGGCTTCGCAAGAAAGATCCGAATAAACCAATTTTTTTGACCCCCAATGCTCGAATTTGATTTTTGTGTTCTTGGATTCGTGCAAAGATTTCCTCTTTGGTCACGAGCCCCGCGTTTAATGACATTGCCGTTTATCCTTTTCCGTATCCGGACGCTCAGACGGACACATGAACGGAAGCGTATCTGACTACTCAGCAGTCTCTGTCATTCCGTAAAAATCCATTATCTTATGAGCGCATCTCCACCTTACATCCGGCCTTCGTCGTGTTCGATCAGGCTGAGCCAGGTAGTGATGTGTGACAGGGACTCCACCGGCACACCGCGTTTTTTCGCCAGGTCGGCCTTATACCCATCGAAGGCTTTCTGTGCCATAGGAGCCTTGGGACCAAAGTTCTGGACCATGTCATTCCATTCGGCCTTTTCCTGATCCGTCAGGGCTTTGCCCTTGGATTTGACCCAGTCGGCGATTTCCGCATCCGTTCCCCCCTGCAGCGCACGTGTTTCGAAATCCTCACCTCTGATTTCCAATTTATCCAACAGGTACTTGTCGAATCCGACCGTAAGATAGTTGTAATCCTGAATCTGTCCGGCATTCCGCAGCCGGACTTTGTCGATGAGCCGTGGAAGATGGCAAAGCCCTCCCACCTGTTCTTTCGGACTTCGTGGATATTGTGCTGTAGTCATGATGCCTCCTGATTATGGTTAATTATATAAATGTTTGCGTAACCTCGGGCCTACTTTGGTTATACCTTGAGAAAGGGCCGAAACGAAATAGGCATTTTATCCGCAGGTCCCCCTGGAGAACGATGCATGCGAGGCTCCATTCGTTCGGTAGGGCCAGATTCTTCACCATACTTAGCATGACAAGAAAGAAAAAGTGCCACTCATCCATCTTCAACAGCCCGATGAAGCGGATTTCTCTTTAGACTAACAGCAGGCCGATGGCCCTGGCTTTCTGCGCGGGCACAGACTGACACCATTTATCGAACCCTTTGGGTCCTCCAAAGGGATACCCCGCACGAACTTCTTTCACAATGGGATACCGGTGTCCACCCGGTTGATGAACGGGCGTGGCCCGCTGGATGAGATTCAGCAGCCACTCGGCCTGCCCGCGCGCCACTCTGACTTCTTCATCCATGGTCCGGTTGGGCAACATAATCCGGTATTGCTCCCCCGTGCCTCGATCCACGTCCGGTTGCCCGCCGATCCATACAAATTTCCGTTCCTGGCGAGAATGATCGGCCGGTTGTCCGGCCTCCAACACTTGCTTGACCCAGGTTCGTTTGACTTTGGGCTTGGGCGTGCGCTCCAGGAACCACTCGCGCACGTCACGCGTGAGTTGCTGCCCTTCCTTATAATGCCACAGTGCTGTGCGCAACCCTTCACCGACCCAAGAAGGCACGGTCATTCTTGAATCTTCATGCAAGAGATCGTTTTCCGCGAATCCCCCGAACTCCGGTCCCATCAATTGAATACCGTAGCCTTTGGGATTCAAACCGATGGGACTGTGAGCTGTCGTGGTAAACCGATGCCAGAAAGCCGATTTGATCAAATCATGGGCGAACAATTGGCGAACCCGTTCCAGACTTTCTACCGTTTCCCCAATGGTCTCGCTGGGTAACCCATACATGAGATACGCATGCACCAGAATTCCGGCTTCCTGCAGGCCTGTACGACATGCACGGTTTGATCGACGGTAATGCCTTTTTTAACCAGTGCTAAGAGACGGTCGCATGCCGCCTCCAAACCCGCACTCAAGGCGATACAGCCGGATGCCGCCAACAGGCGGCAGAGGTCAGGAGTAAATGCCGATTCAAAACGCACATTGCCCCACCAGGAAATCGTCACGCCCCGTTCCAACAACGACAAGGCGAGTTGCTTCAGGCCGACCGGTGGAGCAGCCTCATCCACAAAATGAAATCCCCGCCTGCCCGTTTCGGCAATCAAAGCCTCGATCTGGTCCACCAACAGTTCGCCGGGAGAGACATCATACCGTCCGATATAGTCCAACCCGACATCGCAGAAGGTACATTGCTTCCAATAACACCCATGCGCCACCGTCAATTTGTTCCAATGGCCGTCGGACCAGAGGCGATGCATGGGATTCAAAGTATCCAGCACGGAAATATAATGATTCAGGGGTAATCCATCGTAGGTCGGAGTACCCAGTTCGACTTGGGAAATATCCGGTTCCCTGGCGCCATTTCGATACACCACCCGCGGACCCGCCCGAAGAAACGTCCGGCACAGTTCGGTTTCGGTACGTTTCCCCTGGAGATACTCCAACAAGCAGAGAAACGGCCGCTCGCCATCGTCGAGCGTCACATAATCCACGACTTCGAACAGGCGGGGTTCTTCTACCCGGCGCAATTCCGTATTGGCATATCCGCCGCCGAGTACCACTTTGATATCCGGCCTGTGCGCCCGCAACTGTTGTCCCATTCGTAGCGCACCGTACAGATTGCCGGGAAAAGGCACCGAAAAGCCGATGACGGACGGGTGATGTCCTTCCACATGCCGCCACAGGGATTCCATCATCCATTCGTCGGTCACGCTCATAGGCTCGGCTAGCGCTTCTTCAAGTCGATCATACGAAGTGGCCTGCATGGCGAGTGATTCGGCATACCGGCTTAAGGAGAAATGGGGTGCCAATGTAGTTTGAACGAGATCGGCCAGATCTTCCAGATACAACGTGGCCAGATGTTTGGCCTGATCGGTTTGATTAGGTGATCGTTCACTTCTCTCAAGTCCGCTTGAATCCAACGCGGCAAAGCGCGGGCCTTGGGGAAGAAAATTTCCCTGGCAAATGCGCGAAGCCAAGGTGTGATCGTGACCCTGGAGAAAACGGATCACCGGCTCAATGGTATCGAGATAGGCCCGTTCCAAACTCAACATGGGCCGGGCTTCACCCGGCAGTTCGTCGATCGGCCTGGCACGCAGCTCATCGAAGACCCGGCTCAACCCTGACCTGGAAAACAAGGACAAGACCATTTCGATTCCCACGTCGGCCTGATGCGTACGATAGCCTTGAGCCCGCAAAAAACCGGTGAGATAGGCGGTAGACGGATAGGGAGTATTGAGTTGTGTTAAAGGAGGTATGACCAGCAGAACAGATAGTTCAGACATGGAATTGTGTGATGATGGTCGCGAAAACCGATGACAGGGATCTCTGCTTTGGTGCCAATGGAAGTTGGCAGCATCTTACCCGGGCAACACGGAAAGCATACCCAAGTCAGACCCAAACGACAACTTGTGTCGGTGGAATTTGGATTAAGCAGAAAGAAGCGATTTCTGTCTCTTGAAGACGCGTGGGCGTTTAAACCGCTTGGGATTGGGATTGAGAGGTTGTGGAATATCCACTCGTACGAAAAAACGCCTGGGCGACCATGTTTGAGAGCTGATCCAATTGCTCCAACACCTGAGCCAGAAACTGGGATAGGCCCGTGGAATACACTTCCTCCAGACTCCCGAACTCCAGATCGGCCGCCAGAGCGCCGGCCAGTCTGATGGCCTGCCGGGTTTCCGGGCGTCTGGTGCCTCCCGCCACCCGTTCAACCAATTTGGTGGTTTGTGTGGTGGTAAAACGGACCGAGCGGGGAAATTTGTTGTGAAACAGCAGAAACTGTACAATCTTTTTTGGCACCAATTGGGCCGAGTAAAATTTGCGATAGGCCTCGAAGGCACTGGCGGATTTGAGGGCTGCCAGACACTGATGATATTCCGAAATCCTTCGAGGCTCCGTGCTCGGATCGCTCAGGACCGGAATATCAATGAGTCGGGCGGTTCGGCCCCCCCGCTCGATGTTTTTTCCCAGCCGGTAAAAGTTCCACCCTTCGTCATGCACCATCGTACTGCCCATCACTCCGTCCAACGTGTAGCAGGTATTCCGCACGTGCCCGAGCAGATCGTGGGTATCCGCCCACAGTTCCAGCTCCGTTTTGCCTTTAAGGTTTAAATAAAAATCGTTCATGAAATGCCAGACTTCGCTGGACAACTGATCCTGGATGCCGCGGGCATTATTTCGCGCGGCAGCAATGAGATTGGTGAGCGAGTTGGGATTCTCCCGGCACAGGGTGACAAATTCCATCATGGGCCTCGTCAGCATTTCCCCATACAGTTCGGTATACGCTTCCAGTTCTCCGGTATCTTCCAGATAGCGGGTCCAGATATTGGCCTGATCTTCCCTGGTCGCAATTTCCGTCAGCAAATGATAATGCACGTTCACGAACCGGGCGGTATATTCCGCCCGCTCGATGAACCGTCCGATCCAGAAAAAGGACTCCGCCGTTCGACTCAACATCCCTTATTCGTCTCCCTCCAACACCCAGGTATCCTTACTGCCTCCTCCCTGGGACGAATTCACCACCAGGGAGCCTTCCTTGAGGGCCACACGGGTCAAGCCTCCAAGCGACAAGGTGATATCGTCGCCCCAGAGCACAAACGGCCGAAGATCCACATGCCTTCCCACTAATCGCAACTTTTCTCCTCCGTCCACCACACAGGGATGATGGGAAAGCGACACCACCGGCTGAGCGATATAGCTTCGAGGGCTCGCTTCGATCTTTCTGCGGAACTCCTCCTGCTCATCTTTGGTCGAACTGGGCCCCATCAACATGCCGTACCCTCCAGATTCGGCAACGGCTTTGACCACCAACGAACCAAGGTGTTCCAACACATATGTACGGTCTTCCGGAATCCCACACATATAGGTAGGCACATTCTGTAAAATGGGTTTTTCGGTTAAATAATAATCGATCATCTTTGGCACAAACGTATAGACCGCCTTATCATCCGCGATGCCATTGCCGATACCGTTGGCCAACGCCACATTGCCGGCCCGATAGGCCCGAACAAGGCCCGGCACCCCTAACAGAGAATCTTCACGAAACACTTCGGGATCCAGGAACGAGTCATCGACTCGACGGTATATGACATCTACCTGCTCCAACCCTTGTGTGGTTTTCATATAGACCTTGTCACTCTCCACTACCAAATCCCGGCCTTCCACCATCTGGATGCCCATTTGTAAAGATAAAAAACTATGCTCGAAATAGGCGGAGTTAAAGACGCCGGGCGTCAACAAGACCACCATGGGATTTTCTTTTCCAACCGGGGCCAGGCCTTTCAAATTTTCCAGTAACTGCGTGGGATATTGGTCGACAGGACGAACACGCATATCATCGAAGAGGTTGGGGAACAACTGTTTCATGACCAGACGGTTTTCCAACACATAGGATACGCCGGAAGGCGTCCGCAGATTATCTTCCAGCACAAAATACTGGCCCTCATGATTCCGGACAAGGTCGACCCCTGCCACATGAATGAACACGCCCTTGGGAGGACAAAAACCCACCAAATCCTTTTGGAAGTGCACGGAACTTTCGATCAACTCGCGGGGAACGATTTTATCGTCAAGGATCCGTTGATCACCGTAGAGATCGACCAGAAACATGTTCAGCGCCCTGACTCGCTGGCGAATACCCTCCTCGATAATTCGCCATTCCGTGTCCGGAATAATGCGGGGCATCAGGTCAAAGGGGAAGATCTTTTCGGTTTGCTGCGGATCGCCATAGACCGTAAAGGTAATGCCCTGTCGCAAAAAGGCTTGGTCCGCCTGTCGGCGTTTCAATTCCAAGTCTTTTTGAGGGAAGTTCCGTAATCGTTCAACTAGGCGGCGGTAATGCCGGCGCGGCACACCTGCCGGCTCGAACATTTCATCGAATCCGGATTTCATCTGGTAGGAATCAAACAGGGATTTCACGAGTTTATCCTTTGATGGTTTTCCGTATGCCTTTGTGGAATGGCTGGAATTGCAAGGTGAGTAGCTTAACATAATCGATTTGAAATATCACAGGTTCATAAATCGCAACTGTAGAATCGCCTGTACTGACTTGCTCAAAGCGTGTCCGGGTCTCCTGTGAATTAGAAAACCTCACAAAAAAAATGCTATGATCGGACCGCTGTACATGTCATATTTCAAATCGTCGTCTTTTAGCAAAACTTCTAAGACACCTATTCTTTCCTATGGCCATTCACATCGCGCTCAATCATCAAACCCACTATCGTTATGACCGCTTAGTGCAAATGGGGCCACAGGTGATCCGGTTGCGTCCGGCACCCCATAGTCGAACGCCCATTCTCAGTTACGCTCTTAAAGTCGAGCCAACCGGTTATTTTTTGAACTGGCAACAAGATCCGCACGGCAACTATCTGGCGCGGGTAGTGTATCCGGAGAAGATTCGCGAATTTCATGTGGACATCGACCTCGTGGCGGACATGGTCGTCTACAACCCCTTTGACTTTTTTCTGGAGCCTGCTGCCGAAACGCTTCCTTTTGTCTATGAGCCGTTGCTTCAACAGGATCTCCTGCCATATTTGGCGACTGAACCGACCGGCCCCCGGCTTCAGGAGTGGCTGAACCAACTCGTGCGTCCCAACCAGGATCCCACCATCCCCTATCTGGTGAACCTGAACCGGCAATTGCAAGAACGCATCGCCTATGTCATCCGCATGGAACACGGCGTCCAAACACCGGACGAAACCCTGGCCCTGGGTCGCGGCTCGTGCCGAGATTCCAGTTGGCTCCTGGTGCAAATCCTTCGACATCTGGGGGTGGCCTGCCGCTTTGTGTCCGGCTACTTGATTCAACTCGTGGCTGATGTGAAATCCCTGGACGGTCCGTCCGGCACCGATCGGGATTTTACTGATTTGCATGCCTGGGTAGAGGCGTATCTCCCGGGCGCGGGATGGGTGGGCTTCGATCCCACCTCCGGCTTACTTGCCGGAGAGGGACACATTCCTTTGGCCTGTACCCCACATCCCTTGACCGCAGCACCGATCAGCGGCCCCATCGATTTCTGTGAAACCACCTTTTCTCATGACATGTCCGTCACCCGCATTCTGGAATCCCCGCGCGTGACCAAACCCTATACCGAAGAGCAGTGGCACACGATCGATCAATTCGGGCACCGCGTGAACGCCGAATTGGTGGCCAATGATGTCCGAGTCACCATCGGAGGGGAGCCGACCTTTGTGTCTATCGACTATCCCGATGCGCCGGAGTGGAACACCGAAGCCGTGGGCCCCAACAAACAACGATTAGCCGCGATCTTGATCAAACGCCTCCGTGAACGATTTGCCCCCGGCGCGCTTCTGCATTTGGGACAAGGAAAATGGTACCCGGGCGAACAATTACCGCGATGGGCCTTTTCGCTGTACTGGAGAGAAGAAGGCCAACCGATTTGGGAGCATGACCACCTGATTCCCGAGGACAAGCCGGCCACGAAAACAACTTCGGATGACGCTCAACGGTTCATTCTGGGAATCGCCCAACGTGTGGAAGTAGGAGCGGAAACCATTTATCGAGTCTACGAAGACCCCTGGCATTTCATCGGACAAGAACGCAAACTGCCGGAAAACGTGGACCCGGCTACCAACAATCTGGATGATCCCATGGCCCGTGCCCGTTTGGCCAAAGTGTTTGAGCGAGGATTGGGAACTCCGGCCGGCTATGTGCTGCCCCTGCAACGCTGGAATGCCCGCGACGGCAAACGCCGGTGGATGAGCGCACCTTGGTCCACCCGAACCAAGCACTTGTTTCTGGTACCCGGCGACTCGCCCATTGGGTTTCGATTGCCATTGCCCTCCCTCCCGGTTCTGGCACCCGGTGAATACCCTTATATCATCCCCACCGATCCATTTGAGGAACGTGGTCCGCTTCCCGATCCCGACCCCGGCCGACAACCCTTTCTTCGAGGTCACGGGGGACATGAGCAGCCTCAACTCATTCATGGTCAAGTCACCGGTTCAGGTACCAAAGGAGCCGTTCGTGCCGCGCTAGCGGTTGAATCCCGTCACGGACAACTCTGGGTATTCATGCCTCCCGTCGAATCAGTCGAGGATTATCTTGACCTGATCGCTGCCATCCAGGACACGGCAGCAGAATTCAACCAGCCGATTCATCTGGAAGGCTACACTCCTCCCTATGATCCACGAATCAATGTGCTCAAAGTGACCCCCGACCCCGGAGTGCTGGAAGTCAACATCCACCCCGCCAGAAATTGGAGCGATATGGTGGCCATCACCACCGGCATCTACGAAGAGGCGCGACTCTGCCGGCTCGGCACGGAAAAATTCATGTTGGATGGACGCCACACCGGAACGGGCGGAGGCAATCACGTCGTGCTTGGAGGAAAAACCCCGGCGGACAGTCCGTTTATCAGAAGACCTGACCTCTTACGCAGTCTGATTGCGTATTGGCAACGACATCCAGCTCTTTCTTACGTGTTTTCAGGCCTGTTCATCGGCCCGACGAGTCAGGCTCCGCGCATCGACGAAGCCCGCCACGATTCCCTGTACGAGCTGGAACTGGGTTTTGCACAAGTGCCCTTCCCGGACAATGGGCATCCACCTGCACCCTGGCTGGTGGATCGGATTTTTCGTAATTTGTTGATCGATGTCTCCGGCAACACCCATCGCACCGAAATTTGCATCGATAAACTCTATTCCCCCGACGGTCCCACCGGACGCCTGGGCCTCGTGGAATTCCGAGCCTTCGAAATGCCGCCGCACGAACGTATGAGTTTGGTCCAGCAGGTGTTACTCCTGGCCTTGATCTCACGTTTTTGGAAAGATCCCGATTCCGGAACCTTAGTTCGATGGGGTACGCAACTGCATGACCGGTATATGCTGCCTCATTTTTTGGAGCAAGATCTTCACGAAGTCATTCAGGATATGAATCGCGCCGGGTATGCGTTGGAAACGGACTGGTTCGCTCCGCACATGGAATTCCGTTTCCCTCACTATGGTTCTATCACTTCCGACAGTCTGGTTCTTGAAATTCGCCAGGCCCTTGAACCCTGGCACGTCATGGGAGAGGAAGGGGCTCCAGGCGGAACGGTCCGATATGTGGACTCCTCAGTGGAACGGCTGCAGGTCAAACTTTCAGGGTTGACGGAAAACCGGCATGTCGTTGCCTGTAATGGAAAACGAGTCCCTCTGGCACCCACCGGACGTCAAGGCGAAGCGGTTGGCGGCGTGCGCTATCGCGCCTGGCAACCACCGGCCAGTCTGCATCCGACGATCGGCATCAATGCTCCCCTGACCTTCGATATCTACGATCGATGGACAGGACGGGCGGTAGCCGGATGCACCTATCATGTCGCACACCCAGGGGGACGAAATTTCGAACAATTTCCCGTGAATGCCTATGAAGCCGAAAGTCGTCGACTCGCCAGATTTCAAGCATTCGGCCATATGGCCGGCCCCTATCCAGAACCCAAAGACAGTTCCCGTCCGGAATTCCCATGTACCCTGGACCTACGGTGGCCAACATCACCTGCCAATAGACAGTGAAGAAACCCTACGGTAAGGTAATGATAAGTTCTATGGAGAAACCGTCAGCTTCATGAGTCATCCAACAGCCTCACCTTCTCCGGAATTGCCGGAATTCTTCCCGCGCTCCAATCCCATGTATCAACCTCGACCCGATACGTTTGATGAACTCATCGCGCCGGATGGATCCGTCCGGCCCCATTGGCAGGCTTTTCTGAAAGACTTTTCTGCTCTGGACGAAAAGCAGCGACGCCACGCCCACGAGACAGCCATCCGACTCTTGAAAGATGACGGCGTCACCTATTTGGCCGAGAAGAACGGCCAACAAACCGATAGGCCCTGGCAACTGGACTTATTTCCACTCTTGATCAGTCAAGAAGAATGGCAACAACTGGAAACAGGCCTGATTCAACGGGCTCGTCTCCTCAATCATATTTTGAGCGATTTATACGGCCCGCAACAACTGTTGAAAAATGGAGCCTTGCCGCCTGCGGTGGTCTTCGGCAATCATCAATTTTTGCAACCCTGCCATGGTGTGCCGGTCGCCCAAGGCACCTATTTACACTTTCTGGCCTTTGATGTAGCGCGTGCGCCTGACGGCAAATGGTGGGTTTTGCGGGATCGAACGGAAGCGCCAACCGGCGCGGGTTTTGCCCTGGAAAATCGCATTATCGTTTCACGGTCCTTGCCCGACCTGTTTGACGATACGCATGTCCAACGGCTCTCTTCCTTTTTTCAATCCTTTAACGAACACTTTCTCGAGTTCTCTCAACGGGATGATCCCTTGGCCGTCGTGCTTTCTCCCGGGCCGCAAAACGCCGCCTATTTCGAACATGCCTATCTCTCACGGTATTTGGGATATCCCGTCGTTGAAGGATCGGATATGACCGTTCGTGATGACCGGCTCTTTCTCAAAACGGTCGACGGCCTCAAACCCGTTGATCTGGTCCTACGGCGCATTTACTCAGACTTGTGCGACCCACTCGAACTGATAACGGAGTCCAGCCTAGGCATTCCAGGCCTTTTGCAATCGGTTCGGGCCGGACATGTCACTATGGCCAATGCCCTCGGCAGCGGATTGGTGGACAGTGAAGTCCTGTTAAGTTTTTTGCCAGCCTTATGCCAATTCTTTTTTAGCGAAGGACTTCATATTCCCAGCGTCGCCACGTGGTGGTGCGGGCAACCAAAGGAACGGGAATACGTCATTGAGAATCTGCATCGCTTGTTGATTCGTCAGGTATTGACTCCTAAACATGGACTGACGCACGGTCGCTTATCTTCATTCGGACCTGACCTGACAAACCAGGACAAGGACGCTCTCACCCAAGCCATTACCCGCCGAAGCCATGAATACGTGGGACGGGAGATCGTCTCGCCTTCCACCACGCCTTTTTGGACGGAACAGGATACATTGCGACCCGCGCCTATGACCTTGCGCGTGTATGTCACCGCCACAAAGGACGGGTATACCGTGATGCCGGGCGGCCTCGCCCGCGTATCGGTTCGCTCGGACCCTCGGGGTCATTGGCATGAACCGGGCGATTTCAGCAAAGATACCTGGGTCAAAGGGAACAAAGCCCTGGATGTTCAGCCCGCTATCGTTCCACCCCACCATACTCTTCAATTGCGGCGAGGCGGACGTGATCTTCCCAGCCGGACCGCCGACAATCTCTTCTGGCTCGGACGATATGCGGAACGGGCGGAGGGAGCGATCCGATTATTGCGAAGCCTATTTTCCCGCATGAGCGGGGAGGCCGATCTGGGCGATGACCCCCAGACCCTTCAACGGTTGGTCTCCCTTTTGGTCATGCAGGAACATCTCTCTCCCCGGCGAGCCAAACGCGCCGTTGCCGGAGGGGGAGACGCCGTAGAGGCGGAACTTCGAACAATCCTGTTTGATCCTGATTCGCCGGACGGCTTGGCCAAGATCATTCAGAATGTCCGCCGCACTGCGGAATTGGTTCGACATCGATTATCGCTGGACACCTGGAATATTTTGGTTGAACTGGGCAGCATCCCCAAAGAATGGGCTCAAACCAAAGGACAAAGCATTGATGATGCCATTCGCCTACTGAGCCGCATGATCCAGCATCTGGCTGCGCTGAACGGTATGGTCATGGAAAACATGACGCGCAGCTACGCCTGGCGGTTTATCGAAATGGGACGGAGACTGGAACGGGTACGGCATTTATCCAAATTGATTCGGCATCTGGCTACCCGGGGCACGCCTGAAAGCACCGGAGCCCTGAACCTACTTCTGGAACTCGCGGACGGGTCCATTACCTACCGTACCCGGTACAAAGCCGAAGCCAAACTGCCGGCCGTTCTGGATTTGTTGTTAGCGGACGAGACGAATCCCCGATCGGTTATTTTTCAATTTCTGACCGTCGAGGCGCACCTCACCACTTTACCGAAAGAGGAAAACTCGGCCTCGCTCCATCCTGCTCAACAGATTACGACTCGCATCTGTACGGACATTCGCTTGGCAGACATGATTCAACTGACAGAGTTCAAGAAAAAGAGCAAAGTCAGAGCTAACCTGGATCACCTGTTGAAACAATTGGATCAGGGCGTCCTTCAAATTTCGGATATCGTCGCGCACACCTATTTCAGTCATTCGATGGTGCAACGCATTTCCGGTCCTCAATGGCTTGAGGGCATTCCATGATCTTTCAAGTAATCCACCGAACCACCTTTACGTACACCCAGCCGGTCGCGATTTCCCATCATGTGCTCCGTCTCACTCCACGATCCCATCCACGTCAACACAGCCTTCATTCAACCCTGGTCATTGATCCGGCGCCCTCGGTTCGATCCGAGAGCACAGATTACTTTGGCAATCCCCTAACCCATTTGACCATTCAAACCCCGCACCCTGAACTCATCGTAGAGGCCAAAAATTTGGTGGACGTCGTCAAACCTGCTCCTGTTCAACTCGATCAAAGTCCGCCGTGGGATCAAGTGGCTCACCAACTTCAAGGGCCCACGGATGCGGCGGTTCTGGACGCTCAATCCTATATGTACGACTCACCCTATATCACGATTGACGATGAGACCTATGAGTTTGCCCTGCCTTGTTTTCCACCAGGCCGTCCGCTTCTGGCAGGAGTCATGGATTTGACCAGCCGGATTTATCGAGACTTTACCTATGAAGGAGGAGTGACGGATGTCTCGACTCCCGTCAAAGACGTGTTGGCAGCCCAAAAAGGGGTGTGTCAGGACTTCGCCCATTTGGAAATTGCCGCTCTACGCAGCCTTGGATTGCCCGCTCGCTACATCAGTGGATATTTGCTGACGCATCCTCCCGAAGGACAGGAAAAACTGGTCGGAGCCGACGCTTCTCATGCCTGGCTCTCGACATGGTGCCCAAGCATCGGGTGGGTAGACTTTGATCCGACCAATAATCTTATCCCCGGCAATGAGCATATTACTCTAGCCTGGGGACGAGACTATGGGGACGTGAGCCCGATTAACGGCTTCATGGTTGGCGGCGGACAACACACGCTGGAGGTGTCGGTTGACGTGAGCCCCGCCCCTCACCCTGCATTAATCTAATGGTGAGTATGCTTCAAGCATGAGATTTGGTGTGACTGCTTATTAGTCCCCGCCACCGCATCCGCCGCCACAACTGGATCCGGCACTCTCCCCACCAGCATCGTTATAAGAGGATGCGCTGCTGCCGGAATCACTGGTGCCACAGCTTCCGCCAGAGCAGCCGATATGAGTTCCATAATAAGGATAGCTCCCGGGCTTTGTACAATCTATGCTGTATTGAAAGCCGTTGGGAATGTTCAGACGGCATCCAAGGCAAATAACAGAGGGAGCCTGGAGGGATTTCTCGCACGAATGCCTTCCCGCTCACAAGCTAACCGCGACGCCCGCTTAATGCCTTCCGGACCTTTTCCTGTCTGCTTCATAGCCGCGGCGGGTGTATGGTGGAGGAATCGCCCAAACGCATGTCGGCAAAATTTTTCATAAGACTTCGTGGAAAGAATGAATGCATGCCAGGCCACATCCACCACTTGAGAAGGCATGACCACCGTAACCGGGCCTGCTTCTCGGCAAAGATGAAAGAATTGCCGTAAGCCATTCAGAACGGAATCAACCTGCATGGAGGATAAGTGGGGATAGGCTTCGGCAACGTTGTTGGCAACCGATGATGGGAATTGATAGGTATCGATGACAATTTGTTACCTCCGTATATCTGCTGAGGACGGCCCTTGGCGAAATCCACCAAAAAACTTCAGTAACCCTACCACTGTTCCGATGAAGGCCAAACTGGGAATCAGTATTATCGATTCCATCCGTCCCTCTGCTCATCGTTCGAGGCCGCCTGCCAAACCACTGCTTCGGGCACGCCCCTCAAGCCTTCTTGAATCCGCAGGCACGGGCCACTCCATCGCGATACTGAATCCACAGTTTCAATGTTTTTTGGATCGCCGCCAAAATCTTTCTCTGATGGGATAACGAGGTAGCATAGTGAACGACCATGGCATAGGCATCATGTCGATGACCCGCCTCAACCATTTGATGCGCACGAATCAGATCCAGCGATTGAGGAGAAACTCCATGGTATTTCACAAGGGGGTGAGTCCGGAGTTTGCGTTGAATTTGTTGGGGGGATTTCTTGCGGGTCGAGCTGGCCAATTCCTTTCGATCATTCACACTCCCTTCCACAAAGATGGTCATGACCGCTGCAGCCAAAACCCAATCCGGACTATCTGTGATCCGGTTCAACCAGTTCCGGTACCGGAGAGTGGCCGGCAATAACTGAATGGTTTCGAAGTCTCTCGCACGAAATCCAAGGCCTTTCATCATTTTTAAAAACAAAGCGGGGTGCGAGACGCCCAAGGACAACTTTCCCGTATCCTCTTCGAAAATATTTTCGGCCAACATCTGTCGAACCTCCAATGGAGGATTTTTCCCATGGATACGGGCCAAAAAAACCGGAAAGTCCCGAACATAGACCGCATATTCCTGTTGATAATGAATTTTGAGCTGGGACTTGGAAATAGTGGGACCCACAATATCAGGCCAAGCCCAATGATGCTTTTCCTCCATAATACGTAACAGGTCATTTTGAAATCTTCGAGGGCTGTTTTTTTTCGATGTCATGGCCTACCCTTATTGATTGAGTAATGAATTTCCTTACGGCCTCTGCCTGGACTCCTTTCTTGATAAGATTACAGTATTTCTTCGGGTTTCATGAGATTATCTGAAGACTTTTTTAATCCTGTCACATACTCCATTTTGCTTCCCTTGGCCAACCCCCTTTTTCTTTCGCACTGTCAAACTTCCTTACACAATTATTAACGGTTTTCTTTTAACCGGTATCTTTTCCTATATTTTCATACACGTGTTTTTTCTGAAATAGCTTCAACTGTCTCGAATTTTCTCACCACAGAGGAAAACAATACTTTGCTGCCATCAGCATAAAAAACCATTATTCATTAATAATCCTCAACTGTGAATACCTTCCTCGAACCACAAACACAATTTCAACCTGGCAAAGTCCTTGCTCAACAAGCTCAAACCGATTGTTTTAGAATGAAGATTAATCACCTGAACCAAGAGGAGGAACTTGACAGATGATGTTCGTTGATCAAACCTACATCGATACTGCGCTAAGAAGTGAAACAGCCTATCATGAGCGAAAAGTGGAACAACTCCAACGAACAATCAAGCGATTGACCGATGCATTGACCTGGGAAAAACTCCAACACCGTTCACGCTTGACGGAATTAGAAAACGTGGCTAGCCAAATTGCTCCAATGCCAACGAAAAATGTTCCTTTAACCAAAAACCCCTTAACCCGGAAAACTCTCAAAAGTTCCACGAAGAAGTGGAGCCAGACCAGAAAACATCAATCACACACTTCTGACCCAACACTGATCCCTAAGGCCGGCTAACCTTACCTTAGCGGTTCTCCCGAGGCCCACGGGTATTCCGTGGGCCTTGATACTCCATCGGAATCATTACTCTAACATCAGACGCCTTCAATGAGAGATTCTTCTCTTTTTCAAACTCGGCCATTCTCTCACGCCCGCCCACCTTTTCGGGGTAAAGCATTTCCTGGATGCTTTTCCTAACGATGTTGAAGCAATTGAAATTCTTTCCGCAACGCGTAATGGTTTTTCTATGAGTAATCCTAAACATGAACTCATATATATCTTTAAACCAAGCTTTATCTCCTGATTGTGCGATCTAGTCCGTATTTCGGACTATTCAATTGTTTCTATCCTTCGTTCGATCTTAATAAGGTAATGCGCCCTTACTTTCATCATAACCTTCTCCCCGACTGTAAGTTGTTCTCTGTCTGAACAAGACAACTCATCGGAGGAACCCACTGACATACACTTCTTCTTTCAATCGGAGAACGGGTTTCCACATCAGAAGAACAAACGACAACCAGCTCATCCTCGAAAATTGAACCCTTTAACCGTCTGAGAATCGATTCTATGGCACTATCACCGCCCAGGCAGGCCATAGGACTACTTCCAGGAAATACCGTTTTACCAGAAGGTTGCCTGTTCACGTTTTTGATTGTTCGTTCCCCGCCTCGGCTCCTATTTCTCCTCCCTCTCAAAGTTTAAGCACCATGCATACTTCACCTATCTAGAAATAAAAGACCTTCTTTTTCCTGTTTTATATCCCTAGATTGAATTTTAGGAATCCCGGACAAAGTTTCTCATATGGAACACGATGTCCTGTTCAAGTGGTGTTTTCCCCTAACTTTTCCAGTGATTAATAGGGCTTTCAAGCATTTGCAGAACCTTTTCCAGGCAAATATGTTTTGGCATCGCCTTTGCTTCTTCAAATCAGAATGAACATTCCCCGGCACTTTAACATTCGTTGAAGGTCAAAACGGTCCTTGCCACATCTCTCAAGGGCTGTTCCCCAACATTTACAGGAGGTCGAAAGACACATGGACGACATTTCAACCATTATTCGTACGGGAACACTAGTCATTGTTTGTGGATCACTCATCTGGGGCTGTGCAGAAAAACCAGCTCAAGTCACCGATCAGGCGTTACAGGCAATTCAGGCAGCCAAAGAGGCAGGAGCCATGGAATATGCGCCAGAGGAATTGCGGTTGGCGGAGGACGAATATCAAAAAGCCCAGGAGGAAATTACCACTCAAGACAATACATTTGTGTTGACACGGAATTACGACGGCGCCAAAGTCATCCTGACCAAAGTCGTAACGGATGCAGAACAAGCGAAGATCAAAGCGGTAACAAATAAACAGCAGGCCAAGACCGGGGCGGAAGCATCCATGGCCCTGGCCAAATCCATGCTGGAAGAAGCTAAAAACCGACTAGTCCAAGCTCCTAGAGGAAAAGGCACCCAGGCTGACCTTCAGGCCTTACACGGTGATCTCCAAGCGGCGGAAACGACATTTGCCGAGATCGAACCCTTACTGGCGAAAGAAGATTTCCTGGGCGTAAAAGCGAAAGCCGAGTCCGTCCTGGCGTTGGCCACAAGAGTCAACGACCAAGTGGCTCACGCCATGCAAAAGGCCGGAAAGGTCAAAGCGTAATACATGGCAGAACAGGGTTCCGGTCGACCGCTTGCCACACGATCTTCCTTTTGGCTGGCAACCGGAGCCCTGCTCCTGTTTTTATTATTCCTCTATCTCTGGTTGCGTCCTTCCGATTTTCCTCAAGCCTTCCCCACACAGATTGAATACTTGGACCGTCAAATCTGGGCAGCCGGAATTGCGGATCAGTTTCCTGAGCAGTATGCCGCCTTTCACCAACAAGTATTAGACCTTCGCAACCGTTGGCGTGAAGAGTCCCGACGGTGGTGGCCCTCCTGGACCGTTGAGGAATTCACGGAGTCCTATCACCAACTCATGACTTCCGGTGCCACCTTACAGACTGCCGCCGGAAAACACAAAACGGCGTTCCGCGATCAAATCCAAAATATACTGAAACACGAACAAGACCAAATCACCAGGTTACGAGACCTCAATGGTTTATTCGACCTTCGGGGAAGACAAACCGCCCTCTCACACGCCGAGAGTTTGCTCGCTCAGGTGGCAAGTTTCCTGAGCCAAGACCAACTCGATCACATCCCGAACCTGATCAGGCAGGCACAGGACGCTATGGAACCCATAGAAATCCTCGCCATTCAACAAATGAGCCGGTATGCAGACAGTCAGCATATCGGGCAATGGAACCGTTGGGTCACGGAGACGATCAATCTATCGCTTCAGACCGGCAAGCCCGTCATTGTGATCATTAAAGCGTCTCAAGAATTCCGGTTATATCAGAAAGGCCATCTCCGTCAGCACTTTTCCACCGACTTAGGATTTTCCGGTCTTCAAGACAAACGGTACGAAGGAGATGGTGCCACACCTGAAGGGATTTTTCATATTGTGCAGAAAAAGACTTCGGGAGAAACCAAGTTTTACAAAGCGTTCATGCTGGACTTTCCCACCCCATTGCATCAACGCCGGTTTCAAACCGCCAAGGCTCGGGGCCTGATCCCCGTTAATCGGGGAATCGGGGGATTGATTGAAATCCATGGACAACCCTCCGGTCGAAACAATCCGACCAACGGATGCGTGGCTTTGGAGAATTCCATCATGGACAAACTGTTTCCGCTTATCCCGTTGAAGACTCCTGTAGTGATCGTTGGAGCGTTGGATCCGGTCAATTCGGTCTCTACTGCTCTAGCACTTATCTACGAGCACTATACCAACAGAAAATTGTCACCCCTCTCCTCTTTCCCTTCATTCTCCAGTCCTTCACGGTAACAGCCCGCCCCTTGTCGCCCCACCCTATTTTCTATTATTAATTGTCTGATCGAGTTCGGCATCGTGGATGCAGCGCTTCAGGAACGCGACATCTCTGTTACACCAACTTCACTAACATTTTCCAACCACACAAAGACCGCTTGTGCAATAACACGTATGATCAGACTGACTTTTTGCTTCGTACAGTCCGTGGTTTCTTCTCACACTATTTTTCTTTAGCAAGGAGGGTTCGATGTCAAATCATCCAGATTCGCCGTCAAGTTCGATGCAAGTGCCCGGTGGCTCCCATCCCATCCAGTTTGTGGAGCGTAGCTTTGAAATAGTGATATTTGCCAGCCGGTGGATTCAGGCCCCGCTGTATGGCGGACTCATTGTGGCCGAGTTGCTCTATGCCTATAAATTTCTGAACGAACTCTGGCATATGATCCATGACTTGGGGGAATCCTCAGAGACCGTATTTATGTTGGGGATTTTATCTCTTGTTGATATCACGATGGTGGCCAATCTGTTGACGATGGTGGTCATCGGGGGATACGCCACCTTCGTCAGCAAACTGGATTTGGAGGATCATCCTGACCGGCCGGATTGGCTAAGCCACGTCGATCCGGGCACCATCAAAATCAAATTGGCCGCTTCCCTAATTGGCATCTCCAGCATTCACTTACTCAAAGCTTTTGTAAATGTCAGTAATACGCCTCCAGACCATATACAATGGCAAATACTGATTCACATGACATTTTTAGGTTCGGCAATCTTATTAGCCTGGACGGATAAGCTCATGAGCAAGGAGAAAAAACATGAACACGCCTTATAAAAGGAGGCGTGAGGACTCGTGATTGAGACGGCACTGTTGCCGGCCGTAGAGCCCGTATACCGCCAGGCCGACCAGCGTCCAAACCCCGAACCGAATCCAGGTGATCGTGGGAAGAAACAACATGAGTCCCACACACGAGGCTGCTCCTAACAAAGGAATCACCGGCATCATGGGAAGGCGAAAGGAACGTGGCTGTCGAGGATTGGTGATCCGCAACCACAGCACACCGAGACAAACCAGGGAAAACGCAAATAATGTTCCGATGTTCGTCATATCGGCGGCTTCACCGATTGGGACAAACCCTGCCAGGAGAGCCACACCACATCCGGTTACCAGAGTGGCCCAGGAGGGGGTGTGGTAGGTCGGGTGGATCTTGGCCAATTTGGGACTCAACAACCCCTCGCGAGCCATGGCAAATAATATGCGAATTTGGCCCAACATCATGACAAGAAGGACACTGGTGATACCGGCCAGCGCCCCCGCGGCCACCAGTACCGCCCCCCATGAATATCCGATGTACTTCAGCGCATCGGCCACCGGAGCATGAATATCGATTTGATCAATGGGAATAATTCCCGTCAGAACCGCAGCAACCGCCATATACAGAAAGAGGCAAAACCCCAATGAACCGAGGATGGCTATGGGCAAATCGCGTTGGGGATACTTGGCTTCCTCGGCAGCCGTAGACACGGCATCGAACCCGATATAGGAAAAAAAGACAATGGCTGCAGCTGCACCCACGCCAGACCACCCGTTAGGAAGGAAGGGAGACCAATATTCAGGCTGTACTTCCTTTGCTCCAACAACCAGAAACAATACAATCACTATCAGCTTTACTCCAACGATAATCGATGTGACTTGCGCACTCCGCTTGGTTCCCACCCATAACAAGAGTGTCATGACAAGGGTAATAAGAACGGCCGGCAGGTTGATCAAACCAACCTGTCCGGTTTCCGGCGGATGAATAAGGGCTTCGGGGAGGAAAATACCCAGAGACTGCAGTACGTTGACACAATACCCCGACCACCCGATGGCCACGACGGCACTCGCGACACCATATTCCAAAATCAGGTTCCATCCGGTAAGCCAAGCCACCACTTCACCCAGCGATGCATAGGTGTAGGAATAGGCACTGCCCGCCACAGGCATCATGGAGGCAAACTCGGCATAACAGAGAGCTGCAAGGGCACAGACAATTCCTGACGCGAGAAATGAGAGCACAACACCTGGCCCGGCTCCAGGCCGGTTAGGATTCCCTACGATTGCGGTTCCAATCAGGACAAAGACTCCAGTTCCAATAATGGCGCCAATGCCCAGAGCCATCAGGTGCCAGACTGTCAACTCCCGCTTTAATCCCGAATTAACTGTCTGGTTGTCTGACACAGCAACGGGCTTGAGCCGGAACCAGGAAGAAGTAAATTGGAAATATTTCAAATGAGGACCCAGATCACCATCAACAAACTGAATTGCTGCCTAAATGGACATGCTATTCCTATGCCAACAAAACAAAAATAAACTCTGGATCAATATCTTCTCAATCGGATTCCCTGCCAACTACCACGAAAAGAGGCAATTTCCAATGACCACACCACCATTTGGACATTGATGATCAAGAGAATCAAAACGCTGTCATACGTGCCACAGTTCAATTGAAAGAAAGGAAGCCGCTATGCCCCTAATAGCCATACCATGAAGTTTGCTTTTTCTATCCGGCAGAGAAGTTGTACCCCGCCTTTGTCTTCCGGAAATAGATTTCATCAAACCAATTTTAGCGCAAGAATCGAAGCAGGAAATGGAGAATTCGACAGTCGTCTCTGAGACATTATAAGAGTTCAATGTTCAGGGTGGATGTAGAATAATCTTCACGAACTTAGATAACCCGAACTTTTTTCATAAGCTTCTGGTGTCTCACACATCCCTTCATTTTTTTTGACTGAACGAGAATTCGGAATGGTTTACTTATGCTTCCGTTCCAAAGTTAAAATATTAATACCAGCACTGGCCGTATATAATAGGCATGTCTGTCAGAAATCTATTTAAGAATTCCGGAAAATCAATCGGAAGTTAATAGGCCGTGCTTCCATTCGTGATTTCTGGATATATGCGATGCTTATTCGAGAAATTTGTCGGATGCAATCTGCATCTGATCATATGACATAATACGTAAGACAATTGGGCGTCGACAAAAATTCAACCATCCACAATGAGCAGAGACAAAGGAGAGTTCATCATGAAAAACCATTTTGTCTTAGGAATGACGATCCTGGGTTTCTTATGCGTAGTCAACCCCGCTATGGCCTTATTCGAAGAAGATAAAGCTGAATTGGTGAAGGATGCACGCCTAACCCTGGTAGAGGCCGTCGATAAGGCTCTCACGAGTGTGCAAGGCAAGGCCGTCAGTGCGGAACTTGAAAAAGAACACGACAAAATCGTATTTGAGGTAAAGATTTTAGATGCGACCGAAACGATCCGTGAAATTTATGTGGATGCGCATTCAGGAAACGTTCTTAAAATTGAGAAAGACTGAGAAGCAGAACAAGATAACGATGAGAACATGGACGAATGAATCAGACGGCTCCTGAAGGTTGCCGTCTGATTCTCAGTCCATCCCGTTCTACAGCTTCAAAAAGCCAGGAGTGAGATGGTTCTCACTCACCGGGTTATTACTCGGTCCAGAGTTTTTCATGTTTTTCTTAAACATCGCTCTCGCCTCTTTGGTTGGCAATATTCACTTTTGCGATTTGCCTAGCGTGATCGACAGAAAAAACCATTTTGCAAGAGATAATTAGCCTGCATCCCTAGTCAGGTACAAATCAATGGTTGTCCAGGAACGCCAGACGCTCAAGCAGGCGTGCGACACCGTGCGGAAGAACATTCGTAGGCAGCGGCCAAGGATAGGTCACAATCAGATACGGGTACCCCCTCTCAATGAATCTTCTTCCGCTTTGCGATAAAAAATTTAAGACAACCCTCCGCAATTCCGTTTCGTTCCGGTTCCCCGCCTCGAAAAATTCTACATGAACCACAGCAGAGTCATTCCCGCAATATAAATGATCAGGATGAGCACACTCTCGAATCCGATATTTCCGATCCCATGCTCTTCTCGCCTAAGCAAACCGAGCAATAACATTCCATTCATGAGCATGGTTAGCGCCACCAGGTAGATTTGTAAATGGGTCGCAGCGTGATAGATTGACCCCTCTAGAAATGCGACATCGGAAATAGCCACTAGCAGCGTATCAAATGTATTCCCTCCAATAATTCCTCCCACGGCAAGCGTGAGTGCACCGGCCCGTACGGCAGCCAGCGACGTGACCAGTTCAGGCAACGAGGTACTCAACGTCGTGAAGAGACCCCCGACAATCGTCTCGGACAGTCCGGTATGCGCCATCAGAGAAACAGCCGATCGCGCAAGGACCCATCCGGCCGCTCCGACTACGAAAGCCGACAAGGCCAAGGCCATCAATAACCGAGGGAGATTCTCTCGTTGATTGTTTCCATCCGGTTCATCAGGCATGGTCTGGGACGTCATCTTCGCACTCCAGAGGGGATTCACATGTGATTGATGGACCAGCCGGAGTCCGAATACATACATGGCGACGATCAGGAGAGTCACTGGATGAACATGTTCCACACTGAATTCCGGTCCAACCATGGCCAATAAAATAATCGAGAGCATGGTCATCAGGAGGACGCCATTCATTAAGTTGGCGGGAGACGCGGCCGCATGTTCAAGGTTGGCATGCCGATATGTCATATCGGCAACGCCCAGAAAAGCCGTCTGTACTGCTATACCCCCCAAAGCATGACTCAAAGCAAACTCGGCATGCCCACCCCAGGCGGTGGTGACGGACGTCACAATGCCTGGAAGGGACGTGCTCGCTCCCAGAAATACGGCTCCCGCCAACGCCTCACCCATGCCGGTCCGATCAGCCAATCGATCCACAAGTCGGGTCAGCTTCCACCCCACCAGGCCGATGACCCCGGTGGATAGAACAAAGCACAGAACACTATTCGTCAGTGACCAGTCCGGCGAATTCACCGTCGACCCCTTTCCTCTTTCTTGATTGATCCATTTCAATGCTTGTGGCTTCAGTTCCTTGGATCAGTGAAATCAGCAGATCCTCCGCGTATACCCTTCTGCAATGTGATGGAAGAAATTGTTCATATAATAATGAACACTTACCTGAGATTGCTTTCTCAAATCGATGTCGCCCACCGATGTGAACCAAGACGATTCACCGGGACTGATGGCGACCGGACAATAGCATGGCGGCATTTGAACATAATAAAAAAGATTCGCGTCATGTGGCACGTTGAGGATTTGGAATTATTGCGTAAAAACGAACAGCAACAGATTTAACAGTAATACCACACAGACAGGACGATGACTTTGGCTCCCTACAGAGCGAACTGGGAATAGTAAAGAACAATTCCCGTCAGCGCGATAGATCGGATATTGATCGGGTCGTGATAGAACTCAGGCAGTTGACTATATATTGCCTGTCCGGAGTGGGAAGAAGACGTGTCTGATTCGGAAATATGTACGAAGCCTGTTGGCCATTCAGTCATGGGAAGTCGAGACGAGGGGATGAGTAAAAATATCGCATAAAAAATTCCGCCATTCCCGCTCGCATCCCAGAAGGTCACAATTTTTCAAGGGGCCATTGAAATTGCGGGACCAGGACCTATCGACCGATCGCCTTAGTGGGTCCGCTGCAGAATTGCTCTGGCGGGCCCCCCGTCTATCCCTCGAACCTTCAATGGAAGACAAATCAACATATACTCGCCCGACTTGACCAGACGGAGATCCAGGCACTGTATAATCCAAATCCCCGCCTCTTGAAGAATTTCGAACCCCTGGTGTGGTCTCCTGTGAGATCCCCTAGTGATGAGCGCGTCGATTCCCACCGTGCTGATTCGTCGCTCCACAAGCCAAGACGCCGCGGAAGGATCCAAATGAATGCATTCCTCATGTCTGGGAATAGTTTCCCGGAGTTGAGCCGAATTCTTCGTTTTCAAAAGGATTCGTTCCTTGGCATAAAATCGATGTTTTTTTAGTTCTTCAACCTTCACGGATTTTTTATCGTGTATTTCTATCACCTTGGCCAGTCCGATAATCGCTGAAAATCGCATAGGCGCCTGGTCGCTGCCTTCAGCGCCACCAGACCAGGGAGCGTCCACCTGCGTTCCGACATAAGAACTCCTGCTGATGGCCGGACCCTCGGATCTTGTACGGCCTTTGACCAGATTTATCCTCTCACCATCAATTGGCAGAGTATCCAAACCCTCAAATAGGGCAGGATGGGGAGGGACCGTAATATCGATCCATTCTATTGTATTATCCATGTTTTCGAAAAAACCGCCTATGATTATGATATGAATGACGACTAACCATGAGAAGCCTGCCCGCGCGTAATCTCGAAATCAGTTCCGCAAATTATGGGACATCTATGGGATGTTCTGCAGTATGCGCAATCCGATGGCCATGGATTCAATAGATCTTTTATTCTCCCCCCTACAGAAATTGTCTATCAGCTCATCGGACACGGTCGTTTATAATCATGAAAACTGTATTGCTGCAATATATGCGGAGGGGGAAGATGCGGGGTGAATTAGATGGAAGCCTTGCAGGAGGAGGATCGGGAAAACGGTCAATCCGGTTTATGGATCATGGCGAAGGCAACGGAGGGCTGACACGTTTCATCAATGTGAGAAATAACGCTTATTTGTGAAGGGAAACAATGCTGATGACAACCGCCTGGGAATCACCATCTCGCACATGCTTTTGTCAAGTTGCCTTCCGGAAATCTATCCCATGGGTCTGAGGCTGGCTATTATTTATGGTTCGGTACGGACCGATCGTCAAGGTATCAGAGCCGCCCGCTTTATCCTGAACACCTGCGCGGCTCGAGGGCATACCGTCTCATTGATTGATCCCCTTCAATTCCCTCTTCCTTTACTGGACAAAATGTTCAAGGAATATGATCCAGGGCAAGCTCCGGAGCAACTTCAGCGGGTAGCAGATCTGATCATACCGGCTGATGCGTATATTATCGTATCGGGTGAATATAACCATACGATCCCCCCGGCTCTCGTCAATACCCTGGATCATTTCCTTGAAGAATATTTTCGAAAACCTTCCGGTATTGTGTGCTATTCGGCCGGTGCCTTCGGTGGGGTCCGGGCGGCCATGACCCTCAGAGCGATGTTGGCAGAATTGGGAATGTCGAGTATTCCTTCCATCTTTCCCCTTCCGCAGATCCAGAATCGCTTTCATGAGGACGGCACCCCGATCGATGCCAGTTTGAATGAGAAAGCCCGGGAATTTCTGGAAGAACTTGAATGGTACGGTTATGCCTTAAAACGAGCCAGAAGCGAGTCTAGCCCTCGCAGCGAGTGTTCCGCCCAGGCGCTCGTCTGACACATTGCCCGTACTATCTCACACCGGATATTGCCGACACCCGTTCCGGCGAAAGCGGCAGATAGAATTGGCCGTGGATATCCTTAAGAAATCACTTTTCCTGAATTCCCTCCATTCGGTCCCTTCAAAGTTCACGTGGCATATGTACGCTCCGTGTCTCGAAGCCGTTCAAAGAATGGCCTCGTTTCACCCGGGGTGTATTGAGCTATTTGTAATTGTTCCTGGGCAATTCGAATGGCACACAACACTCCATTCACCCCTATTGGCCGCCCCACGACCTGGATAGCTCCGAATTGCGAGGCTTCGGGGACCAAAGAGTCATGAGTTTCTCCTCCCAATAAAATAATCTTTTCCCCGCAACCTTTCTCACGAAGCTTCTTCATGATCCCGATTGGGTCCATCCGAGTGCAAAACAGATCCAGAATAATAATGTTGGGGGGATAGCCGCCGACTTTTTCCCAGAGTTCCTCTTTCCGGGTCACGCTGACACAGACCTTTCCCATCAGCCCCAAGCGATGCGAAACATTCGCAATGAAGAAATGATCGTCCGAAATGAGAATAATCATAATGCCCCCTTACGTGACATCCCTGCGGACTTTTCGTCACCCAATCAATGAGGAGCGGCCAAAAAAATATTCCCTTTATATCTCGCACGTATTCGATTTCCAACTGGTAAAAACCCTTGACTTCGCCGGGTCGTCGATTAATCCCATGTGATGTCGGGAACGTTCCCCTGGTATGGATAAAATTTCCATGTCCCCAAGTATTTTATCCATGTTTTTGTAAGGGAATAAGGCGTAGATTGGGAATTCTTCAGGTGCAGCAGTCAGCTCAGAACAATCAATTGTAACAGGATGCGAGGAGGTTCAATGACACACCTATACCTGTAAGCGTTTAACCCGGTCTGAGTGTGGTCCTGACCCTTTTCACGAGAACGATAGCGAGCAACATCAAGCCCGCGACACGATCAAAAGAGGCTAAAACTTTTCGAATCATGTCACACATTGCACAGGGATCATGTCTGGACGGACCATCGGGATCATTCTCGGATTAGGGGCCGGATGTTTGGCCATGGGTATCGGGCTTTTCTATTCCCTTAGCAGTGCCGACCTCGCTGTTCAGGATCGGCAGCCTGTGCCTTTTAGCCATCGCCTGCATGCGGGAACATTGGAAATTGCTTGTCAATTCTGTCACCGGCATGCAAAGTACTCTCCAGTTGCCGGTGTCCCATCGTTGGCGTTGTGTCAAACCTGTCATCAATCACTTCCACAGACAACGCCGGGCATGAAAGTCCTGCAAACCTATTGGGAGCAGAAACGGGCCATCCCCTGGATCAGGCTTCAACGTCTTCCGGATCATGTGTACTTCACCCATGAAATGCATCTGTTTGCCGGACTGACCTGCACGTCCTGCCACGGAAATGTAGCACGCATGACGGGCACTCCCAGGGCCCCCACCTATGAAATGGGCTGGTGTTTGACCTGTCATGAACAACGCGGGGCTTCTCATGACTGTTGGACCTGCCATAAATAAAGGACGAATTCATGGATCTTCACCGGAGAACACTGTTTAAAATTCTCGGACTGACCGCCGCCGGTTCCGCCTTGCCGGGCTGTGAGCGGGACGTGCATAACCTCGTGCCCTATCTGTTGCCGGATGAAGATATCGTGCCAGGGGTTGCCAATTGGTATGCGACGACCTGTCAGGGATGTGAAGCCGGTTGTGGCATGATGGTGCGTGTTATGGAGGGTCGGGCAAAAAAAATTGAAGGGAATCCCCGGCACCCGGTAAATGAAGGGAAACTCTGCGCCCGAGGCCAAGCCGCCCTTCAACATCTCTATAACCCCGACCGCCTGCAAGTTCCCTTAAGACGTGAAGGCCGGCGAGGCGAAGGGCGGTTCCGCCCGATTCCCTGGGAGGAAGGCATCGCGGAATGGGTGAAGCAATTACGCATGGAGACCGGAGCCGCCGCCATGATCGCCCGTCCGATGACGGGCACCTTAACCAGTCTGTTCGCAACTGTCCTGGATGCCCTTTCCGGTCGTCTCCTGCTGTACGAATCTACGGGAGAGCAGACCCTCCGCACCGCCCATCTCCGTAGTTTTGGGACTCCGGTCTTGCCGCATTACGATCTGGCCCATGCGGATTATCTCCTCTCGTTTGGCACGCCATTCCTCGAACATTGGCTCTCCCCCGTATCATTTGGGGTAGCCTACGGAAAATTCCGTCAAGACCGTCTCATGGTTCGAGGTCGGTTTATCCAGGTTGAGCCCCGGCTTTCTTTGACGGCCGCGAATGCGGATCGTTGGATTCCCGTGAGACCGGGCACGGAGGGTTTATTGGCGTTAGGCATCGGACACGTCTTAGTTAAAGAAGGATTGACGCGTCTCTCTTCATCGCAGTTGGCCGACTTTCAACCTTCATTTTCCTCCGTTTCATTGGAACATATTTCGACCACCACCGAAGTCTCACAGGAGACAATCACCCAACTTGCACATGAGGTGTCTTCGGCGACCGCCCCCCTGTTTATGGGTGGAGGCCCCGCAGCGGCGCAAACCAACGGCACCGAGACCCTCACGCTCATTAATGCGCTCAATGTGTTAATGGGCGTCATCGACCGCCGTGGCGGAGTCCAATGGAGAGAGCCGCGCCACTCACCGTTGGACATCGCCCATCCTGACCTCACCAACGAGCATGAATTGATGGATTTGGCGCAGGAATTTGAGCAAGGTTCGCGCACGCTGCTCCATCTGTACTCGGCCAATCCTCGGTTCACGCTTCCGCCATCGCTGAAGTTTGAACGGGTGTTTGAACGTGCCAAATTTATCGTCAGCTTCAGTCCCTTTCTCGATGAGTCAACCATGATGGCTGATTTGATTCTGCCGGATCATGACCCATTGGAGTCCTGGGGCGATCGGATTCAGATGGATACTCTGCCGATTCCAGCTTGGAGCTTATCCCAACCTGTGGTTCGTCCCCTGTACGACACACGGCCCATCGGTGATGTCTGGTTGGAAGCCGCGCACCGATTAGGTGGATCTCTCAGCAAAAGACTTCCCTGGACTTCGTTTCATGACATGCTGCAATCCAAATGGGAAAGAATGATTGGAGACCGTGAAGATTCCTCTCCGACGTTCGAATCCCGTTGGAAAGAGGCTCTCCGACAGGGCGGTCGATGGTCTATGGAGACCCACCCTCGGCAGATATCAGTAACAGCACCTTCGAAGGAGTACGAGCCTCCCGAGTTTTTGGGAAATTCCACAGAGTATCCGTTCTATTGTTACCCCTATCCTTCTCTCTCCTTGCATGACGGGCGGGGAGCGAATCTTCCCTGGTTACAGGAACTGCCTAATCCCCTGACCACGGGCATGTGGGGAAGTTGGATCGAGATCAATCCGGCTACGGCCCAAGCATTGGGCATCCACGCCGGCGACCTGGTCCGTGTCACATCGGACTATGGAACCATCGAAGCCCACGCCATCTTTTTCCCTGGGCTGCATCCCGAGCTTCTGGCCATTCCCATCGGCCAGGGACATCAGGCGTACGGACGCTATGCCAAAGGGCGCGGGATCAACCCTCTGACGTTGCTGGGTCCGACCTTTGACCGGCACTCGGGCACATTAGCCAGCGGTGCCACGCGCGTGCGGATCGAACGGGTGAAAGGCCAATCGCAATTAGTGATGCTCGATCCAAAGAACCATCCGATCTCTCACCACATTCAGGAAACAGGAGGGTTGTAATATGAGCCGGGATCCACAAACGCCACAAGGATATTCGAAAACGGCGGACTCACCCTATAAATGGGAAATGGTGGTGGATCTGGACCGATGCACCGGATGCGAGGCATGCGTCATCGCCTGTCATGCGGAAAATAATATTCGTATCTCCGGAGAAGAGGAAGCGGCCCAAGGCCGTGCCATCAACTGGATTCGTATTGAACGATACTGGGAGGGCGAGTACCCGGATGTCAAAGTAAAATTTCTTCCTGTCCTGTGTCAGCATTGTGACGAGGCCCCATGCGAACCGGTCTGCCCGGTCTATGCCTCCTATCATACGCCCGATGGGTTGAACGCCCAAGTCTACAATCGATGCATCGGCGTTCGATACTGCGGCAATAACTGTCCCTATGTGGCCCGGCAATTCAATTGGTTCGACCCTCATTGGGATGAACCGTTGGCGGAGCAATTGAACCCTGACGTCTCCGTGCGATCAGGCGGGGTAATGGAAAAATGCACATTTTGCGTACAGCGGATACGCACGGGAAAGGAAAATGCCGCCAAGGAAGGCCGCCGGGTCAAAGATGGAGAAATCACGCCTGCCTGCGTCCAGTCGTGTCCCACGTCCGCCCTGATCTTTGGCGATCGGAACGATCCGAAAAGCCGGGTGGCCCGCTTGAAAAAAAGTGAACGGGGCTTTCATCTTCTCGAACACCTGGGCACCCATCCGTCCGTGACATACCTCCGGAGACTGGCGGAATGACCAGCCGGCCTTCGGTATGGGAAGACATCCCGAAGATCAACCGGGATCTGCTTGCCCCGCTCCAGACGACCACATGGTGGTATGGCCTTTGGGTGGGAGTGTTGGCCTGTTTCGTCGCCGCCGGCGCGGGAGCCTGGACCTATCAAATTCAGACCGGAATCGGACAAACCGATTTACATCATCCCATTTTTTGGGGCTCCTATATCGGCTCCTTTGTCTTTTGGATCGGCGTCAGTCATTCCGGGACATTCATTTCCGGCGTCTTACGTTTAACGAATGCGGAATGGCGTCGACCGGTCACCCGCCTGGCGGAGTTGATGACGATGATCGCAATCATGGTGACGGCCCTGTTCATTTTTTATCATTTGGGCCGGGTCTGGCGATTTTATTATCTCATTCCCTATCCCAATCAACGGGAAATCTGGCCGAATTTTCGCTCTCCGCTCATGTGGGATGCCACTGCGATTTTTACCTATGCGACTGCCAGCACCATTTACATTTACCTCCCCTTAATTCCGGATTTCGCACTGGCACGCGACCGTGTGCAAGGGTGGAGAAAAACCCTGTATCGCCGACTGGCGATAGGATGGCATGGATCACAAGCGCAATGGCACACCCTGGAAACCGCCATACGCATCATTACCCCCTTAATCGTGATGGTCATGATTTCGGTGCATTCCATTGTCGGATTCGATTTCGGCATGGCACTTGTCCCGGCATGGCATTCGACGATTTATGCCCCGTATTTTGTTGTCGGGGCTGTACACTCAGGACTAGGCATGGTGATGATCGGGCTTTACGTCCTCCGGAAGGTGTATCAGTTGCATGAGTATATTCGCACCGAGCATTTTGAAAAGTTGGGGAAGTTGCTGTTAGTGACGACATTGCTATTGGCCTATCTGTATTTTTCAGAGCAGTTAACCATCTGGTATGGAAACATTCCCGATCATCTGGCGATACAGAATGCGCTTCTCTACGGAACGTATGCCGTTCCGGTTCATGGTGGGTTGTATTTATGTCGTCCCCCTGCTGACACTGGTCTGGCCTGGTTTTCAAACAATGGCCATTGGGGCTCATGATGATCGACCTGTTAACAGTCGAAATGCTCGTATATGCATTGAGCACATGGTGATCATGTCGTGCCGGCGCTTGGTCATCCAAGACTGTCATTTCAATGGGATAGAGTATTTTCAACCCGCTCAAGCATCGAGGCACCATTCTGCTGGAACCCTGGCCTTGCCGCCTTCGGCTCTGCTGCTCATTCCACTTTCGGTGAAATTCGTTCCGGTGATCTCGATCGGGAAGAAAAATTGGGAAAAACATGCCCAGGAGCTCAAGCACCGATGACCGACACGTGGTACTGGGGATCTTCGCTCCCCTGCACCCTCTCCCCGTGATTGATGGTGCGGAGTCAGGGGATTTCGGATGGCCTGATGGAAGTCATGTCGCCTTCCGTTGGAAACTTCCTTGCTCAGCAAACCGGTTCGATTCCCGCTTCATCGAATAACCGTCATCGGAGGAATCATTGGAATTGGAGTCGGGATTTTTTTCGCCGCGGGAACGGCACTGTTGTTCCCGTTGGTCACGGGAGGAAAACCCATTGTGAGTATTCCGGTGGTGGGAATTATTTCCTATGAAACCATGATGTTGATGGCCATTGTCATGACCTTCCTCGCGACGACGGTCAAAATTGCTTTCATAGAACAGTCCGGTCTCCCCAATGATCCGCGCATAGATGAGGGAGCGATAGGTCTCTCGATTCAGGTCGGGAAGGATTCGGCTACGGCTCAGGCCATTTCCTGCATTCTGCAAGAAGCCGGAGCGTCTGAGGTGGAGATACGTACGGTAGACCATCATTGGCAAACGGGAGAAATATGACTTTGCAACTCGTTCGTCCTAACCGCTCCTATCTTTTTTTCAAGTGTATGATTATCGGGACGGGGCTTCTCTTCGTCGGCTGTTCGAGAGATATGGAAGAACAACCTTCATATTCCTTTCAAGAAGCGCCTCGCCTCCATTCTCCGCAGGCAAGCGTCCCGCAATCGGGGCCTGCGTATTCCCGAAGATCCACGCAAATGATCTCTCAGGGCCAGGAGTTATTTTCGATCAACTGCTCGCATTGTCATGGCAAGCACGGAACGGGCGACGGAGCGGTAGCCGGGTATTTACCTGATCTGCCGGCGAACCTTCAGGCGCCGGCGATCCAACAACAACCGGATGCGGAGCTATACGGCATTGTGACCAATGGCCAAAACGTGATGCCGGCTTTTGACCGATTCCTTTCCGATGAAGACCGATGGATCTTGGTTTCTTTCCTCCGATCGTTGGAGAGTCAGGATCTCTCTTCCATCCCTGTGTCCCAGGAATCCAACCGGCAGGGTTCAACTCCAGGAAAGTCGTTCTAGACGGCTGCGGGGAACATTATGACGAATTCGAGTTTTTGGGTGGGAGTGTTCAGTTTGGCGCATATTACGTTAGCCGGTCTGGGAGTGGGATTCATGATCCTTGCTCCCATTGCAGAAGGATTAGGACGCACACGCCCGCATTTTACCGATTTTGCCTATTCGGCCACCCGCTTTACGCTGGTGACCTATACCACCAGCATCGTCCTGGCCGTCTTTATGTTGGAACTCTTCATCGGGTTATTCCCACTCACCAATAGCTGGTTATTTAATCACTTTCGCTCTCCCTTGCATCTGGCATTGGCGGCATTTTTTATTCAAGTGTTCTGTCTGTATCCCTATTATCATTTTTGGAATCGACTTCGTTCGAAAAGTATTACCGGGCATATGACGTTGGGCGCGTCGGCAGCAGTCCTGATACTCATCTGGGGGGGAATTTTAGACGGAATCGGTTCGTTTATGATGACCCCCGTGGAAGGTGAAACCGGTTGGGCCAGACTATGGAATCCGACATGGGTGCCCTTGTTGGTCCACCGTTTCTTCGGCAACCTGGTCATCGCGGGGTATGTGATGGCCGCGTATGCCGGATGGCGTCTGTGGAACCCTTCTTTACAACCGAACCATGTGGAATATTACTTGACATTGTTGAAAACGGGGATGGCCATCGGCATTGTCAGTCTGATGATTCAACCCGTTTCAGGATTCATCTTTGCTCAACAAATCCAGCATGCCCAACCGGATGTTCAGCAATTCCTGTATAACGGCCCAACAATCCTCCTGGTGTATGGGCAATTTACCCTCCTGGCCCTCCTGCTCCTCGGAAGCCACCTCATTTTTTGCCCCGGGCATTTCGACCGTAATCATTCCCATTGGGCGGAGTTCTTGTATGTGCTGTCGATCATACTAATGGTCATTCTGGCCCCCTATCCCTTTTATCGGCGGATTGTGACTGTGATCGTGCTTCTTCAAACGGGCTGGCATCTGACTGTTGTTTTTCCGGTCTGGCTGCGAGACGCCACGCCGACACTCAATAAGCCGTTCACCCGATCCATCGCCATGACCCTTGGCTTCGCCGCTCTCCTGCTCTATCTCACGATGGGAACAATCCGGGAAATGGCGCGAGGAAACGACACCATCAATGGAATCATCGAACGCCAGATGGAATCCGCATTCATAGCTGAAACATTCCCATGACGCTTGAACCGCTTGAAACCTCAATGACGGTCGGACGCGTGGCGATTGCCGCTTCGGCTCTCAGTCACAGCCTTTTTGCCACGTTTATCGTGGGATCGTCCTTGATCGGGGCCATTACGGCTACCTGTAGCTATGTCACGGGAAAAGAATGGTTCAGCCGGCTGGCCAAGCTGATTGCCTTTACCCTGGTGTTATCGACAGCGACCATTTCTTTTCTCGGGGTCCTGCTGGTGTTTTTTCTGAATATGTATTGGCCGCAATTTTGGCATCGCATCTTCCACGTCATGTTTTGGCCTTTTATAGGAGAGGCCGCGTTATTTCTGGGAGAAGCCATTTTTGCCTATGCCTGGTATTACCTGTGGGAATGGGGACAACATGGATGGAGACAAAAGATGCATTTGGCGTTTATTTGGATCGCGGCGGGATGTGCGTTGGCCGCCATGTTTCTAATCGATATAACCGCCTCCTATATGTTGACGCCCTATCCCGTACATGCCGCGTGGGAAAACATCTTCAATCCCACGATGATTCACTTGGACCTCCACCGATGGTTCGGCAATTTGGCCTGGGCGGGATTTGCCCTAGCGGCAATATGCGCCATGCGCTATTTGAAGGCCGATAACGGAAAGGATCAGAGGTTTTTTCAACAGGGCACAGCATTCTGTTTTGTCATCGGATATGGCGCGCTGTTGATCATGCCCGCGGTGGGATACCAATATTTGCTTCATCTACGCTACGGACAGCCTCAAGCTTTTTATACCGTCATGCTGGGGGAGCGATCATGGCTTTTTGACCTGGTCGGTCTGCTCTATGGGTTAATGATACTGCTAGGATCTCTCTACGTGAACAGGATGATGCAAGCCCAGCAACAATACTCATCGATCTATTCGGGTTTCTTTCCTTTTTCCTTCGGCATCATCCTCCTGGCCGTTGTCGTCTTGGGCATGCCCTACCACGTGCAGCATGTGCCTGGGTTGAACCGATTCCTTGATCAGGAGATCAATCCCCTGGGAAAGATGCAACCGTATAAATATTTCGCGTTGTCGGCGCTAGTGGTGTTTGGATTCGTGAATTGGCTCTATGCATTCCGAGCCTTTTGGAAAAGGCGAGCGCACCCTCTACCCGCTGGCTGGACGAAAGCCCATCGCGCGATGGCTTCCACGGCCATTACCCTGGCCGGACTGACGATAATCATGCTGTTAGCCATGGGTTGGGTCCGAGAATCCGCTCGAGCGGTCAACGGGTATTTGATCTATGACGTGATGCGATTGAAGGATGAGGATTCCACCTATACCGATACCGGTCGGACTTCGGAACTGGCGTTTCCTCCACTGGAGACGAGAGGTAAAGCTGTTACGCCATAGGGGAAAACCAGATCACTTCTACAGCGCGGCATTGTGGATTCTCAACCTTGGCCAGTCACCTTCCCATCCACGGATTCTCCCTTCTCTTTCAATGAATGCGCAGGACCGGATTCAGTGGAACGCCGGACAAGATCTTCCTGCGCTACCATTCCAACCGGCTGCCCATGAGTATCGATGACCACCGGACAGCGCTTGTTCATCTGCCGCAAGGTTCGAAGCACATCCTTAAGCGAGTGGTTTTCGGAACAAGTAATGTCTCCTCGTATCATAATCTGTCGCACCTGCGTCTTCGGCGGATCCAGCCCTTTGGCCGTACATTCTGAAATAATACCGTGTTCAGTGAGCATTCCAACCACTTGACCATGATCGACCACCGGCAGACTTTTCATGCCCAGCCGCTCAATGGTTTGAGATGCATGGTCAAATTTGGAGGCGGGGAAGAACCAATTGACACTTTGACTCTCATCGACCAACAATCGAGTTAGAGCGGGTCCCAGCAAACGATTTATCGGTCTTTGCCCATTTTTTCCAAACTTTCCAAGGCGGGTGTCATCGCATCAATAAACGCATTCCTCAGGAGATTCCCAATAAGCTCCCACGTCCCTATCTTTATATTTTTTAAATTCCCGCTTATTTCCGTCTTCGTCGCCACCTGATCCCGTGGCACGTTTTCCAAAATCGAAGCGACCACTCCTATCATCCCTTCATAGAGTTGTTGAAAAATATTGTCGGTTTTTTCTTGCGCGAGATGATAAATTTCCGGTCGATCGAAAAATGGTTTGATATATCCCTTGACCCGGCCATCCTGAACATATAATTCAGAAAAGAGAGAAAACTGTCCACTTTTCACATCGAACCCCCCATAAGCCTTGAACACATCATTTAATGTCGTCATATCGGTTTTCCCAATTATCATTTTTACATCAAAATCCGGATGTGGCACTTCGGGTCTGAACGCTCCTTGGATTGAGGTCTTCCCCTTCCCCATAAATTGTGCGGAAACCGTCAATTCTCCTTTTTGAGCGATCTTGGGCACCCCCACACCGGTCACTTGAAGATCCAGATGACTGACAAAAATCTTATAGGGGGGAGCGGTTGTTCGATTGAGATATCCAAACGCGCCATTTTTCACTGAGGCAGAATCCACCAGCACCTTGAATGGCTCTGAGCTTTCCTTCGATTCATCGCGGTCTTCAGGCCGTATGACCTGCTGATCCTGCCGCGGTTCATTTGTTCCTGGGCTTTTTTCCACATAATTAATATGTGGATTTTCGATTTCCAACTTGGCAATTTTCGCTATCTTCGCCCAAGGCGAGTATTCGACATGTCCTTGCCCGTTCAGCGATCCCGCTTCAATTTCTACGTTGAGAAGGGAGGCTACGGGAATAAAAGGTTTGAGTTGGACGTTTTGCACATGAACACCCACCGAGACTCCCGGAAATGGTTCGGATAGGAAATTGCCTTTTCCCGAGATACTCACAAATCCGGATTGATGCAGAGATCCTTCCATGTGGATGGAGGAGGGATACTCCCCATCCGGAGAGCGGATATTCTGGATATTTTCGATGCTCAATTGGAGATTGGTGAGTTCAAGCGGAGAATGATCGGATTGATCCCGATAGGACAAGAAACCATCTTCGATGCGAAAAGTATTAATAGTGACTGGGTACAGTGCGTAGACGGCCTGTTGCCAACCTCGGTCTTCCACTTCCGTTTTATCCTCGACCTCTTGTTCCGCTTGGGTATAATGAAGGACCACATTCGCCTGTTTGATGAGATGATCGCTGACAATTTCCATCTTCAGCAATGCCATCCATTGTAAGCTGGCAGTCCAGGAAGGGATGGAGAGAAGAGGCGGATCAGGATTCGCCTCTTGCCTCAAGATCACATTTTCGAAATCAATTGAAAAGCCGATCGGATGGAAATCGACCGCCCCCAATTCAACGGAATACCCTTTAAGATTTTCATTCAGGTTCGACTCGATATACCCTCTCAGCGGTTCATCAATAAAAAAGAGCGTCATCCCGATAGCCACCAGGATGACCCCGATAAACCCCACTACTCCGATTACGAAACGTTTCCACATCATTCATTTGTCCTGTGCAATCAGTGACATCCCGGCAAGGCCCGACACTTGGCGTCATTTCAATACCGTCCCAAAGCCGTCGTGTTGTCGATCGGCTTAGGACCGATTTTCCACCACGCGAATGAAAGGCATCAGGTCAAACATCAAGGTGCCTCCGTAGGTCGGCCCCCGGTCTTTGGCGTTGATGACATCGTTCCACATTTCCAGCCGACCATAAGGAAAACGGAGTGCAATGGTTCCGAATTTTTCATCGATGGCATGATTATTCGGCTTAACAAACAATCCTGAATCAATCGAAAGACCAATTTCCAACTCCCATCCAGGCACCGCCTTCTCGCGATAGTCGCCAACACTCAATGAAACCTGCCCCAGATACGACTCATCGGCGATGGAGGCAAAGGCCGAACTATTGTACAACCGCCCATATCGACCCATGGCCGATACCCGCAGGAATGAGGGGACAGGAAAGGGAATCCGGCGGAATCCGATTCTGGCATATGGTTCGTGATAGAGAGTCCCTGAAGTCACTCCGATTCCCACAAACGTATTTTCACGCGTTTCCCCCAAGCTGACCCATCGAGTGATCGAACCACCCAACATAAAATCGACCGCCTCCCGGGTCTTTCCGACCGGGACACTGGAAGTATCAAACACGATAGCGTGCACAAAATCGTTCTGCAGAAAGTCGGTCGGTTGGTTATCGGTTGGGCCGACTCCCCCTGTCAGATTGAATCCCCAGGATCCCACACGCTCCGTCCACGAACCGGAGAAGAAATTCAATCCGATCGTTTCCTCTATTGTGGAAGGATATCGTTCACCGTCGCCATTGAATTCGGTGAACCGGTTGAGGGTTATGCCGGTCAAGAGCTCAGACGTTTGATCGGGATAGGCCAAACCGCCCCAATGGACACTTGGTGCCGGGGTTTCCGCTCGCGCTGTCCTCTCACCAAGGACCGTCAACAGAATAATAAACATGTAAATTCCCATCCATGCATATATCCTGGTTCCTCGTGTCAAGTGACGACGTTTCCTTTACAGGTGTTTCCGCTGCCCATGATCTGTTCCTTCACGGTTCGCTCTCTAGCCGTCGTTAGGGATGGACCGCGATAGAAGAGCCTGCATGCCGGGCAAGACATGTCGGCAACCTATCGTGTACAAGCGATTTTCGTTTTCGTGCAAAGGCTTTCCGCATGGAAATGATTGTAGGCGGGGTGAAATAAGGTCTTGAAGCCGGCTTGAAAGATGAATCCCATGCCATGAAGCGTTCACATTCCATCGATATCGGACGGGAGTAACATGTGACAGACCAATATTCCTCTAGACAAGGATTTTCATCCCGAGCGGGTGATCTCGCCGAAATGGTGATAATGGTCAATCCTGCAGAGCTTCTTTAATCTGCCGAACAATATTCTCCGGTGCTTGATTAATATTTACGCAAAGACCATCTTGAGGTTCTTCCAGGGCGTTGAATTGACTGATCAATAATCCAGGATTCATAAAGTGCGCTGTTCTCGATTGCAGCCGGCGATGAATCAACGTATAACTGCCGTGCAGATAAACAAAAACAATGTCATCATGTCCCTTGGTCAACCAAGCACGATATGCGTGCTTCAATGCCGAACAGGCAATGACGGCGTGATTTTTCTGTATGAGCAATCTGCCTATCAGTAGACGCAACGACACAAGCCATGGAATACGATCTTCGTCATTCAAGGGGATGCCCCGATGCATTTTGAGAATATTCTGTTGAGGATGAAAGTCATCCCCTTCATAAAATTCCCAGCCAAGGTCCTTTGCGAGAAGTTTCCCAACGGTCGTTTTGCCGGATCCCGAAACACCCATGAGTATGATAATGACCGGCATGAACGGTGTTGAGCGCGTTATGACCCCATGTCCTCCAAGAGGGAAACCAAGTCATCCGCATGTTCTTCTTCCACGGACAAAATATCCTCCAGCAACCGCCGGGAAGTTGAATCATGATCTCCCAAGTATTGAATCACCTCCCGATAACTGTCGATAGCGATGCGTTCAGCCACTAAATCTTCCTTGATCATCTCAATCAGGGATGTCCCCTCCACATATTCGGCATGGCTACGAGTGAGCAATCCGTCCGGAGAAAGATCTGGCTCTCCCCCTAACTGGACAATCCGTTGGGCAAGTTGATCGGCATGACCCTGCTTCTTCAGTGGCATGTTGAAGAAACTCGTCGGCGACGGCCTGGGCATTGATTCCCGATGCCATGAAATAGTGTCGCTTGTATCGGAGAACACACACAATTTCAGTAGCAAGGGCTTCATTGAGCAATTTGATGACCGTACCTCGGTCCGCTCCATAGCCAGGAGTGACCGCTCCGTTCTCAATATGCTCCCTCGCACGTTTGCGTAGTGTCGTAATATCCGTAAGAAACGGTTTGTCTTTCATGAATATCCTCCTTATGTGACGTTGGCGCCTATTCGTGATTAGAAGAAAGACTCAAGCATCCGTCCCGTATCTTCATCTTCGAAAAAATCATTTCATTCCACCTCCGGTTGAAACAACGGCTAAAAATTTCGTTCCTTCCTTGGTTTTATCCATTGCAGGGACATCCAAAAGGATCAATTCATGAAGGTCCTCATCCTGATCCGTGCGAAGGAGATGTCAAGGCGAAGATCGAACCCACCGCTGACAGACTCATGGAAGCGACCACATCGAATACTGCGACTCAGACCTGATAGATAGAAAGACAGAACCGCGGTCAACTTATGTACGATCGGGCGATTCTATCTATGCATATTGGCGATTGCGTCTGCCTACCATCACCAGCAGTTGCGGAACATGCCGGCGTTGATACCGCCGAAGGGTGACGATTTTTGACCTGCAGCCCAATCGGCTATATTAGGAAGAATTCACCTTTCGGTGTGTTACTCGTTTAAATTCCTATATCGTTTTATGACGTATGCCTGACTTGCTTCCATTCTTTTCGAAATTCATCCAGGCCCGCCTGCAGCGCTTCTTTCACTGTCCGGCGAATCTCTTCCAATCCCTGACGTGTTTCGGACGCCATATCATGATAGGTCTCAACCGTTTTTTCCTGGAGGTCATGCAGACCTTCTTCCAGGCCTTCCCCTTTCCGTCTGACGTATTGACGAATCTGGTCACGCGATTCCCGGCCAGATTGAGGAGAAAGTAAAAAGGTAGCCACCGTTCCAATGACGATACCCGTGACCAATATCCCCACCATCTTCCCTGCAGCGGCATCTGTTTCATAATGGCTCATGAGTTTTCCTCTGTTAAATTTTTATGGAATTCCCTTCCCAAGATCGGAAGGATCCTCGTGCTTTAACACTCGCATACGCCATTGACCTTTCCCCTCTCTTTCAAAGGCAAAGAAGCTCTGAAATGTCTTGCTTGAACGTTAAATCACTCTAGGATTTTTTCTTCCGTCTTGGGAAACCGTCATTTCTACAGATTAAATAGATAGAGAACAATCCGTGAATAGACAAATACCGAGTTCCGCTCGGAAAGACATCCAGAAGTCACATCGTTTTGAAGATTGTTGGATAAAGATTCCGAAAGCTTAGTGAATCTTGATGATTCCTAGGTCGGAACCATCCTGGGAACCTTTGACCGTGCCCTCCCAGGTTCCATCTCCTTTATCACGAGGGTTCCTGGCCCACGGAACTCCGTAAAAAAGCCTGCGCATTCCGGATGAATAATATTCGCGTCATAGTTCCCTGAGTTTATTGGAACCTCTTTAAAAACAATGAGATTGTTCTTCAATACCGGCGGCTTCACTCAGGCAGCTAGCAAAGATTTTGCCAAAGCATAAAAATACTCTGACGGTTTCAGGTGAAATATAGTGAGTCAAAACAAGGGATTTATCCAGTTGTCATGCAAGAAAATTAGTATAGCGTAGGGATAAAACGAGACCTGCGCCTCAAAAAACACTTTATTCACCTGATTTACCAGAGAGGGTTTTTATGCCACACACCATCATGAATGGTCCCACTGTCGACCATAAATTCGAAAATGACCTCGCCAACGTAACGGATCAATCATCTTGCAAACGATGTGGAGGTTTATTTGTCGAAGGTTATTGTTTGGATGTGAACAATCCGGAAGGGCAATTATGGATCACGACCAAAAAATGCATCCAGTGCGGCAACGTAATCGACCCCATAATTTTAAAAAATCAGGAAGCGTCTCGCACTCATTTTCCTGAAGCGGAGCGGACGGCACGCCCTAGGCCGTCCTATGGGGTCTCCTTGCGAAGACGGAAACCATAAATTCCGAAAAATTCCCGTCGATCAGGCGGTCGGCATATCACCGGTCGTGTATTCATACTCATCAGGAGGTTCTTCTTTCTCTCTGATGCCGGAGAACATCTCAGAACCGCCCAATTTTTCCAGAGAGATATTTGCGGAGGCCCGAGTGTTGGGGAACACGATTTACCTTTTTCCTTCTTCGCTGTGCAACGGTGCTTCCACTATCAGACCCTTAGCCTCTTGCCACGTTTTCAAGCCCTTCGATGACATTTTGGCAGTCAATGCATGTTTTGGCGAACGGTAAAGCATTCAACCGCGCCTTACTGATCGGCTCTCCACAGTCCTTACAAAATCCATACGTCCCGTCACGAAGCCGAGTCAGCGCTTCATCAAGAGAAATCCGCATTCTATGCCAGACATCAAGCAATGAAAGCAGTTGATCAGCCGAGCTATCACGAGACGCCATATCTTGATCATCCATGGCCGGTTCCTCCCGCCACTGTTCCTGATCCTGCCGACGCTGGATAATCAGGCCATCAATTTGTTTCTGAACATCTCTTTTTTTATCCAACAACATTTGCCGCAGACCATCGTATCGCACATCAGGTGCGACTTTGCGTAAAATTGTCTTCATTTTTCGACTCCTTTGGTGATGACCGCCGCCTTCAGCGGAGTCTTGCCTTCCTTCTTCACGACAAACCTTCTTTTTCGCTTATCTGCGCATACGAAAATCCGATTCCCGACAGACCGTTGGGTTGCTCCACCGGACAATACAGAAGTCCCCGTCCAAATCATTTCATTCGACGATTTAGCTCATACGCCGCGCTGATTAAGGCCAAATGAGTCAGAGCCTGAGGAAAATTTCCAAGTTGTGCCATTCCGGGACCAATGGCTTCACCAAATATTCCGAGATGATTGGCATGTCCCAGCATCTTATCAAACAGAAAATGAGCTTTTTGGACATCACCGGCGCGCGACAAACACTCGATATACCAAAATGTACACATCGAAAAACTTCCGTGTTCCTTCGGAAGCTCATCCAAATCTTGGTTCTTTTCCCTAAAGCGATAGACAAGCGAATCTTCCACAAGATGGGATTCAATGGCCTGTAAGGTCAACAACCATCGAGGATCCATTGGACTGACAAATTTCACCAATGGCATCATCAAACTCGAGGCATCCAAAATTTGACTGCCTTTACATTGAACGAAGCATTTTCGCTCCGGATTCCAAAAATCCTGCATCACCTCCTGATAAATCTCGTCCCGAACTCGCTCCCACCGCCCGATGGCTCCGGGAAACGACCGTTGTTTCGCCAATCGGATACCCCGATCGATCGCCACCCAACAGAACAATCTCGAATACAGGAATTCCCGAGGTTGCCCTCGAAATTCCCATACACCGTGATCCTCGACTTGCCAGTGATCACAGACCCAATCAATAAGGCGAGTGAGATTTTTCCATAGATCGTACGAGATGAGTCTTCCATGTTTATTCGACAAGTAGACGGAATCCATGAGAGCCCCTAACCCATCGAGTTGTAGCTGTTGATGGGCGGCATTGCCGATCCTGACCGGCCCCGACCCTTTATACCCTTTCAAATGTGAAAGGATTCGTTCAGTCAGATCCCTCTCCCTCTCTGCCTCAATCCCGTACATGACCTGAAGCGGACTCTGACCATCCAGATGAGTAAAACGGGCTTCTACCCATTCGTTAAACGCAATAGCCTCTTTGGTAAATCCCAGGCGTAAAAACGCATAAACGGTAAAGGCCGCATCCCGTATCCAGGTATAACGATAATCCCAATTTCTTGTCCCCCCGATGGTTTCCGGAAGCCCAAATGTGGGCGAAGCCACAATAGCCCCGGTGGGACGATAAGTCAGCATTTTGAGGATCAAGGCGGAACGATGGATAGTCTCCCGCCAGCGACCTTCATACTGGCAAGCAGTCAGCCAGTTTTGCCAAAAATTCATAGTGGCTTTAAAGACTTCGGATACCTCTTCGGGGTTGGAAGCGGCGGCCTGATCGTTATTGCCGGCATCTTCCAGAATGAAAGTGGCATGCTCGTCGGCTTTCAGAGAAAATTCCGCAATCGCATCCCCTTCTCTCACCTGCAAAGGGATAGACGCATGCAGCCGTAGTCGGGTTTCATCGGGGCCACGGGAAACAAAAATCACTTCCTTCGCATGATGTTTTAACAGGTCATGCCCGGCCCTGGCATAATTGAACCGCGGGGCACACCGCATCCTATACTGCAAGTGACCTCTCACCGTTTTCACCCGCCGTACCACATTATGTATTTGGCCGGCTTCCTCAACCGGCATAAAATCCGAGATTTCCCCCATGCCTTCATCAGCATACAATCGGGTTAACAGAATATTGGTGTCGGTAAGATATAATTGCTTGCGCTGCCCATTATCATGTGCCGCATGGATGGAAAACTCTCCCCCGTTCTCGTCATCCAGCAACGAAGCAAAAACTGTGGGGGAATCAAAACGGGGGAAACACATGAAATCGATCGAACCGTTCATTCCCACCAAGGCCGCCGTATGCAAATCACCGATGACCCCATGCTGTTCGATAGGAAGGTACGCCATCAATGACATCCGTTTCTTTCGTTCAGAAAGGTTCCCACCTGGAAAGATCGCTACCGCGACCTTGCACTGTTAAAATGGATTCTTGAAAGAGAAAGATGTGACCGGCCTGTTTTCCAGAAAAGGATCGATGGCATGGTGCTCATGGGCATAGCGACGCATTTCGTCACCTCGCGTCTATGACGGATTTCGACACTTCTTTTCTCAGCCTCACATCTACAGTCGCTTTAGCTTTCTGACCTCTTTGACCAATTTGACGGCTATGGCAGGCTCACCTTCTTCCGCCATAACCTTGGCCGCTTCTAAAATCATCGCCGATTGGGCACGATGGAGGTCGTGTGATGCTTTAGAATCTGGAAGCCCACTCGAACGGTCCGAACGGTCCAATCGTTTTTCTACATCGGCAGCTTCAAGAGCTTCCTCAAAACGACCTTCATGCACCAACCCTCGTATTTCTTTCGCAATAAGTTGAGGGAATTGCGACAGAGGTTTGGATTCCACATCGTCATCCACACGAATGTCATCCCATGTCGTCAGATCCATTGGGTGAATGGTCGGTGGATGATCCTGAAATCCCATCACAATCCTTCCTTGTTGTTTTTCTTTTACGATCCAATTCAACGCTTTTAATGCCTGATCCACTAATTGATCCGGCTCAACCCCTAGAATGGTTTGCAATCGCTGAAACTCTGCCCATTGTGTTTGAGAGACCCGAACGAAGACTTTCATGCTATATCCCGCTTCCTACCCTTTTCCTTGTGATCACAGTCTGGATCTCATATCAATGGGGCAGTGTACCACGATTCTATTTTTTCCCAACTAGAAAAAACCCTGGTTTTCAACTCTCTAGGCATAGGCAAACTTCTGTGTGTATGCTTCCCGGCACTCAAATCATCATTCTCATAAAGAGGGCTGGCTTGGAATGATTGTCATCCCGGCAAACAAGGCATGGCTATGAGTATCTGCCATAACTTCACAAGCAGGTGACCAACAAAAGAAAAATCGCAGGCGCGCGTATGGCGGTGCAGGACGAAAGAATTAGAATTCAGCCTAACGATTGAATCATCTGATAAAATAGAAAAGAAGTAAGAGATGACGAGGATAGCGCCGCTTTCGCGGCGACTCCATCAAAAACGGAAGTTATCAATCTTCACCAAGAGGGATATCATGACACATTTCTTAAATTTCGAGGAATTGGAAAAAGAAATCCTCTATTTACAAGAACAAAATCAAAAACTCATTCAGGAACTGTCCGAGGTTGTGAAAGAAAATCATCGACTTCGTGAGGAAATGTTTCAAAAGAAAAAATCATCTGAGGGACGTCCTGCGAACAAGAAAGACAGCCAATCGACTTCCCAAGCCCATGATTCAAAAAGCTACAAGGGCGGAGGACTCTGCTTAAACTAACCCGCGCTTGACTGTCGGAAAATTTCCATTTCGAGCCTAGACAAAACACCATCCGACCATCGACGAATAATATTTTGACACTTTTTCCATATTCATTGGAAGCTTGCATTCTTCATGAAATAGAGGGCATCTTTTTCTGCGATATGGTCTGATTCTGTTTGAAGAATGGGCCTTTCATGCCTTTCGATCTTCTGGTCCATAGGCACGACAAGAACAGTGCGGCTGTGCCGGCTAAGACCAACCAGCCCCGATTCATGGATGCCCATAATTGCAAGCTTGATCTCCGAGCTCTTCGATTAAACAGGCCGCGGGCTCCCCTGTCTTCAGGAACAGGCGTCCAGAGGTTGTCAGGACGTGTCGAATCAATGGGCATTTGTGTTTGCTGTCCGGCATAGGCCACTTCGGCCAGGTAATGATCCAGGAGACCAGGAATACATTTTTCTCCAAGGATAGTCTTCACGGTCGGCATGCCGACCCACAGTTCACGGCGTTCATGAGTGGCTCCAAACACAATGGCCTCAGCCATGACCTCCGGTTGATAAATCGGTGGAACCGGTTGAGGATGATTGGGCAGGCGACTTTTAATCCATCCAAATTGCGGAGTATTGACGCCCGGCAAATGCACCATGGTTACGCGAACGTGGCTGCCGTCGTGAATCAACTCCGAACGAAGTGATTCCGTAAAGCCTTTTACGGCATGTTTGGCCGCACAATAGGCGGATTGGAGAGGAATAGCCCGATAGGACAAGGCTGACCCGACTTGCACAATGACCCCCCGATTCCTCGGCAGCATCCGCCGGAGGGCGGATAACGTGCCATGCACGTATCCGAGATACGTGACGTTCATCACCCGTTGGAATTCTTCCGGCGTGATCTCGATGACGGGCGACAATACGGAAACCATCGCATTGTTCACCCAGATGTCGATCGGGCCAAAGATATCCTCTACTCTTGACGCAACGGCCTCAAGTTGATTGGGATCGGCCACGTCGGTTGGAATAACCACTGCCTGTCCTCCTAACTGTTCAACTTCGTGACGGGCACCTTCCAATCCCACCTGTCCTCGCGCGACCAGACCGATATTGGCTCCTCGTCGAGCAAATGCTCTGGCGGTGGCACGGCCTATGCCGGCGGAGGCACCCGTGATGACCACAACTTCCTGTTCACGCGCCTTCATAGTTCCTCCTTGCAAGACCGCCATGACGGGGTCGCCTCATCAAGTACGGTCAAACCAGTCCAATGATTCCTGTCGGTCGGTCTCTTTCCTTGATCCTACACGAGCCATTGCCTCAGGCGTATTTTTTCGAACGGTATCCATTCGACTCCTGCCTGCGTTGACGATCATTCGAAAAGTCTTTCATCATTTGATTTTCCCCGGATACATGGCTCCACGGAATAATCGCCACGGCAACTGGAAGTGGCGTCTGTGGTTGACCGTGTTCCATAGAAAGTTCGTTTTTCTTCAATGGTTAGGCTCGCAAATATATCGGCCCCGCCAACACGAGATTGATTCCACGAATTGAACACGAAACGGATGGCGGTGAACTTCGTAAACACGTGGGTCGATTAATCACGTCTTGAGGACACCATCAGGGAAATGGAGAGGGCTCTTTCATGAACTCAGGGTCTCCCAGCGGCTGAGCGTCCTCTTCACCAGATTGGGAAGGCTTTGGAGGGTGCGGAGGATCAGAGGGCACCGGGGTCTCGAATGGGAAAATATCAGGTTCGCCGGTGGGAGACTCAGATCGAATAGAAGGCGTGGGGGATGCAGTCCCACCCGCGCCGATATCGGGAGGCCGGTGCACGCCTCCACCGATAAGAGGAGAATTTTCCGATTCGGTTTCAGATGTGGCTCTCGGAAGCTGTGAGGAAAAATCCGAAGGCTCATCTCCCCAAACAGGCCCTGTTAGCCCGCACATGGTAGCCAGCAACATTCCCATACACGTGCCTCGTGGTCGGGAAAAATTTTTATACTTTGAACGCCGGTCATCTTTCATGAGATGCTCCATCGTCGACACCGCATGTCTGAACCCTCCAGATGGCGGATTGGGCTGCAGGAACGATTATAGGCTCGCATGAGCCATGGACCCGTCCGTATTTCACTCCATAGACGAAACTTCAGGTCGGTGCCCCTCACTTGAAAAAATCGATTCATGACTCCGGAAGGCGGTCTGATCGTGAACGCACTTCCTGAACTTGGTTATTCTCACAACGCCCGAAGATATGCCGTCAGATCCGCTTTTTCCTCTTTCGTTAACGACACCCCTGTGACCAATGCAAAAAACTCCACGGTATCCTCAAGTGTCAGAAGACGACCATCATGAAGATAGGGTGGGGAATCCTTAATGCCGCGCAAAGGAAACGTTTTGATCGACCCTTCCGCTCGACCACGATAAAATCGTTCAACCCGTAAATCATGCATCAAATTATCGGTAAAGTACGGAGGAGGATGGCACGCCGCACATTTGGCTTTTCCATTAAAGAGATCCTGCCCCCGCATTTCCTGCTCGGTGGCTTTCTCTGAATCCAAACGACCGAACACATCCAATTTGGGAGCCGGCGGAAAATCCACCAGCTTCTGAAATTGAGCCATTTTCATGACTTCGTTGCGGGTCAAATCCCGCCGTCCCTTTTTTTCGGCAGTGGCCTGGTCATGATCGAAATACGCGGACCGATTCTCAAATTCGGAAAAATCTTCCACCGAGACCAAAGCGCGTTTGGACCCAAACGTTTTCTGAATATTCACGCCACGCAATGACGGTGTTTCGATTCGGAACCTGGAGAACTGAGGTCGGGTATCCGGATTCAGGTGAATGGCCCCATTGGTATGACCGTTGACATGACAATCCAAACATGCGACGCCCCGACTGGGAGCCATGGTTTTTCGATCATCGGTGGCATTGAATTGTTGTTGGGGAATTTTCTCCACCAACAATCGCAGTCCGTCAAACTGCACGGGCGACAGCACGCCGTCAAAGAGTTGATAGAAATTTTCATTCGTAACTTCCTGCCCTTGTGACACGTCTCCGAGATCGGGACGGCTTGTCAAAAACAGGGGCGGCGGAAATTCAGGCAAAAAATGTTCCGGAATGTCATGCACCACATCGAAGCGTTCCCGCTCCTGATGAATCTCGGTCATCATGCCTGGGAAAACCATTCCCCCTGTCGAATGCAGCGGATGCGGCATGGGCAGGTACGGAAACAGCGTTTCGGATTTAATTTCCTCCGGTGTCTTCTTAGCGAGTTGTTCCCAGGTGAGTCCCTGAGGCAATCGGGCCGTAGGCCCCATAGGAATGGGCTTTCCCCGGGTCATGGTCGCTCCCTCCACAAATCGGGGAGTCAAATCGTACCGTGCCTCAAGCAGTTGATGTTGCTGTTCCCGGATGGATGCGCGCTGGCCCCTCTCCCGCTCCAAGACCTGCTCAAAGGGTTCATCGGGGCTCAGATCAAATGCGAAAGAACTCCGGGTTCTTCCGCCAAACGTATGAATATCCGGAGGATTGAGTGTACCGGGTTTGGCCTTGGGAGCCTCTACCGTATCCCCATTTCCGAGAGGTTGATATTGAGGATAATCCCGTTTCCAATCTTTGATCACAGCCGGCGGAGCGATAGGCGGCACTAATTGTTCCGGTCCGGGCATGGCTTTCCAACTATTCGTGTCCGTCTGATTCGCTGCATAGACTAACAAGTATCCGCCCGTCATAAGGACAAAACCGCAGATGAAGCCAACGAGGGCCATCCAGTGGAACCGAGAAACTGCTCTAGGGGTCGTCAACATTTGCATTGTATCCTTTCTGCTACTTTTTTCTCCATGCCCACATTTTCTCTTTCATCCAGATCAAAATGGAGCGAAAGGCCATCGAACAATCAGGTCATTAAGGTTGTTCCCATACCGCCCTCCCATTGGCATCGAACAATCGAATGAGAGGACTTCCATCATGATTCAACCGAATCTGGGCTCTCGGCGTATCGGAATGATCCCGCAGAACAAAGGACGGAACGTCATCGGCTTCGACCTCCAGGGCCGCCCTCCGCTTGCAATCCTGACCATAGAGGGTAATACCCGTGCGTTCTTTTCCAAAGACCGCGAAAGATGCCCGTCGATCACATTGCGCATCTCCCAAAATCAAAGCCGGATGTTCCTCATCCCACAACCCTAACGTGGCCCGCACTTGACCGTCTGCATTCACAATATTGATTCCTGATGTAAAAATGGGGCGATTTGATTTGACCGATGATACTTCAGCCATGGTGAGCCTGGTGGAAGTTAAAAATATTCCGGCAATCGAACCCAATACCACCGAGCCGATTAATGTGACGATCACGGTCAGTTTCGTGATAGAGATAGACGTCAACGGTTATTCCTCCTATTGTTCATCGACAACACTCGAAAAAAAGAGATACTGCGCTCGGTGAAGGTTTACGTAAACGCTCACCGACTGTAACTTTGATACGATGCCTAGGCTTTCCTGTTGCCTCCTACTCTTCTCTGGATGGACATACCATGGCATAACTTTGTCTTAGACGTGACCTGGGAAAAACCCTGGAATGATTGGATGAGAGCCCGTGAATCACATACCGCCAAAGTTCTGTTCGAAACGACAGGACTATTTCCGGTCGAATTCTTGAGAACCGACTGCCCAACCCGTGGCTCTGGAATCTCCCGCATATGGGATAGTCCGTCTCGTTGAGGAATGACGTCACCTGGGTCGAAAATTTCTAGGAGGAAAATAGGCCGATGAGGCGCACTCGCCCCTGCCTTCCCTGGCAGACTTGAATCCTGTTGATAGCAGACCGTTTTCCACCTTGCATCGCAGCAAGGGTTTACTCCAGTTGGACGAGGTTCGGGAAATGACTATAGTAGGCCTAAGTGGCTTCTTGCCACGAACCGATTTCTTTTTGGGACAATCATGGATACCCCCAAGGCCGGATCGGGTTCAAGACAGGGCATTCAGAGGATGGGAGTTTTGACCGGAAGCCGAAGGGAGCTTCCTCGTGTCTGCCTTACGAATAATTTGGTACCATGAGGTAACCTGAGAAAACAGTCCAATCATCTGTGGCGAAAAATTCACGGCAGGGGAAAATCCAAAGGATGGAACCACGCATGTCAGGGCATTTATGAGTATGAGTACTATCCAACGAACGCGGATTTTTCTCGTCGACGACCATCAATTGGTGTTGGAAAGTTACCGGCAGCTACTGGAACCTCGATTTGAGATTGCAGGCGAATCCAGCAACACCATACATTTGAAGGATCACATCCGGGGAGTCAGTCCGGACATCGTGCTACTGGACATTTCCATGCCGGCTCAATCGGGGTATGACTTGGCCAAGGAATTAATTCGCTCTTTTCCGAAAATAAAAATTATTTTTGTCTCCATGCATCTCGAACCGACATTTATTATGGAAGCCTTCCGATCGGGAGGCAAAGGCTATGTTCCAAAACAGACGGCAGGCAATGAATTGGTCGAAGCCATAGAGCATGTTATGGGAAACCGGATCTATATGTCTCCACTTATTCCGGAAGACGTTCGCAATACCGTCAATCTCCAAATGACGGGCATCCAGACATCCGAATTGTCGGGAAAACTGACCCCGAGGCAGCAGGAGATATTAAGACTCGTGGCGCAAGGATTATCGGCCAAGGATATTGCGGAGATTTTGAACATTACTCAAAGCACAGTAGCCTTTCATAAGGCGCAAATCATTCAAACGCTGGGGCTCAAATCCAAAGCCGAACTGACGAAGTATGCGGTATTGAACGGAATCTCTCCGCTCAAAGAAACACAGGGATGAAACAAATGGTCTCCATCACCCATTCGGTGATGGCTTCAAAAGACCGTCAGGGTTCTGCAAGAATACCCGCATCACTCGCATCTCCCACTCCTATCCCTCTTTCTCATTGGACCTAAAAGCCAAGTTATCGTGAGTGCAGGATGGTGAGTCTTCCGTTTCCGTCTTTTTTCACAAAATGGAGCACATTCCATATGTAACCCAGGGAAAAAGATGCACGGTACCGGGATTCAGGATAGATGAAACCATACCAGACTTGTAAAATCGAATAAGGCTGGAGGTATCAACAGAGGGCCTGGGAGAGCCTAAGTGGAGATGATACCTTGTGAAATCGCATATTTGGTCAACTCTGAAGTCGTTTTTAAGCCCAACGTCTGCATAAGTCGGGTTTTATGAAACTCGACCGTTTTCACCGCCAAATTTAATATGATGGCGACTTCTTTATTGGATTTTCCCTCGGCAACCAGTTGAAGAATTTCAATTTGCCGTTGGGTTAACTTGATGGCCCCGGACTCAGACTTCTCAACGGGTTTCGACGAAACCATCCAGGCACGATCCACAATGGTCTGGGCAATCGACGGGGAAATATAGGTGTGTCCCAAAAACACCTCTTTTATGGCAAATACTAATTCGTTGGTTGAAGATTGCTTTAAAATATATCCCGATCCGCCGGCTTGAAAGGCATCTCGCACATAACTTTCCTCACCGTGCATGGTCAAGAAGATCAGCTTCGTGTGAGGTTCGTATTTTTTGATTTGCCGTGCCGCTTGCAACCCATTTAACAGAGGCAGGGAAATATCGATAACCGCCACATCCGGAGTATGTTCTCTCACGGCCTGAACCAAGGCATGGCCATCGGCAACGCATCCAATTAAAGTAAAGTCCTTTTCCAAGAGCTTGGTAAGGCCTTCGCTTACCAAAACATGGTCTTCCGCTAAAAGCACACGTGGTTTGTCCATAAGGAGAGGGGGCGAGTCGGTTATGGCAATGAAATCCGGCTGGCCCCATTATGAGTAATTCCTGAAAATAAGTCTACAGGTTTTCCAGGGGAAAGAAAATAAATCTTTGTCGTCCAGGAAGTCTGGCGTGACATCTTGCAATCGGCGGGCCACTTCTCTTTCCCAAAACTCCGATCTGGAAGACAGTCGAGGAACGACGAATGCGGTAGCCGGAGTTACAGAAGGGTAAGGAACAGAAAACGGCAGCGGGAAGGCTTTTAAAGCGGCATTCCCCTTGGTTGAGGCATACAACCAAGGGGAATGCGATCCGGGTAACGTGAAAAATCAAAAAGACAGGTCAGGGAACTCGACTACCCGATCTTCAACGGTGAATGACATTCCACGGCCAAGCTAAACCGGTTTGCAGGAGAAGACTCGATGTATTTTTCATCGGATCTCTCCTTGCCGTCGATTGACGACCTCCCAATCGACATTGGACAAAAAACTATCGATATACTTTCCACGTTCCGAAGGAGAAAAATCAAGAAGATAGGCATGCTCCCAAACATCCATCACCAGGAGCGGCGTAAAACCCGCCACGTTCCCGAACTCGTGAAGACTGACCCAATGATTGGTTATGTGTCCGTTGTTTGGGTTTTGATAACAAATCGCCCACCCGACTCCACGCATTTTTCCGATGCTGGAAAAATCGGTTCTCCACACTTCCACGCTTCCAAAACTATTTTCTATCGCTTTCTGTAATTTATCGTGTTTCTTCAGCTCTTGAGATTGATCCGAGGTCAAATTTTCGAAATATAATTCATGAAGAACCATGCCATTGTATTCGAACCCCAGCCGTCGCGTCAGTTCCGAATACGCGGGCATCTCCTCCTGGTCGACTTTTCCATCCTTCAGAATGTCTGCAATGTGCTGAGTCAAGAGGTTCGTGGCCTTGACGTACCCCTCATACAATTTAAAATGCATGTCCAGAGTCTGATCCGAAATGCCCTTCAACCCTTTCAGAGGAAACTTTTTGGCTGTATAAGATTGTAGTTGGTTCATACCCCCCCTTCCGACCTGCCTGGTTCAGACAAGCGTCAGCTGTCGTGTGATTTCAAAAATACTTTGCATCATTGATTGTGATGCCACAATAGAGCCTTCAGCCGACCCGTACAACTGGTGATATCCCTTGAATCGAATCATTTTTCCTTTCCGGAAATGTAAAAAAAAACCGCAGCAGCAGAATCAGATCGACATGGAAAACGACACCTCCCCATTAAACGGAGCATCGGATATGCCATGACCTGAGAACACCGTAAGGTTAACGAAAATGGCCGGATCTAAAGAACAAAGACAACGGATGGCTGAACCCTCAAGCATTCCGTCACACATCAATCCATCGCGAACAACACCTTCACACCGTCACATCGACCGTCCGTGGATATCCGTGGTATGAGAGCCTTCCTATTATCATTCATCGGAATTAGAGTCGCCCGGTGACCGCCAAAACTACAACGATTAACAGGAGAAGGCCCAAGCCCCCACTAGGATAATATCCCCAATTGGCGCTATGCGGCCATGTTGGTAACGCGCCGACTAGCAACAGTATAAGGATAATTAATAATATCGTAGACATGTTCTATACTCCTCTTGGTTTCACCCACGGTCCCAAAAATCTCATTCCCTGTAGATCACCTCCAGACGGTAATTCAGAGACCGAGGGATTGTGTTTCGATTGAGCTTCCAGAGCTTGAAAAATACCCGAAGATGAAATTTTCAAAAAATCTCTTCTTGAGGGTCTTTTACTCAGCACGGATGAACGTACAATTGATGTAGAGGCAACTTTTACTCGTTTCCGTTTCATCACAATCCCTCCTTTTGTCCAGGTCGATTGGCTCCCGCCGAACCTCTTTCCGGCAATCATTCTTGCAGATCCAGCCCGAAGGATAACCTACGGAAAACCCTTGATCGGCCGACCTTCCGCCCTGGTTCCGAGCAATACCCGCGATATGCTGGCATACATAAGATCGGTCCCCATGGACAGTGCAACAACGAGATCCAGATCTCACTGGCTTAGACATTCTCCAAAGCAGAAGGCTATACTTTCCTCTCATCCTCCAGGAAAAAAGGGGCGCAATGCCATTCTTGAATTGTCATCGTTTACAAGTTAGCGTGTGCAGAGGAGTTCTCCGGTGAAAGCTCAAATCAGCCCTAGTCACGTCAACTCCCAGGAAACCTTCGCAACCCCTCAAAGATTTTCCTCCTCCCCTGAAGCCCATCCAACGGCATTACCGCCCATCGATTCGGCAAGATCCGTGACCAACCCCCAACGAGGGATAATGGTTCTGCTTTGCCTTCTCGTGACTGGAATTTTCGCCTTGGATGTGATGACACCTGTGGGAGTCACCGACGGCATCCTCTATGTGACGGCCATCCTGATGACTCCGTGGCTACCCAATAAACGTGCCCCTTTCATTGTAGCCGGCGTATGCACGGTCCTCACGATTTTTGGCGTCGTCTGGTCTCCGGGAATCAACGTGATCTATTCGGGAAGCATCCTCGCCTGGAACGCCTTCATTAATCGAATCTACGCGATTATCGTCCTGTGGGCCACCGCGTGGCTCAGCTATCAATATTGCCGAAAAACCGAACATAGCCTTCGATTGGCCTCCATTGTGGAAAGCTCGCAGGATGCCATCATCGGACAGACCCTCCAAGGAAGGATTACCACGTGGAATAAAGGGGCCGAACGTATTTTCGGGTATACGGAACAGGAAGTCCTGGGAAAATTCATGACTATTCTTTTTCCCCCGGATCGATTTTTGGAGGAGCCTGAGATTCTGGGCAAGCTTCAACGGGGGGAGACGATTGTCAATCTTGAGACCGTTCGCCGACGGAAAGATGGAGCGACATTTCCCGCCTCGATAACCGTCTCGCCCTTGGTCGACAGGTGGGGAAAAGTCGTGGGGGCTTCGAAAATTCTTCGGGATGTGTCGAAAGAAGCCCGCATGAAAGATCTCATGGCGGTCCAGTCCCTGGTTCTGGCCCGTCATGCCGCCGATTTAAAGCAGTCTAACGAAGATTTGGAACAATTTGCCTATATTGCTTCCCATGATTTGCAGGAGCCTCTTCGGACCATTCATGGCTTTACCCAGCTCTTGGAATCCCGCTACCGAGAGCGCCTGGACGATCAAGGCCGAGAGTTTATCGGATTTGTGACGGATGCCGCCTCACGAATGCAAACGTTGATCCAGGATCTGCTGAAATATTCCAGAATCCAGTCTCAGGAGCTCAAGCCCGCTTCGGTCGATGCAGAGGAGGTGGTCACGGAAATCCTCAATCACCTGCTTTTAACCATCGAAGAAAAACATGCCACGATCACCCACGATCCTTTGCCGACCATCCGGACCGATCCGGGACACTTCCACCACTTGCTCCAAAACCTTCTGACCAATGCCCTGAAGTTTGCCGGATCCGACCCGCCATGCATCCATATTGCCGCACGGGAAACCGATGCGGAATGGGAGTTTTCCGTCCGAGACAACGGCATTGGAATCGCTCCCGACTTTCACGAACGAATTTTTTTGCCGTTTAAACGGCTCCATCATCGCGGAGAGTATCCAGGAACCGGAATCGGCCTGGCTGTTTGCAAGAAAATCGTGGAACGGCGGGGGGGGCGCATTCGGGTGGAATCCGAACCGGGCAAGGGCTCGACATTTTCTTTTTCCTTACCAAAATAATCTGAGAGGCAATCATGGATGGTGACGTTGAAATATTGTTGGTCGAAGACAATCACGCGGATATTCGCTTAACCCAAGAAGCCTTCAAAGAAGCCAAAATTCGCAACAATCTTTCCGTGGTGCAGGACGGAGCGAGCGCCGTGGAATTCATTCAACAACGAGGTCCCTATCAGCGGGCTCCACGTCCCGACCTCATTCTTCTGGACTTAAACTTGCCTAAAATGGATGGTCGAGAGGTCTTGGAGTTCCTGAAATCCGGTTCCGATACCAAGCACATTCCGGTCGTCGTTCTCACCACGTCCGACGATGAGGAAGATATCCTCCGCAGCTATAAGCTGCATGCCAATGCTTATCTGGTGAAGCCGATCGACATGATGCAATTTATCAAAATGATACACTCCCTGGAGGGATTTTGGCTCTCCGTGGTGAAACTCCCTCCCAAAACCCGACGATCATGACGGACAAGGCAGCGTCTTTCATTCACCCCATTCTCTTTGTCGAGGATAATCCTGCCGACTTCCACCTGGTCCGCCAGTATCTCAAAGATGCTTCAGGCCTCTCGGCATTTCACCTCACCCACGCGCATTCACTCACGGAAGCGGCAACATGCCTCGAAACCATGGATTTTCAGATCATTCTCCTCGATCTCAATCTACCCGAAACGAACGGGTTGGAGACCCTCAAACGCATTCAGGCAATCACGACCGTGCCAATCGTCGTGCTCACGGTCACCGAGCAGGAGCCCATCGCACTGGATGCCATTAAGCTGGGGGCGCAGGACTATATTGCCAAATCGCAATTGAATTCCACTCTCCTGCCCAAAGTCCTGACCTATGCCATAGAACGGCATAACAACGATCGGATGCGCCATGAGAGCGAAACCAAATACCGCCTTTTTGTCGAAGGCGCTACCGGTCTGGCCTTTATCATTCTGGACTTGGATGGAAAAATCACTCACTGGAACACCGGGGCCGAGCGATTGTTCGGATATAGCGATGAAGAAGCGTTGGGAGAACATTTTTCCATGCTCTTTACTCCGGAAGATCAAACATATGGCCGACCGGAACGGGAATTAGAACGCGCTAAAACGGATGAAAAAGGGGATGACGACAATTGGGTGATCCGGAAGGACGGCTCGCGGTTTTGGGCCAGCGGGGCCGTCACAGCCATTCGTGACATGCGAAATCGCCTGATCGGATTTGCCAAGGTGATCCGGGATAAAACCCCCCAGAAGGAGGCCACCGATCACATTGCCCAACTCAATCGCACATTGGAAGATCGGGTCAACCAGCGCACAGAGGAACTGATGAGGAATCAGGAGCGCCTTCGGGCCATGGCCTCTGACCTGACGTTGACCGAACAACGTGAGCGACGGCGTCTGGCGACCGATCTTCATGATTATTTGGCACAACTTCTGGTCGTTTCCCGTTTAAAGTTGAGCCACGGACAATCGCTGACAGACATTCAGGCTCTGCAACAATTAATCAATGAAACGGACTCCATCATGGAACAGGCTCTGGTCTATACCCGAACGCTCGTGTCCCAACTGAGCCCAACCTGCCTGTATGAATTCGGATTGGCCGCCGCCATAAAATGGTTAGGATCCGAGATGGCCAAACAGGAATTAATTGTGGAAGTGAACGGAGGGGATCACATTCTCAACCTCGATGAAGATCAGGCCATTCTCATCTATCAATCGGTGCGAGAGCTGTTATTCAACGTATTGAAACATTCGGGGGTGCACAAAGCCATCGTCACGCTTTCTCTGGAACCAGATGACATCCTGCATATCGAAGTGAAGGACCAGGGTCGAGGCTTCAAGGAAGGAACCCTGGAAAAGGTTCCAGCCTCCACAAATAAATTCGGTCTGTTTAGTATCCGGGAACGCCTGGAAGCCCTTGGGGGGGAGTTATCGGTCACCTCGATCCTCAATGAGGGAACCCGAGTGTTGTTGCGCATTCCCCTGGAAAAGAAATTGGAAAGCCTCTCAACACAGCGTGTGCCGTTAGAAGCCGCATCTCAACACATGAAACACCGGCCTACGCGAACAGAACCCTTATGCGTCAGAATCCTGGTGGTCGATGATCATACCCTGGTCCGGGAATCCTTCAGCCACGTCTTGAATGCCGAACCTGGATTTACAGTCATCGGAGAAGCGGAAGACGGGCAACAGGCCGTCGATCTGTGCCGGACCTTACATCCGGATGTCGTCATCATGGATCTTCATATGCCGAATGTGGATGGGTTGGAAGCGACTCGACAGATAAAAGCGAAATTTCCGCAAACGGTCGTCATCGGACTGTCGGTCTATGACACTCCTGAGGTCGCACGTTGGTTCAGAGACGTTCAGGCCGAAGGCTTCGTGACCAAAAGCGGGCCGGTAGACACCCTTATCCAAACCATCAGACGGTTTTCATCCGTTTGACGATTTTCCTACTCGAAAGGCGAACCGATGGCCCTCTTTCCGTCTATGACCTCACCCTTCGAAATTTCCAAGCGCCTTCCCGTCAGCATCTGATAGGCTTGCCGAAGGTCCCTGGCGGGAGACACCTGCATGAGAAAAGGCGTTTGCCAGTCACTATCCTCCTGATATCGATCTTCCGGAACGATGACTCGTTGAATATGGGCGGAATGGGCCGCATAAATTTTCAATGGAATACCTCCAACGGCTCCTATGCGACCGTCGCGGGTGATTTTTCCCGTCACGACTCGATGGGCAAGGATGGGATGATGATTGGCCATGGCCAACACGGCCAGACTTACCATCGCGGAAAGACTTTCACCAAAAATTCTCACTCCGTAATAGGGAACGGTAAGAAAAATATCCCACGTCCTCGGATTCAGTCCCGCAGCGACCGCCGAGGATTTAATGCCCTCCTGAATGGCGATTTGAGTCAAGGGTGAAAATTTTCCCGGAAGACTTGAAAACGAGACATTCATCGCTTGCTGCTCTTCCCGGATCCTGAATTCAATATCGAGCGTGGCCACCACCCCAATCGGCTGATGGTTTTTATCGAGGGTGGTTCCCAGAAAATCCACCGATTGCCGGTGCCAAAGGGAATCATCGGCCACCGCAAGAGAAGGGAGCTCACCCCATCCCGCCATCGCCATCCCGATCACGGCTCCGAATACAACGACCCGTTTCACCGCAAGGTTCATGAATCAAGGCTCCGACACAGGTAAATAAGGTTTAATATCTTCCGGGCGTCCCTCGACCATCTGGTCCACAAAAAGGTCGAACGTTCCATCCCGATCCTCGTCGATCCAATAAAATAAGGGCCATTCCATGGTGTGAACCACCGTATTCCAATATTTATTGTATTCGGAAATAATAATTTGTCTGGCCGTTCGAAAATCAACGACTCCGTCCCGACTCAATGAGTATTCGCGTATATACAGACCCGTGATTATATTCACGTCTTCCTTCACCAGATATTCTTCGCCCGGTTCCGCGGGGGGAGTGGCGGCCAGACCGTTTCCTCCCGTCGAGATGCCGAAGCAAAAAACTACGGCCAAAACTATGTGATACCAGCTATGACGATTCCGTTTCATGATAGTCACCGGGTTCACATAGGGAAAACGGCCGATTGCTGACCGCCATCGTCGACTTGAGGCTTCAACCGGTTGAGGAGAATAAAGGGATCGATCAACTCGCCGCATTGAATGCAATGCTGCGCCTTGAACCGAAAATCTTCATAGTCCGAAAAAATATCCATACAGGTGTCTCCGATCATCATGCCCCCACACCGCGAACAGTGCCGGTCATTCATTTGTTTGACGATGCGAGGAAAGACATCAGGATGATTCGTTCGAATGGATTGCAATGAGAAAGTTTGCATATCGTCCTCCTCCATACATAAATGGTGATATTCCTCATCTGATGATCTTGACTGTACAGCCGGGCAACAGAAATCCCTACTACAGGAAACCCTTGGACTTGTCGGGAAATTCCCTTGAAATCGCCGAGCCCAGGCGGGAGGGATTGAACACGGAGAGGAGACGGGCTAAGGCCGCATCGCGATCGACCCAAAGAACAAGAGAAGAATATGCTTCAACTTTCTTCTGCGCCGGACGCAGACGGGAACGGAAGATCAACAGACAAGATATTCTTCATTGACACACGAAAAAGCCGTTTTCATCCGCATCCCGCCGTTCGGTAGTGTTTCCTGAAGTACGCTGTCCGATGTTGAAAGATCCCTCTTTATCGGGACACGGTCCCCTGACCTGATCGGCTCTTTCGGCCACAAGGTCTCCGATCCTTACGCCAATGATCATAATGGCATGGAATAGCCATCACGACAGGATAATGATCGAAACGGATAAGGGAAATCGCGAGGGATCTGCCCTATCTCTGCCGGCTCGCGCGAACGATTTCGGCAAACGTTTGGAAGGAGTCCTCTTTCGTGACGTATTGGTCTCCACCAGCCTCGAAAAATGCGTCTTTCACTAATTGATCCCCATGCATGGACAATCCGATCACATGGACAAACGCATGCGTGGCTTTAATCGCACGGGTCGCCTCGATACCATTCACTCCCGGCATATTGATATCCATCACCACCACATCGGGAGCAAGGGTCTGAACAAGCGAGATAGCCTGTTCCCCGTTTTCGGCTTCTCCGACGACTTGAATATCGGAACAGGGCCCCAATAAGGTCCGCAATCCTTCGCGAAAGATGGGATGATCGTCCGCAATCACCACACGAATGACGCCTTCGAGTTTTTCCTTGTCATCGAAATGAATGATCGGACGAGAGGAGGACGTCGGGCGGGAAGCGGGGCTTTCAACCGACAGGGGAATCCGCATACGAACACGGGTACCCGCTCCGATTGACGATTGAATATCACATTCACCTCCCACCCCATGAATACGCTCCTGGATATTCAGAAGTCCGAATTTCTGCAACCTGGACGAATCATCGGAGAGGGCGGAAAGATCGAAGCCGCAACCCTCATCCGTCACTTGAAAAGTAATGGACGCCGGAGAATCCTGGGAGATATCAATGCAGGCTTTCGAGGTCCCGGCGTGCTTCATGACATTGAAGAGTAATTCCCGTAGCCCATGAAACAGGATCTCGGCAATCGCCTCGGGAATATGAGGGGAAGCATGGTCAAGATGGGAAGTGACCGTGACATCCAAATTGTAGCGGGCCATTTTTTGGGCCAACCAGGGAATGGCTTTCAACAGTCCGAATTCATACAAAATGGGAGGGCTGACCTGAGTGATGAGGTCACGCGTGAATTGCAAGGCATCAGCCAAGGAATCTTCAATCTCGGTCACGATTTGGGTATGGGTGTGGGTTAATCCTGATTGCAGCAATTGACTGGTTTTGATCTTTCCGACCACCAGCATCTGGCATAAATAATCGTGCAATTCGGTGGCGAGTCGTCGACGTTCCCGTTGCTCTGCCATGACAAGTTCCGAGGAAAGCTGACGAAGACGCTGCTCATGCTGAGTCAGCTTGCGCGTCCGTTCCAGGACGCGCCCCTCCAACGATTCTTTGACCGATTCAAGCTGCGACTCGATTTTCTTACGGTGAATGGCAGAGGCCAGAATATTCGCCATGGTTTGCAGGAATCTGACATCGTCCTCAGAAAATTCTTTTTTCGACCGCGTATGCACGCTCAGCACGCCATGGTGCTGACCTGCCTGATCCCGAATGATGCAACTGAGGCCGCTCACCACCTGATGATCGCGGAGAAGCCAGGAGTCGGAAAATCGCGTCTCTTCGGCAAAATTTTCGACGATCACCGATTCATTGGTTTGCAGGGTATAGCCGGCTTGGGATTCCAGGCCTGTGCCCACCATCGCCTGTCCCACCAGCCCATCCTTCCACCCTATTCCCGCACGAAGGAGAAGAGATTGTTTGTCCGGCATCAACTCCAAGATCTTGACCAGGTCGATCATCAAGATGTCTTTGAGCAGCCTGACACATTCATTCATGACTTTGATCAGATCCCGCTCCTGAAGCGCAAATTGCCCGAAGCCGGCCACTGCCGTCTGCTGCTGCGAAAACCGGAACACATGATTTTCCATCTTTCGGACATGAGTAATATCCACAAAGGTCATCACCACTCCCAGCATTTGGCGCTCGGATCCACAATAGGGGCTCATCCGAGACAAATAGATGCGAGGATCTTGAGGGAACTGTCGGATTTTTTCATTGGGCTGGGCGGTACGAAGCACGTCTTCGATATCCGTTTTGAGTGTGTCATCCCGGGAAAATGAGGACAATTGGTTGATGGGGCGGCCTACGTCAATCTCCAGAAACTGGAACAACTGTTGAGCCGCGGGAGTATATTTCTGGATGCATAAGTCGGCATTGAGAAACAAGGTCGCAATTTCCGTCGTCCGGAACAGATTTTCCATATCGTTATAGGCCTGATCCAGTTCTTCCACCTTACCGACGAGTTGAGTGTTGACCGTCCCTAATTCTTCGTTCATAGACTGCAATTCTTCCTTGGAAGTTTGCAGTTCTTCGTTGCTGGCCTGTAGTTCCTCATTGACGGAAAGCAGTTCTTCGTTCGACGATTTTAATTCCTGATTTGAGGTCTCCAATTCTTCCACGGTGGACTGCAGTTGGGCCTGAGTCGTTTTGAGATCCTGCTCCAAATCCCGGATCAGCCTGTTTTCTTCCTTAAAGCCCTTATCCCGTTTTTTCGAGGCTCTCGGATTGGGTGAACTCAACCCGTACTCCCGAAAGACCACCATGAACCACTCCGATTTCTCCGTGGATGGGAACAGAGGTCTGACGATCACGTCCAACAAATGAGCGCCCTCTTCGTTGCCCTGCCGGACCTGCTTCTGAATAATCTCTTTTCCGTTTTTGATCGCCTGAAAGATAGCCGTACGCAGAATCACCCGTAAGTCAGGCCGGACCATATTCAACAAATTGATATTGGGCTTTCCCGGAGGCAACTGGAGATACGTCCGGGTCTGCCCGGAGATGTGTTGAATCGTACCATCACGATCGATCAGCACGGCCGGAGGGCCGTAATCCTGTCTGACCAACCAATCGAATTGTTGCGTAATTTTTTCCTGCCCCTGGGAAAAGTGCAGGGTTCCGGCTTTCTGGATGGAGGTCTTCCCGGTACCCACACGAACCGGCACCTTCCCAGATACCGGATTCACGGCCTCCTTGACTTGGAAAATCCGATGCGGTTTATGGATTGACCGAAAATATGGAGAGTTCTCCGCCGCATGTTCGGATGGGCCAAGAAACAGAAATCCATTCCGGTTGAGAGAAAAATGAAACGCGGAAAACACCTGAGCATGAAGAGCCGCATCCATGTAAATAAGAAGATTCCGACAGGAAATAAGATCCATGTGGGAAAAAGGCGGATCGCTGATGACATTATGAAGAGAAAAGGTGCAGACATCGCGAATGGAGGAAATCACCCGATAGACATTGCCCTCCCGTTGAAAAAACCGAGAAAGCCGGTCGGTCTTCACCTGATCGGTGATCGGCTCAGCGTATCGACCGGACCGAGCGATCTCCAATGCCTCCTCATCGAGATCCGTCGCAAAAATTTGAATGGACAAGCCGAGATTCTTCTGTTTGACATGCTCATACAACACCATGGCAATGGAATACGCTTCCTCGCCGGTGGAACAACCCGGCACCCAGACTCGGATGACTTCTCCCGGTCGTTTGGAAGCGGCAATTTGGGGGATCACATCACGCGAGAGCGCCTCAAATCCTTTGGGGTCTCTGAAAAACTGCGTGACGCCAATCAGCAGATCCTGAAACAGATGCTTGGCCTCCTCGGGAGAATGTTTCACTCGATCCGCATAGACCGCGGCACTATACAGATGGAGCACCTGCATGCGCCGCCGAATCCGTCGGCACAACGTGCTTCGTTTATATTGACGAAAATCATGACCGGTATGGCTTAAGAGGTGGGCACAGATCGCATTCACGTGCCTGTCGGTATCCTCATCCAGATTCTGCCATCCTTTTCCCTGCTGCAGGCCTGACAGATGGCCGGCATATTCCGTGAGGACCTTCGGCATGCGGTCGACTGCCACAATATGATCGACCAGGCCTGACAAAACCGCACTCCTCGGCATACCGTCGAATTTGGAGGTCTCGATCGATTGCGCAATAGACATTCCTCCCTGTTCCTTGATGGCGCGAATTCCGGCGGTCCCATCCGAGCCCGTGCCGGACAGGATAATGCCTATGGCATGGGGACCTTGATCCTGTCCCAGGGACCGGAAAAAATGGTCGATGAGCATGACGCGCCCCTGTGAGGAGGAAGCTTCGGCCAAACGAAAGATCCCACCTTCGATCGTCAGCAGAGCATGGTGGCGCAGGGTATAGATATGATTCGGTTGCACCGGCATATGGTCCATGATGGCATGGATGGGCATAGCCGTGTATTTGCTCAACAGCTCCGCGAGTAAACTGTCGTAATCTGGAGCCAAATGTTGCATCAGCACAAAACCGATACCGCTATCCGGAGGAAGAAGGGCAAACAGTTTCGTAAATGCCTCAAACCCGCCTGCCGAAGCACCTATTCCGACGATGGGGAAAGGACCGGTCATGGAGTGATCCGAGATCTCCGAATCACCCACAGAGGGATCCCTGGGTGAGGAAGCGTGCGGCGGTGTACGTGAGGACTTTTGTGGCTTCTTTCCGGTTTTGGCTTTCGCTGCGAGCGGACGTTTCGCGGGAGGGCGTTTCATTAGAGAGGTTCACTTTTTAATTCACGGGATCGTCCTTCTGTATGATAGGTCATGACCGGTCTGGTTGATGATAGAACAACACAGGGAATACAATCAAAGGAACAATTTTGACGGGTTATGACCTTCAGATCATCGCCTTCTGAACACCCAGCGGCCTTCCACGACCGATCTTGCCGTCAACGAACATCCCTAACATTCGGCTCAATCCCGGTTGACCGCCCTAGCGGCCGGATTCCGGCTATATCCTCAAAGACTCGGTTGTCAACGCGGGGCTCTCGTTGAAAGAACTGTCCATACCGACTGATTTGGGAAGTGCTTCCGACAACCGGTATTTTCCTTGAAAAACCTTATCAAGTTCATGCTTGGTGTAAATGACGATGGCCAGTTCACAAATTCCTGCATTGGTCAGATAGGATTGTATGGCAGGGTGCACATTATACAAATAGACACTTTTTCCATGTTCCTTGGCTTTATGGACCACCTGAAAAAGCGTCCAAGTCCCAACAGGGCTCAAGACGGACAGCGAGTTCAAGTCAATGATGATTAATGACACGGGAGACGAAATCACATGGTTCAACAATAAATCGGTTCGGTTGAGATTGGATGAATTGAGACTCGGATCGGCGGTGAGCGTCAGAACAACAAGTTGGCCAGGAGTACTAATGGTACATTTCATCAGGATGTCCTCCCTTGAATCCATACATAGATATGAAAACAGACCAGAGGGTCTGGTCCCTATGAATGAAAAAACAGGTCAATTGTACCTATTCCTGGCATCCGGACTACTATCTAAAACCCTTGAGTAGTAATGCCTAAGATGCTCATCGGCTCATGCGGCCGAATTCGTTTTCGCCTTGCAGATAAGAACTTCAAGGTATTTGAAATTGAGGGAATTTTCACTGATCCCTGACGGCATCCCGTCTTCTATGCGCATCGTTCGAGGGCCTGAGCCCTTGAACGATCAGGGGACGATTTCCTCCACCTGCAACCGATTGACGACCTCACTGGCTCCGGCCTCATACGCCTGCTGTTCGGCTATCACCCGTTGATGTCCATGGTCCACGGATCCCGTCAAGATGGCCTTGCCGTCTTTCACGGTTGCCACAATATCCTGTCCAGATAAAAACGGGCTCCACCACACTTGATTCTCGATGTCCAATTGAATTTCCCAGTCCGTTTTTCCCGTTTCGGGTTTCGTAAAAACGATCTGGTTCAACAAACTCTTCATCCCCCGAGCCCGTGAAGCGATGTTTTCGGCATGGTTCCGTTCATAGATTGATTCAACGGTGCCGGTCAGCAAAACCGCCCCATTCCTGACGGAAACTTCAAGCGTATATTTTCCCAGCACAGGATCGCGAGTGAATTCCGTCATGACTCGATCCTGAATGTCATCATCCGTGAAGACGGTGTCAGGCCGGACTGTGATGAAATTCCGTACCGATCGAATTCCCACGACGTTCCATACATCCTGTTCTGCGGCCCGTTTCATGGAGAGAAACGGCACATGTCCGTCCAGCGTCACCACCCCCTGGTGAACCGCCACCTGAATGCCAAATGGGCCCACCCGCCGGTCATCGGCCAAAACCTGCTCAATGATTTCCGCCAAAACCCGGTCGGATGTTTCGGGCCGATGAGAACGAATCATCGGATCGGGGGATGTCCACTGTACGGTGATTCCGCGGACATCCACCTCCCGGATGCCCTTCACCCAGGCCAAGTGTTCGACCCGGTTTTTTTCAAAGGCATTGCCCACGATACCATTCAGCATGGCTTTTCCTTGCCGGACCTCGACAGCCAAATTCATCGGCCTTTCCACCCACACATCGAAGGCAAGACGACGGACAATGTCCTCCCGCATCGCAGAGTCCGTTCGCCTTTGAGTCGCACGGACGGTCAAGGCATTGCGAACCTCGCGAACGCCTTTCACCATTTTCGCCAAATTGTCCGCGGTATCTTTGACCTGCCGGGACGGAACGTTTCCCTTCAACACCACCAAACCCTGTTTGACATCCAGATAAATATCGGCGGGGTCAACAACCGGATCGTTGTGAAACAAATATTCCAGGTGTTGGGTGATGACCTTATCATCTATGGCCCCCACAGGACCGACCGAGACACGGTCGATCACTCCCCGCACTCCCCGAATGAGTTGAGAGAGTTCACTTGCCCGTTGCCGCGTCCACAAGCTATCCGCTGTACCCGTGAGCGTCGCCATGCCATCCTTGACCGACACGTTGATGGCGTCAAACGATTTTCGCCCCACCCGCGCTAACTGATCCTTAATGGCCACGGCAATGAGCGCATCATTCAACTCCTCTTGAAAATCCTCAGAACCCTCAGAGAGGTTGGCCGCATCGTCCGTGGCCATTCCCTGCCCCAGCATGAAACAGTAAACCGCAGAAAATATGATGAAATGAATGCACCAGCGCATATTTTTAGGCATGACGATCAATAATCGGAAGGAAGCAGGAGACACTATGCTTGAAAGCAACGAGTCAGTCAGCTGACAAATGCGCCGGAATTCCAAAGAACATGTCCGAAATGTCGTAGGCAGGACGCTCACGATGTTGAGCTGAGGCGGCCAGATCGCTCGTCTTCCGGAATCAGTCAGTGAGGAAATGACAAGAATTCATGGAACGCGGATTTTCTTGCTATCCCTGAATTTTCGTTTCTCTACTTTTTGCTTGCCATTCGGGTTAACCGCTCTCCGCGACTCGTCCAGGGTGATCTTTGCGGAATCAAGGATATTAACAGTACAAATGAGGGTCGGATTTTTTTTATTTTGTACTCAGCAAGTTTAATTTTTTAATCATCTGTTTCTGTGTTTCTGTTTTTATATTTAATTTATCCCCCGAAATGAGGAGAAGAGTCGTGAAAACACTGACAACGCCTTCATCTGAGCTTGTTTACAATTCAGAGGATTTCAAACAGTTTATGCCCTCGAACTTTTCCTCCATGTTGGAACGATCATCGGCCCTCATCCGTCGAATATTACAAGACATGGGTCAATGGGCCGACAACACGGCTCATGAAAAACTCCTCCTCCGCCTGTCCTTCGATCTTCTGGAACGATTCATCCAATATTGCCCGTCTCAACTTCCGGGTCGCCCACCGTTGTTATTGGACGGTTTTATTTCCGAATATTTCGGCAAACCCCAGGAACAGGAAATTGGGAGGTCAACGGCATCCAACCCCATCCTTCATCGTTTTTTGGACGGCCTCCTCAAACGAGCCGTGTTAAGCCGGGACGCGTTAGTCTGTCTGTTTTACCATTTTTATGGGATGAAACCGGTGGAAGTCGGCTTTTTATTGGGATTGGAAGAAGGCCAGACCCAACGCATCTACAAGAACTTCGCCCGCTGGCGCCAGGCCGGCTGGCATCAGTCCACGAAAGAAGCCGGATTGACTTCTGAAGACCTTCATGCGTTAACGGACGCTCACACTTCTAATCCATCCCGTTTCCATGAGGAGGTGGGGCAGCAATTAGATTCTCTCCTGTCGTTCTATCGAAAAAGCGATCCTCCCTATTATCCATGTTTGTCGATCAATAAATGGCAGGACATGTTTAGTGAAGGATACGGATTCGATTATCGAATGTGGCATCTTCCCTTATGTCTGTCCTGCATGCGATCCGTCCGAGACTTGGGAGATTCATTTCTCCTTAACCCTCAGATCCAACTGAATCTTCAAATATTTCCTCATTCCTTGAAAGACGACGAATCAGCCAGTCCATGCACCACTATTCATGATCGACGAACTGAAAGAAGAAGACAGGCATCTCATACAAAGGTCCGATTAGCCCATTCTTCTATGGCGTGTTAAGTCACCTTCGCCCTCGAGAGTGACTGGAGCCTTCGAAAATCGGCCTTTACACGTGAGACAGAAAGACGAGCACAGGCAACCCTGCTTCATGGCTCGGCAACTCAGCCACATTCATAACCGAAACTAGCCGGATCTGTCTTTCCGTTCTTCAATCATCGCATTAAAAGTTGACGTGCATTTGCGGCCTCCATCGACTTGCGGAATCAAATTCTGAAAGGCTTCATGGAGAAGATGGCGGTCAAGAGGCTTGTTCAGCGTATAGGGTACTCCCAGCATGCGGGCAAATTGCTCTACGTTATAACTGTCATGCTTGGAGGGAGAAAATGTGCCAATGACAGGAGGATGTCGCTCCTGAGAGGTAACTTCATTGATGAAAGCCAATGCACTTTTTTCCGGATGAAACAGATCCACCACGATGAGATCGATGCTCTGCGACTGGTAGATTTGCCTTCCTTCAAAAAGTTTTGTGGCGACGATACAGTGGAGTCCCCATTGCTCACAAAGAACTTCAACGGTTCGGCGTACATTAGAATCACGGTCAATGAGAAGTACGACAGGCATCAGATGCGCCCAATGAGCCTGGGAGCATGCCAGGATACTGGAGCCATGACGAAGGAAAAAATTCACTCTACTTTGCATCTTACAGCGGTTGATTGACCAAAAGGGTCCTGTGATGCATGCGTTGATTTTCCTTCGTTTCCTTGTATAACTCCGGTCCGACATCACTGTGCCCAGGGTTTACCCCTCCCCAAGGCTGAAACGAGTATGTGAACATGACACCGTGAAAGCCTACAGGCGGCAGGGATATTTTCTCGATGGAATCCTCAGTAATCCGTCTCGGAAAATGAGGAGGGTCCTGGCTTGCATTGGTTATGATGTCTAAGGCCACGAGCACAATCACCCCCACCAGCGAAAAAATGGTGCCGAATAGCGACAGGGATGAGTGCTTCCAAAAGCATCCATGCTGAAGTATTCCTGAATTCATTTCTCCTGTCTTCGGTCTATTCAGCATATGATTATTTATTCCCATACCGGGCCTCTATCTGAAATGGCCTTCGTTTAAGAATAATCGTTCCACGTCGGACATTCCGAATAATGCGATTATTCGCCGAGGGAAACCTTTTTCATGGCAAGAAACCTTCAACGGTGCATCGTACATTGTACATTCAGGAGTCCGGCCCATTCATACTCAGTAATATGCCAGACACATTACCGTCTTTTGCTCTCCTCGTGTGTCACACAGAGGATTGGCTTTTTGAGTCCAAGCGCCAAAGTCCAGATACTGTTTTCCGAACGAGATCCCTTACAAGCACCACCCGGATTGTTAAAATCCTATGATCCCAAACAGCCACAAAACCAAAATTAAACTTAACGGAACGCCTAAGAGCCATAAAAGAAGTGGCATATGTCCTCCTTTGTCATCAGACATGAATCTTCATAAACGATTGCTTGAATTCCAGTCGGCTTTTTACCCATATCAACCATTAACTGAACGTGACCTTTCCACCGAATCCACCTTAGCGCTCTTGATGCCGTACTGTGAACGGACAAATTTTCAGCAGCCATGTCGAAATCATCTAACGTCAGGTCAATGTGCCGTGACCTCTCTTCCCATTTCAGGACCTATGAAGGTGCTTACACCATCCAATTGGCTGTTTGTGGGGAAAAGAACAGAGAAAACAAAAAACCTGAATCCTATCTTTAATCTCTGCCTCAATCCGAACAGGGCATATCTCTGCCCAGGAATTGAAAATTCCTCTATCCCACGCATGAAAAGATATGATGGCTAATGCGATTAGGCAGTCGGATGACACCCGATGGTCGTTGAACAGAAAGCCAAATAGGGATCCTGGAGCACGCCGGCAACGCCATCACACATTACAACCCCTCGGGTTGATTCTGCTCCACATGTAAACGGAGGCGATTTTGAATGGTGTGCCGCGGATCCCGCGTATAATGATAGGGATCTTCGTCAACAGTCACAATCCTCAAGGGAACCGTGATCCGTTCTTTTAAGTGAGGAAAGGTTTCCTGGAATGTCAGATGGACGACATTCTCCGTACAGCCCTCTACCAGAGCGTTTAATCCTTGCACATCCGTAAAATCTACCGTGATTCGTTCATTCGGATTCACCCAGGGTCTGATCAATTCCGCTTTTTCCTGATTGGTCATGTGTTCCTCCCGCCTTTGCCTTAGGCTTTCGAGCCACCTTTTTCAAAATTTTCACGTGATTTTTTTATACACCACTATGCCGATGAAGAGAAGCAAACCGCATAAACCCAAAAAAAGATAGAACAAAATTTTCGCAATCTCGGCCGCTCCTTCAGCCACACCCGTAAAACCGAACACTGCGGCAATCAGAGCAATGACCAGAAAAATAGCGGACCATTTCAGGAAAATCATAGAGGCCTCTTGTTTGTCGGCCGTCCCGTTTGACGACCCTGATGATGCCTTCTGATCGGCGTGAAAGCATTGAGTGGCGAAACCGTTGCCGACCATCGTTCAACCGTTCGGAAATATTCAGCCGATCCTGTGGCTACCAATATTTCGTGAATGCCGTTCCTTCTTCATTAAATGTTTTTATGGGATGATCCGATGGGTCGGGAGGATCTCCGATGGGTGGAGCATCCTTGTTTCGCTTTTTGCCAGGCACTGGAGGATCCTCGATCGGTGCAGGCAGAGGATCCCGATTCGGTGGATGGATAGGTGGTTTTTTCTTTCCCGGCTCCGGAGAAGTTTCCATCAGAGAGGGAAAGGGTTGAGCAACCGTTCTCATCAAGGTCCTCCAAAATCGATTATGAGATCCGCATCTGCCCCAACCATGCACATCACACCGTCGTCCTTAAATCATCCGTCTTTAAATCATCCCTCGTTCGCAGGTGTTGAACGTCATCCTTACCCACAGCCTGAAGGACTCCTGACTTGGTCGGCTGCTTACACATTTCCAGACCACGTCTCATCGAAATATGTTTTATTGTGCCTATGGGAAACCCACCTCAAAAAGAGACAAGTTTCCATTCAGGGGGAACTCTTTTATCCATATGAGTCAAGATCCTACTCTGCTAGAGATAAGGAGAATGAATATGCAGTACAGGTAAGTTGAGTATGCCCCCGACCACCACCCCATCGCCAAGATCTCAATTTCCCGCTGATAGACATTTATGGGAAATTGTCCCCTGCCGCGATCTTTTCATATTGATCGTCGCCGGATGTGTGATCGGGGTGTGCTTTCTCTTACAAGCCATTCTCATTCCCGTTTTTATCGGATTGGGCCTGGCTTACCTAATCAATCCAGCCCTGAATTACGTCGAGAACACATGGAAGCTGCCCCGATGGGCGGCTGTGACCTTCATGGCCATTGTCATCGGTGTCCCCCTGGCAGGACTGGGCATCTGGATCGCTCCGGTTCTCATCGAACAAACTCAAGAATTTGTCAACAACATTCCATCGTATGTATCGGTCCTGGCTCATCGACACGGTGTCGAATTGAAAGAATTTTCTCGCAGCTTTCAGGAATTTTCCGCCAACCTTCAACAGGACCCTCTTAGCACGATCAAAACGGTTCTTGCCGGAACGGGCCAGGTCCTGCATATCACAAATCTCATCGTTGGGACCTTGTGGAGTTTTCTGTTTTCGTTTTCTCTGATCGTGATCTATTTTTTCTTTTTTGCGTGGAGTTTTCCTGCTCTCCAACGGTCATGCTGGAGGATGATAGAAGCCATCGGAGATCCCCGGTGGCCGGCCTTGCTCACCAAAATGAATCAGGCCATTGGAGATTTTTTTAGGGGTCGCCTGCTGATTGCTCTTCTCATGGGCGGGATGTTTGGGATCGGCTGGTGGTGGGTAGACGTTCCCTATTGGGGACTCCTGGGAATCGGAGCCGGTCTGTTGAGTCTCATACCCTATGCCGCAACCGCCAGCTGGCCGCTCGCCATTCTTCTGAAATATTTAGACCTGTCCGTAGGGGCTCAGACTGTGGATCACTTCTGGATGGATGTGGTTGTGTGGCCAAGTGTCGTGTATCTGATCGTCCAGGTATTCGAAGGATGGGTGCTTACCCCATGGGTTCAAAGTCAGTCCTCCGATCTGAGTGCCGCCACCGTATTATTGGCGGTTCTGATTGGTGGAGCACTGGGAGGTGTTCTGGGACTCATTTTGGCAATTCCCTTAACGTCCTGCATGAAAATCATGGCTCATGAGTTCATTGTTCCGCGATTCACCGCTTGGAAGAATACGGATCGTTCTCTCATCGTGTCGGCGACGACTCACAAACATCTTGGCGAGGAACCCTGAATGCATGATCTAAGCGACCGGGTCAACCCATATACGATTCGGCTCCACGCACTATCCGCCGGAAATGAAAATCTTTTCAAGTGATGATGGAGGACATTGATAATGGGCGAGATTGGCCTTGATCTGAATTGGCCTCAAATCTGGAATCATTTCTATCACTTGGTGATTGCCTTTGTTCTGGCGATCCCTCTGGGTTGGGACCGTGAGCAACGGTCTCACAGCGCGGGACTTCGAACCTTCCCTCTTGTGGCCTTGGGCTCTTGTGCCTATATGCTGACCGGCATTCATGTTCTGAACACTACCGACGCGGAAGCGCGGGTCGTCTACGGCATTTTGACCGGAATCGGTTTTATAGGCGGAGGAGCCATATTAAAAGAGGGCGGGAATGTCGCCGGAACGGCTACGGCGGCCAGTATTTGGAACACCGGAGCGATCGGACTCGCGGTGGCCTATGATCGATATGAAATCGCCCTTGTGTTGAGTCTCTTAAATTTCTTGACGTTTCGCGTGATGCGGAGATTGAAAAAAAGAACGGATGTCCACGATCAACCGAAAGATATGTAGCGGGCAGCGCAGAAAAAGGAAACGGTGAGACCTCATGATTGGGAAAGAATCTCTCGTCTGATGCCGGTTATGTGGGCATGCCGTGATAGGCCTTTATAGGTCCTTTTGTCGCACGCGGGCCATTGGAACCGGCCCGGTAGTGTTGCAACGGAACCCATCCTTCTTGCCATCCATCGACAATCGGTTGTACGACTTTCCACATCTCTTCCGCCTCGTCATTCCGAATAAACCGCGTCGGATTTCCGGACAGCACTTCAAGAAATAACCGCGCATACGGGGGAAGGTCGGAAGGTGGCATGGAACCATTCAATGCCAGCGGTATGGTATGACCTCCCCCCTGGCCTTTTCGGGGAGAGAATTCCAGATCGATCGTCTCGTTCTCGAGATTGAACCGGAGGAGATTGGGCGGTTCAGCCAATTCCGGGGTCAATATCCCGAGAGGGGTTTTTTGAAATAAAATACGAATTTCCTTTGTATCCTTCTCCATTGCCTTTCCCGACTGCAAGACAAACGGCACGTTCTGCCATCGCGCATTATCAATCCTCAACGTGACACGGGCAAACGTTTCCGTTTCTCGCTCAGGAACGACGCCCTCTTCGCTGACATAATCAGGTATATCTTTTCCGCCTATCGTTCCCGACCGGTAACGGGCTCGGAGTGTAAATTTTTGAATGTCGGTCATGGACATTTTCCTAATGGACCTCAACAACTCCACTCGTTGGTCCCGGAATGCTCTCTCCGATTCGAGCGGGGCCGGCTCCATCGTGAGTAACACCATCATCTGCAGTAGATGATTTTGAACCATATCCTTAAGAGCCCCTGCGCGGTCATAATAGGCGCCCCGCCCCTCCAGTGCGAGAGTTTCATCCCACACGATTTCGACCTTGTTGATATATTGGCGTTGCCAAATACGTTCGAACGGTTGCTTCTCAAAACGCAGGTTCAGAATGTTTTCAACTGTTGGTTTTCCCAAAAAATGGTCCATACGGAAAATGGACTCTTCAGAAAACCGTTTGTCCAATATCCGGTTTAACGCCTCGGCTTCTGCATAACTCAATCCAAACGGTTTTTCGAGGATAATCCGAGAAGCCTTGGGAATTTTGACATCCTCCAATGCCGTAAGCACCGAGCCGAATAAACAGGGGGGGAGCCCCAAATACATAATACAAGCGCCTAAAGAGTGAGAAAAAATTCGTTTCAGGTGTGCAGGACTTTTGAGATCCTTGACCTGATGATATTTCAAGAACGGCAACAGTTCGAGGCGGGAGTCCGGAGGTATGGATGGACGATGCGTTCCTAAGACTTCCGAGACGTACTCCTGAAATTGCGGAGTTGTCCAGGGACGTCTTCCCACTCCGATAATAGTTAGGCCATTCGGCAACCGTCCATGACTCACCAAATGACTCAAAGCGGGAAACACATACCGCTTGGCCACATCTCCTGTCGCGCCAAAAATCACCAGATCCGAGATCATGAGTCCCTTTCAAGGAATTAGGACACTTGAAGCCAACAACCCATCAATCTAACAGGAAAATAGTGGAGAAGGTCCGAATGACAAAAGAGCATTCTTCTCCGTTTTGGGAGTTATCGGATAGAGACCAATCCAGCCCAAGCAGTCGGTCAGACTGAATGGCACCTCATCGCTGCTGCTTCATCCTGATTGTTCATATTCCTCCTGAATCAGAAGATCAATATTCCTCACCAATAGTGAGGTTTCCCATAATGTCGATACAGATTGATCTCGTACACGCGTTCGATGGGTGCGGTTGGGTCGTACTCCGGAGAGTTTTTGATCTGTTCTTGGCTCAAATCCACCACAATCTTTCGCTCGGGCCATTCAATGGATTTGTTCCACATCGGACTGATCAGAACTTGTTTCCCCGCCAACCATTTTGAGGTATCCACCACGATATACCGCACAATCCAATCAGTATCTTCCACGAGAAAATTGATGATTTTTCCAATTTCTCCGTCCACAGCCATGAGAGAGAAGTCTTTTAACCCGTTGGCACTGGTGAGGAGGCCGGGGAAAACCGTTAATTCCTCCTCATCTACCGGGAAATAGGTGGACCATTGATAGTATTGACAAATTTCCCGTTCTTTCTGCCAGGAAAGTGGTTTTTCGATTTCGAATTTTGGAGCCTGTTCAACCTGAGATTTTTTCACCAAGGCCGGAAAGGAGGCTGTTTCCCACTTGGGGCCAAGAAGGCTCTCCCTGGAAATCAACACATGGCGACCTTGCAACCAGTTTCCGGTATCGGCCGCCACATAATGAACCTTCCAGGTTTGATCATTGAAATAGAGATCAGCGACAGTCCCAATCGTTCCATCCAATCCCTCCACGACACAATTCCGAATCTTATTCAAATCCCGCAACATGTTTTTCCCTCCTGAACTTGTTCGAAAGAAATTTTCGTCGATCTCGGAAAAGCCTTCAAGAAAGAGCCGACAAGGGCTTGGAGAGGTTGGCTGTCAAGGCTTCACAGCACCGACAACCTGAACCTCTCCACACATCCTTCTCTACCTCTACGATAGACCGACAGAGACCGACGGGCCGGAAACCCTTGCTCTGGCCTTAGCGAGATTTCTTGGAGGAACTCTGGCTGGAGACCTTCCCGCCTTTGCTTTTCTTTTTGAGGTCTTCCATAGCCTGCGCGGCTTTTCCGTCGCTCGAAGACGCATTGGGATTTTTGGAGTCCACCTCTTCCATCTCGGTCAATTGATCCGCACGTGACCCCGGACCGCTTCCTGAGGGAAGAGACGTTTCGCCAGAAGGCGTGCTTCGTTGAATGTTTTCCGGGACATTCTTATCCCCTGCATCGCTTTTCATCCCCTGGCCTGCGAATCCCATGGAACTGGTACCGACCAGAAATAACACCGCCATGATGATTTGACCTCTGTGCATCATAACAACACCTCCCTTTAGCAATAATGTGATGTCAGTTCCTAGCGAGGAGATTATTTTTAAGCTCGCAAAAGACTTGTAGAGCTCATCAAATAACATCCCCTCATATCTCGGAATCGAACTCTGTTATTGGTGTAACATGCTCGTGTCAGGGAACCAATGGACAAATGGCCAGAGACCAAATTGCAAATGTCCATCCCTAGTCAAACAAGGGACATACCGACTATGCCCGATATCTCTTTTATCTTTCCGTTCAATAATTCTAATCATGGTACGTTTTGCGAGAAGCGCCGGACACGGTGCTGGGGGTTACATGGAACATTACTGGTCAATCCATCCCTCCGATCACTCGTTAATGTTTAGCAGGAAAAATCAAAAGGAAATTACGCTGGAAAGTGCTATTGTTTTCACAAAAGCATCCTGATTATGTTATACAAGTCCCACATGCTCCAATTAAGGACCATGACCACAAATGATACGCACCGACTTCAAACTCCTAGGGCATGTTCATGTGGTTGACCCCATCACGATTTCAATTTGAGATTGGCGGGCTCTGTCTGTTCATTATCTTCATCGGGTCTTTCATGGTTCATGAAGCTCCAGCCCTCGGAAAAGATTCCCCTCAACAGGCCGGATGGATCGAACGGGTGACGATTTACCCAGGGTCCATTCCCCTGGAAGCCAAACTGGATACCGGAGCTTTTAGTGCCTCTCTTCATGCGGAAAACGTATCCACGTTTTCCCGCAAGGGAGAATCCTGGGTGAAATTCGACGTGCCTCAGGACAATGGCCAATCCGTCACCTTCGAACGAAAAGTGCACCGAACAGTCAAAATCAAACGTCACAAACAGAAAGCCACGGAACGTCCGGTGGTCTTACTGGGGATTTGCATTGGAAATCATTACGAAGAAACGGAGGTCAACCTTGCCGATCGCAGTAATTATAAATATCCCTTATTAATTGGCCGTCTATTCTTAGCGGATCGCCTTGTCGTCGATGCCTCCCGGACACATCTTCTGACCGCCGACTGCCCCGACGCGCCCCGCCAATGAATCGAATTCATTTCTATTCCTTGATCTTCATTCTTTCCCTCCTAGGTCTTTCCATTTTTTTCTATAAAGTGGCGGTCTTGGGATTTCCCCTCAATCCCGAAGAACAATCCGAAGTGTGGAACGTGGAAACCCGGATCACCTTTCAGGGGAAAGGGGAAACCGCAAAAATTTCCATGTTTACACCGCAATCCATCCGCCCTTATGTCGTCACGACAGAATCCTTTGTCGGGCAAGATTATGGGGTCACGGAAAAAACCGAAGGTCCCAACCGTCTGGTCACATGGTCGACCCGGGAAGCAGATGGCGTTCAAATCTTGTACTACCGGGGCATTATTCGCCAAATGAAAGATTGGGAAACGGATATTGAAGAGTTTATCGAATCGCCGCCTCCCTCCCAAGAGTCTCAAGGAAAACTCCCCCCCCTGGAAGGCGCGTTTCTTCAGGCCGGCATGGCCCTGTTGGGTGAAGTCAAGGACCAATCGGCCGATACGGAATCCCTAGTCTTGAGCCTGATCAGAAGACTTACCAAAGAAGAACCAGCCCCCCATGAAGCGCTCCTGCTCTCTCAACAACCTCCTGAACAAGCCATCGCCCAAGTGCTGACATTAAACGGCACACCTGCCAGAGTCGTGCATGGCATTGAACTGAGCCGTGAAGCGAAAACCGTGACATTGAAAGTGTGGCTCGAAGTGTCCGAACAGAACACGTGGGTGCCTTTCGATCTGGAACTCATCCAAAAGGGGATTCCCGATCCCTACCTCCCCTGGTGGCGCGGGGATGCTCCACTCTTCCAGATCGAAGGCGGGACCAAACTGGAGTTCCGTCTGTCTGTCAGCCCCAATCAGGAAAAAGCTATTCAGGCCGCCGTTGCACGGGGAATGGTGATGAATCCTGCCTGGCTGAAATTTTCCTTGTTCAGTCTTCCGGTGGAAACGCAGGTCGTCTATCACATATTGATCCTTATCCCTGTCGGGGCTTTTCTCCTCGTCATTCTCCGTAATGTGGTAGGGCTGAAAACTTTCGGAACGTTCATGCCCATTCTGATTGCCCTGGCTTTTCGCGAAACTCAATTGCTCTGGGGATTGATTCTCTTCTCCATGCTGATCGGATTAGGACTGGCCGTACGTTTTTATCTGGATCATTTAAAATTACTTCTGGTTCCGCGGCTGGCAGCCGTGTTAATCGTCGTGGTGCTGATGATGGGCGCATTAAGCGTGTTTTCTCATCATTTAGGCATTGTCCGAGGGCTTTCCGTCGCATTATTTCCGATGGTCATTGTCACCATGACCATTGAACGGATGTCCATTGTCTGGGATGAACGCGGGCCGGTCGAAGCCCTCCAGCAGGCGATCGGAAGCTTATCGGTCGCGGCCTTGACCTATTTACTGATGAGTCTCCAAATCATGGATTATCTCTTCTTTACGTTTCCGGAGCTGCTCCTCATCTTGTTGGCGTTCACGATCGCCCTCGGACGATACACGGGCTACCGCCTGCTTGAAATTCGACGGTTCCAGAGACTCCTGGAACAACCATGACTATACTCAAGGCCTACTCTCAACTGTCTGAACTCGGCATTCTTGGTCTGAATCATCGAAATGCCGTCTACACACTGGGGTTCAATGAACGTCGCTTTTATCCGTTGGTCGACGATAAAGTCCGGACCAAATCCCTGTGCTCGGAAGCAGGGGTAGCCGTTCCTGCTCTGTACGGAACCATTGAAATTGAGCGGCAAGTCCGTGATCTCCCTCATATCGTCGCCGAACAAACCGAGTTTGTGATCAAACCTGCCCATGGAAGCGGGGGCGATGGGATTATCGTCATCAAGGGACAAGTAAAAGATAAATATCGCAAAGCCAATGGTGTCATGATCTCCCTGGAAGACCTTCAACACCATATTTCCAATGTGTTAAGCGGAATGTACAGCCTGGGCGGAGCAACCGATACGGCTTTGATCGAATATTGCGTCAACTTTGACCCCATTTTCGAATCGATCAGTTATCAAGGTGTCCCGGATATCCGCATTATCGTTTGTTGTGGCGTGCCGGTGATGTCGATGGTTCGACTTCCCACACGCATGTCTGACGGAAAAGCCAACTTGCATCAGGGCGCATTGGGCGTGGGGTTGGACCTCGCAACCGGTACCACCTTGACGGCGGTATTGCTAAATGACGTGGTCACGGAACATCCCGATACAGCCAACCCGGTCACCGGGATCAAGATCCCGAATTGGACGGACCTTTTGACCTTGGCTTCTCGATGCTATGATATTTTTCACCTCGGGTATCTGGGAGTCGATATCGTCTTGGACAAGGAGTATGGCCCTTTGCTTCTTGAAGTCAATGCCCGCCCCGGCCTCAATATCCAAATTGCGAATCAAGCCGGGTTGCTTCCCAGGTTGAATCTAGTGACCAACAGGGCATGCGATTTACCTGACGTTCACGCTCGGGTCGCGTTTGCCATTGAACATTTTCATACTTAAGAAAAGCTCCATCAATTCTTCCGTTGACTCTTCCCCAAGCTTTTTCCCGATCCCCTAATATTTTCATTCTCATTCCCTGAATCGATATCCTCTGGCCTTCAGCGTTTCCATCCGGACTTAGACATTTTTTCCATATCGACGATTCACTTGTCTTTTGAGTTTTTTGCTTCATTCGACCATGATTCCTATTATCCTGTTTCATTTTATGTATTTCTTTGATGACAATGAATTCTGAAAATGACGGCACCACATTTTAAGGGCACGAGTCACATATTTTCTTTCATCTGCCTGACCATCTTGGTCCTGGCAGCCATGACCGCTTGCCATCCCACTCCTCGGATCGTGACGAATCCTGTCGTCGGAGCCAAGACCCAGGATCTTCAGGAATACATCATGACTGCAAGACACACGACTTCTTGCACTGACTCCACCGCTGAAACCGTGAACGACACAGGTATGGAAAGGTGGGAGGTGTCTGCATCAGGACGATTGGAAGGGTCATCGACGGAAACAACGGAAAGCACGCTATCGAAACCAGGACTCTGGCGGGAACTCCGTACAGCATCTATGAAAATCGGAAAGACGATCAGGTCTATCGGGAAACAACGAGGATCCCCATCGACACCACACGATCCTCTGCTCACGAACACATCTGTAGTCCTGACAATCAAAGCTCATACGTTTCATGAACCTGTCAGCGCAAAGATCGCTCGATTAATCAGGGAAACCTTATGACTTCACAACCGGATCGCCTCACGACAAACAAGCTCAAATGGGTCACGATGGTGCTTATGTTATCGGGAGCGGCAATCGGATGCGAAACCGTCCCATACACCGATCGATCCCAGTTAGTGGTCGTGCCTCAATCCCAGGCCTCGCAGATGGGTGAGCAGGCGTTCCAGCAAATTCTCTCTGACCCTAAGATCAAACAGTCTCAATCTCCTCAGGAACAAGAAGCCGTGCAGCGGGTCGCGGAGCGAATTATTCAAGCCGCCAGAGAGTCAAAGTTTGCCGAAGATGCCAAAACGTTCAACTGGGAAGTCATTGTGATCAAAGATGATCAGACGAAAAATGCGTTTGCTCTTCCCGGCGGAAAAATCGCGGTCTATACGGGCATCTTTCCTGTCGCCAAAAATGATGCGGGGCTCGCCGCCATATTGGGGCATGAAGTCGTTCATGCGTTGGCACGCCACGCCTCGGAACGCATGAGCCAGGAGGTGCTGGCTCAAGCCGGCTTAACCGCTGCCGCAGTCGGCCTGGGCGCAAGCGGTGCCGGTCCTGGTGTGGGGCAAGCCGCCATGGCTGCTCTCGGTCTGGGGACCAGAGTTGGCGTGCTCCTCCCGTATAGCCGGACACATGAATCCGAAGCGGATTCGATCGGATTGATTCTCGCGGCCACAGCGGGATATGACCCTCAAGAAGCCGTACGGGTCTGGCAACGCATGCAGCAAGGCGGCGAGGGAGCCCCTCAGGAGTTCTTGTCCACCCATCCCAGCCATGAGACACGAATCAAGCGTCTCACTGAGGCTATGCCGGAAGCCTTAACCATTTACCGGAATGTCGAACATGCTCCCGAGAATCAGCTTCCCGCTGTCAATCCATAATCGGCGGCCCTCCCGGCTGCAGATGTCCAACAAATGCTCAGGACGAGGGTGCGGCTGCATCACGATTATGAAGATGAGCAGGAGGATGCGTGGCCTCAACAGCCGTAAAGGTTTCCAGGATGGTATAGGAATGACTGGCACCTTTTGGAACAACCCAACAGTCTCCCGCATTCAACAAAATCGTTTGGCCTTCAAGTTGAAGTTCCGCGCGTCCTTTGATCACATAGCCGATCGTTTCATAATCCCTGGATGAGGAGCCCTGCGTGAGTCCGACCGGAAGTTCCTCCCATAATCTCATGGTAAGTCCGATTCCGGTCGCAAGATATTTCTGCCCCATCGGACCCATGGGAGAACGTTCGGTTTGCACTTTTTTGATACTGGCATCAACCATCGGTATACGTGCCTCCTGTTTAAAAAGATGAACTCCATATTAGTATGTCTCTTGGAATCCAACAGTCATACTCTGGAAAACCCTGGTTGATGAGAGGGAAAATCCGTTGACATGTTCGGTTTCCAACAGGAAAGAAGGTGAATCGTGAAAGTTCTAGCCGTTCATCCGGGTCCCTTGATGTACACCAAAATTTTTTTGCGTTTAGAACCGCTTGGCCTGGAACTTGTAGCCGGAACCGCTCGTAAGGCGGGTCATGACGTCCGATTGATCGATCTGCAGGTCGAGACGCAGCAGGACTACTTCAGGATGGTGAAGGCATGGCATCCCGATGTGGTAGCCATCTCCGGTAATTATCTGGCAAATGTGCCCGAGATCATCGATCTGGCCAAAATGACTAAGGCGATGTGTCCGGACATCTCGATTATCGCGGGAGGACATAGTCTTTCTTTCGTCGCCCGAGAAGTCCTGGAGCATGCTCAGGGGGCCATTGACGCAATCGTCAAAGGGGAAGGGGAACCGGCCATCGTCCCACTCCTGGCCGCTCTGGAACAGGACCGGAACTATCTATCCAAGGTTCCTGGGGTTATCACCCCACACGCTGAAGGTCCACCTCCGGTGTTCCTCACGTCATTGGACGACGTAAGACCTGCCCGAGATCTCCTTCGTCATCGACGAAAATATTTTCTTGGAGTCCTTGACCCTTGTGCATCCATCGAATTCACACGCGGATGCCCGTGGGATTGTTCATTTTGCAGCGCATGGACATTCTATGGACGGAGCTATCGTCCGATCAGTCCTGATGTCGTTGTCGATGAATTGGCGGGCATTCGAGAACCGGGAGTCTTTGTGGTGGATGATGTCGCCTTTATTCAGGCGGAGCACGGCATGGCCATCGGGGAAGCCATCGCTCGGCGCGGCATCAAAAAATCCTATTATCTGGAAACCCGCGGCGATGTGCTCTTGAGAAACAAAGAGGTGTTTCGTCTGTGGAGACGTCTGGGCATGCAATACATATTTATCGGAGTGGAAGCCATCGATCAGGAGGGGCTCCAACGTCATCGAAAACGAATATCGCTCGGTAAAAACTTCGAAGCCCTGGAATTCGCCAGATCGCTCGGCATGACGGTCGCCATCAATATCATCGCGGATCCGACATGGGACCGTGAACGGTTTGCCACGGTGCGCCAGTGGTGTCTTGAGGTTCCGGAAGTAGTCAACATCAGCGTGAATACCCCTTACCCCGGCACGGAAACCTGGCGTGATGAATCGTCCAACGTGCTGACTCGCGACTATCGGCTGTATGACATTCAGCATGCCGTGCTTCCCACCACATTGCCGCTCCCGGAATTTTACGAGGAACTGGTCAAAACGCAACGCATCTTGAACACGAAACATTTGGGATGGAAAGCCCTCAAAGGCACCATGAAGATTGCTGCCGGTCATCTCCTTCGAGGCCAGACGAATTTTGTGAACATGCTCTGGAAATTCAACCAGGTCTATAATCCGCAGCTTCAACTAGCGGATCATCGGCGTCCGGTAAATTATAAAATGTCTCTTCCCACCGCCGACCAGCCTTCGCAAAGAACGGATTTGCTGTACATCCATCGTCCCAAAGGCCGGACAAGCCGGGCATTGGACGCATCCACGCAGGAATTTGTCGATTCGACCAGTTCGAGATCCACAAGGGCGTAACGGATGCTTTTGTCATCCCTTCTGTCGTCTTCGAGCCGCGTCGGCATCGCAAAAAAAAGAACCCCGCGGCACGACGCGGGGTTCTCCCTCTCCAGTGTCGTGTCTACAGGGGGATCGCCGTTACATGCTTCAGATATCCCAATAGGGTTCGTATCCGTAATAATTGTGAATACCTTTCCCCCATGTCACATCGGCCATATCCGGCCAATTATCCTTATCAAAACCCGGGGCCTTTTCCAATTTCTCCTTACTGACATCCAACAAAAAAACTTTCTCCTCCTGAATCACGCTGAAGGCCTCCCAGGGAATCGCAAATAACTTGTCGCCCATTCCCATAAAACCGCCGAATGACAGCACCGCATAGGCGATTTGCCCTCCGGCCAGATCGATCATCAGATCCTTGATTTCACCAAGATCCTCCCTTCCACTGTTTTGGACGGTCGTGCCGGTAATTGAACTCGACGAAAGCACCTGACGAATTTGTGTAGGCATAAAACCTCCTTATAGTAAAAAAAGTAAATGGGGGCGACTGACCTAGAATGCATAGAGATTCATATCATGAAAACAAGTTCGCTTCGAACTATCATAAACCCTAGCAAAGAAGGGAACAGGACAAGGGTTTCGCACAGTTGTTCCTTTTTATAAATACGATATGCTGTGTCAAACATCATCCAACCATTTCGTTTACATCAAACAACAAGGAGGCATCCAGGATGTTTACTCGAAGCAAAATGGTCAAATCATTGGTTCTAGCAGGCATGCCCTTTTTGACGTTGCCGTTATTAGCCGAATCCGGCATCTCACGGGATCGTGGTCAAGGTGGCAACGGAGGCTGGTCATCTTCGCAAGAACGAATTGTGAGCGGGGAGATTTTCAAGAAGCGGGGGGACGAAATTACTCTCCGGGGCAGTAATGGAGAGCGAATCAGATTTCGCATCAATAATCAAACAAATCAATTGTGCCCACGAGGGAGCAGGACATCCGACTCTTCATCGACCGTCATGGAATCTTCGTCTCACAAGCAACAGAGTGCTTCAGATTCCGGACAAACCTCGAGCGGCAGCCTCTTCGGCAGTCCGAGCGGACAGACGTCCGGTCAACAGTCTCAACAAATGGGGTTTAAATTTGGGGAGTGTAATTTTCAAAATGGTGAATTTGTAAGAGCGAAAGTGGACGAAAATGGCAATGCCACATTCGTCCGGTCTATGGGAGACAGCCAAGAATATTATGGTACGGCAGGAGTAGGAGAAGAATATTTTGTTCTTCCTGCCGGCCAACTCGGCGGATTGGATATATCAGATAAGGATGCCCATTACTCCGTCAAATCTACCGAAGGCCAGGAAATCGGAAATATCTACAGAGTGATGGTGAATGATGAAGGTGACATGACCTATGCCATCGTCAGGAAGAAAGACGGCCAATTAATTTCTGTTCCTTGGCAAGCGTTAGAGGGGGCAGGGAATAAATCGTTTAAGTTGAAAGTGACCCAAAATCAATTGGGAAACCTTCCAATCATCAAAGAAGGGGAAAGTGTCGGTTCTCATGTACAGCAACATTGGGACCTGACGGAAAGGGAACGCCAAAATCTTGCCAAGTGGAACGAGCGAACGGATGATTTTAATGAAACGAGAGACCGCTACTATGAAGACACTCCGACGTTTCCTGGCAATCGTGAAGGATATGATCGATATGATCAACGCCGCTCCAGCATGAACCGCTCGGGAGGGAATCGGCAACCGACTCAACCTCGTTATCAAGACCAATACTTTGACGACTCCCAGGTCAGACATTACGGATTCAGTCCATCCGAATATCCCCCGCCCGAGAATGCGCCTCAATATGAACAGGCTGATCAGCAACGTTCATTCGATCGGAATCGTCGAGAGTATGACAGACGCGGCCAAGACCGGTCTCGTATCACCCGTTCAGGAGAAGACCGTCAACCGACTCAACCTCGTTATCAAGATCAATATTTTGACGACTCCCAGGTCAGACATTACGGATTCAGTCCATCCGAATATCCCCCGCCAGAGAGTGCGCCTCAATATGAAGGGGCCGATCAGCAACGACGATCTTCGGATGATGTTCGGAATCGTATGGGTCAACGGTCTATGTATTCCCAAAGTCGTGAGAGAAATTATAACGATACCTTTAGGGATATCCCCAATCAATACGATACGACTACCCGAAGGAGCCAGTATGATCCGCAACGTGAAAGAGCCGATCAGTATCAATCCAGGCGTTCAAGCATGAGAGATTATGATTATCGACCTGACCAATATCGCCCGTAAAAAAAGGGTAAACAAAGAAAGCCCCCTGGGTTCTCCATGAACTCAGGGGGCAACAATCCAAAACATTTTTTGGATGGTGTTAATTTTCTATATCATTTGGGAGGTGTGAAATGACGAAATTGTTGACCATAATGGGAATGATTGTCTTTCTTGTTTTTTCAAGTTTTTCCGCGTTTGCAGACCAACGGGGAATGAATTCTCCACAATCCACCGAATCCCCGGCCAAGCAGCAATAAGCAAAAAGAAGGATCCTCAATCGACTCCAAAAGTTCTTCGAGACAATCCACGGAACCTTCGGAATCGGAAGAACAAAAAGCGGCTCGTCCCGGTGGAGTGGGTGAAGATGATCCCGCAACATCAATGTTTGGAAGCTCAAGTACCCTTCCCCCCAGTGAAACGTCACCAGGATATACCGGAACAGATAAAGAGGCTGAGCAACGAGAACAACGTCAAAAAGGCATGTAAAAGAATCATAATCTCTTGGAATGAGTATAAAACAACTCAATTACGCCAAGGACATCCGCACACGCGGGGAGGAATGAAGTCAGCGGACCGATCGACAGCAAGACGACCGATCCGCCGACTTCTTCCAGCATAAAAACTCTTCCGGACTTCCCTGAATTATCTCAAATTTTATAGATACGTCATTGAATCCTGTCGGTTGCTGCCGGCTTCTCATATCCCCAATGACGAATTGCTTGCTTATCCTAGGCAACGGTATTTGCAGGGTAAATTCTTCTGTTTGCCTCAAGACTTTCAATTTCAAGAGAATTTCCTGCCGGTTCTTTCTTTCCGGAAAGGTTAGAAACGAAATCTACTTGGTCAAGTCGTTGGAGAGTTAGCAACTGTTCTCTGACAAATGTTCCACCTAACAATCATCGATAGGCAAGAAAAGCTCATACGGAACCATTTCCAGATATCGCAAGGCTCCCCCTCTTCCAAACCGACCGAGTATTCGCATCTTCAGAAATGACATGTACCCATACGTCTAGCGCACGAAGAAACTAGTCAAAATTGGGTGCACCGAGAGTTTGAGAGAATGCTTCAATTGTTCGGGGCCTTCTCCGGAGTTCTTTTTCCCAATTCTTCCGGTGAGAGTTGCTCCAATTCTTCTTCAGTCATTCGTTGACGAGTGGTGGGATCCACAGCCATTTCGGGATCGACCACCGGCGGAGTGATCACCGCATCGGGATCAGGAGGTACATCCGGCTGTATCACCATTTCAGGGTCATTCGTCGGAGGAATGATCGGTGTGTCGCCAGCCTCTTCCTTTTCATCCCGTTCATGCGTCTGAATTCCCGGCTTTTGCTGATCATTGAATGTGAACGCACGGACAAAGGCATGTGTCGGGGCGAGCGCTCCCCCCGTACTAATAAGGAATAGGAGACCTGCCAATGTCAGAACATGGACTCGCAATCTTTTGTTTATTGTACGCATACGTCACCTCTTTCATGCATGGCGCCCCACCGCCAAATATCCAAGGGGTTCATCAGTATCCGTCTATCATGACCGGCCTAACAGAAAAAAAAACCTGGCAAAAACCCTGGGGAATCAAATCATGTCCCTCTCAAGGGAAGACACGAGAGGAAGCGAGGGTTTCTTACAGGCACATTTTTTATGACCGCCGCCTACAATACACTCAGTTTTGAACGACAGACGATTCCTATTCATTTCAACAAAAAGGAAATCCACATCATGAACTCAAAACGCAAAACCAGTGGAATGCTCGGCATGGTGTTCGCCTTCGGCCTGGCTGGCGGGAGCCTTTCGCTGGCCATTAGCGAGTCCGGAACTCTCCAGTCCCAGAAAAGTGACCTCTTACTCAATGCGAATTCTCTTATCGGGAATTCGGTAATCGATCAATCCGGAAAAGAATTGGGGACGGTAAAGGATTTGATGATTGATCAAAAAACCGGAAGAATTTCTTACATTATTCTTACATATGGTGGAACATTCGGCGGGACACTGGGAATTAACGCGGAAAACTATTCGATTCCCTGGAATGACGTCAAGCTGACCAAGCAGGACGAGAAGATGATCGTTGAGGTGGCCGAGGCTCCTATTGGAGAAAAAGCCACACCATCAAAACGTTCCTTTACTCATGCGCAAACTTCCACCTCAATGGATCACAACGATTTTGATCCTGCGACAATTGCTACATTCGAAGGAACCGTCGAGAATGTCGGTCACGATATGTTTGAGTCAGGGGTGGATCTGACAGACAGTCTCATCGTGCTGGACGTGAAAACGTCATCAGGTCAGGAACGGGTTCGTGTTGCTCCTGATAATTACTTGAAGGAGCAGGGCCTGGACATCAAGGAAGGCGATAGGGTTGAAGTGACCGGCTCACGGATCAATCGTGAAGGCAAAGATCTGGTCCTAGCCTCGAAAATCGTACTCAAAAGAAATGGAAAGGTTTTGGCTCTGAGACAAGATAATGGAACGCCGAAATGGAGCATGGAGGAAACCATTCACACGAAGAGTAGATCACAAACCCAATAAAATATAGAGACGCTCGGGATGAAAGAAAAAGGCATTCGTCGGATGCCATTGTCTTTTTCGTTCTTCCGGAACAATCGACGCGATTTCCTGAAGAACACTTCTTTCCTCCTTTTGACTCGAGATTCTATCCCAGCTCTGTTATTGGCCTGAAGCAACAAGGGTTTCTTCCAGTTCTTTCTCAAGAGAGAGCCTGGTATAAGGAGGCCTTAACAATTTTCTACCGCTTGAATCAGAAAAACGCGAAGAAGGAAAAAAGGATTTCACAATGGGGCGATTACCAAAATCACAATCTGCTTCTCGAAAAATCCGTTATGCCGTGGTGGGATTAGGCTACATCGCTCAAGTCGCAGTATTGCCGGCTTTTGCCCATGCCAAGAAGAATTCGGAATTAGCGGCTCTGATTTCCGATGATCCGAAAAAATTGCGTCAACTCGGGAAACAATACGACGTCAATCATCTCTCCTCCTATGATCAGTATGAAGAATGTCTCAAGCGGGCGGAAATTGATGCCGTCTACATCGCTCTTCCCAATCACTTGCACTGTGAATACACCGTTCGCGCTGCGAAAGCGGGGGTGCATGTGCTGTGCGAAAAACCCATGGCCCTCTCCTCATCCGAATGTGAAACCATGATTCGAACGACTGACCATTGTAGCGTCAAATTAATGGTGGCCTATCGCCTCCATTACGAAGAAGCCAATCTTCGCGCCATGCAAATGGTTCAATCGGGAAAAATCGGCGAACCCCGTTATTTTCAATCTGCCTTTAGCCTTCCCGTCAAAAACAAAGAGAACATTCGCTTGCAGGAAGAAACCGGAGGCGGAACCCTCTGGGATATCGGCATCTATTGTCTCAACGCCGTCCGGAATCTGTTTCAAGCCGAACCGATCAAGGTCTATGCCGTCACATCAGGGAAGGGAAAAGACCGGTTTCAGGAAGTCGAAGAAATGACTGCCGCGGTCCTTCAGTTCCCTGACGAACGTTTGGCTTCCTTTCTCTGCAGTTTTGGCGCAGCCGATGTGTCTGAATTCCGAATTGTCGGAACGAAGGGCCAAATCCGGTTAACCTCGGCTTATGAATATGTGGAACCCATCACTCATCATGTGACAACGAACGGAAAAGAAAAAAAGACCACGTTCTCCACACGCGACCAATTTGCTCCACAGCTCTTGAAGTTTTCGGATTGTATTCTGCATGACTCCGTCCCAGAACCTGCCGGCGATGAAGGCTTGCATGATGTCCGAATCATCGAGTCGCTCTATCGTTCCGCACGAATCGGACAACCGATTACCCTGAAAAAGCTCTTACGAAAACGCCGGCCGACGGTGCGACAACAACTTCGTCGCCCCCCTGTCAAAAAACCCAGGCTCATTCATGCGCAGAGCCCGTCAGGCTGAATATCGGAATAGGATAGGACAGTCCAAGCATCGACCTGCAAAACGGCCTTTACATTCACACGGAGACAGAGCCATGACCGAACGACCGCACAGGACCGATGTCACGTTTCCTGCGACCTTATCGGAACAATACACGATGGCCAGAGACTATCGGGAGGAGGCCGAACTGGACAAAGATTGGGAACGACAATATAAAACTCGTCAGATTCACAGATCTAACCATCAGGCAAAACATGAAAGCCGATCGACAGGAAAGAATCAACGGCGCACATCGCACATGAGGAAACCATGATAGGGAGATGAAGATGACGATGGGATCGACACGCTGGGCCATTCCTGAAGGGTATATTCCCAAAGACAGTCATGGACCTGAACCGCAGATGACGAGTCACGAAACGGCTTGTTTGTTGAATGTGTCGGATATCATGGCCCATGTCCGCATCACGATTTTTTACTCCGATCGGGAACCTGTCGGACCATACGAAGTTATGATACCTCCCCGACGAACCATGCATCTTCGATTTAATGATTTACGGAAACCACAGCCCATACCCAGAGATACCGATTTTGCGAGCGTCATTGAATCCGATATTCCGATTGTCGTCCAGCATACCCGGCTCGATTCCAGGCAGGCTGAAAACACTTTGTTATCGACCCTGGCGTATTCAGACCGGACGGCATGAATATTCATGGAATCCAAACACGTTCCTTTGGTAAGTCGTGGGAACGAGAGAGGATCATAACATGGCCAAAACCGCCGCTGATGTCTTGATTGACAAACTTCAAAATTGGGGAGTCGAAGTGATTTTCGGTCTTCCGGGTGATGGGATCAATGGAATCATGGAAGCGCTCCGCACACGACAGGACACGCTCCGGTTTATTCAGGTCCGCCATGAGGAATCGGCGGCCTGGATGGCATGCGGCTATGCCAAGTTCACGGGAAAATTGGGCGTCTGTCTGGCCACATCGGGTCCCGGCGGCCTCCATCTGCTCAATGGGTTGTATGACGCAAAAATGGAACGGCAACCGGTGCTGGCGATCACCGGACATCATTTTCATGATTTGATCGATACCCATGCGCAACAGGATGTCAATCTGACAAGAGTCTTCGAGGATGTCGCCGTCTACAACACCCGCATCATGAGCGCCACGCACGTGGAGAATGTCGCGGATCTGGCCTGCCGGACCGCGCTGGGATACCGGGGAGTTGCGCATATGAATTTTCCGGTTGATCTTCAGGAATCCAAAGCGGAAAAAGGATATTCCAAACGGAACATTCCACACCATTCAACGGAAATCTATTCCCGCTCGGCCCGTTTGCCCAACGAATCCGAGCTGGAGGAAGCGGCCAAGGTCTTGAATGCCGGGAAACGCATTGCCATCATGGCCGGAGCCGGAGCCCTCGGCGCCACGGATGAATTGGAAAAGGTCGCAGAAATTCTTGGAGCCCCCATCATCAAACCTCTGCTGGGGAAAGCCGCCGTGCCTGATAACAGTCCCTATACGACCGGCGGAATCGGCTTACTGGGCACGACGCCATCGCAAGAGGCCTTGGAGGATTGCGATACCTTGTTTCTCATCGGCACGTCTTTTCCGTACATGGAGTTTTATCCGAAGCCGGGTCAAGCCCGGGCCGTGCAAATCGACCTTGATCCCGCACGAATCGGGCTTCGGTATCCGGTGGAAGTCGGATTGGTCGGCGATTGCCAGCGCACGCTTCAACAGCTCCTCCTTCTTTTGGAACGCAACGACCATCGCAAATTTCTTGAACGGGCTCAAACGGAAATGAACAAATGGCGAGCGCTGATGGAAGAACGTGGGACCCGGAAGGATAAGCCCATGAAGCCGCAAGTCGTGGCGTGGGAGTTGGGAAAACGTCTCTCCGATCAGGCCATTGTTTCCTGTGATTCGGGAACCATTACCACCTGGTGGGCGAGACAAATTCCCGCTAAACGGGGACAGAAGCATACGGTGTCGGGAACGTTGGCGTCGATGGCGTGCGGGTTGCCCTATGCGATCGCCGCACAAATTGCCTATCCGGATCGCCAATGTATCGCGTTCGTCGGGGACGGTGGATTTTCCATGCTCATGGCGGAGTTCGTGACCTGTGTCAAATATCAATTGCCGGTAAAAGTGATCGTCATCAAGAACAACACGCTCGGACAAATCAAATGGGAACAGATGGTTTTTCTCGGAAACCCTGAATACGGCTGCGAGCTGCATCCGATTGATTTCGCCGCCGTGGCGCAAGCCTGCGGCGGCACGGGATTGACGATTGAAGATCCGGCCGACTGCGGTCCCATGTTGGAGCAAGCCCTGCAAATGCCCGGACCGGTGCTGGTGCAAGCCGTTGTGGATCCCTTTGAACCTCCTATGCCTTCCAGTATCACCATGAGTCAGGCTGCCAAATTTGCCGAATCATTGGTACGAGGCGAGCCGAACCGAATGAAAATTGCCCTGACTGCCCTCTCGGATCGGGTCCGCGAACTGGTGTAAAGACACACCTCTTCGGCGAACATCCGCAAAAAAAAGAGACGGTCGATTCAAGAAAAATTGTTCGACTCATCCGACCATGAGGATGGTCTCGCGTATCCATACCTGCTCTTCAACCTGTATTACATTCTCCACGTACGATTAAAAAATCCACGTCGGGGGTTTTTGGCAATGCCTCTGTCGGAAAATTGTCATCATCCAAGGGTTATGAATAGTTGTAAGCACCACTCAAGAGTGTCAATCTTGTCTCGTAACAAAAAAACCAATCATAGCTTTCTTTAATCACCACATACTATTGGATGGAGCGATTTTTACGGGAATCCCGAAGACTACAATTATCAACGAGACTGTGATTCCAATTACGATGCCGACTCTGTCTCCGAATCGATGCGGATGATTATGAATAAGAGGGAAAGACGACACCGGGATTTTTTCGGATATGGGAGGCGGAAGAACAAGAAGCGTTTGATTGGTCATTCTGTTTCGCTTGTAATCTTTGCCCATAGAGATGGCATCGTGAAATGAGAGGGAACCGTATTGGGCATGAAATAATTCTGATTGGAGGACAGCCGCAAATACGTCTAAAGAAACCCGATCATGATTATCCTCCCTCGAAAATAATCGTGGCCGAATTTCTCCAAATTTCGCGTAAGAGTAGGTGACATTGTGCCGGATCGGGGTGGAATCGATACCCACATTCAAGCGATTGAGACATCCGCCTATCGCATACCAACCGAGCATCCCGAAGCAGACGGGACCTTGACATGGAATTCCACCACTCTGGTCAAAGTGGAAGTCAAAACCCCAGCGGGCCAGGGCTGGGGATACACCTATGCCGACCTGGCTACCGCCATTCTGATTCAAGAGACCCTGTCTCACGTCCTGAAGGATTATGATGCCATGGCTATTCCCGATTGTTGGATGGCCATGCGAAGGTCGATACGGAATCTGGGAAATTCAGGCATGGCTGCCATGGCCATCGCCGCTGTCGATACGGCTTTATGGGATGTCAAAGCCCGTGTTCTGGAGATTCCCCTCGTCACGCTGATCGGCGCAGCGCATTCGGGCATTCCCGTGTATGGAAGCGGAGGCTTTACGTCCTATACCGACGCACAATTGGAAGCACAATTGGAATCATGGACCGCACAGGAAATCCCGCAGGTCAAAATGAAGGTCGGACAAAACCCCACGGAGGATCTTCACCGGGTCGATCTCGCACGGAAAGCTCTTTTGCCGAATACGCGTTTATTTGTCGATGCCAATGGGGCCTATTCGATAAAACAAGCCTGGTGGTTTGCCGAACGGTTTGCCGAATCCGGAGTGCAATGGTTCGAAGAACCGGTCTCGTCCGATAATCTGACCGGTCTTCATGCCATCAGAGAGCACGCGCCGCCATCCATGGAAATTGCGGCCGGAGAATACGGTTACGATGCTCGATATTTTCAAAGCATGCTGGATGCTGAGAGCGTCGATGTGCTGCAGGCCGATGCTTCTCGTTGCGGCATCACCGGATTGTTACAGGTCGGCGCATTATGTGAATCCCGGTCTATGCCGCTTTCAGCTCATTGCGCGCCGTCACTTCACCTGCACCCGGCCTGTACGCTGCATTCCCTGCGGCACATCGAATATTTTCACGATCATGTCCGGATCGAACGGATGCTCTTTGACGGCTTCCCGACCCCGGTCAAGGGGATCCTCTATCCGGATTTGAGCCGTGCCGGACACGGCTTGGATTTGAATCGAGCGGATGCCGCTCAATTTGCTCTTTAAGGTTTTCTTCAGAGGGCACGCGTAGACGTCGGTGACCAAAGACCGGCAATCATTTTCTCAATAAGGACAGGCTGCTCATGTTTCCCAAACCTTTACCTCTCCTGAATCTTGATTCCGGGAACCCGGTGCGACGCGTACACCCTGCCGTTCGGGATAAAACCCACGAATTATCCTCACATCTCCGGGTCTCCATTGAAGGAGAAGTACGTTTCGATGAAGGGAGCCGGGCATTATATGCCACGGACGCCTCGAACTACCGGCAAGTGCCTACCGGGGTGGTGATTCCTAAATCCGTCGAGGACGTTATCCAAACCGTGGCCGCCTGTCACCGATACGAGGTTCCGGTCCTTTCCCGTGGCGGAGGCACAAGCCTGGCCGGTCAATGCTGTAATGTCGCCGTGGTCATGGATATGTCGAAATATCTGCATGCCATTCTGGAACTTGATCCATCGGCACGTCGTGCGCGGGTTCAGCCCGGACTCGTCCTAGACGTTCTGCGACAGGCAGCCGAAAAGCATCACCTCACGTTCGCCCCGGATCCTTCCACGCATGATCACTGCACCTTGGGCGGCATGATCGGCAACAATTCCTGCGGAGTCCATGCCCTGATGGGCGGAAAAACCATGGAGAATATCGAAGAGTTGGACATTCTCACCTACGATGGTCTCCGGATGCGAGTCGGTACAACCAGCGAAGAGGAGGCGGCACGCATCATTGCCCGTGGGGACAGGCAAGGAAAAGTTTATGCCAAGTTACAAGCCATTCGAGATGAGTATGCTCCGCTTATTCGTTCACGCTTCCCCGATATTCCTCGGAGAGTCTCGGGATATAACCTGGACCAGTTGCTGCCGGAACATGGGTTCCATCTGGCCCGGGCACTGGTGGGTACCGAGGGAACTTGTGTAACCGTCTTGGAAGCCACAGTCCGGCTGATCCACAGTCCGCCAAGACGAAAACTTGTCGTGCTGGGCTATCCTGATATTTATCGGGCAGGAGATCATCTGCTGGATATTTTGGCCCATCACCCGATCGGGTTGGAAGGTCTGGATGAAATTCTGGTGAGAGATATGACCAGAAACCACCTCCACGTTGATAATCTGGCCCTGCTTCCGGAAGGAGGAGGCTGGCTGCTGGTGGAATTTGGAGGAGACACCGAAGACGAAGCCGATGGTCGTGCACAAAACCTCATGGAAGAGCTCCAAAAGCAACCGCACGCCCCTACCATGAAAATCTATGACGATCCCATGCAGGAACAGCAGGTGTGGATTATCCGAAAATCTGGTCTCGGCGCAACCGCCCGGGTTCCGGGCAGCGATGACAATTGGACCGGATGGGAGGATTCGGCGGTTCACCCGAAAGATGTGGGAAATTACCTCCGAGATCTCCGCACCTTGATGAGTCGCTACGACTATCAGTGTGCACTCTATGGACATTTTGGCCAAGGCTGCATTCATACCCGGATTAATTTTGACTTGAAGACACAGGGAGGCATCCAAACCTATCGTAACTTTGTGGAAGAAGCTTCCGATTTGGTGATGCAGTACCGCGGATCTTTTTCCGGTGAGCATGGCGACGGACAATCACGCGGGGAATTATTGCCGAAAATGTTTGGCGCGGAATTAATGACCGCATTTCGGGAATTTAAACGCGCATGGGATCCCGACTGGAAAATGAATCCCGGCAAAGTCATTGATGCCGATCCGCTTGACCACCATCTGCGCTTGGGAACGCCGTACGATCCTCCCCATCCGGCCACTCACTTTCACTATCCGGACGACCATTTCAACTTTGCTCGAGCCACCCTGCGCTGCGTCGGCGTCGGGGATTGCCGGAGAATGGAAGGCGGTACCATGTGTCCCAGCTATCGGGTTACGCGGGAGGAAATGCATTCGACGCGGGGCCGTGCACACCTGCTCTTCGAAATGCTTCAGGGAGATCCCCTGCGTAACAGTTGGCGGAATGAACACGTCAAGGAAGCCTTACAACTCTGTTTGGCCTGCAAGGGGTGTCTGCACGAATGTCCCGTCAATGTTGATATGGCAACCTATAAAGCCGAATTTCTTTCACATTATTACCGTGGACGTCTGCGTCCCCGCGCGGCCTATGCCATGGGCCTCATCTACTGGTGGTCGAGAGTAGCCTCAAAATTTCCCACAGCCGTCAATACGGTGACCCATGCCCCATTGTTGGGTCACCTGATCAAAAAGATCGGCGGCATCGCTCCGCAACGGGACATACCACGCTTTGCCTCCCAGACGTTTACGACCTGGTTTGGCCAACGACGCAAACCTGCCCCGACCGGCATACCCGTGCTGTTGTGGCCCGATACTTTCAATAATCATTTCTATCCTCACGTCCTCCAGGCAGCCGTCAATGTCCTGGAACGGGTTGGATTTCAGGTGACTATTCCCTCTCGTCCTCTTTGTTGCGGCCGGCCCCTGTATGATTTTGGCATGGTGCCGACCGCCATTCGGCTGCTGCGTCAAATATTACAGACACTCGACACCGTTATCGCAGAAGGTATGCCGGTCATCGGATTGGAGCCAAGTTGCGTGGCCGTATTTCGTCATGAATTAGTGAACCTGTTGCCTCATGATGAACAGGCAAAACGGTTGTCCCGGCTTACGATGACCCTGAGTGAGTTTCTGAACCGGAACCTTGAAGACTTCGCCTGGCCACAACTTCACCGAAAGGCTCTCGTTCACGGACATTGTCATCAAAAAGCGGTCATGGGTATGGCCCCGGATATAAACCTCCTCAATCACATGGGACTGGACTGCACGTTTCCGGACTCAGGATGTTGCGGCATGTCGGGTTCATTCGGATTCAAAGCCGAACATTATTCGATGTCTCTTTCGATAGGGGAACAGACGCTGCTTCCTCACATTCGAGGAGAAAGCAACGATACCCTGGTCATTGCCGACGGATTCAGTTGTCGCGAACAAATTGCCCAAACCACCGGCAGGCACGTGAAACATATATCGGAGATCATTGAGATGGGAATGAGTTCCCATCATACGGAGAGCCTGCCAACGAGAGAAGATGGACCGATGGATCACCATGCCACACGATCCATCATGAATCATGGAAAAAGGAGGTGACTTATGCTGACAATCGGCTTCATATTATTGGTGATAGCGGGAATCCTTGCCATGCTGGGATTCGGCCTCGTGAGCTCTCCGGCGGTAGGGCCCGTCAGGATCGCATTCTATTTTGTTCTGATTTTCTCGCTCTCACTTCTGGCCTACGGGATAGTTCAAGAGGAACAACATGCCGATCCGAAAGTCCCGATCCAGGCACAAAACTAACGGGGGAAACAACCGGGAATCTGAGAGATGCACTGGCCGGCAGGGTTCAGACAAAATCGTTTCGCACACCTGATTTTGGGAATCAGAGCAGTTTTGACCAAAACAGAAGGACGCTATGACCTCCCATTTCCGGTCCATCCCGATCGCGAAAGATGCCGAAATTATAACTGTAGTTTATTTCAATCTGTGATCCCCAAGGGGCGCCGCTGACCACACCGCCTCCCACCGCCGGCAGCATATCCACTTCGTTTCGAATGGAGCCGTCATTCCGAAAACGGGGGCGTTCGATCGCGGACCACGTTCCGCGTATATATGGATACAGAAAAAACAGGGCCTCGTATTGATACGTGAGGTTGGCGATAGCATACTTCCGGGGGAACAATTCATTGAACGCGGGTCCGGGAATGAGCGGACGGGATAAGGATTCCCATTCGTACCCGGTGGGTCGTCCCGGCAGCCTGAAAGTTGAAAAACGATCCAAATTTTTCCCGATTCCGCCATACATGGTGGCAATCAACCGATGTCGTTCGGTAGGTATCCACGGCAACTTACCCGCCACGGCGGCATACAGGCTCGCCAACATAAATGTCTTCTCATTATCGCCAAGATTCAACGCAGCAAACTCCGGGTCTCCCCACCGACGCCAGTGCGTGCGATGTCCATACAGGGCATCTCCTCCCAAAGCCCAGCCTTTATGAAGCAATTCCTGGAGATTTCGTTCCAGTTTATCTATTCGAAGACGCGCATGAACCCGCCCTTCATAGGTATTGTAAGGCACCGTAAAATTATCCGATGTTTTGGAACTGCGATCAAACCACCGATAACCGGGTTCATATGTTAAAGAAAAATCAAACGCATTGTCCTGATGCCAGGGAGATAAGGAAGTACGATAGCCGATACCGATACCCGCGAAGACATAATTCCACTCCAGGTCGACCTGACTGATTCGTTGTCCTTCAACATATTGATACCTGCCGAATGGAATGATCAAATTTTCAAATGTTACGACTGCAAACCAGGGACTGAGAGACGTCAGACCATGGTCGTATTGAACGTCGTTGAACGCTCCGGAAAAGGTCCCGCGGAAGCGGCGGTTTTCTTCTTCCCAATTGCGCCAGACATACAGTGCGCCTAACGGAAGTATTTCCAGTCTGCTGGGCCCGTCGGGAACCCAGCTCACGCCGATATTGACTGCAGTCACATACCGGCGGTCCCGTGAAGGAATATGAACTTCTTTTCCCAGAAATTCCGTCGTATACGGTTGTCCCGCAAGCGGGGTCTCATCCGCTTCACCCTGCACCGCATTTATCGGATTGCCCAAGAAACACACCGTCAATATCAACAGACCGACAGGAGCGGAGGTCGAACGGAAGCTGTCGCGTTCATCCCAACATGCCCATGCAGTGCGGGATAAGAGTCGCACCACACTCATGACGACACCTGACGGCCGGGTCGAATGCCAACAGAAGTGTGTACAGCAATGAGAAAAGTCCGGGCTGTACGCAGATGAATCATAAGGGAACTATCACAAGGCTAGCCGGAAGCCTGATGCGAATAACGGGACGACCGTGTGGACAGCACATAAGTCAGGACAATCGCGAGAAACGCTCCGATCAGCGCGACGGTCATATCTTTCTGAGCATCCCATTCATCTCCCTGTGTCCCCAGATAGGCCTCTCCCAATTCCGGACGGACCAGAAGAACAACCCACGATTCAATAATTTCAAAGAATCCACTCAGGGCCAAAATGCCGCTAATTGGCAGATAATAAGCCCAGAACCCATGAATTTTTACGTGGCGCAGGAAAATTTCACGTAACGGATACGCCAAGAGCAAGCCGAATGAAAAATGGGCGATGCGGTCGAAATGATTACGCTCCAATCCCCACCATTCCTGAATCCAAAAACCGAAAGGAACTTTTGAATACGTATAATGAGCTCCGATGGCGTGAAGAGTCATAAACACGGTAAAGAGAACGTACGAAAGATCCGAAAACGGGTATTTCCGGTAGGTCACAAGCAAAACCATGACCAGGCCGATGGCCAGGATATTTTCGAGAAACCAATCGTGGCGGTCGAGCGGCTCAATGGCAAGAAATATCCATATCGCCAGATACCAGGCGATCAGGCCGTGAAGTAGGCGCTGCTCGTGAAACGGTTTCTGATTAGTGGCGGTCGCCGCAGTGGTGAGAAGCATGAGGAAGGCCCACCGACCTTTCCGGGGAACATGTCAGACGAAACCCCGACAATTTCCGTGAACAGATGACGATGAGCAACCAGATCAGGACGCCATAGAACGTTGCAGCCATATCCTTCTGAGCATCCCAGATATCTCCCTGGGCGCCAAGATAGGCGAGACCCAATTCCGGATGCACAATCCGGGAGACCCATGACTCAAGCACTTCCCACATCCCCCCTAACCCCACGAGGGTCAGCACAACCATCCCGGATCGGACCCATGAGGCCATGCCGGCGATTGTCCTGAAGAGTTCCTGCAACGGGTGGGCAAATAATAAACCGAAGCAAAAATGAACAATGCGGTCAAAATGATTGCGGGGCAATGCCAACCATTCCTCCAACCAGAGCCCCAAAGGCACCTGAGCATAGGTATAGTGGGAGCCAATCGTATGTAACGTCAGAAAGACCGTGATGAACACATAGGAGGCGAGTGAGAAAGACCATCGCCGATGCGTGAGAGTTAACAGACCGACAAAAAGCAGAGGGAGAATATTGGCAAAGGCCCAACTTTGAGGATCATGAGGAGCCACCCCCATAAAAAAAAAGAACCCGATATACCACAGTAACAAACCGGTCATGACCACGTGCTTCACGTTCTTCCTCCCTGAAGTCAATAATACCGACATACTCCACTGGCCAATATATTGTCTCTCAGGAATCGGGGAATCACAAGTCATTGGGAGAAAAACCCTTGTTATGACCTGGAGTTACGGGTCTCGCATCTAACGGCATGGACGAAATAATCTCCTCGATTTGTGATAAGAGTTTCCCGCATACCGTGATGAATCTACTCAACGATTTCAACCCATTTCAGGAACATTAATGATCCTAACGGGTGGGCGAAGCCGTCGGACGTCTTGTCGATGAACCCTCTGCCCGAGCCGGAGGGCCTTTCATAAATCGATTGCATCCGCTGTTGCCGGACACCAGCAATCTGTAGGGTTGCAAATTTTCATCGATGCACAATCCCATGGTGTGATCCTCAATTTTTGCTGCCGGTTCGATTTGCCACCATTGGCAGCTTTTACATAATCCCCATTGTTCGGCCATGTTTCTTTTCCTTTCGAAAGTTGAATAGCGGGAATGCTCGTCCGACGGCAGCTTGATCCATCCAAACATGACATCCTCGTCGTCTGGATGCTTGTGACCACATCTCTTCCTTTTCGAGAGTTTTCCATGAACCGCCGGTCATTCAACCGTGATAAATGTACTACAGCACACATGGGCATGGGTGACATATGGATTAATTCGTCAGCCAACATTCGTAAATGTCCATCTCCGAAGTTATGCAGGTCAGCGGTGAGGAAAAATCAACCCACCCGAAGTTAAAAAAGAAGGCAAGCCGTAAGATCCGTCGAAGAGGAGAGACACATGAATACAGATACAATGTTGTCCTTCCTCTTGATGTTCATTGCGATAAGAAATAAATGTTCTGTTTTTTAAAGACAGAAATTTTCAGAAGAGAGAGAGATCACACAATGTTCCTTTGTCTTTAGCCCGTCCACGAAACTATAGAGCTACCGGTGGTGTGGAAATGTTCAGGATTGTGCTATCTCTTGTTTGTCTTGGGCGTCCGACGGGTCTTGCCGCCCTGGACCGACAATTCCCAGCGATAGCCATCGGGGTCGTAGAACCATATCCCCATATGCGGAGAACCCAGGGATTCCGGACCGATTTCGTCGCCCGGATCCTCCACTTTCACTTTGTGTTTTTTCAAGTGTCCGAGCGCCTTTCGAAGTGTCGTCAGGGTTCGCAAATGGAACGACATATGGCCGAGCGTGTTGGGTGACGGCTTACCTTTCGATAACGCGATCGTCACAGACTCGTTCCCGACCGCCACGCCTCCCTCGAACTCAAATTCTTTGCGCAATCCCAGAACACGCACGAACCATTTCGCACTCTGCTTTGGATCACGGACGGCTAATCCAAAGTGACCGACCTGACCAAGTCTAAACGGCACTCTCGGATTTCCCATTTCGTCACCTCTGAATGATGATAATGGCATACATGTCTATGATCTGAAGCCTCTAGCTTCCCCTCAATGAAGGGCACTCTCAATTTTTGTTGATGAGTGGCTTTCATTGGCATTACGGGAAATATTCTTTTTCTGATCGAAGCTGTGCGCCTCATCCGCGATTATTCCTTTGCAGGATTGTTTTTTGACTAGCAGTATTGGCATGCCGATCAATTTCCCTAGGTGCCTTTATTGTCAAAACCGAATGCAAAGAAAAGACTGCGATGACTGCAATCGACCGAGATGTCAGAGAGCAAGGGATAAAAGCAAGCTATAACTTTCTTATAAGATTTTTTGCATCGTGCGGCGCACACGCTTTCTGATCGTTGTCGAAATAACAAAACACGTCACGCCCGTTATCTTTCCATTTTTTAAATTTCTTCGCGTATGCGTTTAAACGGCGACCGTCATACGATCCCTCATAGGCTTTTTCCGGGCCGTGCAGGCGGATATACACAAAATCCGCCGTTAGCTTCTCGGGCGAGCGGTAGTCTTTGTAATCGTAAATGCAAAGCGCAACGTTATGGTTCTTTAGGATTTGGTAAATCTCTTCTGTCAACCAGCTTTTATCACGGAATTCAAACGTATAGCGATGGCCGGATGGCAGAACCTTGATGAAATTTTTCAGCCTTTTAGAATTCACATGCCAGTTTGGTGGCAATTGAAACAAAACAGGGCCTGTTTTGTTGCCAAATGGTTTGATAGCTTTAAAAATTTTTCGGTACTGTCCCCCGGATCTTTTAGCTTTTTATGATGCGTTGCATAGCGGCTGGCTTTTATCGAAAAGAGAAAGTTTTTAGGCGTATTTTTCCGCCAGGTATCAACGCTATTCTTTGATGGCAGGCTGTAGAAGCTATTGTTGAGTTCCGTGGCTTTAAAACTGTCTGCATAGATTTCAAGAAATTCCGAACTGCCTATATTTTTCGGATAGAAGGATCCTTTCCATCCTTCATAACTCCAACCGGATGTGCCAACATAGATCTGTGCCATTATTACATCTGTTTAGCACTAAGACATTTACAATCGAAAACTGATCGAGGTTTCCAGGTTATCCAATCATTTTATTCCCAGCCTCATGACCGCAAAGCGAATCGGATATGCCGATAGACAGCCATCATATTTCCTTCTACCTTCGAAGGGATTAAAAGGTTTCTCTCATCACTCATCATCACTATTATCCGACTGTCTGAATTAACGTGGAACTGTAATGAACCCTTGAGAAATGACGTCAGACAAAAGCGGATCCATAGCCTCACTGCAGCCGCATGAGATACCCTCTAATCAGTCTCCCCTTGTTATCCAGGTGCTTCTCCATGCCTCTCTCCATTGCCCAAGCAGTACGTCCCTCCCTTGACAAAATTCCGGCATAATGTAACCATTGGATACATTGCGCCAGACAGCACGATTCAGACATATCAATCGTGAACGAGATTCACGCATGCGACATGATTCAAGTGGATGCATGACTTGAGATCTGATGGGTTTCCATGAACCGTCACATTGTCTGCTTTACCATTCCCACGTTCCAAGTCGCTCTGGCTCGCCTTGAAGAGGCTTCTCTGACAACGCGGCCGGTTGCCGTTGCCCTTTCATCAAACCCGCGATCCGTGATTACGGAGGCGTCGAAAGAAGCCCGGCGCGATGGCATCGTGACGAATATGTCCGTTGCCCAGGCTCGTCGACTCTGCCCTTCTCTCCATGTACGCTCGCCTCGTCCCGATCGCATACGCCAAGCGAATCGCGCACTTTTACGTGTGGTAGAGCGGTTTACGCCAATCTGGGAATCGGTTCAGCCGGGACATTTCTATCTTGATTTGACAGGCACCACACGGTTGTTCGGCCCGGCGTGCGACACGGCCATGCGAATGCGGCAAGAGATCGCCCGGCAATATCGATTGAGTGGCATGGCGGGGATAGGAAATAGCAAGTTGGTCTCGTACATGGCCTCAACATTGGTGGAGCCTCCTCAACTCTGTGACATTCGGTCGGGTTCAGAGGAAGCCTTTCTCGCGCCCCTCCCGGTCGATACGCTCCCGCTGACGGCAGCCTCCCGCAAGACCATCTTGATGAGACTGGATGATGTGAATGTCCGAACCTTAGGAGAGATCGCGCGAATACCGCTCGCCGACCTCGTGCCGGTATTGGGACAGCATGCCACTCTGCTGCATGCCTGGGCCCGCGGTATCGATCCATCACGGGTACTCCCTCCGGCGAGACAGCCCGGCGTTGAAGCCACGCTGAATCTGGAGCCCGGCGAACTTGATAGCAATCGGCTCCCCAGCCTGCTGTATCGTCTTCTCGAATACATTTGCCGTGAGTTACGCCGTCAGCAACGGCAATGTCATGAACTGACAATCCGCTTGCAGTATGGTGACAACGTCGAAGTCGAGCACTCTCAGCCTGTTCATCCGGGAACCTTGTGGGAAGTCGATCTGATGCCCTGTGTTTCTCGGCTGTTTGTTCGATGTTTTCGGAGGCGCATTCGCGTGCGAACGCTGACCGTACGGGCAGGACATCCTTTGCCGGTGGCCGAACAGCTCACGCTCTTTGGATGGGACAATCAAGCGTCATCGATGGCCTCACGACCAGCCTGTCGCCTGGCGCTTGCCATGGATACCCTTCGTGTCCGTTTTGGACATGGAGTCATCGGGTGGGGAAAGGCACAACCGGATGCAGGCGTTCGTTCATCTTCACGTACATTCTAACTATTCACCGATGGCCGGGGTCTCCTCGTTGGAGGACCTCTGCGAGACCGCGCAGGCACAAGGGTCCGATACCCTGGCCTTAACGGATACGAACGGATTGTATGGCGCGATGCGATTCGTAGATGTCGCAACGCGCTTCGGACTCAAGCCTATCCTTGGGGCGGAACTCGTTCACAAACAACATCGTGCAGTGCTCTTGGTTAAAACGACAGACGGCTATGACAATCTCTGTCGTCTGCTCTCAGCCCGTCATTGTGACAGCGCGTTTGATATGCTCTCGGCCGTTCCCCGGCATGCTCGTGGACTCATGGTGCTGTCGGATGATGCCGCCGCACTCACCATGTGGAAAAAACGAAGACTGCAAGATCTGTACGTCGAACTGACGCCCGGCGCCCTCATGCATCACGCCGTGGCGTTGAGCCGACGAACCGGTCTGCCGCCCGTGGCAACCAATCGCGTACATTTTGTCCGGCGCGAACAGTTTTATCTTCACCGCGTCCTTCGCGCGATTGCGCTCAACACGACACTGTCCCTATTGCCACACGAAGCCTGTTGTGCGTCCAATCATTGGTTGGCTTCACAATCCGACATGACATTACACTATCCTCATGTTCCCGAAGCGTTACGAAACACGCGTCGAATTGCCGAGACATGTCATACCGACTGGGATTTCCAAGAGACAATCTTTCCCGCCTTTCGTCACTATTCCGATGCTCAGGCCTTTGCCGTGCTTGGGAGGAAGACATACGAAGGCGCTCGTCAACGCTATGGAGTCACACTTTCTCCTGAAGTCAGGGATCGCATCAGGACCGAGCTCACGATGATTCGCCAGAAAAGGTTTGTTCAGTATTTTTTGGTCGTAGAAGACATTGTTCGTCAGTCTCCGAGGACCTGCGGGCGCGGATCGGCGGCTGCATCGATTGTCTCATATTGCTTAGGAATTACCCATGTCGATCCCATTCGTCATCACTTGTTTTTTGAGCGGTTTTTAAACGTCGGCCGTCACGATCCGCCCGATATCGACATTGATTTTCCCTGGGATGAACGGGATCGCATCCTGGATTACATTTTTGCCCGATATGGTGCCACCTGTGTCGCGATGATCGCTAATCACAATACGCTTGGACTCCGGGCAGCCATTCGGGAAGTAGGAAAAGTCTATGGTGTCTCACCGTCTGAATTGAATGACGTGATGCCTCGAATCGTCCGTCAGAACGGCCTCGACTATCCTCGCATACATTTTTCTATCGATCGCGGGGCCGCTGCCCTCTGTCGGGCATTAGGCCTCACGGATCCTTGGCCGGAGATTGTGCGTGTGGCGGCTTCACTGGAAGGATGTCTGCAACACTTGAGTGTCCATTGCGGTGGAATCGTCATTGTGCCGGATGACATCCGGCGCTACGTCCCGGTTCAAATATCGGCTAAGGGCGTGGCCGTGATTCAATGGGAAAAGGATCAAGCGGAGGAAGCAGGACTGGTCAAACTCGACATCTTAGGCAATCGTTCCCTGGCGGTGATTCGAGATACGATTGAAGCTATTGCCTGCCATACAGGCTATCGAGTGAACGAGTCAACATGGGATCCGATACATGATGCCTCGACAAGAAGCTTGATACTTCGCGCCGAGACCATTGGTTGTTTCTATGTGGAGTCGCCGGCGACACGCCTGTTGCTTAGAAAACTTTGGGCGGCGATGCCTGCCACGCGCCGCGCCCGACTGGATGTCTTCGAGTATTTAGTCATTGTCTCCTCGTTAATTCGTCCTGCGGCTCACCGGTACGTTCGTGAATTTGTCCGACGGGCGCATGGAGAAGATCATCAGTCTGTCCATCCGATCGTGGAACAGACATTGGCCGAAACGCACGGCATTCTGGTGTATCAGGAGGATGTGAGCCGAATCGCGATCGCCCTCGCGGGTTTTTCAGTCGAAGATGCCGATCAACTGAGAAAAGTATTGAGTAAAAAGCATAAGAAACATCAGTTGGAAGATTATAAAGTCCGGTTTTATCGCGACGCAGCCGAACGTGGTGTCTCCGGACAGGCCATTGAGACGGTGTGGGACATGATCATGAGTTTTACAGGATACAGTTTTTGCAAGCCGCATTCGGCCTCCTATGCACAAGTCTCATTTAAGTCTGCCTATCTTCGCGCTCACTATCCTGCGGAATTCATGGCAGCGGTGATCAATAACCAAGGCGGGTTTTATTCCACCTTTGCCTATCTTTCCGAAGCCCGCCGAATGGGATTGACGGTGCTGCCGCTCGACATCAATCTCAGTCACTGGAACTATACCGGTCACGGGCAAACCCTCCGCATCGGTTTCATGCAGCTCAAAAGTCTTTCTCGAGAGTTTACAGAAAGGCTTCTCCTCGAACGGACAACCAATGGGCCGTTCCGCTCGTTTCGGGATTTTCTCGATCGAGTGGTCTATGAACCGGCCCAGGTACGGTTGCTGATCAAGGCGGGAAGCTTTGATCGTCTTGCCGGAGAAGTCACGCGCCCGGGCCTTATTTGGCGTCTTTACGCCACTCAGGCACAGGGAGACAGACAAGGGATGTTTCCCGGTTCCGGAACGCTGCCCTTTGCCGGCCTTTCTTGCCGAAGCATGCCGATCCCCGCAGATTATCCGCACACGCAAAAAATCCAGCATGAAATCGATCTGTTTGGTTTTCCGGTCACGGTGCATCCGCTGGAGTGGTATGCCTCTTCCTCTGATGCCCGGCAGTGTATTCCGTCTTCCGAGATGCATCGGTATGTCGGCAAGCGCATTACCATGACCGGCTGGCTCGTTACGGAAAAACCGGCCCGGACTCAACATAACGAGGCAATGGAATTTATCATGTTAGAAGATCTCACCGGCCTCTACGACGCGACAGTGTTCCCGAGAATTTTCCGCTTGTATGGTCATATGTTGTCAACCAATCGGCCGTATCTCTTGGAAGGCATTCCTGAAGAGGAGTTTGGAGCGGTGACACTGACCGTCCGTAAAGTGATTCTTCTGAGAGATACGAAGGCGTCGATTACGACTCAGAGGCGCGGCGCTCTTCGTTTACAGGATCCAGGGTTGAGGCAACCAGCGGATGAGGTCGGGATGCCGACGTCCCGCCGCTGCCGTAGGGACGGGTAATGATTTCGAGCAAATGCCCGCTCGGATCCTCGAAATAGACTCCTCGCCCATCGTCCCACGTATTGATTTGCCGGGGCTCCCGGCGATAGGGATCGGCCCAGTAGGGTAAGTTCCGCTCAAGAATTCTTTCGAAGATATGATCAAATTCGATTTCGCTGACCAGAAAAGCATAATGCTGAGCGGTGAGGTCGTCATGATCTTCAAGATAATCCAAGGAAGTATCCCCGAGCCGCACCACCGCAAACGGCCCCAAAATTATCGGAGGAGGAAGCCCCAGAATCTCCGTCAAAAATATAGCCGAGGCATTCTTGTCGTGCGCCGATACAATGGTATGGTTCAGCCGGATGGTCATGACCGCCCTCCTCGTCCGGTAAATCGAGATTGGTGAGAATATGTCATGAATTCCTGGGAAGTGACTTCCCCTCTTGGATAAATGCCTGTCATACACGATATTTCCCCAAAATTTATGATTTCATAGATGAAAGCAAGACAAAACTGGGATAAACCCTTGTCCGGAAGCTCGTATATTCGATACAACACGAGAATTGCTGGTCCCCGCCTCTCTTTTTCAGGGTTTTTAATAGTTGGCCGCCATCCCGGATTTTCCTCATAATCCATCTCAGATACTGATTAGGAGATTCTTTTAATATATTGGACTCGAAACAATTGCGTTTCGAAAAAGGAGGTGAACAGCATGAAATGGTTAAAAACGTTAGTAGGAATTCTCATCGTTATCGTACAATTGGTAGACGCTATATTCATGGTGAGACGAATGGCGTGGGCGATCTGAACTCGGGAGCCGTGTCCCAGCAATCGTCTTGAAGTGGCATTTCGAAAGGGGACGAGGCTTCGTCCCCTTTCCCTCTTTTGAAAGCTACGCTTTCATTTACCGAGATGAGTGCTGAAGGATGGTTCCAGGTCAGGTAGCCGTCGTCATGATTGAGATGTCGGAATATGCACAAAATTCCGATTAAATTTTCCCGACAAGATCCAGTCCGGGTTTTAGCGTTTTATCACCAGGATTCCAGTTAGCCGGACAGACTTCACCCTTGCCATCTCGGACATGAACTGCCGCCTGCAATTTTCTCAGGAATTCCCGACCATTGCGTCCGATGCTATTATCGTGAATTTCTCCAACCTTCAGCACCCCGTCCGGGTCAATGAGAAAACTCCCCCGTAAGGATACGCCTTCTTCTTCCAAATAGGTCCCAAACGCGCGGCTCAGCCGGCCGGTGGGGTCGGCAACCATTGGAAATTGGACCTGTTGAATGGCAGGCGAGATATCGTGCCATGCTTTGTGCACGAAGACGGAATCGGTACTCACCGCCAACACTTCCGCTCGCAGTTTCTGAAATTCCTGATAGAGCCCGCCCATTTCATGCAATTCAGTCGGACAGACAAAGGTGAAATCCCCCGGGTAAAACATAAGCACGAGCCACTGTCCACGATACTCGGACAATTCCACGGTGCGGATCCGGTCACGGTGAAAGACTTGATAGGTACCATCCGGAATCGTCTGTCCGATTTGCATCATCATAAGCATTTGCCTCCTTTATTTCATAATCATATTCATCATATGGATCATGAACATCCGGCGAAAAGGATTTTCCTACCATGCCGTAGGATTTTCTGCCTGATTCGATTAACAACCCAACTTATCCTACCTTCATCAACATGACTCCGGAACTGTCATGAACCCTTGGCATATGCTTTTCATGCTGATTCGGTTGGCTGATACTGACTCAGCAGGACGTCCCTGTTTTCAAATATCGTAAAAGCCATCGTGTGACATATTCAGGATATTCAGGGCTCTTCACACCCACTCTCCAGGGTTCTTGTCAGTATGTGCCGCCCATAGACTCCTATACTATATAACGACTTCTTTCCGCTCAATAAATCCTTGGATGATAAAAAGGAGCGATTGGTATGGCCAAGAATAAGAAACAGACTGCTGAATCCGATCCACTCAAACGCAAAAGGGCCAAATACGCAGACCAAGTCGTAAACATCGGCACGGGAGGCGAAAGCCATCAAACTCGAGATAACAAGACGCCGGGCCTCACCACGCAACAGGGTATTCCCGTCGCCGATGATCAAAACTCTCTTAAAATCGGACCTCGCGGTCCTGCCTTATTAGAAGATTTTCACCTCCGGGAAAAACTCTTTCACTTTGATCATGAACGCATCCCAGAACGAGTCGTGCATGCTCGCGGGTTTGGTGCACACGGGTTTTTTGAAAACTACGATTCACTGGCCGACATCACCAGAGCCGATCTGTTTCAACGTAAAAAAGAAAAAATTCCGGCCTTTGTCCGATTTTCGACCGTGGCCGGCAATAAGGGTTCAGCCGATCTGGCCCGAGATGTTCGAGGGTTCGCGGTCAAACTCTATACCAAGGAAGGAAACTGGGATCTTGTCGGAAACAATATGCCGGTATTTTTTATCCAGGACGCCATCAAATTCCAGGACATCATTCATGCCGCCAAAGAGGAACCTGATCGAGGTTTTCCGCAGGCCCAAACGGCTCACGACAATTTTTGGGATTTTATTTCCTTAACGCCGGAAAGCATGCATATGGTGATGTGGATCATGTCGGACCGGGCTATTCCTCGTTCATTTCGTTTCATGGAGGGATTTGGCGTCCACACGTTCCGTTTGATCAATAGCGAGGGAAAATCGACGTTCGTGAAATTTCACTGGAAACCGAAGCTGGGAATGCAATCCGTGGTCTGGAACGAGGCCGTCAAGATCAATGGGGCCGATCCGGATTTTCATCGTCGAGATCTCTGGCAGGCGATTCAAAAAGGAGATTTTCCGGAATGGGAGCTTGGCCTGCAATTGTTCGATGACACGTTTGCAGACCGTTTTGCCTTTGATGTCCTTGATGCCACCAAGCTCATTCCCGAGGAAGATCTTCCCATTCGTCGGGTGGGACGACTGGTCCTTGACCGATGTGTGGGAAATTTTTTTGCAGAAACCGAGCAAGCCGCCTTCTGCACTCAGAATATCGTTCCGGGGATCGACTTCAGCAACGATCCACTCCTTCAAGGTCGAAATTTCTCCTACCTGGACACGCAACTAAAACGCCTCGGAAGCCCCAATTTCACACACCTCCCCATCAATGCGCCCAAGTGCCCCTTCCATCATTTTCAACAAGACGGGCATATGGCCATGATGAATCCCAACGGACGAGCCAATTATGAACCCAACTCCTGGACTGGTCATACCAGTGGTCCTCGCGAATCGCCAGAAACCGGGTTTCATTCTTTTCCCGCGGAGGAACAAGGATCAAAACTACGCATGCGTTCCGAGTCCTTTTCCGATCACTATAGTCAAGCCCGGCAGTTTTTTGTCAGTCAAACACCGCTCGAGCAACGCCACATGGTCAACGCGCTGGTTTTTGAGTTGAGTAAGGTTGAAAGTTCTGAAATTCGGATCCGCATGGTCTCGCACCTCTTGAACATTCATAAGGATTTGGCACAAAACGTCGCAGACGGACTGGGTCTTCGAGAAATGCCTGAAGCGGCCGACGCCGCCAAGCCGCCCAAAACCGATTTAAAAAAATCTCCGGCTCTCAGCATTCTCCTCAACTCTCCGAAGAGCTTCAGAGGACGGAAGCTGGGTGTATTGATCACGGATCAGGTGGATCATACCGTGTTTCAAGCCCTCCAATCGGCCGTGAACAAGGAAAGGGCCACGTTGGAGGTGATCGCGCCAAAAATCGGAGAAGTGACCGCCGCGAATGGTTCCTTAATCGAAGTTCAACAAACAGTCGAGGGTGCCCCGTCGGTTCTGTATGACGCGGTGGCCCTTTTACCATCGGAGGATGGAGCCAAGACCTTGGCTAATATGCGCTCCGCAAGAGATTTTGTCGCTGATGCATTTGTTCACATGAAGTTTATCGGTTATGTCCACGCTGCCGCTCCTCTATTGGACATAGCGGATATCAACAATGATCGAGATGGAGGCATAATAGCGCTGAATGGAAGAAAGAGCGCATTACAATTTTTGGAGTCGTGCCGTCAGCTTCGATTTTGGGATCGAACCGAGTCGACGAAAGGATAAGATCCGGACACATAGATGATAGACAGCCACATCTATGATATCCCGATGACCCAACCCCGATTGCTCGAACTATCCTGAGGTGCCGGTCGGATGACACGTTCCCATTTTGGCTAAGCTAATAACAATTTTGTCCCACTCATTTCCCTCTCTATGGATTCTCGCGCTGTCAGATTTATGAGATATTTGGCGCTGGCTACAGATTACGATGGAACCTTGGCTCGCCATGGACGAGTCGGCAAAACAACCATTGCCAGACTAGAAAAACTGCTCACCACGAACCGAAAACTCTTCCTGGTTACCGGCCGTGAGCTGGATGATTTGCTGAAGGTATTTCCACACCACCATCTTTTTGAATGGATCATCGCAGAAAATGGCGTTCTCCTCTATAAACCTTCATCCAGAGAATCGGTCTCCCTGGCCAATCCTCCGCCGGAGGAATTTATTCACCAACTGCGCGCCAGAAGCATTCCCATCTCCGTCGGCCGAAATATTGTGTCGACCGTGCGACCCCACGAAACCGCCGTCTTGGAAGCGATCCGGGATCAGGGATTGGATATACAGGTTATTTTCAACAAAGACGCCGTCATGATGTTACCGACGGGGTTCAGCAAAGCGACAGGCCTTCGTGAAGCTCTTCGTCATTCGGGCCTGTCTCCGCACAATATTGTCGGCATCGGCGATGCAGAGAACGATCTGGCATTCTTAGGCATGTGCGAATGCGCGGTCGCGGTCGGCAATGCCCTACCCGTCATCAAGGAACGTGCCGATATCGTGGCGACCGGCGAACAGGGAAGCGGCGTCGTTGAACTGATCGGACGCCTTCTGGAGGACGATTTAGCATCCATCGACCCGTGCCTTGATCGGCATCATGTGATGTTAGGAACGCGGGCGAACGGACAGGAAGTTCGGATCAGTCCTTATGGACGAAACCTCTTAATTACCGGATCGTCGGGAAGCGGGAAATCCACGCTGTCGACCGGGATCATCGAGCGTCTCACCGACAAACATTACCAATGTTGCATTATCGATCCAGAGGGGGATTATGAATCATTGGAACAGGCGGTGATTGTAGGGGGCGTGGATCATACGCCCACCACAAAAGAAATTGTTCAGATTCTGGAGAACGTCGAAACTAATCTCGTAGTGAATCTCGTAGGCCTTGCGGTCGAGGAACGTCCTAGTTTCTTTACAACGATCTTCAGAAAACTTCAAGAGTATCGTGCGTGCACAGGGCGACCGCATTGGATCATACTTGATGAGACTCATCATTTACTGCCGATCGACAGAGCACTCCAACCTACCCTCTTTCCGCCTTCTCTTTTTTCCCTACTCATGATTACCGTGCATCCCGATCAAATGGCCCCGGAAGCCCTCTCACTGGTGGACGCCATTGTGGTGATCGGAAAATCCCCTGTCGAAGCCTTGGAGGCTTTTACTCGGACCATAGGGGGAACATTACCGGGCCGTACATTGGAACCTCTCCGGCCCAGAGAGGCGTTATATTGGGGCCGATCGGCCGGAACGGCTCCCATTCGATTCGAGATTATGCCGAATCGAAATGAACGTCGGCGTCATCGACGGAAATATGCGGAAGGAGAATTGGATCCTGAGCGAAGCTTTTACTTTCAAGGACCTGCTAAAAAGTTAAACCTTCGAGCTCACAATCTCATGATTTTTCTGCAATTGGCGGAGGGCATCGATCCTGAAACATGGATGTACCATCTGAAGCGACACGATTTTTCCAACTGGGTACGGGAGTGCATTAAAGATCATCCTCTTGCAGCCGAAATTCAGGAAATTGAAAAGAATGACGACTGGAACCATGGTCAGAGTCTGGCTCGCATCAAAGCCGCCATAGAATATTATTATGTGTTATCGCCTCGTCCTAAGTCTGCCCCTTCTTCTTCTCATTGATTTTTCTCTTCGGATTGGCTGAATCGATCTATCCTATCCGGTTTTCTCAAACATGAAAATTTGCATCAGGCCTTCATCAACATCCGTCGTTCTCGTATTACTTCATTCTCATCGTGGTGAACATAGCCACCCAATCCGTTGAGAATTTGTCTATATCGACGATGAACGACAACGGATTAGGATAAACCGTCTTCCATCATCAAATCATAACAGGAGGTATGGAATGCCCAGAGGAGATAAATCTAAATACACCAGCAAACAAAAGCGCCAAGCGGATAAAATCGAAGAAGGATATAAATCTCGAGGAGTTTCCGAAGATAAAGCCGAACGTCGGGCATGGGCCACCGTAAACAAAATGACCGGTGGAGGAAAAAAGAAAGGCGGATCCGGTCGCGGAAAGCCGACAAATACGGCTCCCGCTAAAAAAGGAGGGAAATTAGGGGGCAAGGCATCAGCGGCACGGTCAGCCTCCGCCAAATCCGCTTCAGCGAAGAAGGCCGCTCGAACCCGAAAGAAAAAATAATCCCTCACCCAAAAGAAAAATTCCAGATATTCAGGAAGCAGGCAAGACTGAACGGGAAATGAACTGCCGAAGATCAAAAAAACCCTCCCAAGGATCCTTCTTGAGGGTCTGAAGCCGGCTGCGAAGAGAAGAGAGGGTGAATGCCTGAGAACCCGAGAGTGACGAAAGTTCATCCCACGTCACCGGCGTGGAAACCGGGGCGTTTGATAGGGCGCGTGTTCCATACGTCGCGATGGAGGTGGCTCCAAAACTATTCCGAAGATAATCAATAAATATTTTTTCTTTTCGTTTTGCCTTGCTCATGGTTGCCACATATCCAGCGGGATGCTTCCGTGCCGTTTCGCTTGCCAGCGAACGAGTGTAATGCTTTAACTCGTCCCACGCCGTTCGACGAATCAACGGAGCGACTACATGTAACCCTTTCCCTCCTGATGTTTTGACAAAGCTTTCGATACCATCCTCCAAAAGCCGTTTTTTGATTAGGTAAGCTCCATCAATGAGCTGATTCCAACCAACTCCGGTACCGGGATCAAGATCAAACACCAGACGATCGGGACGGTCTATCCGATCTTCCAGACATCCCCAGGGATGAATTTCCAATGCACCAATTTGCACCAACGCAAGCAGGCCTTTCACATCGTCAATCACCATATAGGATTTCTTTTCCTTCTTTCCTTTTTCCTGGATAAGAATGCGTCGGATCGAATCAGGAAGAGCGTCGGAGGCATGTTTCTGATAAAAACACTTTCGTTGAGCTCCTTGAGGACAACGCACCAAGGTGAGCGGCCGACCTGTCACATGGGGCAACACCCACTCCGCGATATGTTGATAAAACTCCGCCAAATCCCTCTTGGTAATACTTTGCCGTGGATACAGGATCTTATCAGGATGAGAGAGAGCCGCCTCCATATTGTTCGAATGGAGAGACGGCGAGGAGTCGAAGCGAGGCCCGGAAGGGTTGTGTGCCCGTTTGGTAAGATTTTCTCCGAAAGGCATAGATGTTTCTTCCATAATTTCTTTTGCCGGCTTGTCTTCGCGCAGCCCCACAAATGAAGGATGTCGCAACGCCCCCCTCCCGGTCCATTCAAAAAACTCCACTTCTGCGACTAGGTCGGGACGAACCCAATGCACCTTCTCGTGATCCGGTCAGACAGAAGATTGGAGAATTGCGGTTGGGCCTGATGTCGCTTGGATAAAACACCATGAATACGAGACAGCCTTTGTTGGGTAAATCCCGTGAAAACCGACACGAATCATATCCATGCCATAGAAATCTGATGTCTGACTAATAACGTCGTGAGTCCTCTCTCCTCATCGCCTTCCGAGAGAATCCACTGAAGGATTTGTTGGCCTTGAAGACCAGTGCACAGTATTCCAACTTGGAGGATGTGAATATAGCCTTTGCGTCCTTTTTATTCGCTCACGCACCTCCCACAAACATCATTCGGTTACATGAAACGACTCCGGGAGATCGCACACCTTTTTGCATCCGGTTTCAGTTACGCTTTTCGCATCCGGCATGTCCGCATTGACACCCTCCAGCCTGAGAGGATCGTGGCGAAGAACAGAATTCAGAGCAGAATTCTTTTCCGGGTTGGGCTTCACAGCGACAAGATGGATGAGCACATTTTTTGGCTTCTGCGGTAGACATAGAGCCTCCTTTTTCAGGAAATAACAGATTTTCCTATTTTCTTTAATGCCTTCCTCGTTATTTAATCTTGACTTGACCGGCCTCTGGCCTCAATGGACAAATGTGACGACAGATTCCCTAATATGGTCAGAATCCCACCACAGACTGAAATGTTCAACCAGGAATTGAAAAGGAACCCTGTCAAGATACCCCTGCTACTCGACCCCTAAAATCTTAAGAGATGAAGAGGATGTCTGGCAGGCTTGTCGATAACACGAAAGGAAAGGCGCATCCTTTGTTGAGGTCTATAAGAAAAAATGTCAGATTCGTTTGGTAAGGAATTGTTGTCAAGAAAAAGATATCTGTGGAATGTCTGCGATACCCTTCCCAACGTCAAATTTAACCGTTCCTTATAAAGTTTCCTGTCTTAATGTTTCTAAATTCATCGCATGGATGGATGGGATTTAAGAATTTCCGTCTCAGCTTTGAACCAATCATCCCAATCATTTCCTGAATTTCTCCCTCTCTCCAAATATCGTTCAAAAGCTCGTTGTTCAATGTCTTTTCGGAACAAACCCCGAATCGTCTGTTCAATCTGATCCATCAAGGGTTCCGGAGACTGAGAAGGCGAAAAACAGATGATTTTATCGACTTTTTGCCGGAGAATGCCGGGTGTGATCATACGATTTGAATGACCATTCAGAACAATGATTTTTCCTGAATATCCCCACGCACGTAAATTCTTCAAAAAAGTCAACCCATTGGGTTCAATATTGTACATGTCCAGCACAATGACTTTCGGTTTGCGTGCCTGGACCATGGCCATGGCATTCTGCCGATGTTCGGGAACATGCACGGAATAATCTCTATTTTGTAAAAACGAAAGCAGGCCCTGCCTCAATGTGTCATTATACGTAATAAGGACAATCATATGCGGAAATCGTTAGATCAACGGATCAATCAAATATCCCCCATGCCCCGGTTTCAATTTCACATTCTAAAAACTCTGATAGGTCAGTCCATACTGTTCAGTCTGGGCAAAAATTTGAAAATAGGCAAGATAGCGGCTCCGCTCCAGAATCTGTCGGAACGATACCGTCTGCCTCTCAATTTATTAGGGGTTCGCGGATCAAAGCTTTCCTACTGCTCTGAATACTTCCCTGCTTGGGTCTAACATCCCGCTATCGAGCTTCCTGACAATTCCCTCAGAATCGTTAATACTTTAAAAATTTTTGAAATGCCGAAACCCTTCTAGAGTGTCCATGAAGTTACTACACTTCCATGATCGCACTGCAACATCAGCAGGTCCACTGCATACCACTGATTTAGCACACAAGGCAGTCAGGCTCGAAAACTGGAATTACAACCGGCATCGACCTAGACGCGCGGAGATTTTCCGGTGATAAAACTGACGGCAAAAATAATTAAGAACACTACAAACAAGATCCAAGCAATATTGGTTGCGGCACCGGCCACGCCCGTTAATCCGACTACACCTGCAATCAAGGCAATAATTAAAAATGTAACTGCCCAACTAAGCATAATAGATATTCCTTTCGTTTTTTCAGATATCCGCCGATGATTTGCGGATTACCTCTTTCGGACAAAGACTTAAATGGACTTAACGAGAACTCTTCGGCTGTGCACTCATTGAATCGGGTTGGCCTGTGGCATTCTGTTTGTCCGAAGTAATTTTCTGATAACTGACGACTTTATTTTCTAGGTTCACCTCGACACGAAGTGTGTCGCCGACATTTACCGGCTCACCTGCTGGCGTTTTTTCGATATCTAAATATCGTGGAGACATATCCCCCACCTCACCGGCATTCACTTTAATCGTATCATCACTCACTCCCTCAACTGTTCCCTGAATATAGCGATGCCCCGGATCCAGTTGACTTTGCTTTTCTTGTTGTTGAGATTGATTGGATTGTTGGGCAGACGGAATCCCTGACAAATCGCTAGCCACTGACTGAGATGACGTGAATAATATGGCGCTCATAAAAAGCATGATGCCCGAGAATTTACTCCAACGGTGCTTTTCCATCATACTCTTAAATTTGAACATATCTACCTCCTTTCCCTGAATGTAGACATCTTAGTGTAATGAGTACAGACAGACCTGATTACAACCGCTTCAACTGTGAGAGCTTATCCGTATTGTCATTTGTATTGTGAATCTAGATTCTCTAATTCACAATGGACAAATATGAGATGAAAAATGGGGAAATGGGAAATCCGGAACGACCCGCCAGTTGACCAGCACTCATCGATCGGTTCGTGCGTGAAATCGGCAGGCAACGAGACGCGAAGGAACACGCTTAGGACTTCGCTCAACCTGTTCCCGGTTAATTTCGATTCAACCGTTTCGACAGCGTAGAGGCAAAATCCGTGACTAGGCCGCCTCCGCCACTGAGCCTACAATACTTCTCTCTCCACAGGCGGCATATTGAATGAACATCGGATCATGAGATCATCAGGCCTGAGAACAAAGATATTATGCAATGGACAAACGTCAAACTCATTCTCCTTAACACAGCATCCATAAATAGATGTTCTTTAGATAAAAGGGCTTTAGCCTTATTTTCCTAAAAATTCACCAATGGATTGGAGTGGTTCGATCTGATCGCAAATGATTTTCATGGAAGCCACAAACGGCACAGCCAACAAGGCTCCAACCGGCCCCCACAACCACCCCCAGAAAAACACGCTCATGAGAATAACCACGGGATTCAACAATAATCCCCGTCCCAACAACATGGGGGTGATAACGTTCCCCTCCAGCACAGTCAATAAGAGATAGGAGCCAGAGACTAAGACAATCACATTGATATGATCAAATGAAAATGCGGCAGCTAATGTGATTGCCGTCACTCCAAAGAAACTTCCCACATATGGCACATAATTCAGGATACCTGCCATGGCTCCCCATAAAAACGGATTGGGCATCCCCAACATATACATAGCCGCACTTACCGTCAGAGCGAGACCGATATTGACTCCCGTCACGGTTAATAGGTAAGTCGAAATATTGCCTTCTATTCCTCGCACGATTTCTACGGCACGACGTTTATCAGAAAACCGGGGAAGGACTTTCACCAGTTTTTCAAGAAATAAATTTCCGGAAGCCAGAAAAAAATAGAGAAGGATAAGCGTGGAAACCAATCCAAAAATAAATTCCGTCGTCCAGCCCACCAATAACCCACCTAACGAATTGGTGTTGACCTCGATTTCGCGGGCGCGTTGATTGTCCGGAAGACTGGTGACCTGCTCCAATGCCTCGGTGACTTTTCCCATCTCTACAACGGAATGGCGAATGGAGCGGAACTTCTCTTCTGCCTGCTGAACGGCATCGGGAATTCGCTCCAACCAAACCGAGGCTGGTGTCGCCAATTGGACAATCCCGAATCCTAGTCCGACGATAAACACGATGAGGATCACTCCTGCCCCAAGAGGCTCGGGAATCCATACCCTTTTGAGTGCGCGCAAAATTGGGCCCAACAGAAGCGATAAAATTAAAGCCACAAAAATGGGGAGGATGATGGTCTTGGCAACATCTAGGATATACAGGCTTGCATACAGAAACAGACCGGTTAACGCGATAGACCGAATGTTAATCGGCCCTCGAAAAAGCTCGGATGGGAGCCCTGGATTGGATCGAGAGGAATCAGACATTGAAGGACCCTTGGCACTTGGCTCAGGGAACTCGGTTGGGGAAGCTTCGATCATAATAGGACTGATCAAGAGATGTTTAAACATTCCATGAGATCTATGACATGTCCCTTTGCCGGGAACAGGAAAACAGGGAAATGCTCCTCTAGAATGGAAATGGGTTCATTCACTCTTAAAAATTAGCGTGCTTGGTTATGTTCCGCACAAATTGTCCTACATACTTTCCTGAAGAATGGTTCGACTCCCAAATCGAGCGAGCAGAGTCCATCACTGCACTTTTGCGGAGGACCTAGCCTGCCACGTTCAATAGTTCAGACCTTAAATATATGGAAGACTCTGGTTTCTTCGGCTCACCGCGATTTCACGATTGGCCAATCTTCCGTGCTATTTGCATAGCCCGTTGGCTTTTTCTACAGACCTGGCGGATCCTCTCGATCTTCTCCGGTCAAGACGGCCGTTTCCTTTTTTTCCAGACTTTCCCACTCACCGATCAACCCCATCAACATTTGTCGTCTTTGCTGAATCGACTTTTGCAACAGATCGCGAGATTGGGATTCCTGCGCTGATTCCGGAAGATTAAGGAGGGCTTCCCCTTCAGCCATTGTCGCCATTTGATACATGGCCATCTGTTTTTCGGACACATCAATTTTCCGAAACAACTCTTCGGTTTCCTGATCAAATCGTCGCAATTCATTTAATGACACCGTAGCTTCACTAAGGTCCTCCAATCTTTTCAACCGTTCCTTCAACTGGTCAACTCGGGAATATGGTGAAAATGAGGCATTCGTATTAGGCATGAGCTTCCTCCTTATTTGACTTGTTTGATTGGTCTCCGGAGAACTGTCCTGTCAGCGAACTGCTTCAATCTTCAGGGCATTGTGACAATTCACCCACTCAGTTATACTCTGGCCCTCTTGATTCGATTCCCCCCTCTGATGAGGCTGCCTCCAATCACCCATAGAATGGGAATCACTCAACACCAGACTCTGGCATTTAACAAAAATTTCCCCTTGCGACATGGGACTACTGGCCAACATTGCGATCTTTTGTCCTATTGGCTCCAGCCAGAAGCTGCATCGCCAAGAAATCTACTTCTTTTTCCAGGTCAGAGATCGGTGCCTTACCACTCCTATGTAATTTTTGCCATAAATCCTCGGGAAGATCGGTCGTTATGGTATGCCAGGGCATGTTGTCACCCGGGTGATTCTTTCCTCACTGATCGTTCAATTGAAGAATACCGGAAGAATCATGGCATCACCGAAGAAGGTTTCATTTCCCAAGTCGTTCACCTATTCCACATCCTTTCGAGCATTGAATGGCAAATCGATAACACCGTCATATTATTCCCATGTATCATCATCTGCGTAACTAGATATTTGCCAAATAAATAGAGTGTTTTTATCCATCGGGGAGGAGAACAATTTATTTATTTATTAGGTTCCAGACAAAAATCTTTCATTGCGAGTTTTACAATTGTGCTCAAGAGAAGGACCGACCCATGTATCACTTTCATCCCTCAAGCGTGTTCATAGTCTTCATTTTGTGCTTGGCAACTTTTCCTTCGCCGTCCAAAGCGGAAGACACGCTTCAGGGGATGTACAAAGCAAGTCAATTAGTTGGAAAACCGGTCAACAACCTACAAGGAAAGCCTATTGGTGTGATTGAGGAAATCGTGATCGAAACTAGGGGACTCGTGGGGTACGCTGTACTCTCATTTGGAGGGTTTTTAGGAATGGGAGACAAACTATTTGCCGTTCCATGGACTTCTCTGGCGCATAGCGAGGATAGAGAATATTTAATCCTTGATATCCAGCCGGAACAATTGGCGAATGCCCCGGGTTTTGACAAAAATAAATGGCCGGACATGGAAGATCGACAGTGGCGGAAAAGTATTTCCGAATTTTATCAGATCTTAAAACCCTGATTCAGAATTCAGAAGAATGCAGAGGATGACGACGCAAGGCCTTCCCCCTAGACTTCTTGACTTGTCCCTTCGCCCCGGCACATAAATACTCTGCTGTCTACTCAGGATACAAGGACAGCTTTTCATGAGGAAAGTGGGTTTAGATCCATGAATCACCTCTTTAGCTAAACTCATGCTTCGACGATCTAAAATACACGAATCCGTCTTAGGATTAGGCAGGCATCAGCGATGTCCCGACGTTAAGAAGCGCCATTCAATCTTGGATGACAGAATCCAGAATCTCACGAAGAATTTTTTACGAATTTCACGGCCACGCATGGATGATCGTAGGCTCATTACCCTTTTCATTTCCCCAACAAGAAGAAACGAATGAGCCCTCTCTCGACTCACACAAAAAACCAACGGCTATCTTCATGCATTCCCTCAGACTTACACGCATCGTCGATCTTCCTGCGAAATCCAGAATTCTGTTGCCTATCCGATAGCGCCGAAACAAAAAACACCTCCGGCCGGTCGAGTACTCGACTCGATCGGCCGGAGCGTATATTGAGAGCAGAAAAAGCCCCCCCTGAGCCCTGACTACCCTCAACAATCACAAGGCTTCAGTTAGTACTTTTTTCCTGGTGAGGATCATAGGGGTGATTTTCCAAATAGTTATCAACCCACTCTCTCACTTCTTCTTTCCGTTCTCCATATCGTTCTTGAACTTTTCCTTCGAACCGATCTACACGCCCTTCAATGGCCAGGAGATCATCATCGGTAAACTCACCCCATTGCTCCTTAAGAGCCCCTTTCAATTGTTTCCAATTACCTTTGAATTGATCTTCGTTATACACTTTCACGACATAATCGGATGAACCGTCGTGAAAGCCATTCCCGGCTAAGCCCGAGTAGTTCTGGGCATAGGAAAAAGACCCGACTAACAGGACGATGGCAATTATCAGCCCGAATCTCGTGATACCGAAGATGATTTGTGATTTCATAGTTCACTTCCTTTTTAAGCCCCGAAAGTAATTAATGGTTAACAAGCCTTTCGATTTTTAGCCTCTAAACTATCAAGCCATTGAGTAATTTCCTCTTTTTTATCTCCATATAATTCTTGAGCTTTTCCTTCAAATTTGTCGTAATCCCCTTCAATCTGCAGAAGTTCGTCGTCCGTGAATTTTCCCCACTTTTTCTTAATCTCTCCCTTAAATTGATTCCAATTGCCCTTAAATTGTTCTTTGTTCATAGCGTTCTCCTTTTTTTAATTCTCCGGGCGATGAATTACATCCGTCTTGACGCATTTAAAATTCCCATGCCGTTTTATTGTTCTGGATCTGATTCACCTCCTTTTGTTTGATAGCATCCTTCTCCTGACTCCTAAAAGTGATAGTTGAGACCCACAGTCACCATATGGCCTTCGTCCTTAAAGTTCTTATCGAATAAGTTGTCATTCTTAGATTCGAGGCTTTCCAACCACACAAATCGATAAGATCCGTCAATGGACCAGCTGGGGTTCAGCATGAACTGAAGACCACCACCGGCATGTAAGCCGAATCGATGCCGTGTATCGTCAGAACTTCCGGGACCATCCACGCTCGTGAAATACCAACCTCCTCCCCCCAAGAGAAACGGACTCAACCGCTTTCCGGGAAGAAGATA
>JALDRK010000040.1 GCA_031315915.1 Nitrospirales bacterium
TTGTGGAAAAACAAGTTCCCTAAATCTGATTGCACATCCCACCAGAAACAGGCGGGTGCGGTGAACGGAAATTGCCCCCCGCCTCCTCACCTAGGGAGATGTAGTTTTTCGCATGTCTCTCCTTCGTTGGATCAGGGCTTCCATTCTTCTCGTTGGGAAGGGTGAAATCGACAGTCTGTTTTGGTCCGGACTTCTGTTTTGGGGTATTTTTTGATTTCTTTTCAGCCTGTCACTCGATACCATGCGTTTTTTAGAATCCGCAGAAAACCTCATCCGGTTTTTTTTCAGGTTCATCGGCATCTCGGTATACTCGTTCCTTTCATAATATCTGATAGTTTCCTCCAACGGATCACAAAGCAAGGGTTTTTGACAGTATATCGATGCGTGCAATCGTGATAATTCTTACAAAGGAGAGGTAGTCCGCTTTTGATTGACAACAAGAAGCAAAGGAGCCAGTTATGACCACTCGAAAGCTGCAAGATGCCTTGTTCTTTCCCTTGCTTATCGTGTTCTTGTTGGGTGCATGGGTGATGGATTCTCACGCCGGAGAAACTGATTCATCGAAGAATTCGGCAGCATTTTCGGACGTTGGGCCTTCTTTGAAAGAACTGGGAGAAGCTCAACGGGACATTGATCGATATGAGGAAGCTCAAGACAACTTTAATGAGGACGTTGATCAGTTTATGAATGACAGGATGCGTTACAAGGAAGCTAGAGCCAAATTTGATCGTGCCAGATCCATTTACGAACAAGAAGAGCATCGGTTCAATAAAACCCAAGAAAAATTCAACAGGGAACAGGAACGGTTTTTGGAAGCACGGGATAAATTTGTGGGTGCTCGAGAGAGATTTCAGGATGCGCGACGTAATTTCTTTGGTAGTTCGATAAGCGCATCCAGTCGGTCAGATGCTGATCGCCATGAAGGTAATATTGATGGCAATAGACCGTAATAGAGACTATGGACGAGAAACGAAAAGAAAAAGAAAGGTGTGATTATTTTTTTTAACAGTGCTGAATTTCGATGAAGATTAGCATCATCATCGAGGAAATTCCGTGCAAACAGGAGTGATAGGTTATGGAACAATCGAAAACTATGAGTTTACTGGCTGCTCTTTTTTTTGTTGTGTTGATGGTGGGATGTGCGGGGGGGCCTCAATCAGAAAGTTTTGGCGAGCATATTGATGATAGTGTGATTACCACCAAGGTGAAAACGGCTCTTTTACGGGATCCAGAAGTATCCGGTATGGACATCAATGTGACGACCTTTAAAGGGCGCGTGCAATTAAACGGTCTTGTCAACAATGCTCGGCAAATCGAACAGGCCGCACAATTGGCACGAGAAACCAATGGTGTCATGGCGGTCGAGAACAACTTGTCCATCAAGTAAATAATATGTCTCCGTTGTCTCACCGTGAGTTGCAGCGCGGAAGTTATCGTTTTTCTACCATGAGGAACCTGATGCGATGCGAACGGCTCTGTTAATGGTCGGCGTCACGATAGTGACGATAGCCTCCATGGGGTGCGCCAGCACTCCTCTTCAGGAAAGCACGGGAGAATACCTCGACGATAGCGTCATTACCACAAAGGTGAAGACCGCTCTTCTCAGATGTCCTCTGGTGTCAGGAGTCGATGTTCACGTTGAAACGTTTAAAAATCGTGTGCAACTCAGTGGGTTCGTAGATGAGATGAGACAAGTCGAGCACGCGGTGACATTAACGCGAGAAGTGGAAGGAGTGGGAGTAGTTGAGAACCGAATGAGTGTCAAATGATGCGGAACTATTCTTTCATTGCATGCTATTGAATATTCATGTACGGATTAGTAGTGTCCCAATGCTTCAGAACATGGAGCATTTCGTGGCATAGTCTGTTAATTTCATTAGAGGCGACATTTTGGCTTCCATTGAAAGCGAAACCGCACCAAAAAGCTAAAACCAATTGTCAATGTTTGTTGTTGTAATGTTAGTTCTTAAGTTATGGGGACACTACTGATAACGTACTATCTCAGGAAGTCAAGGTATCCTAGTGGACAGACCCTCTCCTGTACAGCTGAGACACCCAGCCCATACCGCTGAACTTCCTCCCGCCCATGGTCTTCCACATTCGAAAGAGGTGCTGTTGACCATAGTGACACAAGGTCCCTTTTGCCGGGCCTTCACCATACGCCACACAACACGCAGCCCCCGTGGAAGCTTCGAGCATTATCTACGAGGTCAGCACCTGCCTCGACGGACCGAGCGAACGAAGTGCTCCACGGGGTGAGTACGGTTCAAAGAATGGCCGATAGTCCGTCTCAGTTTTGATGAGGCCAGGGGCGACGCGCGCCATTTTGGATGTCACAGTACCCGCGGGAAACTTCAAAGAATCGGAAGGCACTTTTTCGAGTATGCGCGCGCGTTGGATTTGCTATAGGCCGTCCGCTTCCAGCTCATCTCACCACCTGACCGCAATGTCGGCCTATGTTTTGGGTCATCCTGATCGGCTGTTGGCCTGCCACGTTCCTTATCTAAAAAAAAATGGGTTGCCATAAGCTGTTTCTCCTGTTAGGAAACAGAAAGCAGGGTCAACCAGCCAAGAGGGTCTGTTCTACCAAGGTGCGTGAACCCTTTTGATCTTCTTGACGACAGACCGGTTGAAAAAGGCATTGAAACGTCAAGAAACCTGAGGGCTTAATCGCCAACACTTGTTGACCCCCATTGTCATGGATAATCCCCTTCTCCTCGCCATTCTGCCTTTATCCAAATGGAACGAAGTCAATCGACACTGCCAAAGTCAAAAAGTGTTTTTGCCGAATTCGGAGACCGTCATTCTTAAGGGTGAAGGCCGGAGTATTGATTTGATTTGGACGCCTGAGGCCAAGGCTCATGAAATGATTGGCATGTTGTACATGGAACGATTTCATTCTCATACCCGGAAAGATTTGGAAGAAGCCATTCGGGTCGGCGAGTTGAATCCTTTGGTGGCGAGTCTTCCGACTGCGCCGTCCGCACGGGATGCCGTCTTTGTGTATTATGAATGGTTTGATGAATTCGAAGAATGGTCTGGAACCGATTGGAGTCGTATCAGGCTGGGTCTGATTGATTTTATGGAGCACTTCCCTTCCTATGCCGCTTAAACTCCTTTACCTCCATTGTCTGTTGATGATCTTTCCTCATTCGTTCGAATAGATCTGTCATGTTGCTTGTGTGAATTTTTTCTATCTGTCTGTCGCTTGATCTTTTCCATCCAGCCAACGGCACCCAGGAAAAACAATATTCAGGTCAAACTTTCTTTCAAGCAGTAGGTCAGGGATTTCTTGTAACTGCTTTGATCCGCCAACACTCAACCTTCGAGGCTGAGCGATAAGGCGTTTCACACATGCCACTGTTTCAAGGAGGGAAAGTCCTGCGTGGATCTGTCAAACAGGATTGCATGGCGGAATGGTAGATCATTCCGGCTAGCTCTTTCGAGTGGGTAGATCTTATTAAGGTAAATGGTTAATATGTCCCCACTTGTGAACCTGATAAGGAGTCGATGTGATTTTGGTTTTATAAAATATCTTTTCGCTTATATCAACCAGGAGTCCGGATAATGATCATCCCCCATGATCAACATGATCAAATGGTAGGCAAGCTTTTTGTAATCTGTGTTCTCGTCGCACTCTTCGTCAGTGGTGGAATCACGCCTGCAACCGCCCTGGTGATTCCGCCCCTGGCTGATCCCCCCTCCGGCTCGACTCTTACCTCCTTGTCCGTCACGTTTACCGGCGCTCATACCAGTGATGACTTAGAGCATAAGCTTCGGATCGGAACCACCAATGGCGGCGCCCAGATTTACAATAAGACCATGCCCCCCAATCATTCCGTGACGGTCTCCGGCCTCCCGAGCATGGGGACTATTTATGTGTGGTACTGGACACGGAATAGCAGCGGGTGGTTTGTCAACACATCCACCTATACGATGAATGTGGGGAGAATCTGGAATTGTGCGGCGGGCGATACCGCCTGCCTGATTAATGCGATCACGCTTGCCAATGCGTCAGGCAACCCCGAAGTCATTCAATTGGCCGCAGGGACTTATACTTTTGTAAAAAATTTATTTGATGATGCGTTGCTCCTACCCCAGATCACTGGGAACATCACGCTCAAGGGGGTTGGCCCTGACCAAACGATTATCACGAGCGATGTTCCTCTTGGCCGAGAATCATCTGTCAAGACTTTCATCGTAGAAGAAGTTGCGACGCTCAACGTATCCGGTTTATCTATTGTAAAAGGAGGATTAGCCATCCGAAATAAGGGGAATGTCGTCATTGAGCAAGTCACCATTTCCAAGGGGGGACCGGGACTATTTAACGAACAGACGGGCACCATGACTCTAAAAAACTCCACTGTGATCGATAACGGGTTTTTTCAGGGAGATGGTGGTGGCATTGTTAATAAGGGTACAATGGAGATCACAGAGAGTACTATCAGGGATAATGGTCAGGAGTTTTATGCTGGCATCAATAATGTTGGCAGAATGACCCTAAAAAATTCCACCGTGGCTGATAACCATGCCGAATCGGAAGGTGGCGGTATTGGCAACTTGTCAGGTGGTTGGATGGAAATTAGCAACAGCCTCATACAAAACAACGATGCGAACAGTGGTGGCGGGATTGATAACGCGGGTGACATGACCATTCTCCGAAGTGTCATCACTGGAAACGAAGCCAGAATAGCATTTGGAAACGGGGGGGCAATTTTAAACACGGGTGCTCTGACAATCTCTCGAACGGTGATTGCCAACAATACGGCTAGTGGAAGGGGTGGTGGGATTCTCAATTTTGGTGGTGATTTAACTCTTGACCGAACGATTATTGCGGGGAATCAAGCCGGAGAGGTTGGGGGAGGCATTAGCCATGAATTAAACGGCCTCTTTGTGACGGAGAAGACAGTTGTGGCCAATAATACTCCGGATGATTGTTCGGGATGCCCATAGGGCGGCAACGCCGACTCTTTGGGTCTTCTCTCGTCAAAAAATGGGTCAGGTTTTTGTTGACTCTTATCTTTTTTCTGTCGACGCTCCCCAGGATGTGGAGTGTTGACTTGTTTGCGCGATCAGCGGATAGACCACATCTAAAGTCTTCTGTTGGGTTTTCCCCCTTCCATGGTCAGGTTCCGGTAAATTGGACCAGTCACTGCCCCCTATATGACCGGACCGCACAATAATGTATCCTGTTGTGATCAAGCGTGAAGCAGGATAAGAGGATAATCCGGCAGAAGGGAGTACAAGCAACCGTCCAATGGTTTTGAGCTTCAAGGATGGGAGCATTTATTTTTTCAATACAAGTTGCGTATTCAAGGTGATCGGGAGTCCAGGAAATTTTTGGGGGGAGTTATGAACGTGAATGGAAAACGGGCAACGGTGGCGATCATCCCGCGGGAGCGGTTCGGTCACACCGATAAGACCATTCGTAGTGTCCTTGAGAACACTCAAATTGATTACAATTTGATTTTTGTTGATGGAAAGACCCCTGAACCAATTCGCACTCGCGTGTTGAAAGAGTTAGAACTCACCAAGGCCACGATCCTAAGATCCGATTCGTACCTGAGCCCAAATGAGGCGCGAAATCTGGCCGCCAATGCCGCCAACACCGAATTCGTTGTATTTTTGGACAACGATACCCTGGTCGGACCGAGATGGTTGGAGGAATTGATAGTCTGTGCTGACGAAACGGGTGCGGCTCAGGTTGGACCATTGCAGTTCATCGGCCATTTCCAACAGCAAACGATACATGTTGCCGGGGGATTTCTCCATGAGGTGAACGAAAATGGACGGAAAGTCCTGTATGACGAGCAGAGACTCTTTGAAGCGAAGCTTAAAACCCTCAAGGAACCCTTACGGCGGTTGCCCTGTGATTATATTGAGTTTCATTGCATGTTGCTTAAACGAGACGTCCTTGAAAGCCTCGGGGGGTTGGATGAGCACATGCGGAGCGTCCACGAACATATTGATTTAGCTTTGGAGTTACGAAAAAAGGACCAAAAGATATACTGTGAACCCAAGGCCGTGGCCACCTATCTTCCTCCTCAACACGTCCCTTGGTTTGATCTACCGTATTTCGAGATTCGTTGGTGTGAAGAATGGGCTGTGCCTTCCGTGGAACATTTTCGGCGAAAGTGGGGTTATGACCGGATGGGTTATATTGGTGAGAATGCTTCGATGGATTTAATAGATGACACCATTATCAAGTTTGTGCGAGGGCATCGTGGTTCCGTGGTCGGGACACAGATTCATGCAGATGACCTCGGAGTCACGTCTGATCTCACCCAAAGCGAATTGGAGCTCATCGTCTCCGCGTTTCTTACAGTGGAACGGAATAGGTTTGACCTCGTAGGAAATACGGGTGGGCAAAAGGCCGCGGTGTTCTTGAAAAATAGTACTGCAGAAGAAATTTTCCGACATGTAGACTCTCAAGTTGAGGAGTTGAGGCAAGGCAACGCGAGCTTTGCTCTCTACCCCTCGCGCAATCTTCTTAGCAGAGTGCCGTGTCTGATTCAGATACCAGACCTTTCCGATTCGGATCTTTGCGACCTAGCCAACCATGCGTTTCTGACCCTGAAAAAGAACGAGGGCTCTTACGATTGTTGGTTTGCCGTATCCTTGCAGTCGGGCAACACTACGGACAGCGTCAAAGAATTCGCGGAGCGAATTGGTGCTCGACTTGATACGCAAAGGCCTTGTCACGCCATTTATTTGGATAATCGCCATAACCCCTCACACCGGTTATACCTTCTCCATGGGGGGCAAATTCTGACGGAGATCGCCTTCTCCCGTTTGGTGGGACAGCATGCGACAGCAATGGTTTTTCCGGATGTGGGCACCGATTGACAAGAAAATATGAGAGAGGGCTAGCCTGATGGAGTATAAAAGCGGGTCGTTTTCGACCGACCCACGAGTAGAAGTCCTTGCGACATTCGTCGCGGATCCCGTCGTGGCCATTTTGCGTTATTGGTTTCATGAGTTTGGCTACGAGGCGGAATTTTTGCCCACGAGTTACGGGCAACTATTTCCTCGTCTATTGATCCGAAATGAACCATTTCAGGCGAGTGATATTCATGTGGTGCTGTTTGCGGTACGAGATCTTATTCCCCAAGGAGAACGAGCGAACGTAGCTGAGCACATACATCCCAATGTTGTGGAGTTTGTGAATGTTCTCACGTCCGGTGTGGCCACAAGAGGCGGGATATGGATTGTCGTACGCTGTCTGGATCCCGTAGCGCATATTTCCGAGGAGGCACTGGAAGCATTCAATCAACAAGCGGAGTATATTGCGGCCCACCTACCCACACTGGCCCAAACCACATACCTCGACGCGACCAATCTTGGCGCGACGTATCAGATAGCGTCGTTTTTCGATGATCATACTGATGAGCGTGCTCATATTCCCTATACCGATGCTTATTACACCGCCATTGGTACCTCGGTATTTCGCGCCATCAGATCACGATTGGGACAAGTCTATAAGCTTATTGTCACAGACTGCGATGGCACTCTCTGGGATGGAGTGTGTGGAGAAATGGAACCTGAACAACTCTCCATACTGCCCCATTTCAAGTGGCTTCATGCGTGGCTTCAACAAAAAAAAATGGCAGGCATGCTGCTGGCCATTTGCAGTCGGAATAACGCCGACGATGTGGAGGCCGTGTTTGCACAACGTAATGATCTGGATCTGGCGCTCACCGATTTCACCGCACATAGGATCAATTGGAAAGAAAAGGCCGAGAATATTCAAGATCTTGCCAGAGAACTGAAGATAGCTCTGGACAGTATCATCTTTCTGGATAATGATCCTGTGCAACGCAACAAAGTCAGAGCCACCTTGCCTCATGTGTTGGTCCCAGAACTTCCAGCCGAACCGATAGCGTGGCCCTCCTATCTGGAGCAGGTGTGGGCATTTGATACGTTCTGGGTGACAGAGGAAGGCCGCAGACGAACTTCACTGTATCGAGAGCACGCCGACCGGGAACATGTCCGGTCGAGGTCGTCTAGTTTCGCAGAGTTTCTTAAGGAATTAGGGCTTCAAGTCAGCATGACACCCGCCACGGAAAAGGACATTCCCCGCCTTTTTGAATTGGTCAATCGCGTCACGCAGTTCAATGCGAATGGCATTCGCATCAAGGAGTCGGACATTGCCGAGTTGATTCTGACCGAACAGGGAGAATGGCTGGCGGTTCGAGTCGAAGACAGATTTGGGAACTATGGCCTGGTTGGTGCCATGGCCTGTCGGTATGAAACCGATTGCTGGACCATTGGATCATTGTTACTGAGCTGCCGGGCGCTGGGCCGCGGTGTCGAACATCAGATGGTGCGACTCTTAGGTCAACGAGCATTGAGCAAATCGATCGGCACGCTACGGTTCGAAGTTGCGCAAACTTCTCGCAACAGTCCTGCCGTTGAATTTTTCAAACGTCTCAGCCTGTCAGAGCCTGACCTTCACGCAGGCTGGTTTCAATTGGACGCGGTCAGAGCCGCGTCATTATCTCATGATGATGCCTTACCAACTCCGGATTCTGCCGATCAATCAGCGACGGGAGCTGATGGCCATCCACGGCCCAACGGGCCCATGGGTTCCATCCCTCAAGGCGAATCCGAGCGTATTTTGGCGGCAACGATCAGTGTTCAGGACATCCCGGCATTGTATCGTAAGGCTCAATCGCTCGGTGATCGTGCTCAGCCAGGAATCAATTCAGCTCATATCGCTCCGCACACTGAAACCGAACAAAGAATGATGGCAATCTTTCAAGATTTGCTCGGTCACGACCATATCGGGGTTGACGAGGAGTTTTTTGATGTCGGGGGACACTCATTGTTGGCCATGCGATTGCTGTCGCGGATTAAAGATGCCTTTGATGTGGACTTACCTATCCGATTAATGTTTATGCAGCGTCTCACGATTGCCAATCTTGCTGGCATCGTCGAAACGAGTTTTACGACAGAGGAAAATACTGCCGAAATCGATACCATTAAACACACACTCGATTCGTTCTCTGACAAAGAGCTCGCCGAGCTGTTTGGCAATTTAGAGGCTCATGAAGACAGCCAAGGGTAAGATACTATTTCCTCCTAATCTCATAACACCTGAGTCGCGTTGAGTTCCCACCGTGCGGTTTCTGCTCATTCACAAGCTGCCATATGATGCGGGGTATTCCGGTGCGACCCGAACGGTGCGGAGCGTCATCAGGATGCTTGCCGGACGTGGCCATGAAACCGTTGTGGTCAGCCGAAAATCTTTCGACAAGGAAGGGGAGCCTCCAGGCCGCTCACGTGGGAATTTGTCTAGCACCTTGACTGTTGATCAAGGCGTGAAGGTGTATGCGATACCTCAAGAAGTGAATTTTGAGAAGGCTCTCTATTATGTCATTCGTCGGTGGAAGCCAGATTGTGTGCTCATCGGAGAAGATCCCACATATCTCTCCCTGGCGGTGGTTCTCGATACGGCTGTGAAAAGAATCGTGGTGCTGGTCCTCAGTCAGGCGACATTACCGTTTGGGCCGGAGGCCTTTTATCCCGATCCCAATTTGGCAAAATTATTTGGATCTCCGGTGGAAATGGTCACGATGAGCCGCTATGTCAGCGAATACATTCAACGGTGGGGCCGACTGGCCACCGTTCGCCTTCCCAAAATTCTGCACCAGCATCTTCACGCGCCCTCTCTTGGGCATTTTGACAATCCCTTTATCATGTTTATGAATGCCTCAAAAATCAAAGGGCTGCCTATCGTTGTTCAGCTTGCACAACAGTTTCCTGCCTCAAGGTTTGCGGCGGTTCGAGGATGGGCGACCACAGCTCATGATATCAGCGAGTTGAGCAGGCACGAGAACATTTCGGTGTTAGAACCGAAAGAGGACGTTGACGCAATATATTCGCAAGCGAAGATCCTTCTTGTGCCCTCGTTGTGGGGTGAGGCATTTGGAATGGTGGCGTTTGAAGCCATGGTTCGTGGTATCCCGGTCCTTGCCAGCGATATTGGAGGGCTTCGGGAAGCTAAAATGGACGTGGATTATCTGCTCCCCGTCAACCCTATCAGTGGATACGGTAAGACCCTTGATGAACGGTTGTTACCGGAGCCCATGATCCCGGTTCAGAATATGGAGCCCTGGTGTAAAGCTTTAGAAAGGCTATTGCAGGACCGTGAGCATTATGATCAGCTTTCAGGAGAATCGCGGTCTGTGACTCTGAAGTATCTCGAAAGTTTTGATGAAACTCCTTGGGTGGATTTTTTGGAATCCAAATAAAAAATGGTCGATAGGAAAATGGTGAAGCAACGATACGGCTATCAGATATTGATTGTAAGGATAGAGAAAAGGCTCCCATGGGGTGTGATGATGTTTGACCATTACCAGTTTTTGCGACAGAACCTGTCTGTTCTCTATCTCTTCCCCACCTGATCTTTTATATCCAGCCAATCACGGAGCCAATCGCCCAACAGGTTGGCAGCCAGCACCACCAGCATCAGGGTCATCCCCGGAATAATGACCAGATGAGGGGCGACCAGCATATATCGTGTGCCGTCCCGGATCATGCTGCCCCAGGATGCCTCGGGCGGTTGGACGCCCAGGCCCAAAAATGACAAACCGGCTTCGGCAATGATAGCACCGGCAATGCCAAAGCTGGCTTCCACAATCAGCGGAGCGGTCAGGAGAGGCAGCAAATGACGCGTGAGGATGCGCCAGGTCGACGTACCGATGGCCCTGGCTGCTACGACATGGTCCGCTTGTTTGAGTGAGAGCACTTGTGCGCGTGCCAAGCGGGCATATCCCACCCAGCCTGTAAGACTCAAGGCCACAATGACATTTTCAATGCCTGGACCCAAGGCTGCGGCCAAGGCGATGGCCAGGAGTAATCCGGGAAAGGCCAGCAGGATGTCGACGATGCGAACAAAGATATGATCCACCCAACCGCTGAGGTAGCCGCTGGTGGCGCCCAGGAGTCCGCCGAGGGTGACACCCAGAAAAACAACAGCCAATGCGACGATAAAAGATGTTTGAGCGCCGGTTGCGAGGCGATCGGCGATGGAACGCCCGAGATCGTCATATCCCAACCATGTTGTTGCACCGGGCGGAGTGAGGATGTTGGCCAGATCAATGGCATGCGGGTTCAGGGGGAGCAGTGGACTCACAAGAGCCAGGCCCCCCCACAGGATGACAATAGATGCCGGAAACCACAATCGCATGGTCATGGTCGTTTGAATTGGATACGGGGATCCAACCAGGCATACACCACATCGGTGAGAAGATTCACCAGGATGTAGGTCAGGCTGATGCAGAGGACAGCAGCTTGCACCACCGGATAGTCCCGTTGTTGGATGGCTTCGATCATGAGTAGACCCAGGCCGGGCCAAGCAAACACGGTTTCCGTAATGACCGCTCCTCCCAGTAAGCCTCCCAGTTGAAGTCCTAGAAGAGTGAGAATCGGGAGGAGCGAATTGGGCAAGGCATGAACGAGCAGAATCCGTGTAGGGGAAAGTCCCTTGGCTTGCGCGGTGCGTAAAAAATCCTCACCGAGAGTTTCCAACAGGCTGCTACGGACCATTCGCGCGAGGATGGCGGCCATGGCTGTTCCGAGGGTCAAAGCCGGAAGGAGCACGGCGTTCCAGCCTTCCTGTCCGCTCACGGGAAACCACCCCAACCACAAGGACCCCACGAGGATCAAGATCGGACCTAACCAAAAATTGGGGATGGACATGCCCAGTAACGCGAATCCCATGGCTCCCAGATCCCACGGTTGATGTTTATGGGTGGCCGCGAGTAATCCCAGTGGCAGAGCCAAGGTAATGGCGATCGTTAACGACACCAGGCTGAGATACAGGGTAGCCGGGATGCGCTCCACTAGAAGATCCAGGATGGGTCTCCCGGAAAAGAGCGAATGTCCCAGGTCAAGGCGCAGGAGACTCCTCATGTAGTCCCACCATTGTTGGTGTAGGGGGAGGTTCAAACCCAGGCTGTGTCGCAAGGCTTCTTTGTCGGCTTGTAAGGCCGACTCGCCCAGCATGACTTCCACGGGATCCCCGGGAATGAGGTGAATTAACAAAAAGACCAGGCACAACACGCCCAAGATTCCGATGAGTGTGCTGGACAGGCGTGTCATCAAAAATGCAGTCATGAAATTCGCGGAATCATCACCGATTGTTGAGAGTTGTCTGAGCTCTCGTAGTCAAGACAAATTTCCTCATATTGCGGGGCTTCGAATCGAGGCGACGTGAGTGGTGGAAGTATTCCGTTGGACCTGAAGAAGACCGTCGAAGTTGCCGTCCGATTCGAGCCGATATCCGGTGATCTCGGTAGAAGAGAAGCAGATGTGATCTTCAAACCACAAAGGGATATAGGGCAGGGTTTCCAGAAAATGGACTTGCAGGTCGTGGTAGAGGGTGCGCTGTTCCGTGCGGTTGGTTGAGACTTCTGCCTGCTCAATCAGATGATCGGCTATGGGGCTGGCAAACCGCCCGCGGTTAGCTCCTGTCGGAGGAATGGACTGACTATGAAAGGCATATCGAAAAATATCCGGTGTTTTCACTCCAACCCAGGCCAGGCTGTACATCTGAAATCGCCCGGTTTTGATGTCTCCATAAAAGGTTCCCCAGTCATGGCTTTGGATGACGACATCGATGCCTACTCGGCTCAGTTGATCTTGAATGATGGTGGCCAGTCTCAGGCGAAACGGATCGGTGGAGGTTTTATAGATGAGTGTGGGGCGATGAGAGATGCCGAATCCGGCTTCAGCGAGCAATGTTCTGGCCCGGTCCGGGTCGTAGGGATATCCGGTAAGTTGAACCGGTCCGGCCCAATGATCGGGAGGGAAAAGGGCTTGCGCTTGTCTGGCTCGATTCTGAAAGACATACCGAATAATGTCTTCCCGATTGATCGCATGGGCAATGGCTTGCCGAACGAGAATGTTCCCGGTCAGTGGATCCTGGTGATTGAATCCCAGATAGGCGAAATTTGCCCCTCGACTTTGTTGAAGGTGCAGGGTGGGCTGGTTGGCTAAGTAGGCGACCAGTTCAGGGGGCAGATCGTTTTGCAGCAACTGAATTTCACCGGCCAGGAGCTTCAGGACACGAACGGTGGGGTCGGGGATTCTCAGGAATTCCACCAGTTGTCCATCGGTCTGACGCACGAGGCGCACGCGGGTTTCATCCGGCCTGTCGAGAAAGCGAAACGGACCATTGCCAATAGGGTGGTCCGAAAAGGGATGCCGATTGGCAATAAGGTTTGCAGGGAGAATGCCGATAACTAAGTAACTGGGAAAGAAGGGATCGGTCCGTTTTAAGTAAAAGGAAATTTCCGTGTCGGATGGTGTTTCCATGCGGTCGATAATGTGAAGCACGCCTCGATGGGGAGACGCGTTGTGAGGACTTAAGATCGATTCATAGGTGGCTTTAATGTCCTGAGACGTGACCCCTTGCCCGTTATGAAATTCAGGAACGTGATCTCTCAATGTAAAGACATAGTGGGTCGGGGACTGCTGAACCCAGGTGGCCAGAGACGGAACCGGAGTCGCATCCTGCTCAAAATCGACCAGCCGGGAATAGAGCAATCGATTGATTCGGGCCGAAGTGGCGTCCGTGGCATATCGCGGATCTAGATTGGTCGGGGCCTGGGCCACACCCATTCGGATGGTATTGGGATCGGGTTGGGAAGAGCAGGCACCAAAAACCAACCCCAGAGCGAGAATGAGAAGTGTCGCTGGCCAATGGATGATAATAATGAACCTCGGGGACTTACGAACTGACGAGATAAGAAATTGAGGGATCATCCGATTCCGGACATGACGAGCGGCTCACCCACATGTCCTGTCTCTGATTGTAACGGGATTCGATCCTTCAAGAAAGACCACACCCGTTTCGAGACATTCCTAATGATACCGATGTTGAATAGAAAACGCGTTGAACCGTAAAGGAGGATATGCATGAGTTCCGTGGCCACTATGACACCGACGAATGGGAGTGCGACCACATCCCCAAAAGACCCTCGTGCGTTAATTGCGCCCACTACGATCAAAGAAACCGGTTTGCCCGAAGAACTGCTCGTGCAGTTATTAGTCCGTACGCTGTATTCCACCGGAGAGGTGACCGAGCGAACTGCAGGAGAGATTATGAAATTGCCGGTCAGCGTTATGAAAGAGTTGTTCACGCTGGTCCAGCGGGAGAAATATTGCGAAGTGAAAGGGCACGGCGAATCCCTTGGCGTCTTGCTCCGGTACACGCTCACGGAGGCCGGCCGGGCGCGGGCGAATGCCTTCATGGAACTGTGCCGGTATGTCGGGCCGGCCCCCGTTCCGCTTCAACACTATATCGAGATGGTCAAAAGCCAGCCGGTGAACAGTCTCACGATTGATCGACGGACCGTGGTGGCGGCAACGGAGCACCTCGTCTTGACGGCGGGGACGATCGACCAGCTTGGGGAAGCGGTCAATTCCGGCTGGGCCACCTTTCTCTACGGACCGCCCGGCAACGGAAAAACCGTCCTAGCGGAAGCTATCGGGAAAATGTTGGAGGCGGTAGGCGGGGGAGAAATTTTTATTCCGTACGCCATCGAGGTGGATGGACAGATTATTCAAGTCTTCGACCCCATTACCCATATTCGTGTCGAAACCCCATCGGAACCCACCCGGACGCTCATTGAAGCCAAGGTGGAAAAGGATATGCGATGGGTTTTGTGCAAACGGCCGATTGAGTTTGCGGGCGGTGAGTTGACGATGGCCACACTGGATTTGTCCTTTAACGAATCCGCGAAATATTACAAGGCCCCGCCGCATATCAAAGCCAACGGCGGCGTCTTTCTTATCGACGACTTTGGGCGGCAACTGGTCCGGCCTCGCGATCTGTTGAACCGGTGGATCGTGCCCTTGGAAAAACGGGTGGATTATCTGACGCTGCATACCGGAAAAGTCTTTCAAATTCCCTTCGATACCATTGTGCTCTTCGCGACCAATTTAGAGCCTGCGAAACTGGCCGACGAAGCATTCCTTCGCCGTATCAGAAATAAAATTTACATTGCCGATCCCACGCCGGAACGGTTCAGGCAAATCTTTGAAGAGGTGTGTAAGAAAAAGGGTGTGCCCTACGATTCGAGCGCCATGGATTACATTCTGGAATTCGTGTATCAAAAGTATCAATTGAATATGCGGAGCTGCCACCCTCGTGATCTGATCGAACAGATTATCAGTATTGCCAAATTCAATGGGGTGCCGCCAACCTTGTCCAAGACGTTTATCGACCGCGCCTGCCATACCTATTTCTTCGTGGAAGCAGCCGAGTACGATCAAAACATGGGATAGCGATTCACTAGCGAGAACCCTCCTCTTTGTTGTCATTCTGAGGCCAAGACGAAGAATCTGCGTCCTGCTTGAAGATATCTTGGCAGTGCTAGATCCTTCGTTCCACTCAGGATGACAGGGTGAGACATGGGCAAATCATGTGTGGCCCTGGGATTTCTTATCTCTTATTGTCATCCTGAGGCTCCGCCGAAGGATCTGTGCCCAGGTTAATAATCCTACGGTTTGGCCCCGTCCATTGTGAAAATCCTCATGAGCCTTCCGGAAGGCATTTCCTTTTCTCCCCCGTTGTATTACTCTTTCCCTCTTTTCACCCCCATCGGGTGTAGGCTGTAACAATCATCTAGCGACCTTGAGGGTATTATGTCGAATCGTACGGCAATATTGTTGATCACCTGTCAGGACCAAAAGGGTCTGGTCGCGAGAGTGTCCGGCTTTATTCACGATTTCGGCGGGAACATACTGGATTCCGACCATCATACGGACCGGGAGACCGGCGATTTTTTGATGCGCACAGTCTTTGATCTGGAAGGATTCCAGGTGCCTGCCGAAGAAATTGAAACGGCCTTTCGCCCGATCGCCAAAGTCCATGACATGAATTTTCAAATTCACATTTCCGACCGGAAGCCGAATGTGGGTATCCTCGTTTCACAATATGATCATTGTCTGGTGGATGTGTTGCAGCGATTCCGGCGAGGCGAACTGGCCATCGAGATTCCGGTGATCATTTCCAATCATCAGACCGCCGAGTGGTGGGCGCGGGCGTTTGAAATTCCTTTCCAATATTTTCCTGTGCAGCCGGGTGAAAAGGCAAAGCAAGAACGGCAAGTGCTGGATTCCCTGCATTCGGTGGGTGTGGATCTGGTAGTGCTCGCCCGTTACATGCAAATTCTCACGGAAACATTCTTGCAACAGGTTGGATGTCCAGTGATCAATATTCACCATTCCTTCCTCCCGGCCTTTGTCGGAGCCAAGCCTTACCATCAAGCCTACGACCGGGGCGTGAAAATAATCGGTGCCACCGCCCATTATGCCACTGCGGAGTTGGATGAAGGTCCTATCATTGAGCAGGACGTGGTTCGTGTCGGCCATCGGGACACCGTGCAGGACCTTATCCGCAAAGGCCGTGACCTGGAAGTGATGGTCTTCGCCCGCGCCATCCGTCTGCATATCGAACGCCGAGTCCTGGTCTATGGCCGAAAAACTGTCGTCTTTGATTAGATGGACACTTGGTGAGTTTGCCCTGAACCTTGCATAAATAGCCACCAATCCGTAAGGAATATTCTTTCCTTGGAATCCATTTTCTTATTAATAACTTGACTAATTTAGTTGTTTGGCGAAGAATCTTTTAGGGGGTATTCCAGAATATGCCCTGAAATCAAGGCCGACCATTTTTCTGAGAATCCTTTGGGAATTGCTTTAGGTTAAAACAAAAAAACAGCCCAAAAGTTACGGTAAAATCTTAAAAAGACAAAGTTGTTATTGTTTTGATCCCTCAAACCGGTAATGTTGTGTTATCGCCGATGAAATCTTCTATTGTGATGGCAATCAATGGAGGCACGCATGACTCAAGAGGTAAAACTTCCCCATGGTAAAACGACCCACTTTGATGCAGCCAAGGTTATTGTTGAAACACTTCAAGAACTGGACAAAACTGCCCAAGCACTAGCGATGCGCTTTGCCGCCGAAACCTTAGGGTTACAATCGGCATCAATTCCCCAGTCTTCTCGACCTTCCCCTATGCCGACTCCTGCATCCTCGTTACTGCCTGGAAGTGCGGGGGGAACAACTCATTCGATGGATATCAAGCAGTTTACAGCTACCAAGGCACCAAAGAGTGATCAACAGTTTGCTGCGGTCGTTGCGTACTTTTACTGTTTTGAGGCACCTGAGGCACAAAGAAAAGAAACGATAGATGCTGATTCTCTTTTGGAGGCCGCACGGCTGGCAGGTCGAAAGAGACCGAGAAATGCGCGGCATACCCTCAATAATGCAAAAAATGCGGGCTATCTAGATGTTGTTACCACCGGAAAGTATCGCATTAACTCTGTTGGGGAAAACCTTGTTGCAATGGCACTTCCAGGAAATGGTCCGGAAAGTTCAATCTCTCGAAGTGTGGGGAAAAAGAAAGCTGTAAAGAAGCCTGCAAAGAAAGCTATTGAGAATGCAAAATCTCGTAGGTGAAGAGAAGTCCCTACCTCTCAAATTGAAAAGAGCCAATGCAGAAGTCTTCCGATACTATTGACGCAGCAATTCGAGAAGTTACTAACGCGCGGCTTTTGGTTTCTAAGATCAAAACCAATCAAGTTAGAGGTGTTGATGCAATAGGGGCATTAAAGGCGACCGCTCTGGCGTGGTTTAATACCCATCGCCCAATTATTACTGACGGTATACCTGGTATCGACCTCGCCCATGTGGATCAGCACTACACAACTATTTTGAAATCCACCGCAAGGCATGCAGCACGCCAGACCTACCTCGATGCTCTAAGGGATGTCAAGAACGGCCTTGTTGGCATGTTAACAACTGTCCTTACGGAACCAGCAATTACAAATGAAACAAATACTGATGATATTCCGCCAGATTTCTCTCCTCTGGCTGGAAATCCCGAGATGTGCGAAATTTTGGCGCGGCGGTGGCAAGAGTGTTGTCGTTGTGTAAATGCTGAGGCACATCTAGCGTCAATTGTTATGATGGGAGGTTTGCTTGAAGCTCTTTTCGTTGCTAGAGCTAACAAGATGTCGGTGAAAGACTCTCTAATAAATGCTGCCTCGGCTCCCAAGGACAAAATCACCGGAAAGACATTGAATTACCAAGAATGGATGTTGGATTCGTATATAAAAGTTGCGCACGAATTGAGATGGATTACAGAATCTGCAAGAGGGGTCGCAGACGTCCTGAAGGAGTACCGCAATTATGTTCATCCGGAAAAAGAGCGAAGACATGGCATAGTGCTAACCCTCAATGATTCGACGATGTTCTGGTCGGTGACGAAAGCTTTGGTGCGACAGCTACTAATGAGCACTACAACTTCCAACCTTGAGACAAAATAAAGGCCAAAGTCGTTTGTAGAGATTCATATTCTATCTTTTTTTCTGTTGTGCTAGTATTGTGTTCAATTATTCCCTCATCTTTCATCTACCTGTGAAATTTCGTTTTCCTTCCTTCCATTTTCATGGCTCTGAAGCGAATTACCGCTCAAGATCTCTATAACTACACCAAGTGTTTGCATCGCGTGTTTCTGGATAGTAACGGGAATCCTTCGGAGAAATCCGAGGTGAGTTCCTTTGTGAAACTCTTGTGGGAGGTGGGGTTGCAGACCGAGCGGGATTACATTAGTTCGCTGGGCGATCAGGAGATTACGGACCTGCAACATTTAGCTGTAGAACCCGCGTTCCAGGAAACCTTGTCGGCGATGGAGCGTGGATCTCCTATCATTTATCAGGGTTGTCTGATTCATGAGCATTTTGTGGGAAGACCGGACCTATTGGTGAAACGGGAGGACAGTTCTTCTCGGTTAGGTCCGTTTCTGTATGAGCCCATTGATATTAAGGCGGGAAGAGGTTGGGAAGAGTCCGAAAGTAAGAAACGGAAGTTCAAGGAGCATTATGCCTTTCAGATTCTGTTTTATCGATTTCTATTGGAGAAGATTCAGGGCACCGTTTCCCCCGGAGGACGGATCATTAATGTGGACAAGGAAATTGAAGAATTCGATCCGGTCCCATTCGAGGAACGGTTTGCCCAGGCCATGCAGGAGGTGCAGCGGTTGGTGTCGGGTGACGTGTCTTCGGAACCCGTTCTGGGAAGCCACTGTACGATGTGCGGGTGGTTTACGCGATGTTATAGATGGGTGAAGGCCGAGGCCGACCCCACCGGCCTATTTTTTGTCGGGAAACAAAAGTTTGCAATGAAGGAAGTGGGGCTTCGGACCATCGCTGATATTGCCGCCATGGAGGTGGACGATTATCTAGCCCCGCCACTTAAAATCCCACGGATGGGGAAAAAATCCCTGGACCGCATGAAGGAGCGGGCGCAGGTGGCGCTAGAGGGGAAGCCGGTCATCCGGCCGGGATATACTTTTCCAAAGGTTGAGCGGGAAATTTACTTTGATATTGAAGATGATCCTACGAGAGGCGTGGTTTACCTCTTTGGTTACGTGATCTGCGAGCCGGATCGTTCGGCCCGCTATGAATATTTTTGGGCCAAGCAGCCGGAAGATGAAGAGCGGACCGTTCGAGCCTTCTGGACGTTTTTACAATCCTGTGGCAACGTAGTGTTTTATGTCTATTCGCACAAGGAACGAACGACCTTGAAACAACTGATGGAACGGTACGGGCTGGATTCGGACACCTTTGAATCGTATAGAGTTAAGGAATATGATCTGTACCAGCAATTGGTTGTGGACTACTCGGACTGGCCGACCTTTTCCTATGGTATTAAGCACATCGCCAAATGGATTGGTTTTCAGTGGCGGGATCTTGATCCTTCCGGAGCCAATTCCATTGCCTGGTATAACGACTATTTGAATGATCCCGGGAACCCATCTCTGATGCAACGAATTTTGGATTACAATGAAGATGATTGTTATGCCATGCTGGCGATCAAGCAACATTTTGAACGCTATCGGAGTGAGGTGCAGGCGGCAATTGACCGAGGGCCTCAGGATGATATCTAAGAAAAGGAGCGTAACCGATGTCGGCCACAGTCTTGGTTGTTGATGACGAGAAGGATTTGTTGGACCTAGTGAAGTATCACCTGGAAAAATCCGGACTGAAATGCCTGGAAGCTCGGGATGGAGAATCCGCCTTACAGGTGGCGAGAGACCGGACGCTCGACTTGATTGTCCTGGACCTGATGTTGCCCGGCCTGGATGGCTTGGAAGTCTGCCGGAAATTACGGAAAGATCCCAAGACGGCCAATATCGCGATCATCATGTTGACGGCCAAGGCGGAGGAAGTCGATCGGATTGTCGGATTGGAAATGGGTGCCGATGACTATATGGTGAAACCCTTTAGTCCGCGGGAATTGGTGGCCCGGATTAAGGCGGTGCTCCGCCGGGGGCAGGGTCAGGAATCCACCGCCGTGCAAAAAGTCGGAGCCCTGGAAGTGGATGAAGGGAAACATCAAGTAACCGTGCAGGGAGCGGTGGTGGAACTGACGGTGAAAGAGTTTGATTTACTGTGTGCCCTCATGAAAGCCAACGGCCGGGTGCTCAATCGCGACCAAATCCTGGAGACGGTGTGGGGCTATTCCAATGCGGTGGATATTGAGTCCCGTACCGTCGATGTGCATATCCGGCGGTTACGGGAAAAACTCGGGACCGAGCAATCACGGGTTGTGACTGTCAAAGGCGTCGGGTATCGGTTCGAGTCCGAATCTCATTGAACTGAGTCGATTGTCGCGAACCCATGATCAAAATTCATCCTCCCTTACTTGTGGTGCTGTTAATGACCGCGGCTATGGTGTTGGTCAGTGGAGGTATGGTCTGGGGGTGGCCACTCTGGGCAGTGGTGTTGGTCGGATGCGGGTTGCTGGGAGCCGCGTATGGCCTGACTTACCGAGCCTGGAAGCAGGTGAGTGAACAACAAGCAGACATTCAGGCCGGTCTTCGCCAATTAAAGCGAATCTCGGGCTCTAAGGAACGTCTTCCGTCTCCCGCCCGTTCAGGTGACTTGAATATTGAAAGTGTCCGGCTCAATCACATGGTCGACCAGATTCAGACCCGTGTAGCCGATCTGGAAGAAGAGCGGGCGAAAATCGTGGCCGTGGTCGAGAACTTAGTGGAAGGCGTGCTGGCGTTTGACCCGAAGGGCGAGGTGTTGTTCAGTAATCCCAGCGCCAGACGCATTTTGGGGTTAGAGGCGAAAGTTCTGCAGGGGTTGACGGTCTGGGAAGTCATCCGGCATCAAGAATTGGCCGGATTGGTGGAAGCCTGTCGGCATTTGGCCCTGCACGAAACCCGGTATGCAGAGGTGGAATTGCATTCCCCCGTTCCCATGGTGTTGGAAGTGTATGCCCTTCCGGTGCCCTTTTCCAACAAGAAGCAAGGCAGTGTGATTGTGTTGCATGATGTGACGGAGTTGCGGCGGTTGGAACAGGTTCGAGCGGAATTTATCGATAATGTGTCGCATGAATTGCGCACGCCGCTTACGGCCATTGTGGGATATTTGGAGACCTTGCTGGATGAACCGACACTGGAGACGCCGAACAACCGGAAATTCGTTCAAGTGGCTCATCAGCATGCGGAGCGTCTGAGCAGATTGGTAAATGACTTGCGGAGCCTCTCGGAGATTGAGTCAGGCAATATTGTCGTGCGTCATGAAGTGCTGCAACTGGGGAGCGTGGTTGAGGATGTGTGCGAAATGTTTCAGTCACAGGTACTCAAAAAAGAACTTCAATTTATCAATCAAATCAATGGGACTCTCCAAGTGTTGACCGATCGAGATCGGCTGATTCAGATTTTGGTGAATGTGGTAGATAATGCCATTAAATATACGCCGGCTGGAGGGACGATCTCATTTCAGGTGCGAATGGGGGGGGAACGGGTGACTCTGCAGGTTAGGGATACCGGACAAGGCATCCCGTCCCGAGATCTCTCCAGAGTGACCGAACGCTTTTATCGAGTTGATCGGGCCCGGTCCCGCGAAGAAGGCGGAACGGGTTTGGGGCTATCAATTGTCAAGCATCTGACTCAACTGCTTGGAGGGAAACTTCGTATTCTCAGTGAGGTGGGAAAGGGGACAACTGTTGAGTTGGATTTGCCGGTGTCTGTCGAAAAATCTTCAAGTTGACTGTCCTGAAGAAATGCCCGATTGTCTGTCATAACATTCAATAGGGATCTCTGCTCATTCTATCCTTGCCTGGTGCCAGCCAGCCTTACCGTTCTTACTTAATCCCGCAAACTCTGCAAAATTTGTCCGGTTAACTAAAGGTTTCTCGGGCCTTCTTGTCATTTTGGGCTTTCAAGGTTTCAACTCACCAAAGGTTTGGCACTTCCTTAATCCTATAAAAAGTTACAGAGCCGTAACCTGAACCCAACCTGCCGGCAACAGTCTCTCGCTAGGATAATACCAGGGTCGGATCATCAAAATGATGGACAAGGAGGTGAGTATGGCCACAACAACTTCCATGTTGCCCAATCGGAGAATTCTAGGCAACCACAGTATTTCCGTACTGGAGGTCATTGCCAGCCATAATCGTATTTCCATCGAAGAGCTATTACAGGCCTTGCCATGGATGCGATGGGGAGAATTGTTTTCTATTGTAGGTTCGTTCAGGGAGGAAGGAGTTGTTGTTTTGGACAGAAAGGGGTTCGATTTTGATGTGCGAATGAATTTGTCCTGTGTCTCACGAAGTTTTCGTCAGAACAAACCTCATTTTTGCCCAAAACATAAGCAACTCTCTGGATCAGGTGGTCGCCATTTAACACGTTCGTAACATGGACGTTACATAAGAGCAATCTTGTTTTCGTAGTCTTTTACCTTACCAAGGAGGAACAGTTCATGACGCAAATCGGGCAAAGACAATGGAGCTGGGTTTTCGTGGGGTTATTATCTGGGTTGGTAGCTCTGCAAGGCGGAATGCCTGTGTATGCCGATGATTCCATGGAAGATCCGGAATGGAAACCCTATGAGAGGGTGAGCGGGGTCTCCGGAAATATAAACAGCATTGGTTCGGATACGTTAAATAATTTGATGACGCTGTGGGCCGAAGGATTTCGAAAGAAATATCCCAACGTCAAAATCCAGATTGAAGGAAAAGGGTCCAGTACGGCTCCTCCGGCGTTGATTGAAGGAACGGCCCAATTGGGACCGATGTCCCGGAAAATGAAGGGCAAGGAAATGGATGCCTTTGAGGCAAAGTTTGGCTATAAGCCAACAGCGTTTCCGGTGGCGATCGACGCTTTGGCTGTCTATGTGAATAAAGACAATTCTATTCCGGGAATGTCCATGGCACAGGTGGATGCCGCATTTTCCAAGACCCGGCGTCGGGGATCTCAGGAAAGTCTCGACCAGTGGGGCCAGATTGGGGTCACCGGTAATCTGGCTCAGGCAGCGATGAGCCTCTACGGCCGTAATTCGGCTTCCGGCACCTACGGGTTCTTTAAGGAACACGTTCTGGAAGGTGGGGACTACAAAGATGAAGTGAAAGAGCAGCCCGGTTCAGCTTCTGTCGTTCAAGGGGTGACTGAGGATCAGGCAGGTATCGGGTATAGCGGAATCGGGTACCGGACGTCCGGGGTGAGACCTCTTCCTTTGGCTATGAAGGAGGGAGAGACGTTTGTGGAACCCACGTTTGAGAACGCTTCGAAAGGGACGTATCCCTTGTCTCGTTTCCTGTTTGTATATGTGAATAAGGCTCCCAATCAACCTTTATCACCCATCGTTCAGGAGTTTTTGAAGTTTGTCTACAGTAAAGAAGGACAGCAAGTGGTGATCAAAGATGGATATTTTCCGATCAGTGCTCAAATCATCGAAAAACAATTCAGCGAAAAACAATTCGTGAATTTGCAATAATTCCTTCCATGTCACATGGCAGCCGCTTCCTCGTTTCATTCCATGGGGTGGCGGCTGTGTTTTGTCTAATCAAATCTTGTGATCTAGCCTACGGATATGCTGAAAACCTCACCGGTTTCCGGTCCAGACGTGTCAGTTTCCACTTCTGCAGAGCCTGTCGTAAGAAGCCGGGCAGGCCACCGTCGGTTCAGGCATTGGCTGGATCAAGCCGGAGGCGTGGTGGTCTGGGTGGGCGGGATTGCCACCATTGTGAGTATTCTCGGAATTTTTTTGTATTTGCTGTGGGAGGTGCTTCCGTTATTCCATGCGGCTGATGGTCGTCAGGACGCGTCGCTTATTCTCGAACATGATGGGGATTTTTCTTCGGGTACCACTCTCGTGGGAATGGATGAATACCAGGAAGTGGTCTTTGTCCTTGAGGAAAGTCAGGTGAAATTTTTTCAAATGCCTCAAGGTAATCCTCTGCCAGAGGTTGGCGGTCTATTGGAGATTCCAGGGACGGTCCAATCATCTGTCCTCGTTGGGCAAAAAGGGAATTTTCTGTCCGTTGGGACCGGGGAAGGCTTCGTGTACCCGGTGGAAGTGCAATTTCGTCCGGTCTTTGAGGGAAGTATCCGGACGATGGTTCCCACCGTGAAAGTTCATCAGTCGATGCGAGTGATTCCTGAGGGCAAGAAATTGCTGTTGCATGCGCATACCAAAAAAGATGAACGGCAATCCATTGCGGCCTTGACGGCGGACGGGATGCTTTGGTTGACCTCCGTGAAAGAACCGGGCGAGTTTTCTTTTTCGGATGAATTAAATGTTTCCCAACAACAGTTGCCCATCCCCGAAGGCATGATTGTCACTCGATTGGTGTTGGATCGTTTTGGAAAACGGTTGGTCTGCGGGAACCCAAAACGGAGAATTGGTGGAGTGGAATTTACAGGCTGAATCCGGGAAAGGGACCCGTCAGGTCTCTGTCACCACCTCCGGTGATCCTGTGACCGCTCTGGAGTATCTGCTTGGAGAACGGACGTTAATTGTGGGAACAGGATCGGGGCAGGTCATGACCTGGGCGCCACAGGATTTTCCTCAGTCCGGGGAGGAGACGTCCCATTTCGAAAAATCGTGAACTTTCAATCTCATTCCAACCCCGTGCAAGCCATTTCCTGGTCACAGAGGGACAAGGGATTTCTCACGGCCGATGGTCAGGGATCGGTGATTCTGCATCATGCAACGACCGGTCAAACCGTGTTGGAATTCGATGCTACCGATCAGGCAACGGCTTCGCTTCGTTTTTCTCCCAAAGCCGACGGGGCGGTGTGGTTGGGGACGGATGGGCAATTGCGAGCATTCTCCATTGACAATCCGCATCCCGAGGTGACGTTCCGGGCATTGTTTTTTCCGGTGACCTATGAAGGGTATGAAGAGTCGGCACATATTTGGCAGTCCTCAAGCGGATCGGATGAATTTGAACCGAAATTAGGATTGATGCCGCTAATATTCGGAACGTTAAAGGGCACCATCTATGCCATGATTCTGGCCATCCCATTGGCTGTGATGGGGGCAATCTACACGGCCATGTTCATGCACCCTCATCTGCGTTCGATTATCAAGCCGACCATTGAGATCATGGCTGCCTTGCCGTCGGTGGTGTTGGGTTTTCTGGCGGGTCTCTGGTTTGCTCCCTTGCTTCAAGACATCTTCCCTGCCCTGGTGGCAATCATGGGTTTTCTCCCGGTTGTCATTGGATTGGTCTGTCTGATGTGGCAAGCTCCTCCCCAAATCCGTGAGACATCTCGATCGTTATGGAGTGGATTTATTGGTGTTGCTGACCGTCATTGTTCTGACTGTTGGCGGGTGTCTCCTCGCAAATGCCGAGATCGAATCGCTGTTGTTCAACGGAAATTATAAACAGTGGCTGTCGAGTCATTTGGGTCTTGTCTACGATCAGCGCAATGCCATTGTCATCAGCTTTGCCATGGGTTTTGCGGTGATACCGATCATCTTCAGTATTTCCGAAGATTCGTTGTCCAATGTCCCGCGGCATTTGTTGGCCGGTCCCTTGCCCTGGGAGCCACAAAATGGCAAACCTTGATTCGCCTGGTCATTATTTCGGCCAGCCCGGGTATTTTTTCCGCCTTGATGATCGGATTCGGACGGGCGGTTGGAGAAACGATGATCGTCTTGATGGCCACCGGTAATACCCCCATTCTGGATTGGAGCATGTTCAACGGATTCCGAACCCTGTCTGCCAACATCGCAGTCGAGATGCCTGAAGCTCCGCATGGAGGAACCTTGTATCGGGTTCTGTTTCTTTCCGGGCTCATTCTGTTTGGTTTTACTTTTGTATTAACACGGTGGCCGAGGTTGTGCGGCAGCGACTTCGTAAAAAATATTCGCAATATTAACACGCATGTCTGCCTTTCTGAAAAAGTTTGTCGATTCCGGAAGCCTGTTCATTTGGCTCTGTGGTGGGGCATTAGCGGTGTCCCTTTTGATGATTGGCGGTCTCGTGCTCTTAATCCTGATGAATGGCATGGGGTACTTTTGGCCTAAAGATCTCGTGCAATTCACCCTGTCTGACGGCAAAAAAGGTCCTTGGGGAAGTGGTGGATACTGAAATGATTCCGGACTCCGAATCTTCTGGCAATTCCCATGGGAACTGGCGAATTCAGCTCAAGGTCGGGAATCGTGATCTGTACGGACTGGACTTTCGATGGGTGGATAAGGCCGACATTGCTGCCACAGATTATCCATCGGATGTGGTGGCGTTTGAGCGGCGGGAATGGGGAAATTTTTATGGGTGGGTGAAAGACCTGTTTGAGGGAGACAGGCTTCTGGCCACAGATGCGCAGGGAGAGGTGAAGGTGTTACGTGACTTATTGGAGAAAACCAATGATCTTCAAAAGCACATTGATCATCTTGAACGGGATGAGATCGGAAGCATTAATTACCGTATCGAACAGGCCCGATTGAATCTGCATGTTCGCTCGAACTCCAGGGACGTTCCGATCGTTGGAGAGCGCCAACATTAAAAGGCAAGTCAAGGAGGCCGAAGCCTCCTACGAACTGTTAAATCAACAATTGCTGGATCTCTATGATCAATTGAATCGGTATCGTGTCACACTCGTGGATGTGAACGGGCGAGAGAAGTCCTTGCCGGTTGCGACTCTGATTCAGGCCTGGGTTCCCAATAGTATGGGGATCCCGGAAAAAATCATCATGTATGTGAAAAACTTTTGGACCGTCTTAAGTGCGGAACCGCGGGAGGCAAATACGGAAGGCGGAATTTTTCCCGCGATCTTTGGAACCGTCATGATGGTGCTGATTATGAGCGTGGCCGTCGTGCCGTTCGGTGTGCTGGCCGCTGTGTATCTGAAAGAATATGCCAGGCAGGGTGTGTTGACTCAGATGATCCGGATAGCAGTGAATAATCTGGCCGGGGTTCCCTCCATTGTGTTTGGGGTGTTCGGTCTGGGGTTTTTCGTGTATGCCGTGGGTGGAACGATCGATCAGCTCTTTTTTTCCGAAGCCTTGCCGAATCCCACCTATGGGACCGGAGGCATTCTCTGGGCATCGTTGACGCTGGCGTTGATGACGGTGCCCGTCGTGATTGTGGCCACGGAGGAAGGGCTTTCCGCCGTGCCTCGGGAGTATCGTGAAGGATCGCTCGGACTCGGAGCCACGAAGTTGGAATCTCTCATTCGAGTGGTTCTTCCGTGCGCCATGCCCGGCATTTTGACGGGATTGATCCTGGCGGTTTCGAGAGCCACAGGAGAAGTGGCGCCCCTGATGTTGACTGGAGTCGTGAAGCTGGCGCCGTCTTTGCCTGTGGATTCGTTCTTTCCTTTTGTGCATTTGGATCGAAAGTTCATGCATTTAGGGTTTCATATTTATGACGTGGGATTTCAGTCTCCGAATGTGGAAGCGGCAAAGCCCATGGTGTATGTCACGACTTTTATCCTGGTGTTGGTGGTGATTCTCCTCAACATGGCTGCGATTGCCCTGCGCACTCGAATGCGGCGGCGATACGCGGGTTCCGCGATTTAAATCATGAGGTTCAGGTATGGATACGATCAAACATGTCACAAACCCTCTTTCGTCTTGCCCGAAGACCGAGGAGCGAAAAACCTTGACACTCGTTGTGCAAAAGCTTGATAAAGACCTGAAGCCGACTGCCATTCAAGATCCGATCATCATGCCACACACTCTCTCCGAACAACCAGCAAAAATTCTGGTCGAAAACATGAATTTTAATTATGGCGCGGTCCGTGCCTTGAAGAACGTGAACATGAAAATTTCTGCCCACAAGGTTACGGCGTTTATCGGGCCGTCGGGTTGTGGCAAGTCCACGTTTTTGCGATGTTTCAATCGACTGAATGACTTAGTGGACGGAACCAAGGTGGAGGGCCGAATCTTGTTGGACGGGCAGGATATCTATAGTCCGGGTGTGGATGTCACGGATTTGCGTACCAAAGTCGGTATGGTGTTTCAAAAGGTCAACCCGTTTCCCAAATCCATTTATCAAAACGTGGCATATGGTCCCCAGCTGCAAAAAGTCCGGAAAGGGGATCGGTTGGATGAAATCGTCGAAAAAAGCCTTCGCGGAGCCGGTTTATGGGAAGAAGTCAAGGATCGTCTCCATGAATCGGCATTAGGCTTATCCGGGGGACAACAACAGCGTCTCTGTATCGCTCGTGCGTTGGCGGTGAATCCTGAAGTGCTCCTGATGGATGAACCCTGTTCCGCTCTGGATCCGATTTCCACAGGCCGAATCGAAGAACTCTTGCATACCTTGAAAGAACAATTGACGGTCGTCATAGTGACCCACAATATGCAACAAGCGGCCCGTGTGTCGGATTATACGGGCTTCTTTCTCTTGGGGGAGCTGATCGAATATGATGACACCAAGAAGATTTTTACCAATCCCACCGATCGGCGAACGGAAGATTATGTCACAGGACGGTTTGGCTGATCCCCTGTCGGCAAGGAGTTCCTACTATTATGCAACGACATTTTGATGACGAACTCAGGGAGTTAAAACAAAAGCTGTTGCGAATGGGCGCGCTCGTCGAAAATCAAGTGCGTCAGGCGCTGATGTCACTGATTGAACGGGACGAAACCGTGGCTCAAGAAGTCATTGCCAATGATCGTCAGGTCAATACTCTCGACGTGGAAGTGGATGAAACGTGTCTGGAACTGTTGGCATTGTTTCAGCCCGCGGCCAGGGATCTTCGTTTCGTGACCACCGCAATGAAAATTTCCACAGAGCTGGAGCGTATCAGCGATCTCGCCGAAAATATTTGTGAGCGGGCGATTGAATTGAATCAGGAGCCTCAACTCAAACCCTATATCGATATTCCCCTAATGGCTGAGCACGCGACGAAGATGGTTGGGGAAGCCATTGACGCCTTTGTCCGTGGAGATTCCATGTTGGCTCGGCGGGTTCTCAAAGATGACGATCATGTAGATGCCTTAAACGAACAAATTTTTCGGGAGTTGTTGTCGTTCATGATCGAAAACCCGCAAACCATCTCACGGGCTATCCGGCTGTCATTTATCTCCAAATATCTCGAGCGGATCGCCGATCATGCGACCAATATCGCGGAATTGGTTGTCTATATGGTGGAAGGCAAAATTATCCGTCACACCATTCCTGCCTAGTTCGTCCCTGTCGTGGTTTCCACGGGAAGGGCACGGTGCCTTCTCTCTTCTTTTCCTCGCCCATACTTCGTAACCGACAATTTACCATGTTGTGATGGGTTCGTCATTGAGGACACGTATGATATTGACGAGAACGATGATGTCCATCTTTGAAAGAGGTATGTTCATGAAAAAATGGATCGATACTCGATTGCGAACTCGGAACCGGAATGTGTGCGGTTTGTCAAAGACCGGAGCACGAGGCATCTGGTCGGTTGTCCTTGTCGAGGACGATACAACCACGGAATTCGGATCTCTGGATTGGCCTTCCGTCTTTTCCGGTCCGTGGCCATATCGACGCAATGGAGAAGAATCGTACATTCAGCGAACCTGGAAATTGGCCAAACAAGTCAGCTCTCCGCATCAAGTTATTACCGTGATGGATCAGGCTCATTGGGGATATGCGTGGAAACTCCTCATTCAAGAAACACTGGGCCGAATCGTGTGGCAACCGGAAAATCGTGGAGACGCTCTTGGAGTGTTTCTGCCTTTGTCCTATATCCGATTTCATGACCCTGAAGGCATCGTGATTGTGTGGTTTGTGAAGCAGGCAGGATTGATTCAGAGTTTGGTTTTGGATTCGGTGCAATCGGCAGTTAAACTCGTCGATCAGGATTCAAATGCCCTGGTGGGGGTGGCTGGTTCGGCCGGCTCGAATGGTGTGAAAGAAGGCTGGGAATGTTTGGACGGTGTGCAGACAGGCAAAAAGGACAAGGAATGGTCTATTCCGCAGTCGGATGTTCAAATTTGTGTTGCCCAACAACCTTCGGATAGAGACGGAATAATGGGTGAGGGTCGGGCTGTTGGAGTATTGGTAGCTCGAGTCGAAGCCCTGTGGCTGGCCGGGAGACGGTTCATGCCGAGGTTCATCCGTCGGTTGGATGCTCTTGGGCCTGTCCTGGGAACCTCCCGCGAACAACAGATTCTTCGTGATTTGTATCAAACGACATCGGGTGAAATTCTGGCGGAAGAATTTTTTCCTTTTTTGGGATCACAATTAGAGATTCTGGTCTCTCCCGATCAATCTCACCACAGGGAGAGGTACTCGCACAGTTGACAAAGTGGAATTATGACTCGACGATATTCCAAGTAAATATTGCCAATAGGAAGAGTTGTGCCTTGATCTGGGAACTTCGGAGATCTTCTGTCGCCTGCACGAATCTCTCAGGTATTCATGCTCTTTCAGGAATGAAGAGCGAGTGGAGGAAGCCATGATTTGTTTGATGTCGGTCACTGCTGAAAGTAAAGTTTTTGAATGGAAATGCTCAATATGTCAACATTGCTGGGAAGCCCAGGACCCCTTCTCTGGCTGTCCTCAATGTCAGGAAATAGCTCAGGAAAGGCGTCCATCGCTGATTGGGAGTACGGTTACCTTGGGGAAGTAGCGGCAAGGAATGACTTTCGGGAAATGTCGGAATTCACATGTCACATGAGGAGGGTACCATGAAAGTCACGTGGGCACCTGGATGCATGGACGGAGTACGCACAGAAATACCGAATGACTGGCGATTGAGTTTTCTGAAATATTGTGAAAATTGCGGGCTGGCATGGGAAGCTTCTCACGAAAACGAGAGCTGTCCGATGGCTGAACTGGAAGCGGATTTCTTGCCGTGTTTCTTGGAAGATAACTCGCAGGCCGAGGTTCAAGGAGGGTATTCGATTTTCCGTAACTGATGTTTTTCAGTCATCGACACTTCCACTAGACCGACTGACCTTTATCAGGCAAAGAAAATTTCGTCCCTTTTCCTGTCCACCGGTTCACAAACCAACTTTGCGCATGGAGGGACGGAACGTCAGGGCTGGTTTTCAGCCGAGAGTACTGTCCGGTTGACTCCAATTGGCGTGTCTGATTGGTGTCGAGTATATAGGGAGTCAACACATTGGCCACAATAAAGGTCCGGAGTTTAGGGTCTTCGATGGGAAATAGGATTTCTACCCTCCTGTCTAAATTTCTGGGCATGAGATCGGCACTTCCCACATACAGATCATCCTGTCCGCCGTTTCGAAAATAATAACAGCGGGAATGTTCCAGGAATCTTCCAACCAGGGATTTGACTGTGATGGATTCGCTTAATCCGGGAATGCCAGGCCGTAGTCCACACATCCCCCGAACAAGCAGTTCGATTTCCACTCCGGCTTGAGAAGCCTGATATAAGGCTTGGATACAGCCTTTGTCGACGAGCGCGTTCATTTTAAAAAGAATATATCCATCTCCATGTTGAAGCTGGCGAGTGGTTTCTCGTTGAATGAGCTCCAGGAGCCGTTTTCGAATGCCTCCCGGGGCCACGAGGAGTTTGGTATACGATTCTTTTTTGGAATATCCCGTTAAGGCATTAAACAGGTCGGTGACATCCTCCCCCATACCCGTATCGCACGTTAGAAAGCTGAAGTCCGTGTAGACCCGGCTGGTAGTCGGATTATAATTGCCCGTGCCGAGGTGAAGATACCGGCGGATCCCATCCGAATCCCTTCTGACCACCATGGCAACCTTGGCATGAGTCTTCAGACCGAATACGCCATACACGACGTGCACGCCTTCATCTTCAAGTTTTCTGGCCCATTCAATATTATTCTCTTCATCAAAGCGGGCCTTGAGCTCAAGCAACACCGCAACCTGTTTCCCATTTTGTCGGGCCAACATCAGGGCGGCCACAATAGGAGAATTGGCGCCGACTCGATATAGTGTTTGTTTGATCGCGAGAACATTGGGGTCTTCGGCGGCTTGTCTGATAAAGTCCACGATGGGGGAAAAGCTGTCAAAGGGGTGATGAAGGAAGATATCTTCACGTTTAATGAGAGAAAATAAGGACTCCTTTGAATTCGGTTCTTGTAACAGATTCGGATGGTGAATCGGGAATTTGAGGTCCGGGCGATCAATGGCGGTCAATTCAAAGAGATTGGAAAGCCCCAGTCTGAACTCATAGGTATAGACTTGATATGGTGCCAGTTTCAGATTGCGAACGAGAATATCCTTAATCGCATCGGGCATTTGGTGATCCAATTCCAATCTGACCACTGAACCGAACTGTCGAAGGTCAATTTGCTCCTCGATCGCGGCCAGCAAATCGCCCGCCTCATCTTCCTCGATTTCAAAGTCGGCATCCCGGGTGATCCGGAAAAAATAAGAGGCCAGGATCATGAGGCCGGGAAATAATAAATCCAGGTTGGCCGCAATGATATCCTCCAGCCAGACAAAATTGGTGGCTTCCGGGTTGGTGCCCAACCCCAACTGTTGGTCATCGCCGACTTGATGTTCGTCGGGAATCCGAATCAGTCGTGGGAAACTATTGGGTACCTTGATTCTGGCAAAACATTCTCCGCGTTCGGGATCCTTGGCGACGACCGCCACATTGACGGTAAGGTTGGAAATATGAGGAAAGGGATGACTCGGATCGAATGCCAGCGGAGTCAGGGCCGGGAAAATTTCTTTTCGAAAATAACGTCGAAGCAACGAACGTTGCTTGGGTTTTATTTCTTGGTATGAAAGAATTTTAATTTCGGCATCTGAAAGTGCGGGGAGAATTTCGTCCTGCCAGGAACGGCTAACTCGCGAAAAGTTCTTGAGAAGGGCCTCCCGAATCTGGGCTAATTGATCCGAGGGACTCATTCCGTCCAAAGCGGCTTCCAAGACTCCGCTGGATAATTGTTCCCGCAATCCGGAAATGCGAATCATGAAAAATTCATCCAGATTATTGAAGAAGATCGCCAGGAACTTCACCCGTTCAAGAAGAGGGTGATTGGGGTCTTCCGCTTCTTCCAGGACCCGTTTGTTAAATTCGAGCCAACTCAGTTCTCTGTTCAGATACCATTTGGGATCATCGAGATTCTGAATGGGCTCGACGGGAGTCGGTTGGCTGGTTGATAGATCGACATAGTGGGCGTTTCCTTAAGATGAGAGCCTAATCATGAGCTGGCCTGAGAATGGTTGTCCGCTTGCAGGTTCAGTATAACAAACATTCTGCATTCGATAGCATGGATAAGGAAAGTTCTTTGAATCGTCATGACAGGTTCTTGTTTATGTTGACATTTTCTTCCCCAATTTCCTCAATTTTTCCCATAGTTGGGGCAGGTTCCGGCTTGCCTCTCTTTGGCGATTTCGAAATCGTTCAACCAGTATGCCTGTGGTAAAGGCTACTTCCGGGTTTTGTGCCAATGTGCGGTAAGACAGGAGATGATGTTCGGCCACGAGGGCGTCGTGGTGTTGGCCCAAGATCTCTTGCAGGCATTTCGCCTGCTGAAGGAATTTCTTCGCATGGTTGGACAGAAAAGGCTTGACCAGTTCCACGGTATATCTGACTCGTTTGACCAAAATTCTGGTGCGATGCAACTCTCGTTGGGGGAAGCGACCCTGGGTGGACTCCACGCATTTCTCAAGCTTTGAAAACGCGATTGGGACGAGGTCGGTCAGGGAAGGATGATTTGGCTGAAACGGCAGATGTGTCAGGGATTCATCCAGGGTATTCAAGAGACTCAGGTATCGGTCGCTACGTAGTCCATCCATGAGTCGAGCTCGGGCCATGGATCGTTCATCCTGAAAGGTCTTGAGAATCAGTTCGAAGGCTGGCTCTTCTCGCGAAGCCAGGGCGGAATATTCTGTTTGGAAGGATGCCAGGAGCACATCCCAATCTCTCACCTCACCCAGCAACGATCCGATCCATCCCACTTCTTGTCTGATGGTTGTCGTCCATTCCGGCTCAAGAAAAGAACGAACGGCGCGAAAAATCGCCCGCATCCGGCGGGTGGCCACCCTCATTTGATGCAAGGCTTCAGAATCCCGTCCTAAGCGTGTTCCCGGATCATGGATAAGCATCTGATTGACCTGGACTTGCAATCTTGCTCGAATATGTTCGGTCGGGTTGACTGTTGGGTCAGCTTGAGAGTCGGCTTGAGGGTACGGGAGTTGTAACGCGTGAAAAATCTTGGGTTGTAATAATTTTGGGTTGGCCCCTGTCTTTTTCAGAATTTTTCGAAGAATGACGAGGTCCTTCGGTTTTCCTTCTTTCAGTTCAAGTTCCATTTCACGAAAACGGGAGATGATTTTGTTCCCTTGAATGAGGGCGACCGAGTCCAATGTCACTTCCGCAACGAATGTGCCC
>JALDRK010000041.1 GCA_031315915.1 Nitrospirales bacterium
CCTGGGCCTATATCCGTGACAACAATCTTGGCGTTGATGGAACGCCAAACGGTCAACCACGACGTATGCAGGGCTATTGGCTCCAATTGAATTACCACTTCCTTCCCCAATGGCTCAGTAATTGGGCCCCTACCTTCTTTAAACAGGAAGTCTCCACCTTCACGGCTGTGGCACGGTGGGAAAAAATGAACTTGGGACAAGACCTCAACTCCAATACGGAAGCCGGGAGTCTGGGAGAGTGGGAACGACTGACTCTAGGACTTAACTTCCGGCCAACGGAAGACACCGTCTTCAAAACGGATTTCCAATATACCCCTATGGGGCGCAGCGGGGATCAACGAATTCATGACACAGCATTTGTCGCTTCTTGGGCGACTTATTTCTAACAATTTTCGCCAACGAGGCAGGAGAAAGGGTCTAAGCCTTTCTCCTGCCCCTCCAAAATGTCAAATCGAGACGTATCCTGTGAAAACTCTATAAAATCACCAAAAACTTCCCGGTTGACCCAATAGAATTTCCGATGCTACAATCGGCCTGTTATTTTTTATAATGAGAATCAAATTCAAATAAAATGCAAATCATTCTCGTTTTTTAATTGATCTCCACTTTATATTCGGTTTTTATGATGCTGGCTTTATCTTTGGCTTCCCTGTTCCGTCTCTCCTCTCTGGTTGTGATTTCTTCCATTTTCTTGGGCTGCAGTTTCCTTTCAGGTCCAGAGTTGATGGTGGAACGGTATATGGCCTGCCCCATGGATTCCGTGTGGAATTCTTCCTTGGAATCGCTCAAGGCTTATCCGGTTACCATGAAAGACAAATCCAGTGGCGTGATCGAAACTGGCTGGCGAGTGGAATATGTCCAGAGTGCCGGATATGGACTGCTTCAGCGTGAGGGCATGGGCGATAAAGAACGCTCTCAACTCACCCTGACCATGAAACCGCTGGAATCCAACGTCGTTCGCCTGCAATTGGCCGAACGGCGGCAACATTGGGGATTCCGCGGCGGAGCGAGGATTTATGACTGGTACCCGGTCCAACCCTCCCAAAAAGAGATGGACCAAATCCTGAACAAGTTAACACAAAAACTCGAGGGCGAAGGATGTTTCGTCGAATCCTAATTCTTTCATTCCTTCTCACGATTTCCCTAGGTCTCCTCTATGCCGTCCCTGCCATGGCTCAGCTTGACCAGATTTGGGATGAAGAACTGAACCGATACCTCACACCACAGGAAATGGTCCAGGAAGATATCTACCTGACCGAGGAAGAAGCGGCAAAATTGATGTTTCCCAACTCCGACTCCATCCGCTCAGAGGTCATTACCATCACGGAAGACCAAAAACGGCTTATCGAAGAACGCATCGGATGGCATTTTCCGGAATCTACCTTTGATTGCTTTATCGGAGAAACGAAGGGAAAAGTCGATGGATGGGCCTTTATCCAACATACGATCGGGAAGCATAAACCTATGACCTATATGGTTGGGGTTGACCCTGAAGGGGAAGTGACCAATGTTGAAGTTTTAATTTATCGAGAATCCCGGGGAAGTGAAGTGAGCAAAAAACGTTTCAATTATCAATACCAGGGGAAAACGATGCATGATCCCATTCGGATCAACAGGGATGTCATCAATATTTCAGGAGCCACCATGTCGGTGCGATCCATGAGTGCTGGCGTCAAACGCGCCCTCGTACTGGCCGAAGAACTCTACTTAAAACCCACGGGAAATGGTGCCACCATCAATACGGCCAGGCGAGCGGACAAAGGCTTTTTGGAGTCTCTGCTGGGGTTCTAACCTCCTGCAACAATGGAATGCGAAATTTTAATGCCCGCTTTCGTCTCCGCGATACTGACCGCCACATCCGCTTAGTGTATACCTGGTTTCTCCTGCTTATGCTGGCAGGATTCATCTTCACCTTTTTTTGGGCTCATAGCATGACCGATCTTACACCCAAAGGGTTGGCTGAACATTATTTGGGATCCGATGCTACGTTTGGGGAACCCATGCCTTTTGGCCAACTGGCCGAGACCACACACTTTCATCTGTTTACCATGCCGGTCACGTTCATGATTTTGGTGCATGTGCTCTATCTCACGATGGCCAGTTCTACCTTGAAAGTCGTCACCACTTGGCTTTCCTTCCTTGGGGTAACGCTGGACCTCATTTCCCCATGGTTAATTGCCTATGTTTCACCGATTTTTGTGTTTACGATGCTGACCGGCGACATACTGATGGTAGTGGGGTTTCTTATAATGTTCGTTATCCCCATGTATGAAATGTGGTGGCAGAAAGCTGCGCTTATGATGCCTGAAGCTGACGATTAAGCTGAAAGACGATCTTATACATTTTTAGGCCAGAGGTTTTTAACCCAGAGCCCATGAGCCTTATGAAGGCTCATGGGCTTTTTTCGTTTCTTTTTGCCTTTGCGTCATCGGCCTATCAGTTTGAGAGCGAGCTTTTCTCATTTGTCCGCCCTCAAAGAGTGTGGAGGCTCCTCCGAATCCTCCACCATCCCCTCCGCACAAGAGGTCGGAGGAAGGTCATCATGAAATGAATAGGAAAGACACAGAAGAAGGTCCTTTCCCTACAGGCCAAAGAGCCGCCATTTTTTATTTTATTTACGGAGGTTCCCCATGAATGCACGTTCAATGTATCCCACACATTTTATTCCGATCCTACTTATTTTATTATTGACAAGCTTTTCAGAATTGGGAGTACTTCATGACGCCTCTGCGCAAGAGGCGGAGGAAGTTGATCCGGCAGAAATCACCAATGGGGAACGGTTGTTTTTGGAAACCCGGTTCGCTCAATTCTTCAAGGTTTTTTTGGATAACGGAGGCGATGTCAATAGTCCTTTGCCTCTTGGCGATGCCGCTCTGGACAAGGTCGTGAATTGGAACCTGCAACCGGATCAATTCACCGATGGCCCGTTTGCCGGACAATCCATGAATTGCCGAAGTTGTCACTTCGTGGACGAACAATTGGATGTGGCGCAATATGGGATGCGGACCTATACGGATTTTGCCGGTCGAAGCCCTGTTCCGGCCCGTGAAGACGGACATCAGACGACCGTCCGCAATTCCCCCCCCCTTGTCAATGCTTCCCTTGAGAGGAAAAATTTCTTTTTGCACTTTGACGCAGAATTCGCGACCATGACCGATTTGGTCAAGGGCACTCTGACCGGGAGAAATTACGGGTATTTGGCGAACGAACGGACAATTGCCATCGCCCATATTGCCAGGATCATTCGAGAAGATGATGGAACCGGTGAATTGGCTCAAGAATTTGGGGGGCTTTCCTATGCTATCCTTCTCACAGGAACCGATCCTACAATTCCAGAAGAATTCCTTCTACCGGAAGAATTTCGCCTGGATGTTTCTCAGGCAACCAACCAGCAGATTTTTCATGCTATCTCCCAACTCATTGGAGCCTACACGGAGGACCTTGCCTTTTCACAGGATGAGGAAGGTAATTTCAATTTATCTCCTTATGACGTGTTTCTTGAGAAAAACCGTCTTCCCCGCCAACCCAAAAAATGGGAGTCTCCGGAACAATACAGCCGACGCTTGACGGTCTTAATCGATTTCCTTGAGGAATCCGGCGCACTGGAGTTCGTCACCTCTAATCCCAATTCCGAAGATGGAAAGTTTCAATTTCATGCTCAACCATTCGTGTTCGGTGAGGAAGAACTTCGCGGATTGAAAATATTTTTTGCCCGACGGAACCGCCCTCTCCGGCCCAGCGATCTGGCAAGGGGGGGGATCGGCAATTGTATTGCCTGTCATACCGCACCCAATTTTACCGATTTTGAATTCCATAATACGGGTATTGCTCAAATGGAATATGATCAGATTCACGGATCTGGAGCCTTCAAAGCACTTCATATTCCAGGATTAGGTCGACGCAATAGAAACCCCGAGGCCTTTCTTCCAGCTACCTCCCGGCATCCCAATGCCCAAGAACCTTTTCGTTCCATCCCCGGGACGGAGAACCCTCAATTAACGGATCTCGGAGTCTGGAATATTTTCTGGAATCCCGATTTCCCCAAATCTCAATTTCGTCTCTGGACAACTCTTTGTGAAAATGCGTTGGACGGCCGCCGGCCAAAATTTTGGAATATCATTCGGTTTTGTCTACCCGACCGTTTATTACAAAATTCCATTGCCGTCTTTAAAACACCGGGCTTACGGGATCTGGGGCACTCTGCTCCCTATAGTCATGTCGGAATCGCAGATACCCTGGAAAAGGTGATTTTGGGGTATAAGAACAACTCAGAACTGGCTCGCCAGAAGGACCTTCGCAATGGAGACGACGAACTGAAACGGATCGCACTTATTGAGGAAGATATTCCACCCCTGGCGGCATTCCTAAAAGCACTCAATGAGGATTATGAATAAGCTTAAGAGATTTCAGGGAACATATCTTGGAGCGCCTTCCCTAAAAGGGAAGGCGCTTTGCATTCAAGATTCAAACAGATCAATTCTCTCTTTTTTTCGTCTTCCAATTCGCCGACTGTTCGCTCTTTCTGTGACAAGATTCTAATTATTCCCAAATCAGGTCCCATACCCTGAATTTCCTCAGCATGGTCAAAGCTCCTTGCGCTCCTTGACAATCGGCAAAAATATTTTTATGATAATGAAAATGGAATTCAAAATCGTTTAAATCCAAGAAAGGATATATACACCATGAACATCAATTTTAAAATTCCAACCTTTCGACTTCCATGCCTCCAGAAAGGGGATTTATGCTTCGCTCCCCTCACGAATTTTGACGGAAATCCCTTCATTTTATGCTGCCTTCCTCATTTGACTGAAAAGGAGGCCTGGCTGCTGGAGTCTCACACCAAGGAAGTTAAGAAATCCGGCGGAACCCTTATTATCTTGTTGAACCGGACCTTTCCCTCGACCGAATCCTGGGTTCGCCCACTTTGCGAGTTTAACCTTTCAATTTTCGTTGACCCACTAAAGCGACTGAGGCGTCCCTTGCGACTCCTTTCTAATCTTCCTCTTCAGCGATGTGAATCCCTTATTTTTGACCAACAAAATTTATTGAAATTTCGAATCTTTCATGAATTTAATTTGCGAGGCCTTTCCACCATACTCACTATCGCAAAAACCGACATGCCGCCTCCCACACACCTCTCCGACAGACTAAAGCCCTTGGGACTTAAGCGAAATGAAGACTTCCGATACTCCCACCATCACCAAGATCAACCCAAGCACAATGAACTCCATCCTGAGTCAGTTTATCGTAAAATTTCTGAGATCTGCGCGTAACCCCTTGTGGAGATTTTCATGCAACGTAATCAAGCACCTCAAAAAGTAGAGGATAACATGCACAATTTGATATCCCCCTTTTCCTTATTGGATGCGAGAGGAAATTCCTGGCACAAGACAACCATTTGGGGGTTGATCGCAGGACTGACCCTTGGTGGGACTTTCGGAAGTCAGACGGATTTCTTCTTTTGGCAGGCCGAAATTGAATGGGGATTAATCGGAATGTTGTTTGGAATTGTCAGCGTCCAAATCATCAAACAACTCTCCAAGATTGAAGTCTCACTTCTCACTAGGTATGCCATCACGCTGGTTTTCACCCTTCTTAGTCTGCAAAGTTGGCAAACACTCAGTCATTTCCTCTTTCAATCTTTTCCGTTATCGGAACAAGTGACCCTGCTATTTGGCTTGTTGTTTTGCCCCTTATTAGGGTGGCAGGTGGGTATCCTACTCGCCTCCTCACTTACGGACCCGAGAACAACCGGGGAATCTCCACCCGGACAAGACCCAAAATTGACACCGGAGCCCTCAAAACTCCTAGATTCTAGCTCCATCATTGATGGACGGATACTTTCACTGTGCAAAACAGGCTTTCTTCAAGGACGCCTTTTAGTCCCTAAGTGTATTTTGCAGGAATTACAACTATTGGCTGACTCCCCTCATCCGGACAAGCGTATTCGAGGCAAACGTGGACTGGAGATTCTCTCTCAATTACGAACTCTTCCAACGATTGAACTTGTTATTCCCGAAGAGAATATTCGGGGAACCCTCCCAGTAGACGAACAACTTCTCACCCTAGCCACTACTCTCAAAGGCCTGATTATCACCAACGATTGGAATCTAGCCCAGATCGCTAATCTTCAGGGATTGACAACGTTGAATATTAATGAATTGACCTATGAACTTCGTCCACTCATTCTCCCGGGACAAACCATTCGTGTGTTTATTCAAAAAGAAGGCCAGAGTCCGGGACAGGGTGCGGCTCATTTGGACGATGGCACCTTAGTCATTATTGACCACGGCCGCAAAGCTATTGGCCAGATCGTTGAGGTAGAAGTGACACGATATATGCAAACCAATACCGGGAGGATGATTTTCGCTTCCCTGACTGAAAGTTTGGCCTTCAAGGCAGTTTAAAGCTATCGGCTCCAGTTCTGAACAGAGGCATCAGCTTGACAATAGGAACCTAATGATGCTATTTTGAAATTGATTTTGGTTATCATTTGCATAGTAAAAATCTAGTCAGGGGCGGGTCTTCAACCTCGCCCTTCAGCAGGGCCTTTAACATGCACTCCTCCGAAGGCCCTGCTGCCATTTTAAGATAAACACTCTTCTCGCTTATCTTTGGAGGTTAGAAAATGCCGAAAAAACATTGCATGCACTGCTCAAAATACACACTGTTCCCCACAGGAGCATTCTGGTCTTGCGTGCAATGCGGATGGACAATCACCTCTCAGGCATTAGGGGAATTGGCGAAACACGTTCATCGCCCCAAACGAGTCCCTTAGCTCTCACAAGAGACTTCTACTTACCTAACTGCTACACTAACGACCATGCACTTATGGTCTTTTTCAATTTCTTAAAATGCCCGGGCGCCCCTTCAAAATTTTCTTTCTTATGGATTTTTCCAGAACAATACGATGGCCAATGCCGCATCACACCTTAATCAGAATCACGGTGTTTCTCCCATTTTTTTTCTTCCTAGGTTGCGGGACCGATCTCTATTGGGCCAAGCCGGATGCAGTCCAAGGAGAGTTTGAACAGGATCTTCGCGTTTGCCGAGAAGCACTGATTAACGAAGTCCAATATTCCGAAACCTCACTCAATCCCCTCAGCAGAGGAATCACCGATGAGGCCTTAGCGAAGTGCTTAAACAGCAAAGGGTGGTTTTTGGCTGAAAAGCGATGAGATCCGAACCACGATGGTCGGCTCTCAATCCTAACAAGGTATGAAGAACTTGAAAGAGATGATTTTCCAAAAATAACTCTAATTACGTCTCGCAATCCAAAAAGGTATCGACTGAACTTTGGATCGTACGTTGAATCCTTTGCAGAGCTTCTGTACGAAGAATTTTTTCCCCAGCCGTGGTCGTCACATAAAATACGTCAACCACCTGATCCAACCGGGTACCGATTCTGGCCATATGTGTGGAAAGGCCCAACCCTACTAAGGTTTTAGCCACTACATACAGCAATCCTTGTTTGTCATCGGCAAATACATCGATGACGGTGTACACATCGGATACTTCATTGTCGATGTATACTTCAGTCGAACGTCGACCCGTAGGAAACTGTCGACCGAATCGGATCCGTCGACGTCGGGAAAATATCTGCTCCACGCTCTCTTGTCCTCCCACCACCATCTCCATTTCCTGCGCAACATCGTGAAACCGGGAGAGAGGCGGATGTTGCTCATAATCAGGATCATGGACGGAAAAGACATCGAAGACGGTCCCATCGGTCAGGGTCAAAACCTGAGCATCTAACACCTGGAGCTCCAAGGCAGCCAACACTCCGGTCGCTTTCATAAAAATTCCCGGTTTCTCCTGAGGCTGGGCAATTAACACATATTCCGATATTCCCATCTCGCTTTGGAATCGTCCCTCGACATGGACGGGTTTTTTTGTAAATTGCCGAACGGCCAGACAATGACGGACCATCACCTCCACAGGGGTATCCCGTACATAGCGATCCGGGAACTGCCGTAAATAGGTTCCAACCCATCCCCCAATGCTCTCGCCTTTCCACAAAGATTCCTGGGCCGATATGGTGAGGGCTTGGACCAGCGAGTCCCGCACGTCACCAAGAAAATTCTCTCGAACCGATGAAGCACTGCCCTCCTCCGGTTTTCCCGTTATCTCTTCGTAAGTGCGAGAATAGAGTTCGCTGAGCAGGGTTTCTTTCCATTTATTCATGACCCCAGGCCCAACTGCAGAAATGTCCGCAATAGTCAGAACAAACAGTTTCCTTAACATCTCTACGGATTTGACCTTTCGCGCAAAGGTTAAAATTATTTTGGGGTCGTTCAGATCGCGGCGAAAAGCGATATGAGACATCAACAGATGTTGCAGAACCAAAAAGCCTAATGCTTGCCGTTCCTTGTCGTTCAGCTGCAGCCGGTCAGCCATTTTTTGTGCGATTTCCTGTCCGACCTCACTATGATCGCCAGGGCGTCCCTTGCCAAGATCATGCAGAAGGAGGGCAAGATGCAGAAGGTCTTTATCCTGAATTTTTCGATACACTTCTCCAACGAGTCCTTGATCTTCACTGAACCGTTCGGCCTCCCGCACGGCAAAGAGACTATGTTCGTCAACAGTATACTTATGATATTGATTGAACTGCATGAGCCCCCTGACCCTGGTGAAGGCCGGGACCAGCTTTTCCAACAGACACGCCCGATGCATGGCTTCCAGGGCTTGAAAGATACGACCGGGTCGCGCCAAAATTTTCCGAAATAGCGTGGCGGCTTCCTCGGTATGAAACCGCTCGTTGGGAATATTTTTGACGGATTCGGAGAGTTCGTTCAAAATCCCCGAGTCAATCGGCACCGCCCGCTCTTGAGACAAGACAAACAATTGCAGAAGACTATTGGGATGTTCCGCCACCCCTAATAATTTTTCAGCGGGAATGCTCAAGCGATCCTCTTTAATAAGAAATTTCCCATCAATGAGCATCGGGCGCCAGGATTCCCTGACTCGTTCCCATAGACTCCGTTTTCTCGCCTGATCAAGAAATCGGCGACAGCGGTCAAACAGGCCCGTCGTATGACGAAAATACTGCTGCATAAACTGTTCGACCCCCAGAAGATGTGGGAGATCCTCGAAGCCGAATCGAGTGGCGAGCCGGACCTGATCATCAAAGGTCAGAATATCCTGCGCCCGATCGGCATCGAGATGCAACCAACAGCGAACCCTCCATAAAAACTCCTGGGCGTCTTGCAAGACCTGATAATCCTGGAATGCAATGAGTCCTTGACGAGACAACTCCTGAATCGTGCCGACTCCATACCGAGCCTGTGCGACCCATTGCAGGAGGTGAAGATCCCTCAATCCTCCTTTGCTTTTTTTGACATTCGGTTCCAATAAGAAGACAGTCTCTCCGAATTTCGCATATTCCCGTTTGCGTTCTTGTATTTTATCCGTGACAAAACTTTTTGAGTTCCGGCCCAAGACTCGACGGGAAAACTTTCGCTGAAATTCTTGAAAAACCTCCGCACTGCCCACTAAATAACGTGACTCCATAAGAGAAGTGCAAATCGTCAGATCACCTTCCGCCAGCAGTAAACTTTCCGACAGGCTTCGTACGCTATGCCCGACTTGAAATCCCAAATCCCAGAGTCGATGGAACACCCCTTTCGAAATAGCGTGAGCCGTATCCTCTGGCTGGCCTTGCGTAAGGACCATCACATCGATATCGGAATAGGGCGCTAATTCCCGTCGCCCATATCCTCCAAGTGCCACGAGACAACATTGTTGCCATCCGGCACGTATGGCAGGCTGGCCTGCCAGAATCACTTCCCGAAACCGAGCGATCAGCAACTGATCCATGAAATCGGAAAACCCCTGCAGAATTTCACTCCCGGTTGCACCTTCCGTGAGCCGTTGCCGTAACAAATACCGCTCATCTTCGAGTGCCACCAGTCCATCCGGAGAGACAGAAAGTCCTTTAGTGTGCTTAGAAGAAATCCCATCTGACATGGTTACATCCTTATCGCTGAAGGAATTATCGACCCACTCGCGAAGTATATCGGTTGGTGATGGGCATACGCCGGTCTTTCCCTAGAGCCCGAGGCGAGATCTTGATTCCAACGGGCGACTGACGCCGTTTATATTCACTCATATCGACCATTCGCATGACCTGATGAACCACTTTAGACGCATACCCTGACCGAACCATTGATGAAGGCGACTGATTCTCTTCAACATAGGCTTCCAGGATGCCATCCAGAATCGAGTATGGCGGCAGGGTATCCTGATCCGTTTGTTCAGGTTTCAATTCGGCCGAAGGTGCCCGAGTGTGAATGCGTTCAGGTATCACAACCCGATCAAACAATGACCCTTTATACCGGCTTCGCCATCGGGCCAGTTGATAGACCAAGGTCTTCGGCACATCTTTAATCACGGCAAATCCCCCGGCCATATCCCCATATAAGGTCGCATACCCCACACTCATTTCACTTTTGTTGCCCGTTGTCAGCACCAAATCGCCAAATTTATTCGACAGGGCCATTAACAGGGTTCCCCGAATCCGTGCCTGCAGATTTTCTTCGGTCACATCCGGAGCCAACCCGAAAAACGGTTTTTCCAGTAATTGGAGATAGGTCTGAAATAATTTACTGATCGGTAAATGCAGCAAACGAATACCAAGGTTTTTCGCCAACGCCTTTGAGTCCTGGAGACTTTCGGTCGAGGTATAGCGAGAGGGCATCATCACACCCACCACCTGCGAGGCTCCTAGAGCATCCCGAGCAATCGCAGCGGTTAAGGCCGAGTCGATGCCTCCACTGATCCCGATTAACACTCGTGAAAACTGGTTTTTTCTCACATAGTCAGCTACACCTAAGACTAATGCCCTGTATATTTCTTCAGTTTCTTGTAAGGGCGGGAGGATGGTCGAAGGCTCCAGCGCCACTCGGGATATACTTGAAAATTTCCATGGAACGTCCACTCGAAACACTCGTGGGGGTTTTCCCAGTGAGCTGTTCGCACGAACAGGGCGCCGGGGAAGGTCGGTCAGAGTAATATCTACCAAAAGAAAATCTTCTTCAAACGGTTTGCCACGGGCAATCACCTTACCCGTCGGATCGACCACCAGGCTGTTTCCGTCAAAGACCAGTTCATCCTGTCCACCCACCATATTGGTATAGCTGACAAATATCCGATGAGCTTTGGCTCTGGAGGCCAACATTTCTTGCCGCTCATGCGTCTTGCCTGTGTGATAAGGAGACGCATTGATATTCAAGACCAAATTGGCGCCTCCCCGGACAGCCTGATCACGAACGGGGCCATTGGCAAACCAGATATCCTCACAAATATTCACTCCAACGGTAGCCTTTCCCAAGCAGAATACCGGAGCCGTATGCCCGGCCTGAAAATATCGTTGTTCATCAAACACCCCGTAATTGGGAAGCTTGTGCTTGGCATAGCTTCCCCGTATGTGTCCATCCGCCATAATCCAAGCGACATTCAACGGCTTGGAACATGATGATGGATCAACACTCGAAAAAGTCGGCCGTACGGACGCTTCATCGACACTTCCAATGACAGCCATGATTCCTCGAGTCTTCTTCGCCAGCTTCGTGGAGTAGTGTCGGATCTCTCGAAGAAATTCCGTCAAAAGAAGGAGATCTTCGGGAGGATAGCCCGGTAAGGCAAGCTCGGGAAATACGACTACGTCGGCTTTCGCCTGCTTGGCCTCTTTCAGCCACCCCTCAATGGCATGAGCATTACCTCGAAGATCTCCGACGAGGGAATTCATTTGCACCATGGCCAATCGAAGTGTGGTCATTAAAAAAAAAACGCCCTCAGTTCACAACAGAACGGAGGACGCCCTTGTCCCGGTTTGTCCCGCTGGAGAAAAGACGCCATTGTCTCTCTCCCACAGTCGTCTCATTATACGGCTATCGCATTCCTCCTTCAATCTTCTTGTCTTATCGGAATCGTAATCAACCGTCCAGTAAGCAGATCCTAGTGAGTCGCGCGTTGAAGCTCTTCAGCCAAAATAATGGCTTCAGCAATTTCCCGCATGGACTTCCGTAGATTCATGCTCTGACGCTGAAGTAACTTGAAAGCTTCGGGTTCCGATAATCTTCGGGAAGCCATAACAAATCCTTTTGCTCGTTCCACCAATTTTCGAACCTCCAATGCTTCCTGCATTTCAAACGATTTTTCCAATAAACGGGTATGTTCGATAGCGACAGCCGCCTGATTGGCAATCGCTTGGAGCGTTTTGACTTCCTCGTCGGAAAATACATAATGTGAGGAGGTATAGACGTTGATCACCCCAATCGTCCGTTCTTTCATCAACATGGGAACCGACAGCAAGGCATGTAATCCTTCCTGTTTCGCCAGATCCCGATAAAAATATCCGCCCTCGGCCGTCACGTCGGGGATATAAATGGGACGTTGTTCCTGAACGGCTCGCCCACTCATGCTTTGCCCTATTTTTAAAGGGGGTTTACGTCGGTAGGCTTCACTCAAACTTTGAGTCGCAGCAATCCGTAATTCTCCGGAATCCTGATCCACTAACATAATCGAAGAGATTTTTGAACTCATGAGCTGAGCGGTCATCGTCACAATTAACTGGAGCACATCTTCAAGAAGACGGCTAGAGGCCACGGTTTCCGACACCTGCGACAACGTCTCCAACCGCCTGGCCTTTTGACGCATTTCATCATATAACCGGGCATTTTCAATAGCTCCTCCCACTTGATTGGCAATAGTGGTTAATAACGCCAACTTTTCCTCCGGATACCGCTTGGAGCGCTTGTGTTGAACGTTAATGACCCCCACCACCTCCCCCTTACTCATAATCGGAACGGAGACAAAGGCCTGGTAGCGATCCTCCGGCAATCGATGAAAAATCTTAAACCGCGGATCGTCACTGGCATTTCGAGGCACCACTACCGGCACGCGTTCTCGGGCCACCCAACCGGTAATCCCTTCTCCTAAGCCAATAGCGATTCGTCCGATTAATCGAGGGTGGGGATTTTTTGAGGCCCTCAAGATCAGCTCATCTTTTTTGGGAGAAATCAAATACAAAAGGCATGCATCCGCTTTGGTGACTTCAACCACAACCTCGACAATATGCTTCAAGACCGTTCCCAACTCCAAAGAACTGCCTATCGAAGCACTGATCCTATGGAGCAATTGCACTTCGCGATTACGCTCCTTGACAACCTGCTTCAGTTCTTCGAGAGTGAATGATCTCCTAGAACTCATCTTATTTTTTCTTTGATAGTCGATTTTGCGAGACACGCTTGTGTGGATCGGTGGTCCTTCTCTTGCCATGAACATTGGTTTGGGAAAACCATTTCTGCAGATCCGAGCGGTCTAGAGGTAGCACCTGAACCCGTCCAATGCTTTCCGGAATCACACAATTGATTTGGCCCTTGACGACTTTTTTATCATGCTGCATTCCACTCCACAAATCGGAAAACCCCCATTTGGGCATGGCCACCGGCAATCCAACTTCTCGAATTAATTCCGTTTGCCGTTCAACCACTTCACGATCACAACGACCAAGAAATTGCCCAATCGAGGCCTCCTGAACCATGCCAATACCCACAGCTTCTCCATGAACCCAGGTCGAATACTTTCCCCAGGCTTCCAACGCATGCCCGACCGTATGGCCATAGTTCAAAATTTTGCGCCGACCGGCTTCACGCTCGTCTCCGGCAACAACTTCCGCCTTAATTTCACAACAGCGACGGACCATATCCGGAATTACCGTCTCATGCTGATTTCGCAAATCTTCTATATGATTTTCCAAAAATTCGAAAAAACCCTGGTCAGCAATTACCCCATACTTAATGACTTCAGCCAGACCGGCCACCCATTCTCGTTTGGGCAATGTTTGTAACACATGAGGATCAATCACCACAGTTTTCGGTTGGTAAAACGCCCCAATAAGGTTTTTTCCTAAAGGATGATTCACACCGGTTTTCCCACCGACACTGGAATCAACCTGCGCCACGAGCGTAGTGGGCACTTGGACAAAAGGAACTCCACGAAGGTAAGACGCAGCCGCAAACCCTGCCACATCCCCCACCACGCCTCCACCTAAGGCCAGAATTGCATCACGCCGCTCAAACCGTTTCGCCACCAGCTCGTCCAGGATTTTTCCCAACCACGTCATACTCTTGGCCGGTTCGCCATTGGGCAGCAACACCGTTATACAAGCAAATCCAGCTCGCTTCAGGACACGTTGGACCACCCGACCATATAATGCGTGTACGATAGGATTCGAAATGATGGCGATTCGACCGGATAACCCGACCCCCTGGCAGATGTCGCCTAGCTGGTTCAGCGATCCGGCCTGAATCAGGATGTCGTAGCTTCTGTCTCCCAAAAAGACCGGCACACGATGTTCGCAAGCGGGGGCACCCATGAATTTATCTTATCGAGGCAATTCTGTCATGGATTGGAGGATGGGGCGCAATTCCGAGAAAACCGATATTGTAGTTTGCCTTAAAAAGTACGAACATACTGTTGATAAGCCTCAAAGTTTCGTTTCATTTCCTCAACGGTATCCCCGCCAAACTTTTCGATCATGGCATTGGCCATTTCAAAGGCAATGACGGCTTCTCCCACGACACCCGCTGCCGGGACTGTACAGATATCCGAACGTTCTACCGTGGCTTCAAAAGATTCTTTGGTCGCAATATCTACACTATTCTTGGGAGAGTACAACGTTGCAATGGGTTTCATCGCCACTCGCACGACAATAGGCTGACCGTTGGTAATACCCCCTTCCAGCCCACCCGCGTTATTCGTTTTTCGGATAAACTCTCCCCGTTCCTTATCAAAGTAAATATCATCATGAACTTCCGATCCGAATCGTCTGGCCGATTCAAACCCCATTCCGATTTCCACCCCTTTCATCGCCTGGATACTCATGGCGGCCATGGCTAACCGCGCAGTCAACCGGCGATCCCATTGCGCATAGGTTCCCAGACCAATGGGCGGATTGGTCACAACGACTTCAAAAATTCCCCCTAACGAATCTCCCTTATGCTTAGCCGATCGAATGAGTTCAATCATTTTCGCTGCGATCGCTGCATCGGGGCAGCGTACGTCGGACTCTTCAGCCTGTTTGTAGGCTTCCAGGAAGTCTGTTGGACTTGGCGCAGACACACTGCCAATGTCTACCGTATAACTCACCACCTGCATATCAAATTGAGCCAGCAGCGCTTTCGCGACCCCCCCAATAGCCACCCGAATAGCGGTCTCCCGGGCACTGGCTTTCTCTAGGACATTCCGAATATCTCGATGCCCATATTTTATCGCCCCGACCAAATCGGCATGTCCTGGGCGCGGTCGAGTCACGACCCGCTCAGTCGAAGGGGGACCTGGTTCAGACGCCATAATCTCTTTCCAATTTTCCCAATCTTTATTCCACACCATGAGCCCCAAGGGATTTCCCAATGTCACCCCTTTTCGCACGCCACACATAAACTCGATTCGATCTTTTTCAATGCGCATGCGACCGCCACGTCCGTAGCCACCTTGTCGCCGCGTCAGATCGGCATTGATGAATTCGGCCGTTAACGGCAATCCGGCAGGCACACCTTCCAACACCGCCATTAATCCTTTTCCATGTGACTCACCAGCATTTAAATAGCGCAACATGAGACCTCGTTGGACAGTTGAAAAATAAATGACTGCTTCCTAGATCCCCAACCGTACTCGTGGGATCAACCTCCACATGACTGACTGCGGAGTGCAGATCATGCAATATCGATTTTCCCGTAAACAGTCATCTCTCCGTGAATCGGGAAATTGGCCGAAGGGACCTAATTATGAATGTTTTGGGGCGCTTCTTCAAGCGTTTTTATCCGGCAACCCGTGTGGGTTACTAAAAAAACAGATTGGCAGATTTGATGTATTGGGAACTCCCGTCAGAGGAAGACGACTGGATTACTTCCAGACGAACACGATCATCCTTGATATCCGTAACCCTCCACCCTGTATGGGCCACGACTTCACCCAGTTCGACAATACAGTACTCCTTGGTGAGAAGTTGGATGACCGCTTGGTACCCCCGCGGACCGCGAACCACACTTACGAGTTTCCCAGGAAACAGCGGAGGAGACAGAGGAAGTTTGGTAGTTGTGGGAGGGCTTGGTGATTTTTGAACAGAGCTTCTCTTTTCTATGGGAGCAAAGGGATCTCGAAATTCCTTTAAAGGGAATGCGGGGGGAGGTAAAGAAGCGGGATTGGCGATGTACCAGACTGCCATGGCAGCGTCATATCTATAGACTTCTTGAACGGTTGCATGGAGAAGAGCCTTCTGTTGAGCGCCGTCTTCCTGAATTTGTTGAAACATCGAAAAGCCGTGACTCAACACACCCCCTTGACTATTCGTCACAATAGTCAAGCAACCTCCCATATGAAACACTAGTCCGCAAAAGATTTTTTTCAATAGAATTACAAATTTGGGATTTAGCAATTTTCCCCACATGCTTCTGCTCACAATTTAGGCTCCAGCTATATGTACGAGGTGCGCGATTTTGACAATCAGGCTTCTAAAAGTTTTTTGACCTGCTCAAAAACCGAAGGAGCCATACCTTCAATCTTGATATCCATTAAGATGGTTGTTTCTGTGTTAACCATCGACTTCCTGACTACCTTGACCGAGGAAATTGACTGGACCCAGGGAAGCGCCTCAAGCCCTCTCAGGAAAGAGATTCCTTGAAAGAACGCCCCCTCAACCTTGATGGCAATTCCGAGGTTTTTGTATGTCTGTTGATCCCGAAGAACCATCGCATCCGGTTTCCAAGAGCTTAAAGTAACATGAAGATTTCGTGATAGATCCATCACATCTTTTCGAAAATTTCGAGGATTCACTTCGTCCGGAATGTTTTGAAACCTTTCCCGTAGTTCATGACGAATACGAAGCAATTGCTGATCAACATCTTGAAGAGCTTTAATTTTGAAAAGGGCAGCTCGACTCTCTTGTTCTTGCTGCTGGATTTCAGCCCTGAGTCGCTCAATATCGTCTATCAGAGGAGACCATATGAACAAATAAAGAGTGACCAAACACAGGAGAGCCCCTACACCCATAAGGGGCCATCGTCTTGAAGCGGTGACTTGGGACCATGTAATCATTATGTGACAGAACTTTCTTGAATGGATAATCGAATAATAAAAGAATAGGAGGCGGCAGACTCATGGGTGCCGTCCTGAATCTCAACAAAAGGGAGCTCTCGCAGAGGCAAAGAACTTTCAAGCCGATCAAGACATTTCCCCACATCTCCCATGAGGTATGCTTGTCCATGAATCTCTATGGCTGCTCCATCAATCTGTATGGCATCCAACCAGACTTGGAGATTTTGCACACTTTGCCCGATCATATTCACGACATTTGTAGGATTTCGGGTGGTGGAGATTTCTTTTTGCCATTGCTGTAAAGACGCCATCATCCCATCCCCTTGAGTCTTTACCTGTGAAAGACGATCAATCGTTTTCCTCAATCGCGATAGGCTCTGGGCCGTCACGATTTTTTCCTGGAGAAGCGCTTCATGTTCAATTTGTAGGGTTTGAGTCCACCATCCACTTACAAGTCCAACCAAAAGGAAGAGTATTGCACCGCCCCCTGATCCCAGCCAAGATGATTTGGTAGGAGGAGGTTGAAGTTGCCGAATTAAATTAATATGAATCATTCTCAACCCAGTCCTCGTAGTGCAACGCCAACCGCTACTCCAAGTAACGGCACCGCATCCACAAAGGTGGGATCCTGTCTGAAGGTCGGAGGTACCTCGATCCTGTGAAACGGGTCAACGGGTCTGACCGGCAGCCCCAATCTCCGAGAAAGGTTCATACCCATCCCTTCCACAACCGTATACCCTCCGGACAGTATGACACCATTTAACACCTGAGAGGGATTTGATGCAGAATAGTCAATAATTATGCCCTGGATTTGTCCGCTCACTTCTTCCAAATACGGTTCCCAAAGGATTTGGGTTGAGATTTCCATGGGATTCTCGCCGGTGGAGGAAGGCTGCGCAAACCGGATTTGATCTACCAAATCTCCATACCATTCCACGACAAAGGGTACCTCGCGGTACAAAACAACCTCACCTTTATGAATGACCAACAATAGCATGCCGCTGGGGCCTATATGAGCCAACAAGCACGGCTCTTCTGCTCTGTAGTTAATCGTTACCAGATTTGTCAGTGCAAACGCATCTACATCCACAAAACCAATCTTCTGTCCTTTGAAACTTGACATGACGGATTGAAGCCAATTTTTTTGCGCTACCACCAAAAGGACCTGTGTCGGTTGGGAGGAATCTAAAGAGGAAAAAACCGGTATATGAAGATCCCAGAGCACTTCCCCCATTTCTAACGAAATATAACGGTCAAGTTCCCATCTTAAATGCTCCCGAATGTCTTCTTCAGACATGGAAGGAAACTCAAGCCTTTTCACAATGACCCGCGGCCCGGACACCGAGGTCCCGACATTGGACGGCCATGTTCTCTTTTTCAACCATTGCATTAGCTTATGGCTACAAATGCCGGTGAGATGTATAGCCGCAGGATCCAAGAGCGGTGAGACGGGCTCGGCACCCCAATCTTTTAAAATATAACGATCCCCTTTTCGTTTCAGCACTACGAACTTGTGGAGATGACTTCCCAAATCTACGCCAATACTCAAACCCGCTCTCCGCATCAAACTAGCGGACAATCCTCTCATAGATGTCCATTTGACCTTTTTCAATGATTTCGCGGATATCGTCACGATGGCGTAGCTCCCTGAACCCGATTTAACGGAGGTCTTCGCGATCTGACTATACCCCAATATGATGCAGGGTTACTACCTACTCTTGGAAGAGTTCGGTTTGGATGAGGAGCAAGAGAACGCCTTGTCGGCTTATTTCACACAGACGACACAACCAGGATTCAATGGGATGGAAATGGTGAGAAACGAGACAGCAGAAGGTAGACAAGCTCAGCGTTACGTAAACTCTACGACACCGATACCTTCTCGCTTTGCAGTTCCCGATGGCGAAGGGTGGCTTCATAACCAAGCCTTTTCAATTCTGCCTTCATCCGAAGGGCTAGGGCCACTGAACGATGTCTTCCTCCCGTACAACCAAAGGCAACAGTCAAATAACTTCGCTGTTCCCGTTCAAACAGTGGCAACAAAAAGGCCAATAACTCCTTAACATGCTGAAGAAACGTATCGCCCTCTTTGGTATCCAACACAAATTGCTGAATGTCGGGGTGTTCCCCTGTTAATGGCTGCAGATGGGGAACGAAGTGAGGATTCCGAAGAAATCGGACATCAAACACCAAATCGACATCAACGGGAACCCCAAATTTATATCCAAAACTTAGTAAGTTAATTCGTAAGGCCTGTCCTTCACCTCGATCCCGGTACTGTTTAATCATCCACGCTTTCAGATCATGGACAGTAAATTCTGAAGTATCTAAAATTCTACTAGCCTTATTGCGTAACCCTTGTAACCGTTCCCGCTCAAGCTGGATTCCTTCGATGACCGGACGTTGCGGCAACAATGGGTGCGGTCGTCTGGACTCGGAAAAACGCCTCACCAAGACATCATCATGGGCTTCCAGGAATAACAACTCCACCTGACAGCCATCCTGTTGCAACACATCTAAATTACTATACAAATCATCAAAAAAAGCACGTTCACGAATATCGATTCCTAAGGCAACCTTTTTGACATCTTTTTCTGGCTGGAGGCATAATTCGGTAAATTTTTGAAATAGGGCAGGAGGGAGGTTATCAACACAAAAAAAACCAAGGTCTTCCAAACATTTGAGGGCTTGAGTTTTCCCGGAACCCGATGTCCCCGTGACAATCATCAGTTGAAGAGGGGAAGCCTTGCCCACCGCATCTGGTGAAGAAACACTCATGTGGTCAGCACCTCATCCCGGAAGCCATCTCCCTATCGTTTGCAAAGAGATATCCGAGAACCAACACCTCTCGGAGGTCATTCAGTCAGAGTGGGCTGTCATACCCCATCGTCATTGAATTCCGCACACACCAATCAGGTAGGAATCCGTTTGCGTTGGCCGGCGGAAGCAATATGCAACTCCGCACGATATTTGGCCACCGTTCGCCTGGCAATGAGGATATTTTTCTTTCGAAGCCGAGCCACAATCTCTTGGTCCTTTAAGGGATTGCCGACGTCTTCTTGTGCCACCATTTCCCGGATCATTTCCCGAACCGTCACGGATGACATATCCTCTCCTCGATTATCCGCTCGTTGAATTCCGGCGTTGAAAAAAAACTTAAGCTCCAGGATACCTTGAGGACAGTGCATATATTTATTGGTGGTCACACGGCTAATGGTGGATTCATGCATGCCAACATCGTCTGCCACTTGCTTTAACACCAAAGGACGCAAATATTGAATGCCTTTTTCCAAGAAAGCCTCTTGAAATTTCACCAGACTGGTGACGACCTTCACAATGGTTTTGTTCCGCTGGTCGATACTTCGAATGATCCATTGGGCCCCTTTGAGTTTTTCTTCCAAATATGTTTTGGTGGTGCCGGCGTCTTCCCCAGGATTATTGAGTAACCTTCGATAATAAGGACTGATCCGCAATCGAGGAAGCCCATCGTCATTGAGTAGCACCACCCATTCTCCTTCATGTTTCAACACATACACATCGGGAATAATAATGGAATTACTATCCGACGAATATGGGCGACCGGGTTTTGGCTCAAGATGTTCAATGATTTTGACCGCTTCGTAGACCTCCTCCAACGTAACTCCAAGATTTTTGGCAACCACCTGATAGCGTTTTTTCTGTAAATCCACCAAATGATGATCAAGGATCGCCTCGACCACAGTGACCGGCACCGTAAGGGGTAAGGGAATTTCTAAGCCCGCCTCATCATGTTGAAGTGCATACAATTGGATCCGTAGGCATTCCTGGAGATCCCGAGCAGCAACCCCTGGGGGATCAAACGTTTGAATATGTTTCAGGGCACCTTCGACTTGCTCAAGGGAACAATTACCATCTTCGGCCAATTCTTCAAGCGGCACACGCAAATATCCGTCTTCGTCCAAATTTCCAATAATCATGCGACCAATATCCCGTTCATTTCCCTCTAACGAAGACAGGCGCAACTGCCATTCGAGGTGATCTTCCAGGGAAGTTGGTTTCGTTAAAGTTTGTTCATACGACGGGAACTCTTCATCGCCTTGAGAAATTTCATCCCGTTGGGCAGGTCGCCAATCCGATCCCAACAGGTTATCCCACTCCTCTGACGTCAATGGTTCGCTTTCTTTTACGGCAGGAGGCGCGTCCTCAGGCTCTCCTGGCGGCTCACTTTCCTGAGCCTTCGGTCGCTCCGTCACTTCTTCCCCAACTGCAGCCTCTTCCTCTTGAATTTCCAAAGCTAGATCTTCCAGTAATGGATTTTCAACAAGATGTTGCGATAACACTTGTTGCAGTTCTAAACGGGACAACTGCAATAATTTAATCGCTTGCTGTAGCTGGGGAGTCATCACCAGCTTTTGAGAAAGACGAAGATCTAAACGAAGATCCATAAGGCGCGTCAGCTTCCTACTAAGGGTTTACATCTTAAACCGTTCACCCAAATACACGGCTCTGGCTTTTTGACTATTGACAATCACTTCCGGTGGACCGGCCTCCAAAATGGTCCCTTCGCTTATTATATAAGCTCGATCAGTAATGGAAAGCGTATCTTGGACATTATGGTCCGTAATCAGAATTCCGATATTTTTCTGCTTGAGGGTGGTGAGAATATCCTGAATATCCCCCACGGCAATCGGATCGATGCCGGCAAACGGCTCATCCAACAGGAGGAATTTAGGATTCGTCGCCAAAGCTCTGGTAATCTCCAGCCGACGACGTTCACCACCCGAAAGGGTATAGGAACCATTCTTTCGTAAAGGAGTAAGGTTTAATTCTTCTAACAATTCATCCAGCCTTTGTTGCCGTTGGCTTGTCGTTAGATTCAGTGTCTCTAAGACTGCCAACACATTATCTTCAACAGACAACCGACGAAAAATGGAGGCTTCTTGCGGAAGATACCCGACTCCTCTTCTGGCCCGCTTGTACATGGGGAGAAGTGTGATATCTTCTTTGTTGAGAAATATCTTACCGTGGTCAGGCTGGCAAAGTCCCACCACCATGTCGAAAATCGTCGTTTTACCAGCCCCATTAGGTCCAAGAAGCCCGACAACCTCTCCACCGAGCAATTCCAAACTGACGCCACGAACCACTTGACGTCCCTTGTAACTCTTCTTAAGTCCCTTGGCTGAGATTTTAAACACACTGTTGCCACGGCCTTCACTCATATCGATTAACCAGAAATTTCATGCGAAAGGTACACTCAGACAGTATTTTTACTTATTGACAACGGATACCAGAGTCCTTTTCATTACGGTTTTGACAATCACCGACTGTCACTACTTTCCTGCATTCTCTTGAATAATAACTTGAGTTCCTCCTTCCACCACGCTCCTATTTTCGCGTAGATACATGGTCATCTTTGGACCGGAAATTTTGGTGCCTTCCTGCCAGGCGACGGGAGATCCTCGAAGAATCACCTTTTCCTCCTGTTTAAAATACAGAGCATGCTCCGAGGTGGCCCGACTTTCTCCGTTGAAAATCTTCACATGACCACGAGCTTCAATCATATGGATTTCCTTGGCAGTTTCCCTATTGCTGGCGGAAGGGGAATCCGATGGAGCGGTGGGGGATTTTTCTTTAAAAAAAACGGTCATGATATCGGAAAAGACAATCAGTTCTCCTTGGACAAGTTTCACTGAACCTTTAAAAACGGCCTGATTCTTTTCACTGCTGGCCGTCATGGTGTTGGAGGTGATAACAGTGGTCGTTGGAGATTCTTGCCCGAAAGAATAAATGGGAAGAGATAACCAACTCACCGCTATCAAACAAAGCAGTTGTTCCCAACTTAAGAATTTTATGGTGAAAATACCTCCGCACGAACATTGGCCAGCACCTGAAACTCCTTGGCATCGACCTTTCCGGTTAAGCCCACTCCGGTGATAGTCAGCCCATCCCCCTTTATGAGTACCGGATCGGTTGTCGTCAACTCACGAGTCCGTTCAACCCATGTCAGCCTATCAGATAAGACTTGAAACCCGGAATCAAACGTCATCACGGTCTTATCTTTTTCCCCCACCAAATCAAAATCATTTGTTGAGGTATTCATGATTCCCGTTTCGGATGTAATAACTAATTGCTCCTTGTGAAAATCTTCATCAAAAAGGCGAACCTGCACATCTTGCAATCTGGCCAGATGTTCCTCTTCAAACACTTTAGCCTGATCCGCCGTGACAACCCATTTGGTTGTCCCTGACCGTGTTTGCCGATAAGAAAACCCTTGAATCCAGGCATCGGCCCCCTGTTGCTCTTCCAAGGTGACCATCGTCGCTTCTTGCCCTTTGGATTGAATGTGTCCAACAACCTTATAGCCAATAAATAGCGTCAATCCCAGAATACCCAATGTCAGGAGAGACCGCATATCAAATAATTTCATAGGTATAAAATACGGATCCTCTCCCTTGTAAAAAATACTTAGAGGGGAAGGATAGCATAGGGTCTATTTCAAGTAAATAAAATACCCTATAGATATCCCCAATGCATCATTAGGGAAATAATAGAAAGAGAAGAGAGAGGAAGGCGGGGAAAAAGAACGGGAAACGGCAACCCTGACTTTACCGGTGATGTGACAATTATGTTGTGGGTTTTGCTTCTTGAGACGTTCCTCCTTTTTCGACCAATTCGATAGCCACCATCTGAGCCGCATCACCTGGGCGCTGCCGTGTCTTAATGATTCGCGTATACCCTCCATGACGGGAAGGAAATCGTTTTGCCACGTCATCAAACAGTTTTTCTACCGTCTGTTTGGTTCGTAAGACTCGCAAAGCCCCACGGCGGGCATGCAAGGTGCCCTGCTTACCAAGGGTAATGAGCTTATCCGTTATACCACGAAGTTCCTTGGCTTTTGCTTCGGTCGTTTCAATACGTTCATGTTCCAATAAGGAGGTTACTAAGTTGCGAAACAACGCCAATCGATGTTTCGAATTTCGCCCGAGTTGTCTTCCATGTTTTCGATGACGCACGTTCGTTATCCTTTAATTAGGGTACGTTAGGACTGAGACTCGACAACCTCTGTAAATTTCGTCCCGAGCTCCAAACCCATTTCTAGTAAGACTTCTTTAATTTCATTCAAAGATTTCTTCCCGAAGTTCTTTGTTTTCAGCATCTCATTTTCGCTCTTTTGGACCAAATCACCGATAGTCTTAATATTGGCGTTTTTCAGACAATTGGCTGCACGCACTGAAAGTTCAAGCTCATTCACACTACGCGAGAGATGTTGATTCAACTGTAATTGACTTTCATCGCTTTGCTCTTCCTTCGCCGGTTCTCCCTTGTCATCCGACGGCAAACAAATAGCGAGATGATCTCGAATAATTCCTGCCGCCACGGTAATGGCTTCTGGTGGGGTTAAACTTCCATCTGTCCAGACTTCCAAAATCAATTTATCATAATCGGTAATTCTTCCTACCCGGGCACTTTCCACATTAAAATTGACGCGTTTAACGGGTGAGAATACCGAATCAACGGGGATGACTCCGATAGGTAGTCCTTCTTCTTTATTCCGTTCGGCTGGGACATAACCTCTTCCGGGCTTCACGATCAATTCCATATCTAGCACAGCATCTTTATCCAAAGTGGCAATATGCAAATCTGGAGTAAGAACCTCAATATCGGCATCCACTATGAGGTCGGAAGCCTTCACTTCCCCGGGGCCTTTTTTCTTCAGTCGAATGGCCTTCGCTTTATCCGTATGCAACTTCAGACGAAGACCTTTGATATTCAAGATAATAATTGTGACGTCCTCCGTCACACCCGGAATAGTGGAAAACTCGTGAAACACCCCTTCAATCCGCACTGATGTCACTGCGGCTCCGGGCAAAGAAGATAGTAAGACTCTTCTCAGCGAATTACCCAAGGTGGTTCCAAAACCCCGCTCAAACGGCTCTGCGACAAACTTTCCATACATCGTCGTCGACGATTCTTTTTCCAATTCCAATTTCGTGGGCAGTTGGAAATCCTTCATGCTTTTAACCATAAGGATTGCATCTCCCTTTCTGGCTCTCTAACACGTTAAAAGATACTCCTTTTTCAGTCTCAACTCTATCTGTTAATTCACCTGATCATCGTGAATACAGCTCGACAACGACTTGTTCATTGACCAAGACGTCAATGTCTTGCTTGGTTGGAACAGCTTGAACCGTTCCCTGAAATTGGGGTCTGTCCAAGTCCAACCACACAGGAATCCCTCGACCTTCTGCTACTTCCAGAGCAGCTTGCACCGGCACCAACTGACGGCTCTTTTCCTTCACGGCGATCGTATCCCCCACATTGACCGTGACGGAAGGAATGGTCATCTTCTTTCCGTTTAGTAAGAAATGCCCATGATTGACCAACTGCCTGGCCTGACCACGGGACGCGGCAAACCCTAATCGATAGACAACATTATCTAACCGTCTCTCCAGAAGGCTCAGAAGATGCTCACCGGTGATTCCCTTTTTCCTCACAGCCAAATGATAGGTCTTCAAAAATTGTCTTTCTTGCATCCCATACACACGACGAAGTTTTTGTTTTTCCCGCAATTGGGTCCCGTATTCGGTCACCCGGCCTTTGCGTGATTGCCCGTGCTGCCCTGGGGGATAACTCCGCCTTTCTATTGCACACTTCTCCGTCATGCAGCGTGTTCCTTTTAAAAACAACTTGACCCCTTCACGTCGACACAGCCGACAAACGGGCCCTGAATACTTCGCCATACCTATTCCCCCTTCTCTTTCAACTTTAGCACTGACCTCCAGATAGGAACTACCAGAAAACTAAACCCTTCGGCGTTTTGGTGGACGACAACCATTATGCGGAATTGGCGTGACATCCCGAATTAAGTTAACACGCAATCCCACGGATTGTAGAGCCCGAACGGCCGCTTCTCGTCCAGACCCCGGTCCATTGACATACACATCAACTTGGCGTAAGCCGTGCTCCATGGCTTTTTTCGCCGCGATTTCTCCAGCTCGCGTGGCAGCAAACGGAGTACTTTTTCTTGATCCTTTAAATCCCTGACTGCCGGCGCTGGCCCAGGAAACAGCGGCACCGGTCATATCGGTGATTGTCACAATGGTATTATTAAAGGAGGCCAGAATATGCACAATGCCAACCTGAACAACCTTACGTTCTTTCTTTTTACCTTTTTTCACACTCATGCAGTGTCCCTTTCCACAGCCTTATTTCTTCGCCTTTCCTCCAATAGCCCCACGGCGCCCTTTTCGAGTCCTCGAATTCGTCTTGGTCCGTTGACCGCGGACCGGAAGCCCTTTCCGATGCCTAAGCCCTCTATAGGTGCCGATATCCATCAATCGTTTGACGCTCATAGAGACCGCTTTACGTAGATCACCTTCGACTTCGTATTCTTTTTCAATTGTCTCCCGTAATTTCACGATCTCATCTTCTCTGAGATCCTTAACCCTCGTTTCTGGCGACACGCCGGTTTTCTGCAATATCTCATTGGCAAGAACATGGCCAATTCCAAAAATGTAGGTCAGACCAATGTCTATTCGTTTTCCGACAGGCAAATCTACTCCCGCAATACGTGCCATATCCTGGAATCCCCTTAGTTAATATAGATTGTTTCGCAATGCGAATATCGAATCACTGACTTTGATCGGCATAGCTCTGCAGTGTTCCATCCCACAACCTAACCTTGGCGTTGTTTATGGCGTGGATTCGTACAGAGAACCCGTACGGTTCCTTTTCGACGTATCACTTTGCATTTGGCACAAATTGGCTTAACCGACGATTTGACTTTCACAGCAAAACCCTCAAATTATTTAAACCGATAAGTAATGCGGCCCTTGGTTAAATCATAGGGAGTGAGTTCCACGGTCACCTTATCACCAGGCAATATTCGAATGAAATGCATGCGCATTTTACCTGAGATATGCGCGAGGATCTTATGCCCATTTTCCAGTTGAACGCGAAACATGGCATTCGGCAAAGTTTCAGTCACCAACCCCTGTACCTCAATGATATCTTCTTTACCCATTCAAAGGTTACCTGGGATTCTCCCTAGGCACAGGCCGTTAATATTCTTGGTGGACCGGATGACTCAACGGTAATCGTGTGTTCAAAATGTGCTGACCAAGACCCATCGGTCGTCACAGCGGTCCAACCATCCTCCAGCACTTTCACGCCAGGTTTGCCCATGTTCACCATTGGCTCAATGGCCAATGCCATACCAGCCTTCAGCCGTGGGCCCTGTCCGGCTTTTCCATAATTGGGAACTTGTGGTTCCTCGTGCAATTGCCGCCCAATCCCATGGCCTACAAAATCTCGAACCACCGAAAAACCATGCCGCTCAACATGTTCCTGAATGGCATGGGAAATATCGGAAAGCCGATTTCCCACGATGGCTTGCTCCAACCCTTTTTGAAGTGCTTCCCTGGTCACGTCAATTAATAATACCTTTTGCGAATCGACTTCACCTATCGCGACAGTTACTGCCCCATCACCGTAAAATCCTTGAACAATGGCCCCAATATCTAATCCAACAATATCCCCTTCTTTCAACACTCGGTGACTTGGAATCCCGTGCACCACTTCCTCATTCACGGAAGCACACAAGCTATTTGGGTAATTTCTATATCCCTTAAATGCCGGAATGCCTCCTAAATCTCGAATACACTCTTCTGTAACCTTATCCAAGGCTAACGTACTCATCCCGGGCTTGATCAGACCTATTAATACCTTTTGACATTCCGCGACAATCCGACTCGCTTGTGCAATACACTCTATTTCATCAGAAGTTTTCAGGATAATCATTCTACCTGAGGTTAGGACAAAAGAGCCAACAACCGACGTTGCACATCATCAACTGGGCCCGAACCATCCAATTCCGACAAGACGTTTTTGCCCTTGTAATACTCGATTAAGGGGGCCGTTTGCTCATCGTAGACGGACAGACGGGATTCAATCGTTTCAGGCTTATCATCATTACGCTGAATGAGTTCTGTCTCACAGACATCGCATATGCCATTCTTCTTTGGTGGAATCGCCTGAATATGATACACGGCTTTGCATCGAGGACAGCTCCTTCGCCCGCTAATCCGCTTCACAATTTCATCCTTCGGAAGTGTAAAATAGATGACTCGATCAAGGCTATTTCCACTGGATTGTAACAATAACTCTAATTGATCGGCCTGAGGAACGGTCCTCGGGAAACCATCCAATAAAAAACCCTTCTGGCACTCGGCTGATCTTAATTTTTCACGGACCAACCCGATCACCACTTCATCCGGAACTAGTTCTCCTCGATCCATAAACCCTTTGGCTTCCAGGCCAAGCGTCGTTTTTTTTTGGACGCTATCTCGCAACAAATCCCCCGTCGATAATTTTGGGACCCCAAATTCTCTAGCCACAAACTCGGCTTGAGTTCCTTTTCCTACTCCAGGCGGTCCCAAGAAAATACACCGCATTGGTCTAACCGCTTCGCCCTTTTAAAGGCGTTTTCCCTAAAAACCCTTCATAGTTCCGCATCAACATGTGATTTTCAATTTGTTGGGCAGTATCCAGACCGACTCCAATGACAATTAGAAGAGAAGTCCCACCAAAATAAAACGGCATATTCATTTTATAAATCAATAATTCCGGAATAACACACACAATAGCCAAATAAATCGCTCCGGCAAAGGTGATCCTGGTAAGCACCTTATAAATAAAGTCGGCTGTTTTTTGACCAGGCCGTATGCCAGGAATAAACCCACCATACTTTTTCATATTATCCGCCATATCGACAGGATTCAGGACCACCGCAGTATAAAAGAAACAGAAAAAGACAATGAGCCCCACATATAACAGCGTATACAAGACAGATCCAGGGGCCAAGTGGGTTCCCAACGATTGGACCCATGGAACCTGGATAAAGCTGGTGATAGTGGCCGGAAAAGCAATAATTGATGAAGCAAAAATTGGGGGAATGACCCCAGCCGTGTTAATTTTTAGCGGAATATGGGTATTCTGCCCTCCAAAAACACGACGCCCAACCACTCGTTTTGCATATTGAACAGCAATTTTTCGTCTTCCGGACTCTAAAAAGACAATGGCCCCGACAACCGCAAGCATCACCACTCCAAGAATGAGCAGAAGAGGAAGGCTGATTTGACCAACCCGATATAAATCGAATGTTTGAACCACCGCTGCCGGGAGTCGTGCGACGATTCCAGAAAAAATTATAAGAGAGATACCGTTTCCAACTCCTCGCTCGGTAATTTGTTCACCCAACCACATAAGAAACGCCGTTCCGGCAACCAGCGTAATAACCGTAATAATGCGGAACGGCCAGCCTGGTTCAAGGACAAATGCCCCTTGATTCATCCCTTCAAGCCCTAAAGCGATACCAAACCCTTGAATAAAGGCAATGACGATAGTCCCGTACCGGGTATACTGGATAATGGCTTTTCTACCTCGTTCACCTTCCTTTGCTAATTTGGAAAGATGAGGGACGACAACGGTTAGGAGCTGCAGAATAATGGAGGCGCTGATATAGGGCATAATGCCCAACGCAAAGATCGTGAGCCTCGATAGGGCACCCCCTGAAAAAATATCCAAAAAACCCATAAGAGCCCCCCCTCGTTCCGTCAGGAATTTGAAGAGCTCTTCGTTATTGATCCCTGGGGTAGGAATATGGGCCCCCACCCGGTAAACCGCCAACATAGCCAAGGTGAATATCACCCGGCTTCGTAATTCGGGAATTTTAAAGATATTTTGAAGGCTCGTAATGAGCCGTTCAAGCACGGCCGATCACCTTGACTTGCCCACCAGCACGTTCAATTTTGTCTTTGGCCGACTCGCTAAAGCGGTGAGCTTCGACAACTAGCGGACGATTGACCTCCCCTGCTCCAAGGATTTTCACCAACGGATGGCGACCTTTCAGAATGCCGTTTTGCTTGAGAATAGCTAGGGTGATGACCTCTTCTCCTTCGATTTTGGCCAAGGCCTTAAGGTTGACCACTGAATATTCAACCCTGAATACATTCGTAAATCCTCGCTTAGGCAGGCGACGAACCAATGGAATTTGTCCGCCTTCGAAACCGACCTGATTCGCACGACCAGAACGTGCCAATAAACCCTTATGGCCCTTTCCGGACGTCTTTCCTATACCAGAACCCGGGCCACGACCAAGTCGCTTTTTATTCGATTTTGATCCTGGAGCTGGACTGAGTTCGTGAAGCTTCATTGTTCCACCACTTCAATTAGATGGCGAACTTTGTAGATCAAACCTCGCACTTGCGGGGTGTCCGGTCGGCTTACCGTTTGGCGAACTTTTTTCAAACCCAAGCCTTTTAACACCACTCGCATTTTTTCAGGATGCCCAATGGTGCTGCGCCGTAATGTTATAGAAAGATGGGATCCCAATTGCCTATTCCTTCAATGTGAAAAATTTATGAATAACGATTAAATGAGTTTTAACCCGCAATCGGCGTTGTCGCATTTTTTCTCATCTCACGGACTTTTTGTGGGTCACGGAGCTGACGTAAACCCTCTAACGTTGCCCTGACCGCATTAAACGGATTTCCACGTCCAAGCGTTTTGGCCACAATGTTTTGAGCTCCAGCCACCTCCAACAAAATCCGAACAGCCCCGCCAGCAATAATTCCCGTTCCTTTTTGCGCCGGCTTTAATAGGACATGCTCTCCACCAAAATACCCATGAACCTCATGGGGAATCGTGCTTGACTTTAAAGGAATTTTCAAAAGACTTTTCTTGGCCTGCTCAATGGCTTTCGATATCGCGGAAGGCACCTCGGCCGCCTTACCCTTCCCAACTCCAACCCAGCCTTCCCCATCACCTACAACCACTAATGCCGAAAAGGAAAACCGTTTTCCGCCTTTAACCACTTTGGCCACTCTATTGATAGTTACGGCCTTATCTTTTAAATTCAGCTCATCAACATTCAATTTCACTGATAATACCCTTCCCCTTCAAGGAACCCGAATCAGATGAACCTTAAAACTTTAATCCACCGGATCGTGCCGCATCAGCTAATGCTTTGACACGACCATGATAGAGTCTTCCTCCACGATCAAATACCACCAGTTCGATAGGAATGGCCTTTGCTCGCTCAGCCAAAGCTTGGCCAACCGCCTTTGCCGCTTCCACATTCCCTCCAGATTTTAATTTGGTCTTGAATCCAGGATCGCATGAAGAGGCCGCCACCAGGGTTTTCCCAACAGAATCATCAATTATTTGGGCGTAAATATGCGCATTACTTCTAAAAACACTTAACCGTGGCCGTGTCGCCGTTCCCAGTATTCGTAAACGAACGCGACGCTTTCTACTGCTCAAACGATGTTGTTTTTCAAATACATTCACAGTTGATCCCTACTTTTTCCCTGCTTTACCCGCTTTTTTACGTAAAACTTCCCCTATGTATTTCACACCCTTTTGCTTATACACATCAGGAACTTTCAAAGTCCTGATTTTTGCGGCTGATTGGGAAACAACACGCTTATCAATCCCTTTTAAAGAAATCAATGTTTGCTTATCGACAGTAACCTCCACACCCTTAGGGAGGGCTAAGGTTACGGGGTGAGCATAACCAACAGTAAAGGTCAGAGAGTTTCCCTGAGCCTGTGCCCGGTATCCCACACCCATGATTTCAAGGTTTTTTTGATAGCCTTGCTTTACACCAACAATGTGGTTGGCAATTTCTGCCCTACTCAACCCATGAAGCGCTTTCAGCTTATTCGTTTCACTGGATCGAGTCAGGGTGACTACGCCATTGTCCACTTTTGCCTGTATCCCTGGAGATAGCCCCCACTGTAAATTCCCTAACGGACCTTTAACCGATACTTGATCCCCATTAACCTGAACCTCAACCCCTTTAGGTACGGGAATGGGTTTTTTCCCAATTCTTGACATTCTTAATATCCCCGCCTACAAAACAATAATGTCATCATGACTGAAATCACCAAACATGACAGAGAACTTCCCCGCCAA
>JALDRK010000042.1 GCA_031315915.1 Nitrospirales bacterium
CTTCACCGGAGCCATCTGCGCCAGGACTGGACGGTAAAGCCTGATGCATTTATTCCACATCCGTGGCCAGATCTGTCCGTGACCCGTCATTTACAACTCTCTGAACCTGAACTCTGGAATATCGCAAAAATCGTTGCTAAGCAAACGGAAAAGACTCTGTATGGCCGTGTCGATGTTCGAGCATTGGACTTTGAACGGCAGACATTGCGTGTAGTCTCAACACCGGTTCTGGAAAATCCCAATCACGCCAGTGTTTCAGGTTGGCCTGTGGAAAAGTCGGCACAGAAAGCCATAGCTCAAGAAATCACTCAAGCTGCAGGCCAAGCCCGGAAAGCCCCACCTACCTCAGACTAACCCAGGGAGGGAACAACCTAAGGCTTGTGAACGGGTGAGGATTCTACGAGAGCAGGCTACACTGGATCTTGAATATCTCGTTGTGATTCTCTGCCGGCAGCAGCTGGAAGGAAAATGGAAAGAATGGACCGCCTGAATTCTGAAATTCAACGACTTTTCACCGCAAAGGAGGAACGCCGGGCTCGGCTTGCAGCACTGCCATTCCCTGAAAAGGTGAAAGCTGTCATCAAAATGCAGCAGATGGCGGCGCCCCTATTTCATGCACGGGGAAAACCGGTGCGGATCTGGGAACTACCACCTTCTGACGCCTAACAGGATACTGAAAAAGCCCTGCCCTGAGTCTATCCAAAGGGTCCGCCAACAGCGTTCTCGCGTCGGTTCATCAGAGAGCGGACCAAGAATTGAACAGACATCAGGTCGCGCGTTGGAACGGTGCTGACTATCCTCTCTTCCCCCGACTGAAGAACAAACGGTCATAGAGTCGAATAAGTGACGAAGCGGCCAAGATACCCCAGGAGTATCTTCGGGGATTTTGGGGATAGCCTTTTCTTAAGCCCTCACGACTTGGTGGGGACAGGGCAGCAGAAAGGGGAAATTTAAGGCGAGAGAGAACGGATTGAAAAAACCGCGAGTGCTAGGAGAAACAATCCTATTCCCAACATAGCTTCGTGCCAGATAGGGTTGAGACCTGCAATGAAATTATTCTGGCCCTCAGCTTGAGATGGTACCCCTGATTGCCTTCCCAGCCACCAGACGATTCTAGCCAATGCACTTACTGCTACAACAATAAAACTTCCGGTGATGGAGGCCAGGCCTAGGCCCATCATTATTAAGACAATCCAATCATAAGGGATAGATTGGATTCCAGTTCCCCATCCAGGCATAGAAATTTGGATTCTGGTGCCGAATCCAAGCTATACCAAAGGTCTTGACCAGGCAGGGCGACCATAACTGCGTGTGTGCTGAGAGAACTCCTTCCACTTATGAGGAGGATAAATGATGACCAGCGAGGTTCCGATCCTCACCAGTACACCGCTAGGAATATCCGAAGGAAAAGGTTAATACTTGCAATGGGTTAAGTCTCTTCTGGATTCTTCTTCATGCCCAATTGCCCAATTACCTCAAGTCCAATTACCTGAAGTATGGATAGGTAATCTCAATGGGCAATTCAAAACAGAAATGCCTAAAAAATGGCCGTCAAGGGTTTTTGTCAGTTACGGCCTTGCAGGGGAGGTAATAAGGTGAATGAATACCAATAAGCTTCTAAGTGCCGGAAGGGTCAACTTTTTAATTGCTTTTCGGGAAGGAGGCTTGCAGAAAAGCAATATTCCTCTTCTTTAATCTTGACCTACCGACACAACATTGCATTTGGGAATTTTGTGGGTATGTCAAATCTTTATTAAATATAACTCACTCAGGAGGAATTATGAAAAACGTGATGAAAAATAAATCTATCTTATTATTGGGAAGTTTGGCTGGAACATGTTTACTGGGGACAGTAGCCTTTGCCAATCCATCCATGATGCCAGATCACCCAGGTTATCCGATGAAAGAATCGAAAAGTCCGGTGAGTGGTGTATCCACGGCTAATGACCCAGGGCAAGAAAATTTGTATGGCCAAAATGCCTTGAACGCTGCGACTAAAGAGTATACTGAAGATCTGAAAACCCGTCGATCCGGTCCAAAGGAAACAAACCAGTCAGAGAGCCAGAACCAGATGGGTGACCAGAACAAATAAAGAGCCAGATAGAAAGCGGGAATCAAATGGAGAGAATAAACCAGAGCCTTTAACTATGACTCTGGTTCCGAGGAGGACTGGGAGGGTCCTCCTCAGTAGAGAAGTAAACCGGTTGATCGAGGAAAAGATTCTACTACAGTTCGTTGCATAGTGTTCTGAAATTCTGTCAGGGAGAGATTGAGAATTTACCCGAATCGAATTGAAAAAATTAGGATTGTAAGGAAAAACATGCCGAGTCCTATGATCACTTCAATCCAAATGGGATTGAGACCGGCGAGGAAACGGTTCTGGATCTCAGTTAAGTCGAATGGAGTTCCCAGCCACCAGATGGTTCCGGCCAACAAGCTTGCGCCCACCACAATGAGACTCCCTGTGCTTGTTGCCAGGCCGAAGCCCATCAGGAGGCGCGGCCAGGTTGGAACCTTTGTCGCAGGAGATGGATGATTGGGGAATGAGCATTCCCGTATCCACCAGAGGCGCAATCCCAGCCCCGTCATGATCATGATCAGGCCAAACACCAACGACATGTTGGATTCCAGTTCAATTCCTGGGTGCGGGACCAGAATCCAGAGCAGCCCAAATGCTGTTGTGAGCCATGGCAGGCCATGGACGAATGCTCGCGCAGTCATGTCTTTCCATTGATTCCTCGCATAGACCAACACCAGTCCGCTGCCGATTCCTATCAGCACTCCTCCCAAGACATCGGTCGGAAAGTGTGAGCCTTTGATGATGCGGCAAGTAGATACAAAAGTGGCTAATGTAAACCACAGAACGCGGGCACGGGGAAAGTAATACGCCAGGACCATAGCCATGGAAAATGAGGCAGAAGTGTGGCCGGAAGGAAAGGAGTCGAGTCCGCTTTCCAATGAGGGTCTGATGTCCCATGGGGTAGTGTCCATGATCCGTGGGCGTGGTCTGCTTAAGCCGTGCTTCAGAGTTTGGGTAATTATTGCGCTTATGCCATGCGCGAAAAGCGTATGATAGCAGGCCCATTTCCAACGATCCGAGTTGAACCAGAGCCCGATTACTCCGATGCCTAATGATATGAGAACCAAGGTCAACCCATTCCCGAGCTTGTTGCCGATGTCGCCGATCTGATCAACCAGCGGGTTTGTAAAGCCATGGACGATGGTCAGCGTGGGGTGATCCACTTGACCCATGGCGGTAAACAACAGAATAAGTAGCAGGATGGAGAGCCCGATGATCCGGTTTGAAGGATTGTTGGCAAATAATGGAGAAACGGGAGGAGAAGCAGGAGAAAGTGGTTGATCAGTCACAGTGGAAGCGTATCTTTGAATGTTCCTTAGCCTTCTCCCTCATCCTCCCATCTCCACAGGGGCGAAGGAAAATTTACGGAACCCAATCCGCTAAAAATATATTGTATTCCCCTTTGGCTGCGGCGTTGCGGTCGGAAGACCACACAAGTTTTGTGCCGTCGGGAGAAAACATGGGAAAGCTGTTGAAATTGCCGTCAAACGTAATTTGCTCCAGGCCGGTGCCGTCATCGTTGACGATATATAAATGAAAACTCGGCGGTCCGTGGTGCCCTTCCGGGGTAGATAAATTGGAGGCAAAAATCACCCGCTTCCCGTCTGGCAGGAAATAGGGAGCAAAGTTGGCCCGGCCGTTGTTGGTGATCGGTGTTTGTTGCGACCCGTCGGCATTCATGATGAAGATTTCCATATGCGAAGGTTCCACCAGATTTTGGGCGAGCAACTCTTGGTAGGCTTTGATGTCTTTGTCGGTCGTGGGGTGATGGGCCCGATAGACAACGCGTTTGCTGTCAGGCGAGAAGAAGGCGCCGCCGTCATATCCGATGGTTTCAGTCAGGCGTTTCACGTTGGTGCCGTCCAGCTTCATGGTGTAAAGATCCAGATCGCCGTCTCTCACAGAGGTCCAGATAATCGTTCGGCCATCCGGTGAGATCGTGGCTTCGGCATCATAGCCCGGCGTGGCGGTGAGCCGTTGCAGGTCCCAGCCCTTGAGGCTCATGGTAAACAGGTCGTAATCATCCAGCGCCCATCGGTATCGCGCGCCTCGTGCCGGTTCCGGGGGACAAGCCGTGCTGTTAATATGGGTGGAAGAAAATAACACTCGTCGATCACCGGGGAAAAAGTATCCGCAGGTGGTGCCGCCGGTTCCGGTGCTCACCCGGTAGACATTCGATCCCTCAAGATTCATGATATAAATTTGATAACATCCGCGTTGGGTTTTTCCGTCCGGTTCCAGCGTGGATTGATACACGAGTTGTCGGCCGTCAAACGAAAAGTAGGCTTCGGCGTTTTTTCCGGAAAAGGTCAATTGGCGAATATTCGTTAAATGGGATTCGGAATGAGTTGCCGGTGTGTCCGGGAGCTGAGGTAATGGGGTAGGTTCCTGGCCCCATCCCGGGGAATAGATCAGCATCAGCAATGTTGCACAAGCCAGAAAGATTTTGCCGGTTCTCATTCTTGTATTCCAACCCATGGTCTGAACTTCTCCCTCCTCTTCTCCCCCTGATCAATGAGGAAATTTTAAATGTGTGATCGGCCAACGCCAATCAGGCGGATATGATGTTGCAGGTCCTTATGGTGGCGGAAGTATGATTTCCTGAGCCGAGTGTACTGGGTCAAAGAGCCCACGGGCAACAACGCGCCCTTGTTGGTACACCAAATAACTGTCCCAGCCATAAAAAAATAACAAGCGGGATACTGGCATCATGGCCTCAGGGGACAGTCCAAAGAAAAAGGTCATGACATGCCCTGGATGAATCGGGTGTTGACAGGAAATTAAAAAGGCCATATCCGGTGAGTCGTAATGAAGATTCAGGATGCCGATGCCCTGTGAAGAAATTGCCACCTTGTCCTTGCACGGGGTGAGGGAGGGATTTCCTAAAATCTCCTGGGCTGTGGTTCCCACCGTCAGATAGGAGCCTGGTGGTGTATAGTCCGGTTTGTTGGTGCTAACAATCGAGAGATGCGGTTGGTGTTTCAGTCGTTGCACCAGTGATTCGTAGGCTTTCTCTTCTGCGGGCGTTGGGCTTTGAGGGAGAATGACGGTTCGGTTGGGATCCGTCTCCCAGAGATTTAACATCGGGGGCAGTTGGTCGCGGTCCAGTCGGCGGAGCATATGGTATTCGGGATCTATCCGAAGTTTCGTGGGACGGGCTGGAACCTGCAAGGCTAACGAGGTCAGCATCTCGGACAGATGCAGATTGGTGGAATGAGTGTCGCCCCCTTCCAGTTCAATTTTGAGAGGAAGGGTGCCCCGATAGCCGGGATTCTGTTGCGTGATGGTTCCGGTAATCAACTGTTGTCCCGGTTGTTGCGGGTCCTCCTTCACCGAAAGATTTTTCCAATCCAGATCGGGTGCACCGGCCCGGCTTACCCATTGCGTGAAGAACCAGCCCAAATCCCTGGCCGATACGCGGGAAAAGATGCGCTCCAAGTCCGGCCACTCGATATATCGGCCCGTGCCTTCCTGAATGATCTGCCTGACACCATTGAAAAAAACCTGATCGCCGATTTCCTGTCTCAGCATATGAAAGACCAGGGCGGCCTTTTGGTATCCCACTGCGTTATCCCGTCGTGTTTCTTTGTGATGGAATTCGCGGATGGGATAGTCATCTTCAGGCGATGTGTACACATTATATTCATAATGCATGCGGCGGCGTGTATTGAACGCCTCTTGTGTATTGCCTGTGGCTTCATCGTAATAATAATTGGACAAATAGGTCGTGAGGCCTTCCACCCAATTGCCCTGAGAAACATCGTTGAAAACGGAGTTGCCGAACCAGGAATGCACAATTTCATGGCCCAGGGAATAGGGGTGTGTGTATCCCCGACGCACGACCCCTTGCCCCAGAAGGGTAAAGGCGGGCATGCCCAATCCGCTGGGGAAAAAGTTTTCGGCCACAGCAAACGTCGAAAAAGGATAAGGGCCCAGTAAGTCGGTGTAGACTTTCAAATATTCGATCGTGGCATCCAGGTATTGAGGTGCCAGGGCGGCTTCTTCGGGAAACAAATAGGTGGCGATTTCAATGCCCTGCCATTGTCGTTTTTCTACTGTGAAGCGATTGGCCGACACTGTCAGAGCTTCGCTGGGTGTCTGAATGCGCCAGGTTGTCGTGTGTGTGCCGCTAGCCTGCGTGTGAGATAACGGTTTGCCTTGTGTCACGGCCTCCCATCCTTCCGGAAGGGTCAGAGCCAAATCATACGTGTGCAATGTGCTTTCCGGTGTGGGATGCCAGAAGGTTTCCGAGCTTAAATAAATGCCTTCCATGCCGATGTGGCCATTGGTTTCATCCGGTCTGACAAAGCGAAGGCCGCCGGAAGCTTGTGGGGGATCGTTGATGGGGCCATGGTAGGCGATGGCCACTTTCAGGGATTTGGGAAATTGTGTCTGTGAAGCAATGGGGATCGTAATGCGCTGTTTGGTTTGAATGGGTGTCTCGTTCGGGGACGGAGAGGGGATGGGAGCCTCTCTCGTCACAGTGGAAAGGGGAAGGGACATTCCGTTCATGACCAGACTCTTAAGTGTGAGATAAGAGTTGAGATAAAACGAGACAGTCTTTGATTCAATGAGAGTTGAGGGTATCGTAAGAGTATCAAGGACAGTGATTTCATGAGTGTCCGGACTCAGGGTGACTTCCATCTCATGGTGAATCGTCGGTAATATCCGTGCGCCTAGGGTAGATGTATCCATCAGAGAAAGAACGACGGTATAAAAGAACAAAACGAGAAACCCGAAGCGGGATAATTGGGGCATAGAATTCCCGGTGTGTGAAAAGGGTCGATCCGTCACGTGCAGGCTATCAAAATAAGCAGTTCCAACAACAGATAAGCCGATGAACTTCCGATATGTGGCGGTTGACGGATCAATCTGTGGATTGTTCAGTCGGGAGCAAGGCGTTTATAAATGCTTCGGCCTGAAAATCTTGAAGGTCTTCTGCGCCTTCTCCGACTCCGACAAGTCGGATGGGTAAATTCATTTCTTCGATGATAGCTACGATGACCCCTCCGCGGGATGTGCCGTCCAGCTTGGTCAGGGCCAGCCCCGTGACGCCCAATGCCTCGTGAAATTGTCTGGCCTGCGCAATGGCATTTTGGCCCAAGGTACCGTCCAGCACGAGCAGCACTTCGTGCGGAGCACCCGAAATTTCCCGGTGGATAATCCGTTTAATCTTTTTCAACTCATCCATCAGATTGATCTTGGTGTGTAATCGTCCTGCCGTATCAATGAGGACGACGTCCACTTTTCTGGCCTTGGCAGCCATGATTCCGTCATAAACGACGGCAGCAGGATCGGAACCCTGTTGATGGCGAACGACCTCGATGCCGGTTCGTTGACCCCAGATTTCCAATTGCTCAATGGCGGCCGCGCGAAAGGTATCTCCGGCGACGAATAGGGGTTTGAGGCCTTCCTGGATGAACCGATGCCCCAGCTTGGCCATCGTCGTCGTTTTTCCGACTCCATTAATGCCGATCATTAACAGGATGAAGGGTGATGGACCCTTCCGAATCAGATCGACCAGATGATCCGCTTCGCCTTTTTTCAAAATATCCCTCAGAAGCGTGCGAAGAACCTGCAAAGGCGTGGTCTTTTGGAATCCTCCGGCTTGCAGTTTCACGGTTTCCATGAATTGGTTGACGGTTCGCACGCCGATATCGGCTTGAAGCAGGGAGGCTTCCACTTCTTCCAGGTCCTCCGGATTAATGGAGGTGCCGGTCATCTTTCGGAAAGATTGTTGAACGACCTTCCGTGTTTTGGAAAGGCCGTCTTGTAAGCGTTTGAACCATCTCATGGATGGATACCCATGAAACGATGACGGGCGCGGCCAATAGGTAGGATTTCCATCATGCTTTTTTAATCAGGGTCGGCACAGGAGAAAGTTGCCGGAAAATCGATTGTTCTTTTCGTTGCATCCGTTTGGCTTCTTGAGGAGTTCGTTCATGATCATACCCCAGTAAATGCAGAATACCGTGGATCAAGAGCCGGAGGAGTTCCTGGTCGGGCGTGTGGCCATATGTGGCGGCTTGTGCCCAGGCTGTCGGCAAGCAAATGACAACGTCACCGAGAAACGGCGCCTCTTGGCCCTTCAAAGGCACCGATGGAAAGGCTAAAACATCGGTGGCATAGTCGCGGTTCCGATACGCGTTGTTTAATTGGCGCATTCGCGAATGACCGACAAAGCTCAAACTGAGATGGGCCGTGGAATGCTTGGCTTGGCGGAGGATAGCCTGGGTCAAGACTGTGAGGGTGCGGGTTCGGATCTGCCACTGTCGAAGGGAGGAATGCAACCACACGGCCATGCCGGTTTATGATGCCGACCGGTTGCCGTTGGCATCGGCATTGGAGTGGGAAGGAGCAGTTGTGGGCCGGCCCTGTTCTTTGAGTGGTGCCACATGTCCCGATTGTTGGTTATACCGATCATAGGCGTTAATGATGGCTCTGACCAGCCGATGGCGGATGACGTCTTGATCGGTAAAGTACACAAACTGAATGCCTTCGATGCCGACCAGGATTTCGGCAATTTGTGCCAAACCTGATTTGTGCGGGTCAGGAAGGTCGATCTGCGTAATGTCACCGGTCACGATAGCTTTGGAATGGAGTCCCATGCGCGTGAGAAACATTTTCATCTGTTCGGTGGTGGCGTTTTGCGCTTCATCCAGGATCACGAAGGCGTCATCCAGGGTTCGCCCTCGCATGAATGCCAACGGCGCAATTTCGATTTCTCCCCGTTCCAGCAATCGATTGGCCCGTTCGATATCCATCATAGTGTACAGCGCGTCATAGAGTGGACGAAGATAGGGGTGGACCTTGGCAAAAAGATCGCCGGGTAAAAACCCTAAATGCTCTCCGGCCTCGACTGCCGGACGTGCCAGAATAATGCGGCTGACTTCTTTATTGGTCAAAGCGGCCAGCGCCATCGCCATGGCCAGATAGGTCTTTCCCGTTCCGGCGGGGCCGATGGCAATGACCAGGTCTGATTGGTCAATGGCCTCCAGATAGGTCTGTTGGTTCGGTGTTTTAGGGTTGACCCGCCATTTTTTGGTCGATTGCTGAACGTGAGCAGGAGCATAGGGTTTCAGAGGAATGTCCGTTTTGTCCTCCGTGGCTTGAATAACCCGTGAGACGTCTTCCGGTTTTAAATCGTAATAGTCCTTGGTCCAACTGGATAATTCCTGAAGGATATGCTCGGCCCGCTGGACCGATTCGGGTTGACCGTCGAGCATAATTTCATCACCCCGCGCCGTCATGCGGACATCCAACTCATGTTCAATCATTTTTAGGTGAAGATCGTGCGGACCGTACAGGTTGGCTAAGTCTACGCCTTCTCGAAGTTTGAGTTTTCGCACGTAAAAGTGTAACGGCCCTTTAGGTGAAAGATGAAACTTCTCGTGTTACGTTTATTGTAACAAAGGTCTCGGGCCGGCTCAAGAAACATGATGTTTCAGCGTTTCTTTTGGCAGACGGGGCAGTAAAAGGAACTGCGATCACCAGGAATGCGTGTGATCGAGGCCTGACAGCCGTGCGGACAGGGATGGCGCTCTTTTTGATAGACCAGATGGGCCTCCTGAAAGTGTCCTCGCGAACCATCGGGAGCCCGAAAATCCCTTATGGACGAACCTCCTGCGGCAATGGCTTCCTGGAAGGTCTGTCCCATAGCGTGAAACAAGCGATGGCAGGTGGTGAGGTGCAGACGGTTGCCCCGTGCATGGGGATGAATGCCTGCACGGAATAAAATTTCATTCGCGTAAATATTCCCGATACCGGCCATATGGTGCTGGTCCAGGAGAAATGGCTTCAGGCGGCCTCGACATCCCTTGACCAAGGCGACGAATGTGGATTCATTCAGATCCAGCGCTTCGGGGCCGAAACGACGCAGGACAAACGTTTCGAGCTCTTGATCGTTTAATAACCAGATTCGTCCGAAGCGGCGGGGATTCCAATAGTGCAGATCGTGAGCTGTCGTGCCGGAGAGGGTCAGGTGCACATGCAGGTGCTGAGGGGAGGCGGCCAGATTCTGTTGAAAAAACCACAGGCCGGTCATCCCAAGCTCGGAAACGATATGCCGTGTTTCATGAGTCCCCTGGCAGGTGAAGATCACACATTTTCCTCGCCGAGTCACCCCGGTAATGATGGTGTCCGTATACCATGAGACCGTGGGCAATCCGGCACGGACTATATCCGCCCGGTTGACGTGAAGAGCGACGATGCTGCCGCCCTGGACCCGATTTTGAAGAGACCGACGAATGACTTCTACTTCAGGAAGTTCAGGCATGGAATATGGACATGGCAGTAAGGTTGGTGTAACCGGTATCTGGGAAATAGGTGACAATGATGACGCGTCGATCGATTCTCCTGGTGTTCCTGGTGGACAAGTGTGCAGTTGTATCAGATTTCTAAGTGGTGGGGAATATGGAAAGGATTCCTCAATCTCCCTCATAACGACGGCTATCGGGGGGATTCAGTGAAGGCGTTTCCGTGCTGGCGATCGCAGTGAGCCGGTCTTCGTGCTTTAACGGGAAAAGGAAAAAGAACGAAGGACGGAAAAGCATGTAGATTAACGGTCTCTGTAGTTGCGGGGCTGACCTTGGGGGCCTATACTGATAACATCAGGGTTGACATATTGCCGACACGAGGGAAGGAACAAACTGTCCAATGGGATTACCCAGCATCAAAGAGGTCGAAGCCCGGTTAGGTGAGGTGCGTTGTGCGATTTGCAAAAAGAATCGCTTTGGCATTGATAGCCGGAGCGTATCGGAGGACGGCAATTGGAAGGCCATTTGCCGGGACTGTTTTTATACGTTTCCGGTTCACACGGATATGGAGTTCTATTTGCAAACCCAACCGGATATTCCCCATCGCCTCAAAGAAATTGCCTGTACGGCCTGTCAGCACCGTGGGGTATCTTTGGATTTTCGGGCTGTGCTGTCCGTCCGTGAATCGGTGTATTTTGTGACTTGCCCAAATTGTCATACAAAGTTTCCTGAACGATCATTTTTGGAAACGTTCGAGTAAACGTTTTAGAGGAGATTGTCATCATGGATGACGCAAAGAAATCTGCAATCCCCCAAGAGCCAGAGGCTGAAATGGCGGAGAAAGCTCCGAAAGCGCAGCCTCCGAAAGGCAAGAAAGAATTGTCCGTGGTGTCTCTCCCTCATGACAATGACGTGATGGCTCAAGAAATGGCCGAGTTGTTTGACGAAGATCGGGTCACCCATCAACATGGGAGTGCCGAACCGGAAAAAGATTAGTGCGCAGCCAACTCCGACTGTTTTTCTCTCACCTTTCCCCTCCGTAATTATTCCACTATCTCGCAATGATTTTTCAATCGAACCTTTTTGGCTTTTGAATCCCAACGCCTCCACGACACAGGAAATTCCAGTTTGGTTTCGTCCAAGAAAGGACGCTCATCGAGGTTCTCGTAGTTCGAAATGGGGGTAGCTATTCCGAGTTCCTCCCTTTACGTACAAGAGATGGGAATGTCTTTTTACTATTGTTTGAGAATTAGGTAGAAAAAACTAAGCATGGTTGTTGAGACTGTTCCTGGCTTGTTCCTTATTTTCACGGGTGGTAGGATACGTTCGCTTAAGGAGTGTTCCCTAGGACTCTTAGAATATTGACCCCCTTATTGGAGCGCTTGAAAATGAGTGCAATCGAACCCTCAAAAACTCATTCAAAAACAGTAGCCTATGAGGTCACAACTTCACCGTCGACTTCTCATTCCTCCAGAGAGAGTGAATGGGCTTCCCAGACGGAAGAGGCCAGTCTGGATAAAGTCCGGGATATTTTATTCGGCGCTCAAAGCCGTGAATTCGAGAAACGATTTTCCCTGTTGGAAACCAGACTGCTGGATGAGAGCCGGGCTTTGCGGCAGGAACTGATTCGCTCCTTTGATGATCTCAAGGCCCACATGAATCAAGAAGTGCAGGGCCTGGTTGGACAATTACATCAGGAACAGGGACAGCGGGCCACCAACATTCAGGAAGTGGGACAGGCGGTCAAAACTGTCGAATCTCAATTAAGCCAACGGGTGGCTGAGTTGGCCCAACAGGCCTCGACCCAATTCCAAACTCTGGGGTCGGACTTGCATGCACAGAAGGCTGAGCTGATGGAACAACATCAACAGGCGATAAACCGGATAGAGGATCAGCATCGAGAAGCGGTCAAGGAATTGCAATCGGAAAAAACCGACCGGGCTGTCTTGGCCGAGATGTTGATGGAAGTGGCCTTGAGGTTGAAAGTCGGTCCCAAGGATTCTGAGTCGTCATGACGCATAAGACCGGGCAATGGAAGATTCCTTCGATAGTCTTCTGAAGAATCGGTAGGCCTCTTTCGGATTTCGATCGTTCGATTAGCTTCAGCACTTCAAGACGATACCTATGGCCATTCCTCATCGTACCCCTTCCAGTACTCCCTCCGCGGAATTCCCAACACGAAAAACGGACGATTTTTCGGCGCTTCGGCGGTTGCTCCTCGCTCCCGAACAGGTTCAGCTTGATCGTCTTCGAGAGCGACTGGAGAATTTTTCGCTTCAGCCTCAAGAAGTCAGCCACGTGCTGCCTGATGCGATTCGTCTTCGGGCTCAACAAGATAATCGGTTATTGGCTTCCATGATCCCGATTACCCAGGAAGCCTTTGCCCTCTCTATTAAACAATCGCCTCAATTAATCAGTGATGCCATTGCTCCCATTCTGGGACCGGCCATTCGTAAAGCGGTGTCTCGCGCTATGCGGGGGATGCTGCAATCTCTGAATCAGACCTTGGAATACGGAATGTCCTGGCAAGGGTTACAGTGGCGATGGGAGGCGTGGAAGACCGGGAGACCATTTGCCGAAGTCGTGCTCTTGCATACCTTACGGTTTCGTGTCGAGCAGGTGTTCCTGATTCATAAACGAACCGGATTGCTGCTCAATCATGTCATGGCGGAGGGTGTAACCGGCCAGGGAGAAGAGGTGATCTCGGGCATGCTAACGGCTATCCAGGATTTTGTGCGTGATTCCTTTCACCAAAGTCAGGACGAAGGGTTGGAATCGTTGCGCATCGGCGAATTAACGGTGTGGGTGGAACAAGGCCCTTCGGCCATTCTGGCCTCGGTCATTCGTGGAGCTCCCCCGGTGAAACTTCGCGATGTATTGCAGGGAACGGTGGAAACCATCCATGCCCAATACTCCGAAGCGTTACGGAATTTTCAGGGCGATGCCGGTCCATTTTTAGAGACACGACTTTCCTTGGAAGATTGCCTTCAGGCTCAGTTTGTAAAGAAACCAGGCGGGCTTCCGGTGGCGGTATGGGTGTTAGTCGTTGCCTGTATCGGATTGATTGGTTGGTGGGCCTATCAGGCCTCTCTCCAACATCAACAGTGGACCTCATTCTTGAACCGCATTGGAGCGGAACCGGGTATCGTGATTACATCCGTTCAGGAAGAGTCGGGACAAACGGTCTTTTTCGGCTTGCGGGACCCGTTAGCGGCGGACCCGACGAATGTGCTGCAAGAGATGGGATATCCTGCCGATGCAGCCACATTTCGATTGGAACCCTTCATCGCGTTGACTCCCGAAATGCTGTACAAGCGTGCCTTGAAGATTCTTCAACCGCCGGAGACAGTTACCGTGAGTATTGATGGGAGTCAGGTAGTGCTGGTCGGACAAGCGACGCATGCCTGGATCTCCGAAGTTGCACAACGGAGCTTAGCCATTCCCGGGATCACATCGGTGAATATGGAACGTCTCACTGACACAGCCTTGAAACGATTTGAAACATTGCGACAGGTCCTGGAAGGTCAATCGCTCAACTTTTTACCGGGACAGGCCAACATTCCTGTGGAGGAGTCGTCCAAGCTTGAGGAGGTCAAGCGCACGCTTCGGCAATTGGAAGCGGCAGCCAGAGAACTGAGGCTTGAGCCTTCTGTTCGAGTCCTGGGTTATTCCAGTCCGGATGGGCCTGAGATAATCAACACGAGGCTGAGTGAGATACGGGCCAAAGAGGTCCTGAAGGTGCTCCAGTCATTATCCCTTCGCGCGATATCGTTGGTGGCCGTTGGGCGTGGGGTCGATCCTTCCGCGCGGGATGTGGGGGCATCAAGACTGGGAATTTCCAATCCCCGGCGTGTGTCCTTTGAAGTTGCCCCGGCGCCTGCTCCATCGGATGGAAGAAGAGAGTAGGATCAAGGGTGGTACAGAAAAAGATCTGTATGTTGGGGGGCTTTGCAGTTGGCAAGACCAGTCTGGTCCGTCGGTTCGTTTCGGGTATTTTTTCAGAGAAATATCTCACAACCGTAGGCGTGAAAATCGACCAGAGAACGGTAACCGCGAAAGGCAAGGAACTCCTTCTTGTTTTATGGGACCTCTATGGGGACGATGATTACCAAAAAGTCCGGGCCTCGTATTTGCAAGGTTCTTCCGGATATATCCTGGTCATTGATGGAACCAGAAAGGAAACGATTGACGTTGCAATACGATTACATGAATTCACTACGGCCACACTTGGGCCGATTCCTTTTGTCCTGCTTCTCAATAAGTACGATCTGGAAGATGAATGGGCTGTGGACCTTCCCATGGTATCCGATCTCGGTCAAAAAGCTTGCCTGGTGTCCACGGTCAGCGCAAAAACGGGTGAAGGGGTCGAGGCGGCATTTGCCGCGCTGGCCGAGGCCATGACGAGTTCCTGATTTCAAAAAAAGTCCTGGTAAAAAGTTAAGCGTGACATGTCCGATGGGACCAAGCCAAGTTTCTTGTATTTCCAGGTTTATTCCTCTCAGATTCGGAAATCGAAGCGAATGGATTCTTCGCGGAACTTCAATCTAGTTTTCCGCATACCATTTTCGTGGGTTAATTCCCAAGTCTTCTAAGCATTTCCCTCTTTTAATGGACTGGGTGTCGTTATGCCTGATTCTATTCATGAGCACGCTCTTTTCAGTGCATTTGACGCGTTGATTTTTCAAAAAACCGCAGGGCAGTTTGAATGTCTGGGCGGGCTGCCTAGTTGGTTCCCTCCTTCAGGAGTGCTGCAGGGACCCGAAGGAACGCCTGAGAAATTATTAGAGGTTTCGTTTTTTCTCCAACATTTTTTAAGAGACGTGGGTCCCTGGTGGGAATCGAACAAAGTCGGGCAGATGAAGTCCGGCCTTTGGAGTGAAACGGCCATTTTTGGAGAAGACGTGATTCTTGAAGCCACTGCGGTTTATCAGGGTGGCCAACGTTACCTCGTTCTTCAACGCTTCGGATCCGATATGCTCCCCGTCCAACCGTTATTGCAAAAAGCTCGGGAGGAACAGCTCTCACACCGTGCATCGATTCATCTCCATGAACGAACGGAAGCCCGACTCGGTACTCAACTTGCCAAAAGCGAACAAGAACGTGATGACCTGCTGGCGGTACTTGATGGGTTGCGGCTTGGTACGATTATGACCGATGCGAATGGAGTAGTGACATTTCTGAGTGGGAAAGCCCAGGAACTGCTGCAGGTCGATTCGGCCAAGGTGCTGGGGTGTACTTTACCCGCTGGTCTTGGGTGGAAAGGGGAATACACAAATCGGATAGAGGAAATGGGAAAGGTCACCGAAGCTGGTCGCCAACCCATTTCGGTGGTGGTGGAACGCAAGAAACGCCCATCCGTTTCGTTGGAAGTGGATGTTCATGATGACCCGAGAGGGTCGAGGAAGAAGATTTTATTTCTCAAAGATGTGACTGAGGTAGAAGAACTGCGTCGACAGTTGACGGGGCCAACGCAATTTCATCGCTTGATTGGTAAAAGTCCCGCGATGCGGGCTGTGTATGAACGTATTCGCGATATTGCCACGGTGGATGTCTCCGTTCTGATTCAGGGCGAAACCGGGACCGGAAAAGAATTGGTGGCCAGAGCGTTACATGATTTCAGTTTACGAAAAGATCGGCCATTCGTGGCGGTGAACTGCGCGGGATTAACCGAATCCTTGTTGGGAAGCCAACTATTCGGTCACAAACGCGGGGCGTTTACCGGAGCCGTGCAAGATCACGAAGGATTTTTCGAAGCCGCCGATGGGGGGACATTATTCCTGGACGAAATCGGGGATATGCCTTTGCCCATACAGACGACCCTCCTTCGTGTGCTTCAAGAAGGCGAAATCATCCGTCTCGGAGAATCGCGTCCTCGCGTGGTCAATGTTCGTGTGTTAGCAGCCACGAATCAGGACCTGCCGTCATTGGTGGAGTCCGGGAGATTCCGATCTGATTTGCTGTATCGAATACGAGTGGCGCGTTTGCAATTGCCACCCTTGAGAGAGCGTCGAGAAGACATTCCATTATTGAGTCTGGCATTTTTAGAAAAAGCCCGAGTGATAATTGGAAAAATTGGGGTTCGGGATATTGCCCAGACCGCGATGCAATGTTTTCTCAGGTATTCGTGGCCGGGGAATGTGCGGGAATTAAAGGGTGCGTTGGACTATGCGCTTATTCATTGCCGTAGCAACAGTATTCTTCCGGATGATCTTCCTCCGGAATTCCGTGAATTGTCGCCCTCGATTGGGTCTCTCTCCGGTCCGGGAGTACGGGACCAACGGCAGGAGATCCTGGAAGCGCTGAAACACGTGAATGGCAGGCGTGCTCAAGCCGCGAAGTTATTGAACATGAGTCGTTCCACTTTTTATCGTCGTATGCGGGAACTGAGTATTCCCATGGACGATCAGTCGTCGTAAACGGTTTCTCACGATCGATGGTCCGAGAAGAATTTGCAGAAGATACCTGTCGAATTGTTGCGAGTCTTTTCTCCTTCGGGTAAGATCGCCCGCCAGTTTGGCAAGGGAAGCCGTCCCCCATTGTCCCGAATGAATGCCGTTCGTTTTGACATCATCCTGACCACCCACTCTTTTCCAAGGCATTCCTCAGATTTCTTGGATCGGGTTTGCAGAATTCATTCCCCTCGCAGACTGACGGGGCCATTGTGGATTTCACATGACAAGGAGGTTCAATGAGCAGGAAACTGTTGTGGTGTATGACGTGGGCCAGTCTTATGCTGTGGCCCGGGTTGGTGCTAGCTGGTCCTCTGGGAAAAATTACGTTGCAGGACGGCAGTCAAGTCTACGGTGAAATCCTGGAGATGACCGAGGGCATGATTCAGATCAAGACCCTGTTTCACGAGGGAGACCCTATAAAAATCAAGTGGCCCGAAGTGGCGGGAATCGAAACTCAGGAGCCGATGACGTTTGTGTTGAGTAATGGAACCATTTTACAAGGAAAGCCTGCGATGACACAGCCGGGGACCTTGGATGTCAAAACAGAGCTATTGCCTGAACCCATACGGGTTCAGGTCGGGTCGGTGTTGGCGGTGAATCCTCCGGTCAAAAAAGCGGTGACCTTTATCGGCAACTTCAATTTTGGCGGATCGGTCACCTCCGGCAATACCGATCTGAAAAACTTCAGTTTTGTCGGAGAACTGGTAGCGAGAAGCGAACGGTTGAGGTTGAGCATGTTGGGACGTTACCTCTATGGCGAGAATGGGGGTGAGTTAAATGCCCGCAATGCGTATGGCACGATCAAGCTGGATTTTTTTGTGAGCAAACGGTTCTATGTGTACACGGGTGCCTTGTTCGAACAGGATACGTTTCAAGATCTCAATCTTCGATCGTCTCTTTTTGCCGGACCGGGGTATCAATTTATCGATGAGGGAGACTATACCAGTCCCTATCTAGCGAAAATGAGACTCCATGGTGAAATTGGTTTAGGGTATTTTAACGAGGATTTTAAGCAGGCCGAAGACATCAATTATTTTACCGGTCGATGGGCGATCAATTTTCATTGGCCGGTGCTGCCCTGGTTAACGGTGTTCCATCAGCATCAAGGATTTCCCTCTTTGGAAGACACCAAAGATTGGTATGTGACTTCTCAACAAGGAATTCGTATGAACATATGGGAAAACTTCGTGACGACGTTTCAGATCAATTGGCGGTATGACAACGCTCCGGCCCCTGACACAAAAAAGGCGGACACTCAATATCTCCTGACCCTGGGATATGCATTTGAATCCTAAGGGGTAAACTTCAAGTTGAAGGGTCCGAACCTGTGTCAGGTTCGGGCCTTCTCTAATTTCTCTCCCTTCTTTTGTTGCATTCTTCCTTCTCCTTCACTGCGTCACACAATTTTTCGTGAGACGTCATGAGACGTTTTTTGTTTCATTATGAGACATGTTCTATTCGTGTAAATATAAGCCATTGAAAAATATTGAAATTTTTCTGGCATCATTATTGTTTAATCATTCATACAAAACGACAAATCATTTGCCATCAAGAGAAAAGCCATGATGCCCAAAATACCAACACTCGTACGGTTTCTCGGCCTTTTTGGCTGGCTCGGTATTGTCGGAGTAGCCGGTGCAATTTTTTTGATGGAAGTTCAACAGCCAGTCTCTCGCGACGTGGTCACGAAAATGGTTTGGAACCAGGAGTCGATGGTGTTCGTGAACGGGAAAGCGACGAATTGGACGAGTATGCCAGTCGTTCAATTGGTGACACGGAATAAGGGAACGGTCTTAAGAGTACGAAGCGATCTCTATGAGATCGTGGAAGGACATCCTCTTACCGTAAAAACAATTTCATTTTGAAGACAGCAAATATGATGATAGGTGTGCGGAAAATCGAGAAAACAGCCATGCCCAATCCACAAGAGGAATCTCACATGATGAAAATTGAACCACTACAACGACATGAAAATCGTGCGGATGAGGTGCAATCATCAAATACTCGAGAAGGGCGAACCTCATTCTCAGTAAGAGGAAAGAGGGGACAGGAGTTTTCTTCTAGTCTGGGGCACGTCTTGATCCTCAGCGAGGATTCTATGGTTCGTGACTTTCTGGGGCAAATGTTAGGACTTCTCGGATATGACAATCAATCATACCGAGAATGGCGGACCATGGACGTAGAACAATCCTGGCGGAGCTATGATGCGGTGTTTTTGGAAAGTCATTTTCTGAGTCGATTCGGCGATCTCGAGGAAACCGGGGAACGGCAATCTCACGACCATCCGATGATTGTCGTATTGGCACCGGAAAACGGAGATGACCTTCCGTTCAACCAAGAATCTGGCATGATCCGTGTCTTGAGAAAACCGTTGGACTATCGTCAGATGGGAAGAATCATGGATGAGTGTTTTCACTTGAAAATGCAACAAGATCTTTTTCAAGGTCTGGAGGATTCAAGTGTCTAACGCTTGAATCCACTCGAAGGAAATAGGAAAGGCCCAGGGCGGTTGCCTGTCCAGGGTCGAACTTGACAGTTGGGACTTTTAGAGGGGGTACTCAACTGACATTCGATCCGGGGAGGTCAATCGCCCTCGGTTTTTCCGAAGGAATCGTCATCTGCTGACGTTGAATGAAGAGGACAGGCGAAACTCTTTCTTTTTAGGAGAAGCATCAAGCAGACGAAAAGCTTGCATTTGTTTGGATGATGCGAGAGGATACCGTCGATTTTTCCCCCTCTGCAAGACCAACTAGGAACCATGCGAGTCTAATCATTCACCCTATCTCAAGGAGGGTTCAATGCTGAAAGAGTTCAAAGAGTTTGCCATGCGAGGCAATGTGGTGGATATGGCCGTCGGTGTCATCATTGGGGGAGCGTTCGGCACCATCGCGAAATCCTTAGTTGCCGATGTGTGATGCCTCCTATTGGATTATTGTTGGGGGGAGTGGATTTTTCCAATTTATTTGCCACTTTCAAAGATGGATCGCCGCCTGGGCCATACGCGGCATTGGCGGATGCCCAGGCTGCAGGAGCCGTCACCGTCAATTATGGCGTCTTTCTCAATTCGGTCGTTAGCTTTTTGATCGTGGCATTTGCGGTCTTTTTGGTAATTAAGGCGATCAATCAAATGAAACGAAAGGAAGAGGTGCCACCCGCCGAGCCGACGACGAAAGAATGCACATTTTGCCAGATGACCATTCCGATCAAGGCCAACCGATGTGGACATTGCACCTCAGAGCTGGCCAAAACCGCATAGCATAATGGAGACGTTGGGGTTTAGGTGCACATAGAAAAAACAGTTAAGCTCATTATGAGTCGATTCTTGTGTAAGAAATGCCGTTGCAAGGAGAGAATTGTGTTCCCGTTTCGTTGATTCAGAGTTACTAGTCCTGTCGGAAAGCCCCTAGCTTTGCATGGGGATGAATGGCAGCCCGGAGCGAAGCGGAGTCAAAACATGGTATGAAGTTTTTCGGAAGCCCCGCCCTTTGGGCGGGAAACTTCACTTTCTTGAGGGGGTATTTTGGTCATGGGAGTGTTGCTTTGTTTTTGAGGATAGGGGAGCATTACCAATGAAAATGCCCTTTTTTCATGGGTGAGAGGCTGGAAATTTTCCTGATAATTGAAGAGTTTGGGTATTCAGGTGGACGTCTTGTGAGCGATATTGTTAGGGTAGAATCTCATTCCTGATTTATCGCTACCGTTCGTTTTCTCTTTATAAACTGACCATACGGTTTGTTCCTGTTCAATCAACAACCTGCAGAACTTATCTGCGGGTTGATCATTTTTACTCATTTTGTCTTTGTGAACCTTCGTCGAAAGGAGTGACCTATGGACATGAGTAAATTGACTGAAACGCTGCAAACCACTCTTGGAGGAACCCTTCCCAGTGTGCTTGGAGCTCTGGGAATTCTCATTCTAGGATGGTTTGTCGCAATAGCGGTTCGGGCCGGAGTCAGGAAGGGGCTTGGTGTTTTAAACGTTAATCAGCGGTTGCGTTCCAGCACCGGGGCCGAAATGGACATTCAAGGTGGGACCGCAGCAGGAGTGTATTACCTAATCCTGTTGCTGGTCCTCGTGGCATTTTTTAATGCGTTACACCTGGAGTTGGTGTCGGGGCCTTTGCGGGCATTGGTCGATCAGGTATTGGCCTTTGTCCCGAAACTGGTGGCCGGAGGAATCCTAATTTTAATTGTGTGGGTGATTGCCACCGTACTGAGGACGATCATCGCCAAAGCCTTGCAAGCCACCACACTGGATGAAAAGTTGAGTGCCGGAGCCGGAATGCAGCCGATCAGCCATAATTTGGGGAATGTCGTCTTTTGGCTGATTGTCCTTCTGTTCCTACCGGCTATTCTGGGAACATTGGAAATTGACGGTTTATTGGAACCGGTTCAAGGCATGGTCAATGAAATGTTGGGCATGTTGCCTAATCTTTTTGGTGCGGTTCTCATCGGTGGGGTTGGGTGGTTTTTGGCCAAAATTGTGCGGGATCTGGTGAGTAACTTGTTGACGGCTGCCGGCACCGACCGGCTAGGGGAACAAGTCGGGCTGCGTGGGACCATGTCCCTGTCGCATTTGATCGGCCTGGTCGTATATATCCTGATTCTGGTGCCTGCGGTAATTGCCGCACTGCAAGCCCTGGAAATCGAGGTGATTACGGGACCGGCTACCGATATGTTGAATCGAATGATGGCGGCCATTCCCGACATTTTTGCGGCGACAATCATTCTGGGAATCGCGTTTGCCATTTCCCGTTTGGTGTCGCATTTAATGAGTACGTTGCTTGGCGGTCTGGGCTTTGATGCGCTTCCCGAAAAACTCGGATTTGGACAGGCGTTTACCGGCCAAACGACGACACCTTCCTCTGTGGTTGGAAAAATTCTGGCCTTCTTCATTATGTTATTTGCCGTGGTGGAGGCTTCCAGTCAATTGGGATTCGAACAGGTCTCCGATCTGGTAACCATGTTCATCGAATTTGGCGGTCAAGTGCTCTTAGGCAGTGCCATGATCGCCATCGGTTTCTGGTTGGCGAATTTGGCGTATGCCACCATCATCCGGGTTCATGGCGCGAACTCTGTCGGAGTCGCGAATATTGCCCGATTTGCCATTCTCGGGTTGGTTATTGCCATGGGACTCCGGGCGATGGGTTTGGCCAACGAAATCGTCAATCTCGCCTTCGGACTGACTCTCGGGGCGATTGCGGTGACAGTGGCGCTTTCCTTCGGCTTGGGAGGTCGGGAAGCGGCAGGCAAGCAAATGGAGCATTGGTTCGGTCAACTGCGAGGCGAGCGCAAAGGCTAGTGCCTTTTTCTCCCCCGGCCTGTTCACAGGCCGGGGGCAATATGGTTTCCTGGATAGTCAGGTGATGGTCTAGTCGACTAATCGCAGTTTCCCCCCTGGCCCTGAATACCGACCAACCGTTCTGCTGTCCGTACAGCTCTGTGATGCTTGTCTTGTTCACTGAGACTGAAATCCCTTACGTATGCTTTACTACAGAAACCAACGAGAAAAGCTGTATTGAACAAAAAGCGGAAAAAGATTACCCACTTTTGAGCGAAAGCATGTACGAGGTAAGGTCGTTCAATTGTTTGTCATTCAATGGAAATTTCGGCATGAAGGAACCGGCAGAAACGGACTGAGGATCTTTGAAGTGTTGGAGATGCCAATCCCGATCCGGTCGGTGATCGGCCACATAAGAGAGATCGGGTGCGATATTGGCTCCTTCTCCGTGAATACGGTGACAGGTGAGACATTTGAATTGCTCTACCAGGGCTATACCCCGCGCAATGGATGGATCCTGCTTGGGAACGGCGTAGAGGCTTTTGAGAGAAATGCCCAGTAAGGTAAATACGATGATCAGAAACCCAAGCCCGGCTCCCATCATGACTGGCCGGGATGATGGGCGTCGTTCAGGATTTCGATCCAGAAAAGGGAGGAGGAGCAATCCGGTAAAAAACAGTGCAGGAAGAAGCCAGGTCACCAGAGGCCCAAAGGCTCCCGGGGCATATTTCAGCAACTGATAGTGAAAGAGAAAATACCATTCGGGAACCGGCACGAAGGAATGATCCGAAGGATCGGCTTTGTCGGCGAGAGGGAATTCCAGCAGGATGGCCAGGGTGGCCACTACCAGAAAAACCCCGAACATGACGACGGCATCCATATAGACCTGACGCGGATAAAAGGTCTCACTGCCCTGTTTGGCCCGGTGTTCGTCATGAGGGCCGGCGGGCCCCACCCTTCGAAGAATAAAAATGTGAAGCATGATTCCGAATACAATGGCGGCTGGAAGAAACGCCACGTGAATCGCAAAGAATCGTGAAAGCGTCAGGGCACCCAACGTATCGCCGCCCCGCAGAACGCGCACGATGAAGTCTCCAACGATGGGTACGGCGCCAACCATATTGATGCCTACCTGGGTGGCCCAATAGGCGTTCTGATCCCATGGCAGCAAATACCCCGTAAAACCAAATCCCAACATCAGTGCCAGCAAGACCACGCCGACGATCCACATCATCTCTCTCGGGCGTTTGTAGGCCCCGTCGAAAAACACTTGGAGTATATGGAGTCCGATAGCCAACATGACCGCCGAGGCGCCCCAATGATGAAGCCCTCGGATAAACCAGCCGCCCCAGACCTCCTGTTGAATGTATTGGACGGAGTCATATGCATGATCCGTCGCGGGCACGTAATACAGCATCAGACACATGCCCGTGATGGCCTGAAGGACGAACAGGAAGAGCGTGGCGGAACCGAACACGTAATTCCAACTGGCCCCTCCGGGAATAGGCTCGTCGAGCAGAGTTTGCTCAAGGGGTTTCAATCTGAGGCGTTGGTCAACCCATTGATAGAGACGGGAGGCCATGATTAGAGTTCCACCTTTTGGGACAGGCCCGATTTGAATTCCTGATACCTCACATAGAGTTCACCGTTTTCTACTTTGGAGGGCAGCGTATCCAACGGGCGAGGAGCGGGTCCGGCTTTGACCGTGCCTTCTATATCGTAGATGCTTCCATGACAGGGGCATTTAAATAGGCGATCCTGTCGGTCCCACCGATAGCCGCATCCTAAGTGAGGACAAATGGGTGAGTAGACGGTGATCTGTCCATCGGGCCGTTTGACGGCCCATGTGGCTTTTGTGACCTGGGTTTTCTGCCAGCCATCCTTGACGGTCATGGTGTAATCTAGGGCTTGCGGTTCATCGACCGGTAGCTGGTCGGCCTTTCCTATCGACACCCAGTCTTGGGAACGGCGCTTCAGAGCAGGAGAGACGACATATCCGATAAACGGGATAGCTAAAGAAAATCCAATCAAGGAAGATAGAAACATGGTGGTTTTGATAAAGAATGAACGGCGTGTCCCGACTGGGGTGGATAAGCCTTCTTCCATCTTCAATGTTCCTTTTGTATCAGGGGCGACAAGGTGAGTTCAGGACTGCATGTCCCACATTGTTTTCATGAGTGTAGATCCGGGTTGGATATGATGATGCGACAGGTCATGCCTCGGACGAAAAACCATCTGAATCTGACTTCTGTAAAAGGCTATCACAGACGTGCGGATAGTCAAGTTCTGAAACAGTGGACCTGCTGCCACATGGTTTGGGAGACGTTCGTACTCATGGAGGACTCGCTGGTATCAGAGCTAAAGATTGTGTGCATAGGCGGGGAAAGAATATCAAATTTTTCAGATATGAAAAAAGCCGGGTGCTTTGCTGAATTCTTTAGCCTGAATCGTGCCGGTAAGATGAAAGCGGAACTAAAAATAATTTCCCAATAGGGTAGGCGGGACAGGAATGATGCTCTGGTCCCTGGGTAAAAATTAACAGGCAAAGACGATAATGATGGGATTGGAAGATTGGTTAGGCAGACTGAGTCGGGGTGCTACCAGTAACGAAACGGACCCGTATCGATATGAATGAAACCCCGCCGCCGATAATTTCCCACCCCGCCTAATTGGAGCTTCATTGCTGTACGCCAGATTTTCGAGAGTTTGACTCCCGGAATGGAAAAATCCACAGCCTGCCCTGTCGTGTGTAGACTGTTGGGAGCCGCTCCACGACCCAACCGAACCAGGAGATCGTTATAGGAAGGGGAACGATAGGCAGAATAAATTTTGATTTCCTGCTCCTGGCCGACCAGCTTGGAAATGCGATTGAGATTTTCCAATAACTGAACATCTATTTGGCAGACCTGGTTGGTATTGTGGCAGCGGAGGAGGAAATCGATATCCTTCAGCGCCGATGCGTCGTACCGACCTGAACGGTTTCGGTATCTTACGGTCAGGCGTTCATCGGTATTGGCATTATAGAGATGAAGACGCCCATCGGGAAGCGAAGCCGCAAATGTGAGGTCTGGAAATGCCAGTCGGCTGCCCAGGAGTGCCAAGCCGACCAAGGACGATTTTAGGAACGATCGCCGTGTCCAAAGTTCTTGTGGCTTGTGGGTATCCATGCAGCCCTCCGAAAATGTTTTTGGGGGAAAGAAGAAGGAAGGAAACGGTAAGATAGAAAAACTTTTAACAAAATTATCAAAAGAGGTCAACAGAAAATTTAAACACGCACTGATGTGTGAGAGATCAGACGGCGGTCTAAATGATGTGGAGATCGGCGATGTCTGTTGATGAGTGCTCCGGTCACGATTCTATTCGATGTATGGCCGCCATCAAAATCGAATGTGGATATCGGCCACCAGCGGCAAATGATCTGATGCAATCAGGGTATCGCGGGTTTTGGGAAGGTGTACATGCCTGACCTCGATTTCTCCTTCGAAAAAAATATGGTCCAGATGGAAGAGCGGGAGGAGGCCCGGATAAGTCTTGGGTCGCTTCAAGAACGGGCGAAGGTCGAGACTGCGGAATCGCGGAGTCAAAATGTCGGTGGTGACACCGCGGCCCCATTCATTGAAATCTCCCAGGACAATTTTGGGTCCTCGACCTCGATGCTCATCCAAGATCGTTCCCAGGAGTTCAGCCTGATATTTCCGCTCCCGTAATCCCGTGCCCAGGTGAACATTGTAGACATGGAGGATCTGCCCTCCGATGTTCAGGTCGGCCCGCTGACAACAGCGGCCACGTCGCCGTTTCCAGGTCAGGTTATGTTGAGCGTCATTCACAATAGGAAAATGGCTGAGGATCATATTCCCGAATGGAGTGCTTCGCCGAAGCCGTGCAGGGGCCATGACCCATCCCATACCCAGGGATGCGCCAAGAAGTTCATCCTGTCCACGGCCCTTTGGGCCGAATCCCAGGACTTCCTGTAAAGCGATCACGTCAGGCTTCAGTGAGGACAACACATGGGCAATTCGGCGCGGCAACACGCGGCGATCCATCCCGCAACACCGGTGAACATTGTAGGTCAGGATTCGAAGATTCGTGCAGGTATTGGGGTGAGCCACGGTTTTTTAAGGAAAATTATCCTTGCAGATCCAAAAATGACCGAGAAAATCAGAAGGGGGTGAATACAAACTCAAAATGTTCTGTCCGTATCTTTCCTTTTTCCCTAAGTGAAAAAAGGAACACGTCTCAAAAGTCGTCAAAAAATGGGCTTTTTTTAAAGTTATCAAAATTCAGACCAATCGATAAAAATCGCGTCCCCAAAATATGTGGATAACCTGGTTATTATCCATTCACTGTCGCGGTTTTCCCGATAATTGGCGTAGAAATGAACAGATTGCCTAATTTTTAATCATAGTATATAAATTTTTTATGACTACTAAATACAGTGGTGTAAAAAAAATGGCGTAGTCGTAAAGGTATAAAATCATTTTTTTGTTGACTTTTTCTATTTTAGTTGTTCCAGAAAAATTACTGGAAATTGATAATGGAATATTTCTGAATGTTTATCCACAGAAATTTCCTGTTGTTGTTGATAAGGCAGAATGCAGGCCGGGTTTTTCGCCTGTTTTTATCAGGTGATTTGGCGCATGGAAAACGATTCCCCTCTTTCCATCAGGTGTTGCAAAGGTGGGATAGCGTTTCACGGCCAATCCAGGCCTCTTCATCCGTTCCTGCTATCGAAATTTCAAGGGCAGATGTTTCCTCGTGTAAAGGAATAACGGAGCTTGGCTTGGGACTGGGAGCCTGGAGATTGGCTTTGGAATTTAACTTCAATCCGCACCATTCCATCCCTTGGCAAATCCCTGCGCGAATGTCCGGTGCATGTTCGCCGATGCCTCCGCCGAACACCACGGCATCCGCGCCACCCAGAATGGCCAGGTAGGCACCCAGATACTTTCTGGCGCGGTGGGTGAACACTCTGATCGCCAAGGCAGCCGGAGAATCCGGATTTTCATGCGCGGCCTGAAGAAGGACCTTCATGTCAAAGGAATGCCCGGAGAGTCCTAATAAACCGGATTGCGTGTTTAACTGATCGTACAGGTCGTCCAGGGACAGGTGATCCTTCCCTGCTATGTAATGCAAAATTGCCGGGTCCAGATCGCCGCTCCGTGTCCCCATCACCAGTCCCTCCAGCGGCGAAAACCCCATGGAGGTTTCCACGACTTGCCCGTATTTGATGGCCGTGACCGAACAGCCTTGTCCCAGTTGGAAGGTAATCAAACGCAACTCGTTCAAGGGGCGACCGGTGTACCTGGCATAACTCTCTGCCAGCGAGGCATGAGCGATGCCATGGAATCCAAACCGGCGTATTCCGTGTCGGGACGTCCATTGACCCGGAATGGCATAGGTATAGGCATATGCAGGAAGGGTGTGATGAAAGGCCGTATCGAACACGGCCACGATGGGTATCCGAGAGCCTAACAGCGCACGAGTCTGATAGATCCCTTCCAGACATGGTGGATTATGGAGAGGAGCCAAGGGACTCAATTCTTCGATTTGATCCAGAACAGTATTATCGATCACAACGGATTGCGTAAAACGATGACCTCCGTGTACCACCCGAACGCCTACCGCATCAATGGCGATCCCACGCCCACCTTGGTCTTTTACGTCTTGCTTCAGGAAGTCCCGTAGACTTTCCCAGACCCACGTTACCGCCTGCCCGTGATTCAGAATGTCATGTCGGATAGAAGTAGATGGCTGATGTTGAGAAACACTGATCTTCAGAGAAGCTTCTTTGCCGATTCCTGTCACGATGCCTTGAAGGACAGTCGTGGGATCAACGTCTTTCCATGACGTGGCCGACGGATAATCGATCAGCCGGCATTTCAGAGAAGAACTCCCGCTGTTTAGAATGAGAATTCGCATGGAATTTCTATTGGGTTATTGCCGGATTGGGTGGAAATCACCGTAGCACAGGCAGGGAAACATGAGAAAAGATAGCTATTAATAGGTCGTCATCCTGAGCCAGAGGCGAAGGATCTGTGACTAGACATAAGAAGCCAGTGGTCTACAAAAGATTTCCCACCTTCCAATCTGGCTCATTGAATATAAGTCAACTTCGAGTGATGGAGTGCGGGTAATCAACTTTAGACTAAGGTTAATAGTACCCATCGCTTGCAGGTGAGGCTCCCTGGTTGGATTCCATGGTTAGGCATTTTGTCCCAATAAATAAGGAGTAAGATCAATATTTCTTTCACCCTTCTTGCGATGCAAGGAATACTTATCTCCCTTTCGATAAATCACAACATGCCAGTAATAACGATTATCTTTGTGAGTTTGTCCCAATCCATGGAGCCATCCATTAAAATCTAAGAAAGGGATTAACAACACACGTTTACTGTTTCCACATCCAAAAGCTACAAATGATTTTGGTGTACTTTGTAAAGACTCCCTCTGGTGTGGATGGAATGCGAACCAGTAGCCAGGATTTCGATCAGGATTGTATTCCTTTGAAACAGCACAATTAACAATCACTGATTTGTCAGGTGTTGAATACTGAGCCCGTGATCATTTCAATAGTGGTTCACCGAGTGCGATTTGAATTCTTGAAATACACGCTTCGTGAAATGCAACAGGTGTAAATTTTGGTTCCTTTGTCTTTTTATCTACAGATACTCCTTCCTCATCTGTGACAGCTTCTTCCTGCTTAATGTCCTCTGTTGCTGAAAACAGAATATCTGCGATTTCATCAAGTCGAGTAAACTCACGGGGAATCAAAATTTTATGTATTCGCTGTATTATTGTTGGATCTTCAACTTCTTCCTTTATGGACATTAATCGCAATAAAGCATCAACACTTATAATGCGAATCTCCCAGGCATGGCGGGAACCACGAATTTGTGCCTCAAGATCACCTGTATCCTGTCTTCCCACAATTAAAAGTATTGAAGATTCTGCCTCGGAAATATTCTTATTGTCGATTAAAGCTTTTCGATAATTGGCGATCGTATTTAAATCTATTCGATAGGCATCCGTTGTTTTAATCTCAACAATAATCGAATGGCCGTTTGAGAATTTCCATAAACCATCGAATCCTAAATGTTTGGATGTGCCTCGATAACGACCTGGAGTAATCTCTGCTCCAAGTCTAACCCCAATCTCGTTTATTACATCTTGTAATGCTAACCCTGAGTCTGGAAAGGGATTGGTCAAACATTGCTTGGCATAGGTTGCAAGATTTCCAGAATGTACTCTTGCTAGAAATGCACGAAACTCCCTTGAGCAATCACCCTCATCAAGTAGCTTTCCTGCACCCGCAAACGCAATCAGTTGCTGTACTTGCTTGTCACTCAATTGATCTGGTGTCTTATTCCACAAGTCCAATAGGGCCATTACTTTTAAATCCTTAAAGGTATTCCTAATTATTGATTTATTGAGTTGATCATTGGTTTGAAACAAAATGCCAAGGGTCAGCTAGAGTATGTTGTTGGTTCAGTTTTTAAACACGCCACGCATTGGGTCGATGAATTCTGGTCAAGAAAAGCATGTAACCGAGTGAATATCTTTGTTACTTCTTGCTGGCTCGCATGAAGGAGGTATCGAGAGACGAAAAAACGGGGTGCCTTGTGGATCTTGCACGGGTAGGGGGGCTTGGATATTTCCAATGTGTCGCGGGGAAAGCCGTTGCACCAAACGGCTGCTGCATTTCTTGCTATGCGTCCCATGATCCAAACGTATGACTTTTTATTGAAAGAAGAGCTCAAATGCATCGCTGCCGCAGCCCTTGGAGATTCGTAGTGGTTTGCTAGCCTCGCCTCGTCCTGAACAACTTTAGCAGGTAGAATGCAACGGATTGCGTGATCGAATAAAAATCCTCCCTCACGAAATGCCCGAAGGGTCGGTTGGCTGATCAGTCCATGGCGATATAGTTCTCTCAACATAATGGTACGCACGGCAACCTTGCGGCGTTCATTATAGAAGTACTTCTCCGCGTCCTCCCCAGGACTTTCTCCGATAATCAAGCAGCGTAGAACATTTGGTGCCCACTGTGATGCGATTGAGAAGGTATCCCAAGGGTGCGGCTCTGCGTCACAGCAGGAGGGAGCTGTACAATCATATACCAGATCCATATAACAATGGCTTTTAAAATGGCTGGCATAATTTTTCGATGAAACCTAACAGGGGTGTTCTATTACTTGTAAATGCTATTCATATGGAAGTCCCAGATTGGTGGTTTGGTAGTAAAAGTACCTGTAATGGGCTCAACCACCTACTCGAGTTCCTTGCGCTGCCCAAGTCTTATCCCGCTTTCACGTATTGCTGAAAGCGGTTAGTCAGGAACGGTAGATTTTGAATATCCGAATACCCGTTCAGTACGCCATCGATTTTTCCAATACGTTCCGTTGTTGAAGGGTGAGTGGTGAAGAACCGGGATTCGGCATGGCCTTCGGCCTTGGCTAAGGTCAGAAGATAATCCTTCAGGCCTTGCGGGTGATATCCGGCGCGGTAGGCATATTCGATCCCTACGACGTCCGCCTCGAACTCCTTGTCCTTATCCAAGCCTTTCGTAAACAAGAGTTCGGTCATTTGGTCGATGATGTTGGAAAACATTTTGGGGTCCTGTTTCATGGCCGTCAACGAGAGTTCCGAGACACTGCCCAACACGGCTCCGCGACGAATGGTCTCCAGCATGTGTTTTTTTGTCACGTGAGCGACTTCGTGCGCCAGCACCCCGGCCAATTCGGCTTCGTTTTTCAACGTCTTTAAGAGCCCCACGGTGATAAAAATATATCCGCCCGGTGCGGCAAACGCATTCTGTTCCTGGCTGTTTAGGATGGCGAAGTGAAAATTGAGCGTCGGCCGGTCGGAGACCTCGGCAATAGTTTTTCCCACGAGATTGATATATCGCGTCCAGGATTGATTGGGATATTCCCCTCCGAAACGGCTGAAGGCTTCCACGGCCACGGCTTCCCCCAATACGATTTCTTCCTCTTCGCCAATCGGTTGGAGGGCTTCCACGACACCGACACCTTTTTTGAAGAGATCGATTTTATTCTTTTTGATCCCAAACGCTCCGCCGATGCCGTCCAGAAGACCGGGCTCTTCCTCCGAGGTCTTTTCCTGAGTAGGTTGATCCCCTTTTTGTTTAGGCGGAGGTTTGAATAAATCATCCAAAAATCCGCTCATGCCGGTTGTGGGAAGCAACAGGCACAAAAGCACGAGACCGGAAGACAGTATGAATCGTCTCATTGGGCACCTCCCGAAAATTCTCCCAGGTTTCCGGCTTTCTTGAACTGCATCAATTCGTCCGGGGCAAGGGAAAAGGCTTCCATGCGATCCACGGCATCC
>JALDRK010000043.1 GCA_031315915.1 Nitrospirales bacterium
CGTGGGTGATCTTGACCGGAGAATTTGCTTATAAAATCAAAAAGCCCGTGAAATTGTCCTTTCTGGATTTTTCCACCTTGGAAAATCGCAAATCCTTCTGTGAAGAGGAGGTTCGTCTCAACCGCCGATTAGCGCCAACCGTGTATCTTGGGGTCGTTCCCCTCTGCGGGTCTCCGTCTGCTCCCAAGGTTGGGGGCTCTGGCAAGGCTTTTGAGTATGCCGTGCATATGCGGCAATTCGACTCATCTCAAGAATTCCCTGAATTGCTGAAGCGAGGAGAAATTGATGTCCGACTTCTGGGTAATCTTGCCGAGCGATTAGCCGGATTCCATGGGGACATCGCTGTGGCAGGGCCTGAGACCTTTTATGGAAGCCCGGATGTGATATGGAAGCCGGTGGCGGAATGTTTGGAAGAAATGCCTCTGGAATGGTTGCCGGCGGATTTAACGGAGAGTTATGAGGATCTTGGCAGATGGTGCCACCGGGAGTGGGTAAGCTTGCAGCCGCAATTTCTCAAACGGAAAGAGGATGGGTCTATACGGGAATGTCATGGGGACCTTCATTTGAGGAATATAGCCGTGGCTGAAGGAGCCGTGTGTATTTTCGACGCCTTGGAGTTTGAACCCCGATTACGGTGGATTGACGTCATCAGCGAAGTGGCTTTCTTGGTGATGGATTTTGAGGTGCATGGTCGTTCCGATCTTGCCTATAATGTTTTAAACCGGTATCTGGAGAAGACCGGCGATTATGAAGGAATGAGGATCTTTCGGTTTTATGAGGTCTATCGGGCTCTGGTTCGGGCAAAAGTCACTGGGCTGCGCCTTGGCCAAATGTCACGCACCCATCCGGATTGGGCCGGGTATTTTGACGAATGGATCGGATATCTCAAGCTGGCTATTCGGTTGAGACAGGAACGGACGGCGGGGATCGTGCTGACCCACGGAGTGTCAGGAACAGGAAAGACAACGGTATCCTCCAAACTTCTCCAGGCCCTATGCGCTATGCGAATCCGTTCGGATGTCGAACGGCGACGAATCGTGGCGCGTCCGTCATATGGTCAAGAGACTCCGGATTCGTACAGCCCTTCGATGACGCAAGCCACGTATGATCGATTAGCGGTTCTTACCGAAAGTTTGGTGGCGGCAGGATTCCTGACGATCGTGGATGCCACCTTTCTCAGGCGGACCGACCGGCAAGCATTTGCCCAAATAGCTTCCAGAAGGCAAATTCCTTTTTACATAGTGGACGTGACGGCGCCTGAGTCTGTTCGGTCTCGACGGATTGAACGGCGAAGAGAAGCAGAAACAGATGCTTCGGAGGCGACGGTTTCGGTGATGCACAAACAGGTCGAACAGGATGAAGCGTTTGGGAACGAGGAGCAGTCTGCGGTCATTTCCATTGACTCAACGAGGGAGGACTCCCTGCAATCCGCGATTCAGCAACTTTCCCGGCTTCTCAAAGTCAGGCCGTCCTGAACAGATCAGGACTTGGGCGTGAGCTGCTCCAGCAGGCGTTGAATCCGCGGATCGGTTCCTCCTAACTCGACATATCTTCGATAGTGTTGCGCCGCCCGGTCTAATTCCACTTCATGGAACTCGAAAAAATTCCCGAGGTTATAGTGAAGTTCCGGTGAAGATTCCTTGATGCTCAGGGCTTGCAGATAGGCTGCTTTAGCTTTTGCGGTCTCGTTTGCAGCGGTGAAGAGGACTCCCAAATTCATGAACGCATCAAAGTCATGGGGTTTGAGCCGGGTGACGGCCTGGAAATGTTCAATGGCTTTGGCTGACTGCCCTTCCTGTTGGTACAGAAATCCTAGATTGTGATGCGCTTCGTCGTTGTCGGGATTCAGACTCACCGCCGTTTCGTAAGCTGCTACCGCTTTGTTGGATTGATTCCCCGCCTCTTCCAAACGACCGAGGAGAAACCATCCGTCGGCATGTTGAGGATGGGAGGACACCAAATGGGAAATGGATTTGTGGGCTTTTTCAAATTCGCCATCTTTCATCAGCAGATAGCCCAAGGCATAGAGAGCTTCAGGGTTATCCGGTTGTGTGGCGAGGAGGCTCTGGTATTGTTCCAGGGATTGCGAAATCTTTTCCTGCTTTTCCAGGGTTTGCGCCAGTGCAAGCTGGGCTTCCCAAAATTTCGGATAGGTTTCGAGTGTGTGCTGTAACAGCCGTTGTGCCTCTACCAGATTGTTTTGCTGGAGGTACAAAAGGGCCAAATCGTATTGAGCCTGGACAAAATGAGGGGCAAGTTCAATCGCGCGTTGAAGGTGGGGAATGGCTGAGCCGGGATCACGGGTTATTTCAAACTGGACAAGTCCTAACAGATGATGAGCCTCAGGATGCATGGGGAATATTTGAATGTCCTGTTCCAAAAGTTGTTTGGCTTTGGTGAACTCTTTGGAGTCGGTAGCCGTAAGAGCTTGTTGGTATAGCTCGGCGGCCTCATGGCCGGTTGCCATTGTTGGGAGGAGACACAACAATCCGATTATTCCCCCCAAAGCCAGTGGGGGCAAGAATAACGAAAACGAACCGGTGAGAGTTGCTTTTAAAAACATGGAAAAACTCGTATCAAAGCCGCCTGATCCTGGGATTTTCAGCCTGGGACTCAAAAGGAGGAACAATAATATCCTTTATTCCCGTGGGAGTGAAGCCGTTTGAGGGGCGGGAATGGAGAGTGGTTGAACGACCGTTCCCCATTTCGGAAAGGCTATTTCCTCCAGCCAGGCAATGACCCCCTGTCCTTTATTGTTGAGAGAGACCGTTGGGCTTTTGGACTTATTGGTATTCAGCTTTTGGGGTGAACTGAATGTTTGCCCCCGATCAAGGGATGAGCTGAAAACCACTTCGCGTCGAACCGGCGATTGTTCTTCCCATGTGACGATGAGATGGCCTTCCTGATTAACCGCCAGTTGAGGATGATCCGGAAAGGTACCCTTTGAACTGTTCAATTGACGCCGGGGAGTAAAGGTTTTTCCCTGATCGTCTGAATAGGCGACATACACTCCCGGCGTATCGTCCGGGCCTTCGGTATACCAGGTGACATAAAGCCGGCCGTGTTTATCCACCCCCATGGTTGCGGGACGATGAGGACAGCCATCATACACCCAACGGTCATGTCCCACGATCACAGCGGGCGAAAAGGTTTGCCCGTCATCGGTAGACCGGGCGACGACGGTTTCTCGAATGCTCCCCGGAAAAATCTTTCTCCAGGCCAGATAGAGGGTGCCATCCTGTGTGGTGGTGGCAAAGGTCCGACAACACACACAGCTTGGTTCGTCGATCTTGAGACTGGGTGAAACGGTGGCGCCCTGGTCACGTGAAATACTGGCGTAGGTCGCCGGATCTTTCTTGCCTTCCCGGTTGTCGAGCCAGGCCACATGGACGGTTCCGTTCGGGCCGACCGTCACATGATCGAAGGAATGACCGGTCACGGTCTCGTCGTCATTCACCCGTGTCGGCGGTTGAAACGATTTCCCTCCATCAAGAGAGGGGCTCAGCAGGAGAAGGCTGGTAAACAGCTTTCCGTTGGCCTTGGGATGAGGAGTCGTCCAGGTGATATACACGTCATTCTTTGGCCCTAACGCTAAAGCCGGAGGTTCATGAAGCGTGGCGACGGGCGTGGTGGGCGGACTGACTCTGATTGGCTCGGAAGCGATTTCCTGGCCGGGTTGACCGTTCACATAAAAGACTCCCCGGTCTTCCTGCGTTTCTCCGCCCCAGGCAAGATGCAGGGTTCCGTCCGCAGCCAGTTGAGCCGCAGGGCCGGTGGTGTGCATGCCTTTATGATCAATGGTCTGTTTGGGACCAAAGGTCACCCGATGGTCGGATATTTCTTCCGCCCTGGCTGGAGAGGCCGGACTCCAAAACACATGTGTCACCATCAGCAATGATAGGAAAAGTATCCGCGATGTGTTCAGGCCTGATTCCATAACTATTACATGCTCCATTCAGAATCAAAAAAGATGTTGAGGTTTTTGGAAGTATTTGCCGTTCTTCATCTTTACCAGATGAGGAGAGGTTTCCGCTACTGATAGGCTGTCACGTCCTGGTTGACGCTACAGATTCCGATGAATGCTACAAAAATGTTCATGCCACATGTGGGTGTAGGCAAATGCATGTCCGGACAGAGAATGATCTAAGCATGAAAAATACATATTGTCTGCGAAAGAACTGGCAGGATATCTACTCCTGCCAGTCGAATCCGGAGGCCCGGGCCAGATCTTTTGGAGTTTGGAGACCGGTTAACCGCCGTTCACCGATAATCCATGTAGGATAACTTTTAATATCGGCTTTAACGCATGGTGCGGTGAGTGCGCTTCCCCGTCCACCGGAACTGCATTCCACATAAGGTAGTCGTTTCGCGGACGAAAGAAATTCGGCTTTCTGTTCCTGGCAGCGGGGGCACCAGTAGGCCCCAAAAAACTTGGCTCCCGTCTGATCGAGGTGGGTAGCCAGTGCTTGAAGTTGCGGGTCCTCCGGGCCGGCGGCTGCGTCAAACCAGCCGCTATAATGCAGGTGTAATCCTCCTACGATCAGCAACCCGATCACGACGGCTTCTTTCAAAGACTTTGCCCAATCGGGAGGACGCCGAGCGAGAGTCAGGCCAAGGATGATCGTGATGATGGCAAAGGAAGTCAGGCAATAAGGACAGGTGGCTTCGATCTCCACGACCGAAACTACGGTCAAATAAGCGCTGACCGCGAAACCGCTCACCGCCACATATATCAATGCAGATCCGCTGCCGGACTTGCCGCGGTTCGACCATGTAAACCCGGCAATCAGCACATAAGTCAAAAAACCCCAGAAGGCCATGGGGATGCCGAGAAACGTGGCCCAGCGGCTGCTCTGGACAATGTCACAGCCGGAACCCTCGTTACAGAATGCCGGGTGCACTTCGAATGAGGCGGTATAGGTGAGATAGGCAGTCAGGATCATTCCGGCTCCGGCGAGGATGAACACAAGAAGATCGAGTATCGCCTTCGATTTTGCCGGCAGCGTAGGGGATGCCTTCGAAGTGTCTACATCTTTACCGGGACTGCCTGGTTTTTGACGTGTTTTAGATTTTGCCATTGCGCTCCTTGTCGATCATGAATCGCGTATTGCTTTACATGGAGAATGAGGGAAATGTAGCAGAATTCGTTCCGACTATGGGAGGCCTCTTTGCATGTGGGAAGGGAGAGGCAGAAAAATCGGACAGAAGTGTAGATTTTTAGCTTGCCAAGGACAGCGGCTTATCTCGTTCTCTCAACGCTTCGTGCAGCCGACCATATCGACCGAGTTTCCTCAGAAAAATTCTGTACTTTTTTCAAGAGGTTGGGTACATTCTTCATACAACTGGCATAAAGAGAAACGAGAAGCCCCATTGGTATTCAGCCTTTCACCAATGACCATCCCCAAAGAACTCTCCAACGAAACAAGTGGTGCTCTCGGTTCATGCAGGGAGTATTCCCATGGCGAGAAGGATGTTCTGCGACACCAAATGATCACCCCGTATCACGCCAAGTATTTCGCTTACGAACTTCTTGAGGCAATCGGCAATTTTCCCGCCCAACGGTTCAAATCGTGCTTTGAGAGCTTGTTGGGTGTGGGATCAAATTCCGAACATAAGGCCAGCAAAGCACTACAAAAAATTGACGAAATGCAGGCCCAGGACGCTAAACAAAAAGAAATCAAGGCGGCCATCACTAAGATAAGTAAATGGACTTTAGAACAATAAAGATGACCACCCGCAAACAGAAACTCGAACTCACCTGGATTGGCAAGGAGAATCGGCCGAAGTTGGAGCCGCGTATTTTGCTGGAGGATTCGGAGAAGTCTACCATGCGCCACACCGGGTGAATGACCACGATCTGTTCGACAACCGGCTCATTTTGGCGATAACCTGCTGGCACTCAAAGCGCTTGAGCAAGGAATTCACTGGAAAGATCGATGTATTTATATCGATCCACCTTTTAATACAGGTGGAGCCTTCGAACATTATGATGATAACCTCGAGCATTCTATCTGGCTCGGTTTTACTTAGAGATCGCTTAGAAATTCTTCATCGTCTACTATCTCCGCAGTTGCGATCGTCGTTAATCTCGATGACACTGAAGCCGCATATTGTAAGGTCATACTGGATGAAATTTTTGGAAGGCCTAACTATGTCACAACAGTTGTAGTCGAGGCTGCCACCCCCCTCAAGTTTTAAAACAGTAAATGTTGGTCCCACCCAGACAGTCCAGTTTTTGCTTTTACGCAAAGGATAAGGAATTTTTTCACCTACAAACAGCAGTTCATCCCAATTTATGAAATTGACCTCCAGCATTTCTCAAGATTTATAGAAAACCTCAGTGATCCCTTTCAAAGTGGCATTCAGAAGCATTAATGACTTTATTTTGGAGCAAATGGGTTTTAGGGGGACACTCAAATGCTAAATGGGCTGCGGCGAAAAGGTCCTCGAGGTAACTCAGGCTCAAGAGGAAGTGAGACAGAAAGCTATAAAATTTGCGCTAGCCAACTGCCAACGTGTCTTCGGACCAAGACGCACTCCAGAAGCCCTCAAATGGTTGCGCCTGTAGCCATGCAGCGCTCCTAAGAAATAGATGAGGTTATTGAACTTAAACAGGAAGCGCTTAGAGAAATCTATTTGTATCGAGGTCGTCAAATATATATTTCTTGGGTAAGGGAGTAAAAGAAATCGATGGAGAGAAAGTCGTTCTCAACCAATTTCCAATATTTGGACGGATATTCAACCAATAATCTTTAAGGATGAAGAAATTGATTTTCCGTCGGGGAAAAAACCAGAAACTTTGGTTAGAAGAGTGATTCAAATGATCTCGGATAAGAAGGAGGATATAGTCCTTGACTCCTTCGCAGGTTCCGGCACCACCGGTGCCGTTGCCCATAAAATGGGCCGGCGTTGGATTATGGTGGAGTTGGGCGAACATTGCCACGCACATCATTCCGCTGAAGTTGAAGAAAGTCATCGATGGCGGACAAAGGCGGGATTACGGAAGCCATGGGCTGGAAGGTGGAGGCGGGTTCCGCTACTACCACCTTTGCTCACTTGCTGGAAAAAGACAAGTGGGGAATTGGGTGATCAACAAAACCTGAAATCCGGCCATGCTCTCACAGGCTGTCTGTAAGCTGGAAGGCTTCATCTATGCCCCAAGCGATACCGTCTATTGGCAGCATGGCCATTCCACGGAGCGGGATTTCATCTATGTGACCACCGCTAATCTGAGCCACGATCAGCTTCTACAGTTAAGCGATGAAGTTGGCGGGGAGCGGTCCTTGCTGGTGGTGTGCAGCGCCTTCCGTGGGCGCAAGGAAGGGTATGCGAACCTGACGGTTAAAAAGATCCCGAAAGTGACTGTACCCGTTGCGAATGGGGCAAGGACGATTACAGCTTGAAGGTGGCGAATCTGACAAAGGCGCCGCCCAAGCGGGACAACAGAGCTTGGAGTTCGACGTTGCCAAGAGGGATCCGAGGACAATGACGTTTTACTATTCGAAGCATGTGCATGAGGAACTGGAAAAGCGTAAACTTCCGCTATCCCTCTTGGAGGAGGTATTGCAAGCACCGGAACAGAAAGTGTGCGGGTGGACGAGGATTACGTGCTACCAGTGCAGGTCGAGATCGATGGAAAAACGCTATCTCTTGCGGGTGATGGTCAATGACACGGTGAATCCCCCGTTGTGGTGACGGTCTATCGTACCGATGCAAATCTCACAAGTATTGGAGGACAACATGAAGTGAAATACGATCAGGAAGTGGATGTGCTAACGATTGAATTCAGCTCTGCTCCGGTGGAAGAAAGCGACGAGGACAAGCCTTTGTATCATCCTCGACTACGACAAGGACGGCAACATTGTCGGCATCGAATCCTGAACGCCTCCAAGCGGATGAAAATCATCGCGCCTTGGAATATACTGCGTGGCCTAATCCGCCCATCCTTTCCATGAACCGTCACGTCAACGCGATTGCCGGCCGCCTCGGCTTGCGCCCCACAACGGCGCTCGCTGAAATCCTTGATCGCATCACCGAAATTGTGCCGCCCAAAGAGGGGGCGGATGTAGTGGCCGCGTCTGGTGGCTATTCAACACGAATACCCGCAGGTCACCGACTTTGAGCGTGAGTTTCCATCGATGTTGCTTTGCGTTGGCCACCGGCGTGGGCAAAACCCGACTGATGGGGGCCTTCATTAGTTACCTCCATTTGCTACGGGATTAATATTAATTTTTGTCCTTGCACCGAATCTCACGATCTACAACAAGTTGATCACCGACTTTACCCACAATACTTCGAAGTACGTGTTCAGGCACTTCATGAGTTTGCCACGGACCCTCCTGAATTGATTACCGGTGACAATTATGAAGCCAAAGGCCATTCCCTTTTCGATATTTTTACCCGCTGCAAGGTGAACATTTTCAATATCTCGAAGATCAACTCCGAGGTGCGTGGTGGTAAGTCGCCTCGTATTAAGCGCCTGTCGGAATATATTGGGGAGAGCTACTTCGACTATCTGGCCGCACTGCCGGATCTTGTTCTCTTAATGGATGAATCGCATCGCTATCGAGCTTCGGCAGGCGTGCGGGCGATTAATGAGCTGAAACCCTTAATGGGCTTGGAACTCACCGCCACGCCGTTTGTGGAAACAAGTAAAGGGTCTGTGGCGTTCAAGAACGTGGTGCTCGATTATCCATGATGGGCTATGGCCGATGGTTTCGTTAAGGAACCCGCCGTTGTGACGCGCAAGGACTTCAACCCGGAGGGCATGTCCCCTGAGGCGGTTGAGCGCTTAAAAGCTTGAGTTGGTGCGCCTGCACGAGCAAGACCAGATATGAAACCTACGCCCCGGAGAGCGACCAACCGATCGAATAAGCTGGAAGAACTGTGCTCGTCATTGCCCGCGACACCACCCACGCCGGACAGCTTATGACCTTGATCCGGTCGGGCGATTTCGAGGGTCGGTACCAGGATAAAGGTCATTCAGGTGGACTCCAGTAAGACCGGCGCGGAAGAAGAAGACATGATCAACCGGTTACTCAAGGTGGAGCATACGGAGGAGCCGACTGAAATCGTCATTCACGTCAACATGCTGAAGGAAGGCTGGAAGTGTGACCAACCTTTATACGATCGTCCCCTTGCGTGCGGCCAACGCGCAGATCTGATTGAACAATCCATCGGACGCGAGTTACGCCTGCCGTACAGCAAACGCCGGCGTGCCTGCGGTGGATCGTCTCAGTATTGTCGCGCATGACAGGTTTCAGGAGATTATCAACGAGGCGAATCGGCCCGAATCCCTGATCCACCTTCAAGCCCTGGTGCTTTCCCCTGAGGACTTGGATCAAAAGACTAAAACGGTCGTATCGCAGTCACGCCTCGATACCATGCTTGGCATCAAACCCTCGGGGATTTCTGGCGATACCAGTGCCGGTATCGAGGAGGCTAAAGCTTTTTCGAATCCGGAGGAACGGGTTGCCCAAGTCACTCGCGATGTCATACGGAATTTGGAGAGTCAACCGCGGAAGCTGCCCAGCGTGACCTATCTCACTATTCCTGAGATTCGGGCTGAGGTGATTCGAGAAGTCAGGGAGCGGTATCGGCCGGCACAGTTGGTCCTGGAGGGCATTGCAGAACAACCGGATATCGCTGCGGTGGTGGCCAAGACATCGGAGTTGGTCATTCAACAGACAATCGATATTCCGCATCTCGTGGTACCAAAAGGTGAGGTGCAATCAGGCTTTAAGCCGTTTGTGGTTGGACCTGGACACCCTCAATTACCACCTTCCGAAGCCCTTTGGATTCAATATCTTCGAACAGGCGTCGCGGAAACTGTTGGCTTGGGTAAAGGAAATCGAGGAAACACGCCTTGAAGACTATGTCGTGAGCGGCTTAGTGGACTTCGATGATATCGCCTATGACACCCACGCCGATATGCTCTATGATCTGGCCACGCAGACTGTCAATCACTTCCGCTCCTATCTTTCGGAAGAAGCCACGGGCAAAGTCCTGCGGTTACACCAGCGTGAAATTGCCAAGTTCATCCATGTTCAAATGCAGCAGCACTCCTGGGAAGAAAAAGTGGATTATGAGGTGGTCGTCAGCAAAGGGTTCACCGATTTGAAGCAGAGTGCCTACGCGGCCTCCGCCGAGGAGCCCCCGCTGGATTTTCGTCAATCTCCGACCGACAAGAGCAATATGGCCAGGTATTTGTTTGGCGGCTTCTCCCTGTGCCTTTTTCCGGTGCAAAAATTCCATTCCGAGGCAGAGCGTATTCTTGCTGTTATTCTGGAGCGCGAATCGAAGAAGTGGTTCAAACCGGCCAAAGGTCAGTTCCAGATTTTTTATAAAGCCGGCGCCGACCACACGGAGTATCAGCCGGACTTTGTCGCCGAGACTGACAACGTCATCTACATGCTTGAGCCCAAAGCTAAGAATCAAATGGGGGATGTTGACGTGCTCGTCAAGCGGGATGCGGCAGTGCAGTGGTGTCGGCATGCCAGCACCCATACCACCACCTGTAACGGAAAACCCTGGCAGTATGTCCTCATCCCCCATGACGCCATTGCCGAAAACATGTCCCTTTCCCGTTTAGTAAGCCAATTTGGCATCACATCCTGAATTTTCCAAAAAGATCCCAACAAGGATCAGCAAACTTCACCCACTGAAAATACTGCTTAAGAACTCGTGGAAGACTCCAAACCCGTCCTCGAACAATTCCAGATCATAGCAAAGTATTCTTGGGGACAGGTCTTCCAATACGACATCTTAACCAGATTTCCTTGGTAGCTCCAGGGATCTTCTTCCCTTCTCCGTTTCTATTAACCGAGACCCTGTTGAAGAAAAAGGGAATTTTTCGTTTTGATTTTCTCTGGTCTCGATTTGGTGTAAGGATAAAGTTGGATGCCCGCTTACGACCTGCGGGGATGGCGGAACCTCTACCTGCCCTTCGCCCCTTCTTGCAAAAGAGGGAGAAGGGAGGCTGACAAGAATGACGGAGGGGTGAAGATAGGCTCCCGATGACTGCCGGCGGAAATGACGGAGAGCCGTAGCGTTTCAATGTGCTGAATTGCGGTTGAGCACAGATCCTTCGCCGGGGCTCAGGATGACAATTTGGGGAATAAGATGGCTTCCCGATGACCAACGGTGGGAATGACAGGTCAGAGAAGCTAGCTTTCAGATAAAAGATGTCGGGGATTAAAGAGAGAACAGGTAATTGCAATTACACAACTCCATTAATCTCCCGGCGCGAGGCTCCGTGCTTGACTGGCTATTCGTATGACGATATTATGATCGATCATGATTTTGTAAGGAGACGACTAGATGGCCACAACCACGATTTCACCAAAGTTTCAGATTGTGATACCTAAAGAAGTACGGGAGAAGCTTCACCTGTCTCCTCAGCAACGTTTACAGGTTGTAGAAAAGGGTGGAGTCATTACTCTGGTGCCGGAAGTTCCCCTTAAAAAGTTGAAGGGTTCGCTTCAGGGGATGTCCAAAACAGGCATTCGAGAAAAGCAGGAACGGCTGTGAAGATTTTGATGGATTCCAGCGGATGGATCGAATTCTTCACCGAAGGACCACTCGCCGAACGCTATGCTGCCTATTTTACTCCCCGGCATAACCGCATCATCCCGACCATCGTCCTCTATGAAGTGTATAAGAAAATCAAACGAGAGAAGGGCGAAGAAACGGCATTGTTGTTTTCGGGGCAACTCAGTTCAAACCATATCGTTCAACTCACGGAATCCATCGCTTATCTGGCGGCGGATTTAAGCTTATTGCACGGCTTAGCTATGGCCGATGCCATAGTCTATGCGACCGCCAAAGACCAGGATGCGCAAGTCGTGACAGGCGACGCGGACCTGAAAGACCTGCCTGGCGTGATCTACATCAACTAAGTATCACAGCAATGGGGTGGGAATGGCGTTACTGACAGCCTGTTACGACTCAGGCGAAGTGGGCTTGGTGGCAATGGACATATTATGGATGCCGCTGATGCGAACTTTGTCCATCACCTGTATCACCAACCCGTGTTGGACCGACTTTCAATTCTTGAAGTCAGTGATCAATACTGTTCACTTAAATGAAATCCTGATATGCATCGCATCCACAAGGAATATGGGGGGCAACATGGCAAGAAGGAAAGTGGGGTTGGGCTGCATGAGAAATCAAATCCGAGGTCAGACGATAAAAAAGAGTAGGGTGAGGGCCTAGGAGGATGTCAGTCAATCCCATCCTCACCCTACTTGTCCAAGGTTGGAGGCCGGTCCGTCCTTGGAGGTGTTTGGTGACTTTTGGTGTCAGGAACGAAGCGGCTGTCTTGAGAGTACCGCTTAGTGGCTGCCGTGGCCCCGTTTCGAAAAATATTCATCATACCGGTGGACATAATCCTTTGAGTCGCCCAAGGGTAAATGGCAGCCACGGCAGGCGGCATAATCAACATCCAGGCGTTCGCCATTGGCCTTGAACGCCGAGTAAATCCAATCGCCGTTTTTCAGGATGTCCGGAGCATGCTTCCCCCAACCAGCTCCTTTTTGCATGACAAAGACTTTGGCCAGGTCTGCTTTCACCAAAGTTCCGTTCGCTCCTTTTTCAAATTCCCCTGCGGTATTTTTCTTGGCGTTGTAGATTTCCATGACCATGATGGAGCCGTCGGGGAAGGCTTGACCGGATTGGGCCTTTGCGCCAACCGGGTTGATGTAGAGATCTCGAACTGCATCAGGCTTTTGAATGCCCGTTAAAAAGGCAGGGAACGATTTATAGTCCTTTGGGAACATCAATTCTCCATCCCTAGGAACGCCACCCGATTGCGAGGAAGGTGTCATGGACATCGATCCGCAGCCAATGAATGGGAACAGTACACTCAAGACGCTGAGCACAATAAGTTTTCTCATAACCTACAATCTCCTTTATTAAAATCAAAGTCAGTGTTGATCCGTTTGATCGTGTTGCCCGTAGAGCAAGGCTTCTCTGACCGTGAAACGGTTTTGGTGTCCGGCCTGTCCCCAAATAGTGAGTCCTGGACCAAGTCATGCGACCTCACGCCTGAGACGAATATTCATTGTCGAAGTCTCCTTTCGTGGACAATGAACGAGTTTTCGACCGCAATTTGCAGTTCATCGCATGACCCGGCAGTGAGGGTTCACCTACCATTACGAGGGCAGGAGTGACTTTGGATTCCTTTTTCAAAAAAGGTCTGAAAAATGCTCTTTTTCTTCTACTCGGTACGGTTGCCGGTTAAGTCGGTGAGCTTCCTGAGTGTCAAGTTGTCGGTCTGCCCTATGGGACATAAAAGTTCAGGGGATTCATGGCTTGGTAACTGATATTGGAACGGTGCCCACCGCTCGGATCTACGAATCCTCCATCAAGTCCTGGATCGGGAATGTTTGCCGAGGAGAGAAATGTCGGGTTTTCGTTATAGGCGCGAACACGTTGAGCAAACGTCTGTCTGCCTGCTTCAATGCGATCGATTTCATCGTCCGTGCCATACGTCGTGAATGGAGGATATGCCCGACAAGTGTCTATGGCCGCCATGAACACTTGATGGAGTCTCAGAAACGTGGCCAGGGCGCGTTCTGCCATAGGACGCTGAGCCTTCCCGAGAGTCTCAAGGAATGCGGTTCGTGCCATGCCTTTAGGGTGTTCATGAGTGAAGACGATCGCATGGTCTTTGTTAAAAGCAATCGCGCCCTGGTCCAGAGCTCCGTCCGTTAAATCGTATAGTGAAACGAAATGAATGTAATCCTTGATCCTGGCTTGTTGGGCATTCGCAGGAAGGTATTGGCCGGCTACCCGGTCAATAACCAGGTCCCGATGGTCCATGACGGAGATACGGATTGGTCTGTCGGGTCCTGTGGATTTGCACAAATAAGGGGAAAACGGCCTCGCATCAAGACGGAGGGAAAAGGGCTCAGTGGCAAAGACAGCCGAGAAAGGTGCACAGACGAGGAAAAGGAATATTATCGCTGTCAGGGATATCCATGAGTGGGTCAGATCGCATGGAATCCACGATTTGTTCGAAACGAACATGAAAGAATCCTCCTGCCTAATGGGTTGCAAATGAGCATCCTTGGGGTGAAATCGTAGGATTTCCGGATCACCATCAAGGAAATTCAGACCGGGCAAAACCAAGGGGGGGTGCAGCCCCATTGGTGGTCGTCCGGCCCTAGAAAGAAGCGGTACACTTAAAATAAGACAGAAGGCGGGGGAGCCCGAGACGCTGCGTGAGGGAACAGGAGAAGGCCTGGGACCGGTGGGTGGGTCCAATCAATGGATCGTAAACGAGAGAAAGGTTGAGGCAGGACAAGCGAAAAATCCTGCAGGGCATTTGCGGCCTGGCATGTCCAGCTACACCAGGTTTTCCCATGAGACTGTTGGTTGTGATGCCCGAAGTGGAGATGAGTTTCGGAGGAATACGACAGCCCGGCCGAAACGAACAGAAAGCAGCCAGTCAGGATGACGGCTGCCCAATATTTGATAGGTTGTAAGTTACCCATACACGATCACGTCTTCAGATCGGCCGATTGATTCTTTAGGACATGAACTTATCGATTGTCGCCAAACCTGTCTACGCATGTATGCTACGGGATGCCACACATGCAACAATGTTTCTTATCGAGAAGAAGGCAAAGCCAGATCCCACTGGTCCTTTCTGTTCTGCTGGATTAATTCATCGATGGAATTTTGGAATATCCGCAAACTGCCTTTGCCTATTTTGGTGGCTTTTAATCGGTCTTCCTCAACCCACCGATAGATCGTCCATCGGCTGACGTTTAAACGTTTCGCGGCTTCTCCCACACGTAACAGTTGTGTTTGCATCGTACATTCTCCTTAAGATCTGTCGGACATGTAGGCCAATGTGAGTACCCGGTCCTTGGCTCATAAACATGGTTATGACAATTCCCTGGTCCATCCCTTGAATGCGCGGTGAGGGATGGGGGGACGCTAGGCTTGAAGGGACACGGCATGTGTGTTCTTCAAATACTCTGATCCGCCCCTTGTCGCCTGTGAGCGAAAACCAGGAGAGAGACTGGTATGCGTTGAGATCAGGAAATGACGGGAGGACCGCGGGTCGTGGGAAGAAAGATAGGAAACCGTTGTCTCCAAGTGGAAATTAGGGAAAAGACAGAAACCGTCAATAACAGTAAGGCAAAGGTGAACTGACCATACTGAAGTCCGGTGGAAGTTTGGCCGACATGGCAAGCCCACGAACACAGGATCAGGTGGTGGGTATTGTGGTGGGGGTGCTGGTGGGAATCCAGTATCATGGAACTTGAGCCGCACAGCGCCGCAAAAATCAGCAAGGCGACATAGAGGCCGACCAGCACATAGGGGAGAGCCTGAACAAGCGATCGAGACCGGGAGGGTGCCCGATATGAAGATAATCTATTCACGTTAAGAATCCGGCGAAGTGGGCTTGGTGGCAATGGACATATTATGGATGCCGCTGATCCGAACCTTGTCCATCACCTGTATCACCAACCCGTGTTGGACCGATTCGTCGGCATTGATGATCACGCTGGGATCGGGATCCCGTTGGCGAGTATCCGTCAGGCGGCGTTCCAACTCGGCAAGGGCAATGGGCTCTTTGTTAAAAAAAATAGTTCCGTCTTTGGTGATCGACAGAGACACCTCCTCCTGGATTTTATCGGTGGAGGATGCCGCCTCCGGCAAGTTCACGGGCATCCCCCGTTGAAGCGTCATGGACAAGGTGGCGATCATGAAAAACACCAGCAGGAAAAACATGGTGTCGATCATGGGAATGATTTCGATCCTGGCTTTTTTCGTTGTAGTTGCTGGGAGTCTCATGAAAATCGTATTGCCAATCTTTTATGCATTGCTTGCCAATGTCGTCCTTACAACTGCATGGGTTCGCCTGCGATTGCTCCGGAATCAGGGATGCCACACCTAGCATACCCAACGAGGTGTGACATCCTCAATGTCCCGGTTGTGAACTACGGCCTACATGACGAATGAGCTAATTGAACTTCCATTCAACGCCTCCGAACCCACTGATGCCCTGACCGGGATTGAAGTACCGGTTCAGACTGTCATTGACCACGACAGCACCCGCATAGGTTTGGTTGGAAAGGTTTCGTCCTTCTGCAAAAAAGGAAAGATTTTTACTGTAATTATACCCGGCCTTAAGATTGACGAGGAAATAGGCCGGATTTTTGGCGGTGTTGGCGTTGTCCACAAAATAGCCCGCCAGGACCCATTCGAAATTCGGAGCAATCCAAAACCCCGCCGGATGGTCGTATCGCACCTCACCGTTGAGGTAATGCTCGGGTGCACCGGGGACACGATTGCCGTCTTTGGCGACGAGAGCGGTCGGTACTCCTCCCGCCCCTCCGGAATTCACGTCGTCCGTGAATTTAAACAGAGACCAGGTATAAGCGGTTCGAACGGTAATCATGTCGCTTTGACCTTTCGGGCCTGGAGCTAACAGGCCGTGTGCCACGACCATGGTGCCTCCTGCCTCAATTCCCGTATGACGGGTTCCCCGGGCATTTTGGTATGTGCTTTGATTGTTGATGTTGGAGGCCAAGATTTCCTTCTGCATCTCCAGATTAAAGGCGGTGAGATCCCAAGAGAAGCGGTTATCCGCAGTCGTGCCCCTGGTACCGAGTTCGAACTGCCATGCCCGTTGGGCATCCAGGTCGATAAAAGCACTGGTTGGAATCGAACCATCCGGATTAATTGAAGACGTCAATTCGATATTGATCGGCGGTTCGTACCCGCGGCTGACGTTTCCATAAATTTGCGATGTGGGGGTTGTCCGGTAGACGAACCCGGCTTTAGGGGTAATGGCATTGAATTGACGCACATCGTTCCGGCTGCTGGTCAACGCTCCCGTAAACGGACTGAAGAGTTGGTTTCTGCCCTGACGGATACTGTAATCCCAACGACCACCGGCGATCAGAAGAAAATCATTGGTCACACTGAACTGGTTTTCCAGATAAGTGCCGAACGTCGTCGTTTCTAAACTGAGATTTTGTGTCTGAATCCCGCGCTTACCCCGATTATTGACAAAACGCAGTTGGTTGGTATCGGCATACCGCGGCTGATGGCCGATGATGAAAAAGTTTTCGTGTCCCAAAATCGAATGGGTATTGCCGTAGCGGATTTCGCCGCCCACATTATAGTTGTCCTGCTGGATTGTTTGAAAAATGGGGTGGTCCAAATACTGGTAAGAATAATAGGGAATAATTTCAAAATACTGATGGGCGGCAAACTCGTTTCGATACGCCACTCCCGCCCGTATCAAATTGTAGTACCGGCCATATTTGCAGGGCTCGTTGGGTCCGCAGGCAAAAGGACTGATTCCGCCCAAGCTGTTAGCCTGTTTCCGGTTAGACTCCATTTGCTCGAGGGTGATCGATCCGGGGAGCGATTCGGACACCACGGCCCCTAAAATGTAGGCCCGGACCTCCTGGTGATCACCGATCTGGAACCCGAAGTTGGCATTTAACCTTCCGCGAGCCTGCTGGCTGTTGTCCTGGAACCCGTCTTGATGATTGCCCGACGCGCTGATGTAGTAGTCGGCTGTGGTGTCCATGGTGCCGACTTTAAACGGTTCGGTCACCTGGCCGCTGGAGACTTGTCCGGAATACATGCCGAAGCTTCCTCCCATCAGACGTGTTTGAAGAATGGAAGCATTGTAACCCGTCCTGGGCACAAAGTTTATCGCGCCTCCGATGGTATTGGCTCCATACCGAAGGGCATTGGCTCCTTTATAGACCTCGATCCGCTCATAAGCCTGCAGGTCGATGGATTCGAAATCGGAGAATCCGTCGGCATCCCCGAAATAAATTCCGTTAATCAGAATATTGATGCCTCGATGATGAAAATTATTCCTGAGAGATGTTCCCCGGATTTGGAATTGTCCCTCGTCTGCGCCGAACCGGCTCTGGAACCGTACGCCCGGCGCAAATTGCAACACGTCGGTTAAGTTAAATGCGCGGGATTCCTTGATTTGCTTTTCCGGAATGAGGATGGTGCTGGCCGGCCGACGGGCTATTTCTTCTTTCACGATATCGATGTTCTCGATCTTTTTCCCTTCCACGGTGACCACCGGCAAGGTTTCAACAGGTTCTTCAGCCTCACCCCATGATGGGATGCTTAGCAGGAGACTTAACACTGCAACACAGCTCAATATGATCGGTCGATTGGGAATGGTGAAAAATGTTTGGGCGGTCATGGGCTATTCATGTCCTTTCCAGATCATGCTAATGAGATCGCAAGTTCGCCAAACAGAGCTTGACCCTTGCCGGCGAAGATGAACGATAGATGAATGAGGTGAAGGAAAAGGAGTTAGTTCGGCGGACCGCGAGCGGAAGTTCGAGTCAGAATGACCTGAGTCGGTACGAGAAACACAAAAAAGAGGAAACCGGCAAGCAATAAGGGGAGGGAATGAAGGGCTCTCTGGGTCGTGTCGGCTGCATTGGCCTTGGAACTGACCTGGCAAGCCCATGAACAGAGTAAGGAATGGGAGGCCTTGTTGTGAGAATGATGATTGATCGGTGAATGATGAAGGTCGTGGGACGACAGACAAAATGTCGCCGCACTCATCAGTGTCAAGTATAAAACGGTGACGAGACTGGAAAGGTGTTTAACCGGTCTGGAGGTCATGTTGAAGGTTTCGCGCCAAGCCTTTCAGGTTCACGCTTGTCAATGTTGGTGTATAAAGGCCTTCCTTCTTGTCTGTCAAGAAGTGGCAGTCGGTTAATGAGGTGTATGGGGTGTTTCAGCATGTCGACTATCACTCACTGCCAGCGGAATGCCTTGTTTGAAACGAAACGTGATGTCCTGAACATGTCGGAAATCTTTTAGCGGATTCTGTTTCAGGACGAGAAAATTGGCCTCATAGCCCTCGTCCAATCGTCCGATCTTCCTGGAAGGGAAAATAGTTTGCGGAGTCGTCTCACACCACATTTTCAGTAAGGTGAGATTGTCAAAGACCCTTAACTGGTGAAGGTGAAGGGCTTCGGCCAGGGCCGTCTCCGCATGGTCGCTCCCGATGGCAATCGTCACCCCGGCTTGATGCAGTATTCGAAGATTATGCCGTTGGATGTCCCGGGCAACGTCCGAGGTCTGTTCCGCAGTCTGCTTTTCGTGACCTTCTGAGGTTGGATGAGAATGGTGGGAGCCGTTCGAATCGGCCTGATGATGCCCCGCCGGATGAAAGTGCTGGGCGACCGTGGTGGTGACAACTACGGTCCGGTTGGTGGCCGCCAGTTTGGCATCCTCTTCAGTTAACAGAACAGCTGAGTGTTGAGCAGGGGAAGGAAGAAACCAGCCTGGAAGATGGGCGATTTCATCCACATTTCCCTGGACGGCTATCCGAAAGTCAGCGGCCGTTTCAATATGTGCGGTGACTCGCAATCCCTGCTGATGCGCGAATTGGACGATGGGAGCGATCAGCCGTGGGTTTAACCCATCCCGAAATCCCGTTGTGCGGGGTTGAGTGTGCGTTCCGAAATGTCCCGAATCGGCAAGGTAGATTTTCAGGAAGTCCGGTTTGGTGGCCATTATGGCGGGCCATTGGTCTTTTACATCTTTCATGGTTGAAACGGAAAAATATGCCCGGCCATCGAACCAACCTTTTTCCCGTTGGCCGATCACCGGTTCATAGCGATGAATTCGCAGCATATCCTCGTACAGACCAATAGGATGGCCGTTTGGGCTCGTGAGTCCGGCATGAGCAAAGACGACATCAATGCTGTCCGGTTTATTGATCTTATGACGGATGTGTTCGACAAACTCAGGGATGTCATTGGGGTTTTTGACATAAAAAATGCCATCCCGCACATAATGATGAATGACCTGATCGATATTCCACTCGCCTTCCACGTTGTGAGTGTGGGCTTCTCCAAATGGAGGAACGACGTATCCGTTTTGTAAGTCGATCGTGTGATCGATGTGCTGAGGTTGTGTGGAGGTCAGGGTCCCGTTTACGGAATAAAACGTGTTCGGAGCGAATGTGTGGCCGTCAAACCATTGACCATTGATGAACGCATAGGTTGGAGATTGAGGCGGAACAGCTTCTGCATCTTTCATCGGCTCAGTGAAAGCCGTGTCGGGAAACGCGAGCAGACCCGTCAGGAGCCATCCACATACAATGGTGGATGGTCCTCCGAACAGATATTTATGCCTCATGATCAAGGACATGTCGTGGATTTTTTAAGCGATGCGTGCCCTGGGCATCATGCGGACGGGTTGTCGGATTTCGTGAGTATCGATTGCAAGAGAGTGGCATATTGCTCGATTTGCTCGGTTTCCTGCTCGACCCGGGAAAGAAAGTAGTTGTACGGGATGAGTGTGACCACCGCCACGAAGATTCCTGCGGCCGTGCAAATCAGCGCTTCCGCCACACCGCCGGTGACGGCGTGAGGATTCCCCAACCCCGATTCGGACATAATGCCGAACGAGCCGATCATCCCGATAATGGTGCCCAAGAGTCCGAGTAAAGGCCCAAGGGTGATGATGGTGTCCAACACCGATAAGCTTCGCTTGAGAAGTGAAATTTCCCGTATCCCGGCCGCTTCCATGGTGATGGCGGGTTGGTGGGCGCGATGAACGATCCCCGCCGCCAAGACGTTGAGCGTGGGGCTGGGCTTTTGTTCCGCAAAGGCGAGCGCGTCGGAAAATTTTCCTTGTTCGGCCAGTTTGATCATGCGTTCGGCCAATCGACCCAATCCCAGGGCTCTAAAGGTCCAGGCCCGTTCGATCGTGACGGTCAGGGCCACGATGGAACAGAGGATGATCGGGATCATCATCCATCCGCCTCGCATGAGCATGTCAATGATCTCAACCATATCTTTACCGCTCCTTCACTCTGTCTTACCGATTCAGGTCGAATTTGACGGGAATGTCGACCCATTTGGCGATGGGAATGTTTCCGTCCTGGGCAGGCCGAAAGGTCCAGGTTTTGATGGCTTCCATGGCGGACTGATCCAATGGAGGATGCCCACTGCTTTTTCTGATTTCCGTCTGGGTCGGGACGCCTTCATGATTGATGAGCGTCCGAACAATGACGGTGCCTTCCCATCCGGCCTCCCGCGCGACACGAGGATAGAGGGGTTTCGATGAAGCCAGGATGACGGGACTCGTGGTGCGCTCTCCGGTCGAAACGGGAGGAGAGGCCTGTAATGCCTTTGGCCGTGTGGTTGTGAGAGGCCTGGGGGCGGGTGGAAGAGATTGCGACCGCTCAAGAGTGGCCATGGGAGGCGGAGCGACCGATGGTGCAATGGCTTGCTGTTGAGTGGGCAGGGAAAGGCTTGGTTGAGCGGGCGACGCCATTTTCATCATGTCTCGTGCCTGCAATGCCCTGGTGGCCTGGGTATCCTGCAGGATGGGCTTTTTTAATTCCATGGACTTGGGTGGAGCCATCGGTGTTTGGGGGCGTTGGGCCATTTGTGGTGTCGGGGGTATGGGCTTCGATTCTCTCGGCCTGGCCGGAGGTATCGGCGGAGGAAGCCACGGCTTGACCTGAGCGAGCTGTGGCGGTGAAGGAGGTTGAGGGGCTGGTTGTGCCTCGATCTTTTGTACCAACTGGACTTGAACTCTTGGCGGGTCTTTTTCAATGGGTGGAGATTGGGGCGAAAGCGCGAGAAGAGCCAGAAGAATGCCATGAAGCAATACGCTCCCCAATGCGCTCAAGACGAATATGCGATTCGTCTCGGGTTCAGGGGAAAAGGCCAGATTCATGATTTCGTCCGCTCCAGCAACTTCACGATCCGCCCATCCTGTCCTCCTAAATTGACATACTCCTTGTAATACTCCAGGGCTTTTTGTGGAGCATTCCGGTGAAATTCATACAAGATGCCAAGATTGAAATGGCAATCGGGCAGGGATGGGTTCAATCGTAAGGCCGTCAGATATTCTTGTTCGGCCTGGTCGACTTTTCCTGAGGCGGCATAGACGACTCCCAGATTGATGTGGGCCTCCGGATTGTTAGGGTCAAGCCGGGTCACGTTTTCAAAGGCCTGTGCGGCTTTGGCATGCTCGCCTTTTTGTTGGTAGAGAATTCCCAAATTAAAATAGGGCTCCACCAATTCGGTCTTGAGCGCGACCGCGCGTTGATAGGCTTGAATGGCTTTATCAACCTGTTCATGTTGTTGAGCAATCGAACCGGCCAGGATCCATCCGTTGACATGAGAAGGCGATTCGGCCAACAGGCGGTCCACATAGGGTTGGGCGTCTTTCAGATTGCCTTGATTCACCAGCCAAAACGCCAATCCATAGAGAGATTCGACCTGATTGGGAGCCAATTCCAGTACGGCTTGATGGGCTTTCATGGCTTTTGCGGAATTTTGTGTTTGATCATACAGTGAGGCCAATGCGACTCGGGATTCGAGATACGCCGGATACAGTTCCAACGATTGACGAAACGCGCTTTCAGCGTCCTGGTGCCGTCCCGTCTGCAGATACGCATACCCCAGATCCAGATGCGCTTGGGCAAAAGCCGGATAGGCCTCTATGGCTTTCTGAAGGTGTTGGATGGCTTTTTCCGAATTACTCTGCTGTGAATAGACGAGACTCAGTAAATGATGGGCTTCCGCATAGCGGGGGTAAATTTTGATGGCTTGTTCCAGTTGAGCCATGGCAGGCGCCCATTGTTGTTGTTGATAGGATGCATAGGCTTTCCCTAGCAGATCTTGGGCTTGCCCTGCCAGGATAGGGGAGGCCTGGAGAGTCAGGCACATCAGGATAGCGGATGCGAGGAATGTCGAACGATTTTGGCTGGTGAATGAAGAGTGTTTCATAATGTCGGTTCCTCTGAATGTTATTGCCGCAAATCAAATTTGATAGGGAGATTGACGATGGACGGTACAGGAAAGTTTCCGTTTTGAGCCGGGTGAAATTTCCAGTGCTGAATGGTCTGAAGCGCTTGCGTGTCCAACATGGCATGTCCCGAACTTTCTTTGACCGTGGCTCCCACCACGTTGCCCTGGTTACTGATGTTGAGGTGTAAAAGGACGACGCCCTCCCAGCCTTTCTCCCTAGCCTGCCGTGGATAGGGGGGGTGATCGGTTTTAAGCGGTTTGACGGGAGTGGCCATTCCCTTCGTCTGTGCCGTTTGATCCAAAAGAAGCCTTGGCTCGTTTGGTGCGGGACGCCACTCCAAAAAATCTATGGGGCGTAGATCGGGCCGGAACGACCACTGGTGAGAGGGCGGAATTTGTGGAAGTGGAAACGGAATGTTACGTTTCTGCTCAGGTTCCGCCGTTCCTGTGATTTCAACGATGTCTAGGGTTTCTATCTCTTCTTGCGGAGAAACGGCTTGTGAGAGCTGAGGGAATATTATCCACAACCACAGAGTGAGTAGAATCCAACAGGGCTTCATCCGTGTTTTGTGAGATCGGGTGTTCATGAATATGTCTTCGTTCCCATCACCGGCGTGAATGTTTGTGTGACGAGATCCCCATCAATGTTGAAAAGATTCGCAAAACCGGTCGAAAAGCCAGCCCATTGTTCCAAGCCGCTTTTTTTCACGACTCGTATTCCGAATTTGGTAAATAGATCATGACGATGATCTATATTTAACCCATATTCCTTATATTTGGTCGGTCATTCCATGGGGCGCGCCACGGGAAGAACTTCTCTTACCTAATGGATTATTAGGAAAGCGAGACCTTGGTACCTTCACAGAGCGGGATAAAAAGGAGGACCGCGGGAGGGGAGGAGGAAGGTATATTGGTCAATAATGGAAGAGAAGACCGGCTCTTCTGCCAGACCCATGGGAAGAAATGCCTGCTTGAGGGTAGGGGAATCGGCCGAAATGCTTTGAGCCGCCATGCACATCCAGGCGCAAATGCCAGTGCTGTGGGTCGTTCCGGTATGATGAGCATGCTCAATGACATGGGAAGCCAGGCTGATATGCATGGTTCCCATCAGGAGCACCAGAACAATGCTTAACAGTAGGGCAAGAATTTTTTTACACCGGAGTTTCATAAGTAAAAAACGAGAAAATGGCTTATAAAAACAGTAGGTTGTATGGTATGAAAAGAATCAAAAGGGTGTCAAGCAAGCGTGTAATGCTCGGATTTTTTTCAGGATAACCTTCAACTGTGCCCTTCCTGAATTGAGAGATCACCTATTTTCATTTGAGTCATCGGTTGATTCACGATACTATTTCGGTATACTAGAGGTCTTTAGATATATAAACGAATTGACGACAGACCATTTCCCCTTTCATTTCTTAAATCTTCCCAATCCTCTTTCACGGTTCGAGGTGTAATCCCACGATGTTTGTCCGGTTGCTCAATATCTTATTCGGTAGCAAAAACGAACGGGAATTGAAGGCGTTAAAGCCCAAGGTTGATAAAATCAACGAATTGGAAGCCTCGCTGCAGCCGTTGGACGACCAGGGGTTGGCGGAAAAGACCCAGACCTTCAAGAAACGGCTTGAGGCCGGGGAGACGTTGGACACTCTCCTGCCCGAAGCCTTTGCCGTCTGCCGGGAAATGTCCAAACGCCGATTGGGTATGCGGCATTTCGATGTGCAGCTCATTGGCGGCATGGTTCTCCATCAGGGCCGGATCACGGAGATGCGGACTGGGGAGGGCAAAACGCTGGTGGCTACTTTGCCGATCTATCTCAATGCGTTGGAAGGAAAAGGGGTACATCTCGTTACCGTCAACGATTATCTGGCCAAACGGGATGCCCAATGGATGGGGCCCCTGTACCACGGGCTGGGCTTGTCGATCGGCATTATTCAGCATGATGCTTCTTTTTTATTCGACCCCGCCTACGATGCTCCCGATAAACGGTTGCAATATTTGCGGCCCTGTACTCGCCAAGAAGCCTATGGTGCGGATATCACCTATGGCACCAACAATGAATTCGGGTTCGATTATTTGCGGGATAACTTGGTCGTCACGGATTTGAAGCAAGGGGTCCAACGCGAATTGAACTTTGCCATCGTGGATGAGGTGGACAGCATTCTGATCGATGAGGCACGAACCCCGTTAATCATTTCCGGACCGGCCGAGCAGAGCACCGATCTCTATCATCAAGTCAATCGGATTATTCCCCAGCTCAAAAAGGAAGAGGATTATACGGTTGAGGAAAAAACCAAAACCGTGACCCTAACCGAAGAGGGCAATGCCCATGTCGAGCAATTGCTGGGCGTAGAAAACCTCTATGATCTGCGCCACCTCAATATGGTGCATCATGTTATCAAGGCCCTGCAGGCGCATGTCTTGTATCGACGGGATGTGGAATATGTGGTGAAGGACGGGGAAGTGATCATCGTGGATGAGTTTACCGGACGTCTGATGCCGGGACGCCGGTGGAGTGACGGGTTGCATCAGGCCGTGGAAGCCAAGGAAGGGGTGAAAATCGCCAATGAAAATCAAACCCTGGCCTCGGTGACGTTTCAAAACTATTTCCGCATGTATAGCAAATTGGGCGGCATGACCGGCACGGCGGATACCGAAGCACCGGAATTCGCCAAAATTTACAATTTGGAAGTCAATGTGATTCCCACTAATCGAGCGATGATCCGTCTAGACCATCCGGATGTGGTGTACCGGACCGAAAAAGAAAAGTTTCAAGCCATCGCGGATGAGATCAAGGAATATGCGGAAAAGGGGCAACCGGTTCTGATCGGGACGATTTCCATCGAAAAGTCAGAACGTCTTTCTTCTTTATTAAAACATCGCGGCGTCAAGCATCATGTTTTGAATGCCAAATTTCATGAAAAAGAAGCTGAAATTATCGCCCAAGCCGGTCAAAAGGGTGCCGTGACCATTGCAACCAATATGGCAGGCCGAGGTACGGACATTTTACTGGGCGGAAATGCGGAGGCCCTCTTTAAACAACAAGTCATCTATCGGGGAGAGGAGCTGACCGAAGAAGAACAGGCCAAGGCCTTTGCAACGATCAAAACCGCGTGCGAGACCAACAAAAAAGAAGTCCTGGCTCTCGGTGGGTTGCATATCGTGGGCACGGAACGCCATGAAAGCCGTCGCATCGATAACCAGCTTCGGGGACGTGCCGGTCGTCAGGGCGATCCCGGGTCATCCCGGTTTTTCCTGTCGTTGGAGGATGATCTGCTGAGGATTTTCGCATCCGAACGGGTGTCCAATCTCATGCTGAAACTCGGGATGGAAGAAGGTGTGCCCATTGAGCACCGGATGGTGACGAAGTCCATTGAAAATGCGCAAAAGAAAGTGGAAGCCCACAATTTTGAAATTCGCAAACATCTGCTGGAATATGACGATGTCATGAATAAACAGCGTGAGGTGATCTACAAGCACCGGCAAGCCGTACTAAGAGCCACCGATGTGACGGACGATATTGTGAGTATGATCGAACAAACAGGGGAAAGTCTGGTAGATACTTTCTGTCCTGAAGAACAATATGCCGAAGAATGGGATCTCAAGGGGTTGGCAGAGGTGATTCAAGGGCAGTATGGCCTGGATATCCTTGATCCGGATGACATAAAGGATATGGGCCGGGAAGGTCTTAAGGAAGAAGTTCTTGAAAAACTGAAGAAAGCCTATCAGGATAAAACGCAATATTTGACTCAGGAACAGGGGGCCACGCCTGAACTCGTGCATTATGTGGAACGCACGATCCTCTTGCAAATGATCGATCAGCATTGGAAAGATCATCTGTGGGGTATGGATCAGATGAAAGACGGCATCGGATTACGCGGATATGGCCAAAAGGATCCGTTGGCCGAATACAAGCGAGAAGGGTTTGACATGTTCGCGGGGATGATGGGTCGCATTAAAAGCGATACCCTGGAGCGTCTCTTTAAATTCCAGCTCGTACGGGGTGAGCGACCCGAACCGGAGCCTGAAGCTCCCAGACCTGTCCAACTCAATCTCAACCGTGGGGGAGAATCGTCGGCTGCTCCACCTCAACGAACCGTTCAACGGGTTGAAGAAAAAGTCGGCCGCAATGACCCATGTCCTTGTGGCAGCGGCAAAAAATACAAAAAATGCCACGGGGCCTAATCCTCAGTTCCTCAGCAGCAGGGCCTTTCTGATGTCGCTGCCGACTCCCAGTTCCTTCGCTCTCCCTCACTGTTCTATTGTCCCTTCCCGGGAAGCCCTCGCTACACAGACACTTTCTTTTCCCTAAGCTTTTGGCAGCGTATAAAGAATCGCTTAGCGACATAAAGATCCGTCTTGATAGAAATTTTATGGCGCTGGTCCTCTCCCTTCCGATATTTGGGGGTACGCTCGGTTTTCTACCTGGCGGAGGAATTATCGAGGCTGGAGGTGGATCGGGCGGAAGAAAAGGCTGATTGGTTAAATCATCCTATTTCCCTATAGAAGAAAAATAAGTGTGCCAGAGAAAGTGCACAGTTACGAGACAAACTTCGGTTTAGCGTTACTTAGGTAATTCTCATGGATATTGATAAATCTAAACGTCAAGAAGCTATCGACACTGCCTCGGCCATCATCAAGGGTGCTCTTCATCCTTTGGAGGGATGTCGTCGACTGGTGGAATTGAAGGACTATATTGGATTGGGAGATGACGAAAGTTTTGATCAAATCAGGTCGACAGAAAGTGAAACGGATCATCTACCGTTAGGGGCTCTAAAAGCTCATTGTAGTGCATCATATTTAGAACGAGTCCAACGTGAAGAACGAGAATATCTTGAGTCTGCACTGGGTGATATAGTGAAAGCATGTGAGGAAATCATTCAAAAATTGAAGGTCCTGTAACCTTGCGACGGGCAAACTTATACGACCTGACTTGGTCTAATAGATTGGTCCCACCTACCGGTGAATCCGCTTGAGATTTACCTGCCAGCCCCGGCCTTGGAGAAAACTCCCAGCCGAGTGGAACGGTAGCGCTTGCCCACTCCGCCAAAAATTTGAGTCAACTGAGCAACTTGTTAAATTTTCGGAGGAATTCAAGTGATAATTGGTAATAAATCCCATTTAAATTATCAACATGTATTTCCCGTTGTTCGATTTGATTTTCCGATCAATGAAGAAGACCCTTGGAATTCTATTTCGATTGTTAAGGTTTTTGAAAACGAGGATGAAGCTACATCAGAGGCAGCCCGTCTCAATGAATTGAATGCAAAGAAAGGCTGTCATTATTCATCAACGATTTCTCGATTGATACCGAGAAACAAACCAATTTCTAATTAAGCGGGGGAGAGAGCAAGATCCTGCTTCTTCCGATACACTTCCATGGGTGAAACGGCATTGTGTGGGTTCTCCCCCTCGCAATTATTTGAAAGAAAACTATACTGATTTTGTAGGTGGATTAAACGATTCAAAAAGCTTCGATTTAGGTGGCCCAGAGAGAAAAATTACTATAGGCGCACCGATTCCCATCGACGGCCCTTTTGGGCAAGATAGCACAGGTGTCGGTATGATTTTTGACGTACCTTTTTAAAGAAGGAACCATTGGAGATCCGTATGCAGGAAGGAAATCATGAATGCTAAAAATCATTGCCCATCTTCTGATATTTGGATACTTCTTTTTGATTGGAGTGGACTATGCGGTGGGTGTCACCGCCGAGGCGCATGTCGAATTTCGTAACGGATATACTTATGAAAAGGAGTTACAGGCCGGATGGGAAATTATTGTAAAGGAATTACAAGCGCAGATTGCATCTCACCCTGACAATGCTGAATTGTCCTATGCCTTGGCAACGGTCTATTGGCACTCTCATCCTGAAAAAGTTCAGGCGCAACTCGAACAAA
>JALDRK010000044.1 GCA_031315915.1 Nitrospirales bacterium
AAGGCACAGGGGATTTTCAAATGTACTTGGGACATAAATCCCGCCTCACCGGTGTGTTAAAAGTTCAGGGCACGATGCGGATCGACGGGATGGTGGAAGGAGAAGTATTCGGGAGTGACGTGATGCAGGTCGGGAAAACCGGAAGGGTGGAAGCCACCGTCAAGGCAGCCCATATCATCAGTCAGGGGCCACTACGCGGCGATATCATCGCCCACAGAAAAGTGGAACTTATGGCTCCGGCCACCCTGGAGGGACAAATCGATACTCCAGTGTTTCTGTTGGAAGAAGGTGTCCTTGTGAACGGCACGTTGAAAATGAGTGCCGCTTCTTCGGCAAGTTCCTGACAGCATACTTCATTCCCCCCTGCAAAGCATGCGAAGCTGGGCAGGGGGGACCCACCATTCCAGTTCGCCATATCCAGGTTTGACTTCCCCTGCAAAAGATATCAGCACAGCCCCGGCTTTTTTCAAAGAAAGCCCTGGACATTCTTTACCCGAAATCATGAATGCGGCGGTTTGTCCAAGGTGCGGTTCATGACCCACACACAGAACAGAGTCCGTTGGACCGAATTGATTCAAAATCGGAAACAATAAAAGGGGGGATTGGTCAAAAACCAATTCCGGGCAGAGTTGGATCTTGGCTTTACACGCGAGTATCTCTTTGGCGATTTGTGCCGTCTCTTGAGTGCGGGTCAACGGACTGCAAAGAATATGTGTGGGGCGCATTCGGAGATGATATAACCCTTCCGCAGCTTTTTGAGTTTTGATTATGCCTTCTTTAGTCAAAGGACGGGATAATTCAGAGCCATCCCAGTCGTGAGGGGAAACGGCAATTCCGTGTCGAAAAAGCAGGCAATGCATACATTCATCTCCTTTCCTATAAAAACGAAGAACAGCCCATCGGTCATCTAATCGAAATGAAGAGCTTCTTGGGATCTTGGGGGATTTACCAATTTCCGAATGTGAGCCCCAGTCCTACAAGGGCTCCCATGAGCATGACCCAGATGATGTTCAATTTTAACCAAAAAAGGGCGAAGAATGCCGCGATGGAAAGGATCATACCCATAATATTGAATTCCCCCTCCAATCCCTGTGGCCAGAGAACGGAAAAGCCCAAGACTATCGCCAGGTTCATGATCACTCCTACAACGGCTGCGGTAATGGTAGATAAGGCTCCGTTGAGATCTTGGTTTCCTCTCAAGAGTTCGATATAGGGTGCCCCTAAAAAGATAAAAAGGAAACAGGGAAGAAAAGTTGAGTAGGTGGTGAGCAAGGCCGCCAGAATGGCACTACTGAGTTGACTGAACTCTTCTGCCTGATTCCAGCCTGCCATGAATCCTACAAATTGGAGAACCATGATTAAAGGTCCAGGGGTCGTTTCCGCCAGCGCAAAGCCATCCATCATTTGACCGTGAGTGAGCCAACTATAGGAATCGATCGCGGATTGGCTGACATAAGCCAATACGGCATAGGCCTCCGAAGGTGACAAAGGCCGCCTGGGTAAAAAAGAGATAAATTTGCAAAAAGAGGGATTGAGGACTTGATCTCAAAATGAGGACAAGAAAAGGGATACACCAAAGCACAAGACATACAGCGAGGATGTTCCAGGAAAACGTTTGAGAGGAAGGATGGGTCGGATTTGGATGCACCTTATGGTCAAGACCATTGGTTCTCTTCTCTCCCTCCTTCTTATTTTGGAACGCGGAGAAGATTTCTGGTCTTGCACGGGCAAATCCAAACCCCAGAAGTCCGGCAGCAAGGACGATAAAAGGAAAAGGAACTTTCAAGACGAAAATGGCTAGAAAGGCGACGATGGCCATCCAGAGGTGAAGAGGCTGTATCAAGGCGCGTTTGCCAATTTTAATGCCCGCTTCCAGCACAATGGCCACAATGACCGGCTTAATCCCTGCAAACAGGCCCACAATCAGGGATACCGACCCGTAGGCGGCATAGACATAGGACAAGGTTAACAGCACAAAAATCGAAGGGAGAACGAAGCACACCCCGGCCACCACTCCTCCCACCGTTCCATGGAGTAACCAACCAATATAGATGGCCAATTGTTGGGCTTCGGGACCGGGAAGTAACATGCAGAAATTCAGCGCATGGAGAAATCTGGGCTCTGAAATCCAGCCTCGGCGCTCCACCAAATCCCGGTGCATCAAGGCAATTTGTCCGGCTGGTCCCCCGAAGTTAATAAAACCTAACGTCAGCCAATAACGAAAAGCCAACCAAAACGGCACGCTTTCGCGAAGATTTTCTTGGTTCATGGATGATTAAAAATGGTGGAAGGGTTGAAGAGGGAAAAGCAGAGCTCGTCCCAACAAAACTCCGCATGGGTCCTACCCGGATTGAGGAAAACAACGGCAGGCCTGGTGGAAAACCACCGTTTGTGAAAGAGGGGCCCTATGTGCATCGTTGAGATTGAATGGTGATGGAATGTGTGAGTCGCTCGTGAGGGCGAAGGAGGGCATATTCTAGCAGAAGTTCATCGTATTCCTCTATAATGCGGTACTTTTCCGGGAGGGCGATGACATGACCCGAGTTGGTGTTAACGCGTTGGTGCTGGTTGGGTTCCTGAGCGGCTCAACAGTGCTGGCTGACACTTCTGATTTGTTGCCATCTCCACTTACCCTGGCTCAGGCCATTGAGTATGCCTTAAACCATTATCCTGCCGTTCGGGAATCTCTTGCGAAGCAACAAGAGGCGCAATCGGGAATCAAGCTCGCAGAGACTAACTATCTTCCACGGATGGAAATCGGGATTCAAGGGACTCGTTCGACCTTTAACAATGTTTCGGGGATGTTTTTCCCGAATTCTTTTTTTCAGCCGATTTCCGGTCCGGATTTGGGTCGTAACTCCTACAGCAGTAGTTGGGGTAGTGCCGCAGGTATCCTGTTGGCCTGGGAGCCCTTTGATTTTGGATTGCGTTCCGCCCAAATGAGTACCGCCCAAAGCCTGGAGCGTCATTCTCAGGCGTTTATCGCGCTGACTCAATTGGAAGTGGCTTTGGCTGTGGGGGATGCCTATATCGATCTGATCATGGCTCAGGAATCCCGCAAAGCCATGCAATCTAATCTTGAACGTCGCATGACCTTTGGCAAAACCGTGGATGTGCTGGTGCGCAACCAATTACGTGCGGGAGTTGACGGTTCACGGGCTCAGGCCGAGACGGCTGTCGCACAAACGCAATTGTTGGAAGCCGAGCAAGGTGAACGATCTCGAATGGCCACATTGGGGCAGGTGCTCGGGAAGGCCGGTACTCCCATTGAGATTCACGATCCTGTCCTAAGGAGTTTCCCTCAAGAATCGGTTTTCGAACAGAATGATCCGGCACGGCATCCTTTGGCTCTGGTTCAGAAAGCGGCGGCTGATATTCCAAAAAACCGGGAGGAAGTGCTCGCACGGACCTGGGCTCCGAAATTCAATTTACAAAGTTCGTTTTTCGGTCGGGGCAGCGGATGGGATAGCGGCGGGAATCGGGATGGCGGGGGAGAAGGGTTATTGCCGGATGTGCCGAATTGGGCCGTGGGGCTGACGGCGACCTTTTCCTTGTTGGACTTTTCGGCTATCCGTGCACAACAACAACAGGAGCACTATCGCAATCTGGCCGAAACAGCTCGTTACGATCGTGTGATTCAAGAGTTAACGGCGCAGCAGGACATTGCTCGTTCGGTCCTAGAAAGTACCACCCGGATTGCTGAAAACACGCCCATTCAATTACAGGCCGCACGTTTGACGGAATCCCAGGCGGCGGCCCAATTTAAAGCCGGTCTGGCGACTGTGGTGGATGTTGCGGAAGCGCAACGGCTCATGGTTCAGGCGGCGGTGGATGATGCACGGGCGCGTCTTGGCGTGTGGAAGGCGTTATTGGCCCTCTCCGGAGTGCAGGGAGAACTTTCCGAGTTTTTACGGCTTGTACGTCCTTCCCATTCTTCCCCACATAAAAAATGAAGCTTCTCCTTTTCGCACTCCGGCGCCCGGTGACCATTATCGTCCTGGTGCTGGCCATGGCCCTATTTTCTTATTTGGCCGTGAACCGGATGGCCATCGATATCTTTCCGAATTTAGGCCTGCCGGCCATTTATGTGGCGCAGCCGTATGGAGGCATGGATCCGGCCCAGATGGAGGCCTTTCTGGTCTCGTTCTACGAATATCATTTTCTCTATCTCACCGGCATTGAGCACGTCGAATCCCAATCGATTCAAGGCGCCGCATTGATGAAATTGTTTTTCCATCCGGATACGGATATGGCCCAGGCCTTGGCGCAAACCGTCGCCTATGTGAATCGATCCCGTGCCTTCATGCCACCGGGAACGGTTCCGCCCTTTATCTCCAGATTTGATGCTGGGAGTGTCCCGGTCGGGTACTTGGTTTTTCAAAGCGAATCACGGAATCTGAAAGAGATTCAAGACCTGGCTTTATTCAGGGTGCGTCCGATGTTCTCGGCGGTTCCGGGGGTGTCTTCTCCCCCGCCATTTGGAGGGACGGCTCGAACCATTGTGGTCAAAGTCAGCCCTGAGCGGTTGCGGGCATTCGGCATGTCTCCGGAGGAAGTGGTACAGGCTGTGCGAACGGGTAATATGCTGATGCCGGCAGGGAATGTGCGGATTGGCGACCTGGCCTATTTGACCCCCGTCAATTCCGTTGTCGGAAATATCGAAGAACTGGAGCGTCTTCCGATCCGTTTGGGGTCAGGCCCGACGGTCTCTCTTCGGGACGTGGGAAGCGTGGAGGATGGAGAGGATATTGTTACCAGTTATGCCATGGTCAATGGGCGACGGACGGTCTACATTCCCGTTACCAAACGAGCCGATGCCTCTACTATGGCCGTGGTAGACCGCATTCGATCCTCGCTGCCAACCTTTCGAGCTGCCGTACCGGACGATATCCAGATCAGTTTTGAGTTCGATCAATCAACCTATGTCACCCATGCGGTAGATGCCGTCGTGGTGGAAAGTGCATTGGGTGCGATTTTGACAGGGTTCGTGGTCTTGCTTTTCCTCCGGAGTTGGCGAAGTGCCGTGATTGTAGTGATTACTATTCCCTTTGCCCTGTTAACTGCCGTGGTGGCCTTATGGGCGACCGGCCAAACGATCAATATTATGACCTTGGAGGATTGGCTCTGGCCGTTGGCATTTTGGTGGATGAGTCCACGGTGACCATTGAAAATGTGCATGCCCATCGGTCTCGTGGCAAGAGCCTGGCGAGAGCCGTCAAAGACTCACGCAGGGAAGTCGTTGTGCCTCTTCTTTTGGCCATGTTCAGTATTTTCGCCGTCTTTCTTCCGTCTTTTTATGAGCGGGGTGGCGAAAGCTTTGTTTGTACCGTTGGCCTTGGCCGTGGGATTTTCCATGGCCGCCTCTTATGTGCTGGCTACCACGTTGGTCCCGGTTTTGGCTGTGTGGCTTTCGGGCGAGCATCCCGGAGGCGAGGCGAGAACGCATCCGACCATGCCGACTTGGTACCTGAATGCCCTAGGCTGGAGCTTAGATTATAAATGGCTCGTGCTAATCGTCTATTTATTGCTGAGCGGAGTGATCGTTCTCACGTTAGGTGCCCGTTTGGGTTTGGATATCTTTCCCCAGATCGATACCGGGCAATTTCAATTACGCATTCTGGCCCCGGATGGAACCCGTGTGGAACGAACGGAAATCCTGACGAAAGAAATTTTGGAAACGATCCAACAGGAAATCGGGCCTGAGCGCGTGAACATCAGCTTGGGATTTGTGGGTGTGCATCCGTCCAGTTATCCCGTGAATACTCTGTATATGTGGAGCAGCGGACCTCATGAGGCGGTATTGTTGGTGTCGCTCAAACCGGGGTCGAATGTGTCCTTGGAACAGGTGAAAGAACGATTGAGAGAGCTGTTGCCCGAACGATTTCCCGGGACTCGGTATACCTTCGAGGCGGGGGATATTGTCACACGAGTCATGAGCATGGGGTCTCCGACGCCGATTGAAATCGCGATGAGCGGACCGAATTTGGATGCCAATCGGCATTACGCCGAAAAAGTGATGGAGGAGTTAAGACGTCTGCCTTCTATCCGGGATCTTCGCTTCGGGCAACCTTTGGATTATCCGACCATGGAGGTGCGGGTGGATCGAGTGCGCGCGGGGCAGCTTGGCGTGACGGCGGGCGAAGTAGCCCGGGCGGTCGTCTCTGCTACATCCTCAACTCGTTTCGTGGAACCGATTTATTGGCGTGATCCAAAATCCGGAAGAGCCTATCAGGTTCAGGTGGAAATCCCTCAATCGGACTTCCGGTCCGAACAGGATATGTTGAATCTTCCTGTGATGTTGCAAGGGGGACGGGGGCCTTTGCTTCGTGACGTGGCGGAGGTTATTCCCGAAACTTCCATCGGGGAGTATACCCGTTATAACATGCAACGGATGGTCACGATTGTGGCCAATGTGACGGGAGAAGACTTAGGTCGGGCGGCCGAACATATTGACGCCGCGTTGAATCGCGTCGGTCCTCCGCCTAAAGGGGTGCGGGTAGACGTTCGAGGGCAAATTGCCCCGATGAAAGAAATGTTCGACAACCTCCGGCTTGGATTGCTGTTGGCCCTGCTGACCATTTTCCTGCTCTTAGCCGCTAATTTTCAGTCCTGGCGGAGTGCCTTCGTGGTCTTATTGACCATGCCTGCTGTATTGATGGGAGTTGTGCTGGTGCTGACTTTCCTCGGAACGACCCTGAATATTCAATCCTTTTTGGGAACGATTATGGCCACCGGGGTCGCCGTGGCGAACGCCATTCTTTTGGTGTCGTTCGCCGAACAGTATCGACAGCAAGATCATTCTGCCGAGGAAGCCGCTCGTGAAGGAGCACGTAGCCGTGCCCGTCCAATTCTCATGACAGGATTGGCCACGATGGTCGGTATGCTGCCCATGGCACTAGGCGTCATGGAAGGCGGGGAACAAGTAGCCCCACTCGGACAGGCCGTGATTGGCGGGTTGCTGGCCGCGACCGTCTCCAGTTTGCTGATTTTACCTGCCGTGTATGCGATCCTGGAAAAGGGGGGGGGCACCCAGTCTCTTTCTTTAGATCCCGATGATCCGATGAGCACCCATTATGAGCCCTTGCATCTTCCGATTCTCCAGTAACCCGGAGTTATCATGTCACAAAAGATAATCGGAGTTGGGCTGGTGTTGTTGGGGCTCATCGGGGTCGGTGTCATGGTACTGAGCAACGAAGGGCGTGCCCCTCAAATTCCCACGATGTCATCATCGTCAACTCTATCTTCTGAATCGGCAGGAATACCTGGGAAAGGGGCCCATCCTGTCCCGGTCGATGTGGTGTCGGTTTCCAGTCAACTTCTGGAAGGGGCGATCCCGTTACCGGGGGAACTGCTTCCTTTTCTGAGTGTCGATCTTGTGCCAAAAATCATCGGAATCGTCGAATCCGTTAATGTGGATCGAGGGACAACGGTCAAAAAGGGAGATGTCCTCATTCAACTGAACGCCCCGGAATTGCATGCACAGAGAAGAGAAGCCGAATCCCAGCTCCGTGCTGCTCAAATAACTTACACGCGTCTGCAGTCTGCGGCCTCCACGCCCGGCATTGTGGCTGGAAACGATCTGGAATTGGCCCAACATCACCGGGAAGCCCTTGAAGCCCGTCTTCAATCGTTACAAGCCATGGAAAAATATTTACGGGTAATAGCGCCGTTTGATGGCCTGATCACTCAACGCAATATCCATCCGGGGGCAGTAGTGGGGCCGGACGGCGCACTTGCTCGGATATTACCGTTGTTACGGTTGGAACAGATTTCCCGTTTACGTTTGATTGTGCCGGTTCCGGAAGTCCATGCCGGATCGATTGCGAAAGGGGCGACGGTGCAATTTACCGTTCCGGCTTATCCGGAAGAAACTTTTCAGGGAGTCGTGTCTCGAATTTCTCGATCGGTCGATCCGAAGACTCGATCCATGCCTGTTGAAATGGACGTGCATAATCGGACCATGCGGTTGGCGGCGGGAATGTTCCCGGAAGTTCGCTGGCCGATTCGCCGTTCTGCTTCGACTTTGTTTGTTCCGTCCACGGCAGTTGTGTCGACGACAGAAAACGTGTTTGTACTCCTGATCAAAGAAAATCTGGTTGAATGGATCCCGGTCCGAAAGGGATCGAAGAGTGGGGTAATGACCGAAGTCTTTGGAGCCCTGCAAGCGGGTGATTTCGTCGTCTTACGGGGTACCGACGAAATTCGTCCAGGCACACGAATTATTCCTGTTCCTAAGGATATGCCCGTTCAAACGCATTCTTAAGTCAGCTTCGACTAAAAGAGTTACTTGGATTAATGATGAAAGTTATTCTTATCTTCCTTCTTGTTGTGGCGAATGGGTGTCACTCTCAGCAGGTTCAGAAAGACGCCAATTCGGTGTTTCATGGAGATATGGTTCTGAGTGTCTATCTTGTGCGGCATGCCGAATCGAAGAAAAATGTGGCGCATCTACCGTGGACTCCGGAAGAAGAACTTGACACGCTGACAGTGAAAGGCCGCAGACAGGCGGCCGCAATAGGAAGGTTTCTTAAAGACAAAGGCATTGTCGCCGTTCTGAGTTCTCCCGCCGATCGAGCGCGTGAGACCGCTCAAGCGATTAGTCAAGTTATCGGATTGAAGCGAGGATATGAAGTAGAGAAGGCTTTCGCCTCGTTGCGTCCAGGAAAAGATCGGGATGGGAATCAAATGTCATGGGCTTGGCGTGAGAAGCAGTGGGCACAAGGACAGGATCCGCGTCCTGAAGGAGGAGAATCTCTGTTGGATGGCGAAATTCGTGCTAAAAATGCTTTGAATCGGCTGTCTGAACGTTTTTACGGAATGGCCGTTGTCATTGTGTCGCATGGCGACATTTGCGCGGCGTTGCTCGGGCATGCGGAAAATGCTCCGATGTCCAAGCGGTATGTCTTGCACAATGTCCCCACGGGATCCGTCAGTGAATTGATCATGACCGATACAGGATGGCATGTCCTCGAAGAAGGGAGGCAACCATTCGAATAGATCTCGGTCATTTTTCTGACTGTATGAGTGATGATGAAGGATTTGCAAATTATTCGGACAATGTGTCGGTGGGAGTCGAATGCTTTCGGTATGAGTGCTGGTGTTCTCGGTGAATTTCATGCGGCAGAAATTCTCGGCATTCTGTATGGTGATGCATATGTGTGGAATGAATGGCAGAACCGTATTCCCTCAAGCAGCGACATTTCGTGACCAAGACGAATGAGGAGATTCGGCGGACATGAACACGCTGACTCATTGTCTCGGCAAAGCGCGGTGGTTCACAACCCCGAATCAAGTATGTTGTGACATCACCCCATCCGTTTCACTGGCGAGTTGAATCCCAGCTTTAGATGTTGATACTCCATGACCTCATCATACCAATAGGCAGGTGGCAGGAATTCGAACAGGCCTATAGTCAATCCGATGGGTCACAGCAGTAGAATTCCATCGGTTCTCGATTTTCCCTGCTGATCATACTGCAGTTTTTCCCCTTCCTTTCTCTTCGCACATATCTTCTTCTCTGTTTCTCTGTCCTTATTCGGACCTCAATCTTAGCATGGCCAACCTTACGACAGGCTGAAATGCCTGTTCAGGGTAGTCTCAGGGTAGAAAAAGTACTATGCCTAAATATTTATCGTAATCCTTTACGACTAACGCGTCATGAGCAAACTCAACAATCGTCTCCAAAGCCCTTGTGAGCAAAACTCCGAATCACGTTGCTTGTGGCATGACCCCATTTGTTGACTAGCGAGTTAAATTCGGGATGGGAAGAAACTTTCAAGGCGATTTCAATCCTTTGCGATGGATCGTGAAAAATCATTGTTCATGAATTGCAGGTCGTGCCAATCGAATGCAAGGAGAAATTAGGCCCGATGAAGAACGGGAAAACATAACGATGAACGGAAGCGAGTGAGCAGAGGAAACGCTGCTCTTGCTGCTGGCTACCGGTTTTATTGGTGTTCGTCAATTTCAAAAATCAATAAAGAAGAATCAGGCGTGAACTGACCGGCCTGCCGGCAGTTCTTATGTTGGGAAGGAAGATAGCCAAATGTTTCGGTGGCTGGCCGTGCTAGGATTCTTCATGGCAGTGGCGGGAGGGTCAGGGGGCCTTGAGGCAGCGGAGCTTCAAAGTCGGAATGAACGGGAAGAAAATCTTCAAGACACGCCGGTCCCTAAAACCCTGGAGGAGCGTTTGGAGGAATTGGAACGGAAGATGCGGGATGCCGACGGTCTTCGGGAATTGGATCAACAGCGTGAAGAGCAGCGTGCAAAAGACGCGCCGGTGGTGGGGGTCGATCATGAAGGCTTTTTCTTGCGTTCGGCAAACCGTGCATTCGAGCTGCGATTCGGGGGATATGGGCAAGTGGACGGACGGTTCTTTTTTGGCGATACGACACAATCGAACGTTACGAATACTTTTGAGATCCGCCGCTTCCGACCAATTTTGGAAGGGACCTTGTACCGCCATGCCAGTTTCAAGCTCATGCCTGACTTTCAACAGGGGCGTGTGGTGTTGGTCGATGGCTATATCGGCTTCGATTTCTGGACAGCATTCCGACTGCGTGTAGGAAAATTCAAGCCGCCGGTGGGTTTGGAAATGCTTCAGTCCAGTGCAGACACGTCGTTTATCGAGCGGGGTCTGCCATTGAATCTCATTCCGAACCGGGATATTGGGGCGCAACTCTACGGAGATCTGTTTGAAAAACACCTGGCCTATCAGGTCGGCGTTTTTAACGGCGTGCGAGACGATACTTCTACCACCGGCGGTTCGAACGCGGGTTTCGATTCGAATAGCGACAAGGACTACATGGCACGGCTGTTTGCTCAACCCTTTCTGGCTGCCGACTTGGAATGGTTGCAAGGGCTGCAGATGGGAGTGAGTGGGACATGGGGTCGGGATAATTTTACTCCATCAAATTTTCAAACTCCTGCTACAGGAAGTGATGGGATCACCTTTTTTCGGTATCGCAGTGGGGTGAGGGTCGCCGGGAACCGGTATCGGTTATCGCCGCAAACCTATTATGCATGGGGCCCCTTGGGCGTACTCGCGGAGTATGTTTGGAATATCCAAGATCTTCGAACCTCCGGGAATGCCGAAAAACGGTTGACCAATCGGGCATGGCAGATAGCTGTCTCCTATGTGTTGACCGGTGAGAATGCGTCTTTTGCCGGCGTAAAACCTTGGCGACTATTCAACCCGGCTCAAGGCTCCTGGGGAGCTGTGGAACTTGCGGCCCGGTATCAGCAATTGCTGGTGGACCGGGAGGCCTTCCCGGTGTTTGCTGATCCTGCAGCGAGTGCGAGAAAAGCCAGAGTCTGGACGGTGGGGATCAACTGGCATTTGGCCCACCGACTCAAAGTCCAGGTGAATTACGAACATGGTGTTTTCGATGGCGGTGCCCCGAACAATAAAAACTTTGAGAAGGAAAACGCTCTCTTAACCCGACTGCAGGTAGCCTGGTAGCTCCTTGAAGATGATACTGACGATGGATCTGCAGGCTCTGTTCATTCATTGTTTGCGCGACAACCCGGTACTGTGGCTTTATCTGCAATTTGAATCGGTTGTGTAGCGGCTTCTCCAAATTTCCCGTGCCGTTCGCTTCTCCCCTCTAATCGGTTTCTCCCCTTTGTCCTCTCTGCTTCCGATTCTTGTTGGTTGTCTTTCTCCTGATAACCAGATATTCAACTTCTTTTTTTCGGCTTTCTGATAGGCATAGTCTTGTGGCAGTCATTTGTCTGTACCCACGGGTACATGCCTTATGGAGCAACCACTCCCCCTGTCACGCTTGGTGTGGGATGGAAGGGGCGCGACTAGATGAAATATGGAGCATGGTTATTCATGGGTAAAGAAAGAATGGGAGGTGCTATAATTTATAATTGACAAATAGTAATTTTTTAATTACATTCTCGTGAATTGATCCGCTATTGTTTAAATTTGGACATCGGAAGGAGATGTTGGCATGGCAGAAGCCCCTAACCGGAAAACATTCGGTCTGCAGCAAACCGCAAGCATTGGCTTGTCGGTTTTCTTGATTGTGGCTCCCTGTTTGGGAACTCCCTCTGCAGCAACGCCATCATCAATCAACGGCAATGGTTCGGATTATCCTGAGGTGATTAATGGGGTTCGGGAGCGGGCGGAAGCACAGATCGGAAAAAAATGGATCGAAACTCCCGATGCCGTCCTCAATCAACGAAAAGAACTTGAGTGGGCCCGATATCTGAAAACGGCTTTGAACTTGCCCGATTGGGTCGATCTGGGTATCGAAAACCGCACGCGCTTCGAAAGCCTTGATCATCCCTGGCGATCCACTGCACGCGTTGGAGGCGGGCGGACCGATTCTCAAATTGCTCTCCGGTCCAGGGTGCGTTTCGGATTAGGAGGCAATGGTCCCGTCCGGTTCCTTTTTGAAGGGCAGGATTCGCGTGTGTACGGGGATGAGCCCGGAGGTTTTGTGAATAATACCACGGTAGATGAATGGGACATCCTGCAATTATTCGGATCATTGACCGCTAGCAACGTGATGGGGAGCGGGTTGCGCATGGATATGCATTTCGGCCGCATGACGATGGACTTCGGAGGTCGTCGGTACGTCGCCCGAAACGATTTTCGAAATACCACAAACGCCTTCGATGGCTTTCATTGGCAGATCGCCAAAGACAAACTGTGGCGCTTTCGCGCATTTCTTGTCGAGCCTGTCATTCGGGACGAAGTCAAACTCGACGAGCAGAATAAAAACTTTTTATTTTGGGGTGCCTATCTGGAAAATCATCAGATTCCCTGGATGAAGCTCAATGTTTTTTATTACGGCTTAAACGATCAACGATTTGCCAATAACAATCTGCACCGGACGTATGGCACGTACGGCCTTCGGCTATTCAGATCTGCCGGAGTGGGCGAAATCGATTACGAGTTGGAGGGAGCCGTTCAAGTGGGACACGTAGGCCAGGTCGACCATTTTGCATACAATCCCAACGCGCAAATGGGGTATACGTTTGATGTGCCTTGGACTCCTCGCTTTTTGGTGCAGTATACCTATGCCAGCGGCACCCGCACTCCAGGCGGCAGTCAGAGCGGAACCTTTGATCCCCTGTTTGGAGCCCGTCGATGGGATTTGATGGCTACAGGAATTTTCGGACCCTTTCTCCGGTCCAATATCAGTTCACCAGGTTGGCGAGTGATCGTTCAACCGGCGAAGGGGTGGAGAATCCAGCTCAAACAGCGATTCTGGTGGTTGGCTCAAGGCACTGCTGTAAATGGAGGGATCCTTCTACAGGATCCCACAGGAGGGGCAGGAAATTATTTAGGGCATGATCTGGAATTTCGTGTGCAATGGGTCATCAATCAAAACCTGGATTTCGATGCCGGGTACGATCATTGGTTCAAGGGATCCTATTTTGACCGGTTGCCGGCCTCCGCGAATTTACCTCAAGGCGGAAATAAAGATACGGATTATTTTTATATCTCCATGAGAGTCAGGCTGTAAGGTGGATGTTGCATATATGAAAAAGCCAGGTTTCCCATACATTTATCCAGGCGGGCCGTGCGACTGTGGTGACGGCCATATTCACCGACATAGAACGCAAGAATAATCGGGACCTCTTTCAAGGAGGAGTGATGATCACGGTAACGTCGACAGATCCAACGGAATCATGGTTCATCCCGAGGTTGAACCGGCTGATTGGTCATGTGATCTGGATCCAAAAGGGATTGCAGGGGGTGACGCTGAAACTTCGAGTCGGAAACACGTTGAATCTGAAAATCCGCAGTGAGACCCAGGCTATGGAAAGTGCTTCGTTCAGTTTGGGGCAATGGTTGGTCGTCAATATTCCACAGGAGTCTGTATATTTGTTGCCCTCCGACAGCTCACTGTTCAAAAAACGGTGGACCCGGTGGGAAGGCCGAATCGTCCTTGCTTCCCGACCGGAGAACGACTCCGGTGTATTCGGCCCAATGGCTGTCAAGGTGCTTGGGGAACAACTGACGCTGCACACCAATCGAATTCTTGGAGGGAAGAGCGTACTCACGCAAGTCGGAGATCGCGTCAACATCATGATCGATCCGCGGGGGATTCGTATCGTGTTTGCCGTGGCTTCGGCCGGACCCTCTCTGTCCGGTTTGCCACGGTGTTCTGCTCTGCCAGGGAGAGTGCGATTGCACGGATTCGTGACAAAAATTAGACCTGCCAAGGCAGGACTATTCGTGATCGTACAAGTCGGACAGGCGGTGGTCTCTGCCTATATGACCGGAGAACCGGCCAACGCCGACTATTGGCCTATGGGAGGCCGAGTCGCATTGACTGTGGGCGAATATGAATCCTGGGTACAATCCATGGGAATGCCTATGTCGCCTCAACCGTGCCTTTTGTTGTATGTGGCCGGAGATGAAGAGGCACCGCGAATGCCGATCCCCGTCCCTTCCATTTCCCCAAAATCACTTTCTCAGCTTATCGAGCGTGGAGGATGACTACAACGTTTTTTCAATCGAATATTCCCGGTCAGATTAGGGAAGGCGCCCTGAACTTCACCAGGCCACCTTCACACGGCGTCAAGAGCAGGTGCATGGGGGCTTTGCACTTCTTCTGCCTATGCTCGCCTCTTGACCCATTCCGGCGCCGCTCCCCATCAGCGTTCGGGGGGCGGCACCTTTTCCAGAGTCGCCTGTTGTATGTGTGCGGTGCTGGAACCATGGGCTTTCCCCACGAAATTTCTAATGACCTCAGGTAGGTCTTTCGATTTATTCATGTTCACATTCCCAGGAGGTGCTCCAATGATCAGTGCGCAAAATCAAATCAAGGGCCGTATTACGAACATTCAAGCCGGAGAGGCCATGAGTCTGGTGACTCTTGAAGGGGATGGATGCACCGTAGTCTCAGCGGTGACCAACCATGGTGTAAAGGCTCTTGGTCTGACCCCAGGTGACTCTGTGACGGCAGTAATCAAATCGACCGAAGCCATGCTGATTAAGGATGGAGGGCAAAACCTCAAGCTCAGCGCCAGGAATGTTTTCGATGGACGGGTCGAATCCATCGACAAAGGGGAAGCGATGGGTTTTGTTAGGGTAATATCCGGGTCTGTTCATCTGGGCGCTGCCGTTACCCGGCAAGCTCTGGACGAGATGCGACTTGCTGTAGGAACATCCGTGACCCTGGCGATCAAAGCCACGGAAGTCATGTTGATTAAGGAGTAGATCAAGGAAGGATTGAGGAATTCACGAGAGCGAGTCGAACGGGAAGCATGACACGGTCATGTTTATGAGGATGAGCCGTCATATCGAATGGCTCACCCATAACCGAACCTCCATGACCGGTTGACGTGAACTCAATATCGGCCATGGCATATTCGCTCATAACGGGGAGGTGTTTGATGTTTCTGCGTGTCTCTATTTTAGTCTTGATAGGCTTTTTGTGTATATGTGTGACCACGGCAACGGCTGAAGAAGCGAGAGTTGCGGTTGCGGCCAATTTTTTGTCGACTCTCAATGAAATTGTCATGAACTTTGAAAAAGACACGGGACATACGGTCGTGGTCAGTGCGGGGTCGAGCGGAAAACTGTATGCACAGGTCAAAAATGGCGCCCCGTTCGATGTCTTCTTTTCAGCAGACGTCAAGCGCCCCAAATTGATGGAGGAAGAAGGACTCGCGGTTAAAGGGAGTCGTTTTACCTACGCCGTAGGACGGCTGACGTTGTGGAGTTCCGACCCCGACATGATCAAGGAAGATGGAAAAGCCGTGCTGGAGAATGGTAAGTTCGAACATCTGGCCATTGCCAACCCTGTGACTGCACCTTACGGTGCCGCCGCGAAAAAGACGCTGGAAAGCTTGAATCTGTGGGACCGCGTGAAGGATCGGATCGTTCAAGGGGAAAACATCGGGCAAACGTTTCAATTCGTATTTTCAAAGAATGCACAACTCGGATTTGTGGCTCTTTCCCAAATATTGGATCCCAAAATTCATGGCAGCGGCAGCCGGTGGGATGTCCCTGCCGCCTTCCATGACCCTCTCGAACAGGAAGCAGTCCTCTTAATGACAGGACAGAATCAGACTGCCGCCAAAGCGTTCTTGGAGTATGTCAAAGGTGATACGAGTCGCGCCATTATTGAGCGATTCGGCTACGGGTTGCCGTAGCCATACATGTTCGCCAAGATAACCTTTGTGGAATGATTTTGGCGAACAGGGATGATGGGACTTCAAATATGCAAATATGAAGGATGCAATCACAAGATGCCTGATATTGATCTAGGCCCCCTCTGGCTGACCTTGCAGTTGGCGGGGGTGACGGTGGTCGTGCTTCTGATCATCGGGACTCCCATTGCCTGGTGGCTTGCCTATACGCGATCTCGTGCCAGGACGGTGGTTGAGGCGGTGGTTGCGATGCCGCTTGTGCTTCCGCCCACAGTGCTCGGATTTTATTTGCTGATCCTCTTGGGGCCTCATGGGTGGATCGGGAGTGCCTCGCAAGCCGTGACCGGATCTGCGCTGTCGTTCACCTTCAGCGGGCTTGTCATTGCTTCCGCATTATATTCTCTTCCATTCGTCGTTCAGCCTCTTCATGGCGCATTTGAGTCAATCGGGAGAAAGCCACTGGAGGCGGCTTGGGCACTCAGGGCCTCAAAGCTGGACACCTTTCTCACTATTGCGTCTCCCATGGCCTCCCGTGGCTACCTCACAGCTATCGTCCTTGGCTTCGCACATACTCTTGGCGAATTTGGCGTGGTGTTAATGGTGGGTGGGAATATTCCCGGGAGGACGAAGGTGCTCTCCATTGCGATTTACGATCATGTGGAAGTGCTGGAGTATACTCAAGCCCATATGCTGTCGGCTGGCCTTCTGCTCTTTTCGTTCCTGGTTCTTCTAATGGTCTATACGGTCAACCGGCGTCTGCCTATCCATGTCTCATGAGTGAATTGACTGCCCGCTTCGATGTTACGTTTCCGACATTCCGCCTGCAGGTCAACGCGAGCATACCGCTGGAGGGCATCACCGTCGTGTTCGGTCCCTCCGGATGCGGCAAGACCACGCTCCTGCGTTGTTTCGCCGGGTTGATACGATCTCCTTCCGGCTTTCTTTCCTTGGGGGCGCATGTCTGGCAGGATGAAACTACAAGGTTGTTTCTCCCGCTCTCTCAACGTCCGGTCGGCTACGTATTTCAAGAGCCACGGTTGTTTCCGCACTTGAACGTCCGATCGAATTTATTGTACGGATGGAATCGGACACCAATATCGGAGCGTCGTATTTCGCTTGACCAGGTTGTCGCCATTCTAGGTTTAGAGCCGCTGTTGGAACGTCGTGCCACACACTTGTCGGGAGGAGAACAACAGCGTGTGGCCATTGGCCGGGCCTTGTTAACCAGCCCGCGCCTGCTCCTGATGGACGAACCGCTCAGTTCTCTTGATGTTCAACGAAAGCGGGAAATTATTGCCTTCATTCAACGGTTAGATAAGGAATTCAAGATTCCCATCATCTATGTGAGTCATGCCTTGCCTGAAGTGGTCCAGCTTGCCAAGACGCTCCTCTTATTAAAGGAGGGGCGCCTGATTGCTATGGGACCTCTCGGAGAAATCTTTTCTCAAGTGGGTGTTCGGCATGTCATTTCGGACAGCCACATTGGCGCGGTCATTGATACTCGTGTGGCAGACCATGATGTGGAATTTTCGCTTACCACCCTGACGTTTACCGGTGGACAGCTCTCGGTGCCGCATCAACATTGTGCCGTTGGTGAATCCTTGCGTGTGCAGATTCTTGCCCGTGATGTCAGTCTGGTCGCCAACCCACCTGCTTTTCAAACCAGTGTATTGAATGTACTGGTGGCGACGGTCATGGAAATCGGACCTATCGAGGCCGATCAACCCTTTGTGGATATTAAGTTGGATATTGGCTGTCCCTTGCTGGCCACCATTACCCGAAAATCGTTAGCCGCCCTCAAGCTCCACCTAGGCCAGAAAGTTCATGCCCAAATCAAAGCCGTGGCTCTCACTCACGATTTTTTGGATTAAGTATGCCGTTTTGATCATGACGGGTGAAGGAGCCTGGCTGGATCAGAGCCGGCTTATTCCTGGCGAAGAGTTCCGTGAAATATTCCCTCGCAATCGGAACAAGAAGAGCATGGCGATCAAGCCTGAGAAAAATTATCTGAAGAAGGCTCGGTTCGTGTCGGCGACCATTGGGACGTCGACTGCCTGAATGGCCAAAATTGATGCAAAACGTCGACCCTTCATGATTAATCATTTTTCACTCCACGTGACGGGGATTCAAGTCACCAGCTTGTTCTATATCGAATCAACGATACATTCTTGACCTGTAGTTCAGCTCCCTCCCTACGCCGCGTATTTCAATCTATTCCTTGCCAGTGTTCAATGACGACAATCAATTTCTCCTAAATGGGTAACATATGAATTTTAGCGGAAAAGCCTCGAGGACTCGTTTTTCCAGACAAGACATTTCAACGTAGGAGTGAGTGAATGAGCTGAAAAGCTTTGTCAATTATATGACTTCACGATTTTTTCCCTTCTCGCGTCTCTGTTTGGGTGCAAATATTTTCGCATTGAAACCGTATCGAAGAATTTTTGTTGCGTTGATTTCATGTATTTAAGAGTTTATGGTATCTTGGAAATGTTGAGGCACGATTCGAGGCAATTGGGCCTTGGAGGGAATGTGGTGAAACAATCGAAGCTGGCAGAAACCATCACCTCGCAGGATTGTGCCGTCATTTTACGCGCCGTGGGTGATTCGACCAGACTGCGAATTCTTGAATCCTTACTCACCGAAGAGAAATGTGTTGGCGATCTTGTTGTGGAATTGAAACGTCCTCAGCCGCAAATCTCTCAGCATCTCCGCGTTCTCCGTCAGATTGGACTTATTGAGGGAATGCGAGAGGGCAAGCAAATATGTTATCGCATTGTTCCTCATCTGCGGCCTGTTCTGAAAAAACGCAATGAACAGACGTTAAACTTCGGCTGTTGCCAACTGAGTTTCCCCGTCACATTATCTGAATCCTGATCGGAACTTCTTTAGGGTTGCCTTTATTCCTTCCTCTCCCCCTTGATGTGAGATTCGGAAGAATCCCTTCGTTCATCCTTTCGCCTAGTCTTCACCTAGCCATTTTCTCTAACGCAATGTCTGTAGTGCACCTCGCCTAACGAATCAATAGACTGTCTCCAACGGTGAGCTGAAGAACCCTTCTATTTTGTAAATACGGTTGTTTAAAAAGATCGTACACTTCGCTAGACGACGGTACTTGCTCGGTCGTTGGCTGACCGCATTCTTTGGTTCACCGGCTATCTTACATATCCGACATATCCGAATCGATCGTCGACGCTTCACCCCGTCCCGCTGTCGACAGACATGGCATGCACTTTTCGCAAAAGTTTATTGCGAATAACATATAGACAATTGCATATATCAACATGTATAAATGTTGCCTTTCTTAAGCCGAGGACGGGAAAGGAACTGAAGAATTGGTATGAGAGGCATCAAAGAACAAAAGACGCCAGGAATAGGCATCGTTTTTTTTATGTTCGTTTGCATCGGCCCGGTTTATGCGGATCAGCTCCCGTTTCCTGAGCCGGCCAACGAGAACGCCTACGCGGTGCCGATAGAGAATTTGCGGATCCGTTTGTGGGCGCAATATCGTGTGATGTACAACGCCAGCAATATTCCCAGTGGGATCAACAGTAGCTCGTTGCCGTCAACAGGTACCGGCCCTGGTGCGCTGAATTTCGGAGACACGAAAAATTATGATTTCTTCCGTCAACGAATGAGGTTGGCCTTTGATATCAGACCCAAGGATGACGATCATGTGGGTGGATACATGCAAATGGAATTCCGTGGAGGATTCGGCGGCTCCAGCCCGGCGGCGAGCGATCCCCGTGGGGAGACCGGTGCTAATTCCGACGGAACTCCCAACGCCTTCAATCGACTTCAGGCGCGAGGAATTCGATACGGTTACGTCTATGTCACTCCGGTAGAACACCATACCCTGGTGGTGGGCATTCTTCCGACCCTCGATCAAGTCGGACGAGTCCTTTGGGATGGCGAATGGGACTTTTTCGTAGGAGGCGCCGCATTAGGAGGAAAGATTTTAGGTGGCGATTATCGACTGGGATTCTACCGTATCGCTGCGGATCTGAAGGCCGGAACTATCGGAAAGGGGTTTAGCAAGGATGGAGACTTGTGGGTTGTGGACTATAATACTCCGTTGAGACTCGGTTCGTATGATCTTAAGGTTGGCGGGCATTACTACACGCTCAATCTCGGAAAAACCGAGAACATTTCGATTGGCGACACTCATCAGCACTGGATTGCTTTAACGGCCTCAGGCCCGCTGTTCAAATCCGGTGCCTGGAACAGTTACCTGATGTTGAATACCGGCCGGATCGGGACGGGTGTCACAGGATCGAATAGTACCGGCTACTCCGGCAAGTTTGAGGGGTCGGTGCCGGTTGGTCCGACCACGTTCAATCTTTTTGCCCTCTATGCCTCCGGCGATAAAGCGGGTCATACTAGCAATCAATTCTCCACCCCTGAAGCGATCCTCGGCACAAACGGGTATTGGGGATATTCCCACATTTTTAACGCCAATGCGCCAGGCGACGTGAATGATTTTGGTGTTAATCTCAACAATGGGGGCGCGGGCCTGTGGACCATTCAAGGACGACTGCAATTCCCGATTGTTCCTAAACTCACCGGCACGCTCGATACTGCCTACTTTGCCTCCGCCCGATCACGTGAATTCGGCTCACGGGGAGGAACGACATATATGGGAACGGAAATCGGGGGTATGATCACCTATAGCTTCGCTAAGAATTTAAATCTGGACATCGGCTTTGCCCATGCCTTTATGGGGAGTTTTTTGGCCAATCAAACTCAAGCGACCAGCGTCGAACGGTCGATCCACGAATTCTTTATGCGATTTCAGTTCGCTCTCTAGCAATGGATCAGTTTCAATCCCATAATTTCTCCGAGAAGGAGGTTCGACAATGAGTGACTTATCCAGAAGACACTTTCTCAAACTTGGCGCTTGTCTGGCCGGTGGAGCATGTGCAGGGACGGTGCTCCCGATGGCCGAAGCTTCACAGGAGGCGAAAGAGGCTTCCACCTTAACGACAACGTTGCCGTATCCTCGACTGAAACTGGTCAATATTTCCGAATTGGAAATCAGGCATGAAATGAGGTTGACCTATCCGGACGTGGATTCGCCTATTAGCCTGATAAAATTCGGTACTCGTATTCTCCACGGTATTGGGCCGGAGGGGGATATTGTGGCCTTCAGCCGGTACTGCACCCATATGGGCGGACATTTGCAATTCAAGGCGGACACGGGGGCGTTCCATTGCCCTCTCCACTTTGCCATGTTCGATGCACAAAAAAGCGGGCTGATGGTCATTGGACAAGCGACAGACAATCTGCCTCAAGTTGAGCTGGAGATGGATGATAGGGGAGACATTTATGCCTTTGGTGTGAAAGGGTTGATCTATGGACGTCAGGCGAACGTATTGGCCTAGCCTGCGGGATACAAGAAAAGGAGAAGACCGACGATGAGCATGATTTCACACGGAGAAGATCGGGTGCCGATTCCTCCGGCAGATGCCCAGCACTATTCGACTGTGTGCTCCTATTGCATTGTGGGATGCGGGTACAAAGTCTACAAATGGCCTCTCGGTAAGGAGGGCGGTCCCAAGCCGCATCAAAATGCCCTGAATGCCGATTTTTCAAAACAACAACCCCAGCGGTCAGGCAATTGGATTTCATCTGCCATGCACAATGTGATTACGGAACGAAACGGTACACGATTTAATATCGTGGTGTTGCCGGATCGGAATTGTGCGGTGAATAAGGGCAACCATTCGGTCAGAGGAGGGACTCATGGTGACGTCCTCTATGCGCCGGATCGTCCCACTGCGGATCGTCTGACTTCGCCTTTCCTCTATCGAGGCGGGCATCAACTGCCGACGACCTGGGAGGAGGCCTTGACGTTTGGCGCCAGGATTATCAAAGCCTGTTTGGACACCTGGGGTCCCGATTCGATTGCGATGAAGTGTTTCGATCATGGAGGCGGTGGGGGAGGGTTTGAAAATAACTGGGCGGTTGGAAAATTTTTCTTCACCGGCATTGGGACGCAGATGGCTTCTATTCATAATCGACCGGCTTACAACAGTGAAGTATTCGCGGCGGGAGACGCGGGCCTCGCCTCTCTCCCTGCCTCCTATATGGATGCGCAATTGGCGGACACCATTGTACTCATCGGTGCGAATTCCTATGAAACTCAATCGATTTATTTCCTGGAGCATATGGTCCCGAATCTCTCCGGGGAGACGCTTGCCTTCAAGAACGCGACATTACCGGGTGAATCTCATGCACCCGCCAAAATCATTATTATTGATCCTCGTCGCACGGCAACCGTCGCCGTGGCGGAAGCCGTGGCCGGTAAAGCCAATGTGCTTCACCTCCAGATCAACAATGGCACCGACATTGCCCTCCTGAATAGCCTCTCGCGTCTAATCCATGAACGAGGCTGGCACGATCAGGAATTTATTGAAACCCGGACGGATAATTTTGAGGAATTCAAAGCCAAGAACCTTTTACAGGATCTCGATCACACGCTTCGACTGACTGGGGTCTTAGGCGAACAGCTATTGATGGCTGCCGAATGGATCGCCAAGCCCAAATCGGACACACATCGACGGCGAACGCTCATCTTGTATGAGAAAGGACTGATCTGGGGATTGAAAAATTATGAGAATATCGCGTCGGTCGTTGATTTGGCTTTGTTGACCGGCAACCTGGGCAAACCGGGAACGGGATGCAGTCGCCTTGGAGGACATCAGGAAGGTTATAGTCGCCCGAGGTATCCGGGAACACGTCCACCTATCAACGTGGATGACGTCGCGATTAAAGGGGAGGGATCAAAAATATTTTGGGTGGCCGGATGCAATCCGGTGGGAGGGACGTTGAACGCCCAACCGTTCCGCCTCTCTCTGGAGCGGCGTACGTCAATCGTCAATCAAGCGTTGAATTCCGTCAGCGGTGGATCTGAGGAAGACCGAATCCAGGCCGTGCTGACTGCATTGGAAAAAGGGGTCTTTTTCTGATTGTTCAAGATATCTATCCCATCGAAACGGCACGATATGCCCATGTCGTATTGCCGGCTGCCCAATGGGGCGAAATGAATCTCACCTCTATTAACGGCGAACGTCGTCTTCGGTTATACCAGAAATTTATGGATCCTCCGGGTGTGGCAGAACCCGACTGGAAAATCATGGCGATGATGGCCGGGAAACTTCAGGCCCTATACCAGGCTGAAGGCAATCTCGACCAAGCGGCACGATTTTCAGGCTTCGATTGGGAGCATGAGGAGGATGTTTTTCGCGCGGCGGTCGAAGGCGTCAAGGGGGCTCAAGAGGATTACGGGGAGACCACGTATGCCATGCTGAAGCTCTTGGGAACAAACGGCGTGCAGACACCGGTTACGGAAATCAAAAGCTGCGGCCTGCCTGCGGGAACGAAGCGTCTGTATGAAGGTTCCGGCCGTTTTAAGTTTATTCCGGCCGCCTGGCCCGGGTTTCCTTCTCAACTGCAACAATTGATGAATGACCCACGATATCCGTTTTGGGTGAACAACGGCAGAGCCAATCAGGGATGGCAAACTCTCTACGATGATCGACGCAAACCTTTTGTCATGGGTCGAGAGCCTTTGCCTCATGTCGAAATTCATCCACACGATGCCACTAGGTTAGGAGTGGAGAACGGAGATCTTGTGGAGTTATTTAATCCCTATGGAATAGTGACGGCGATGGTGGTCGTGATAGAGTCCAATCGGCCCGGTCATGTGTTTATGTTGTTCGAACATCCGAAGGGCTGGGCCAACCACCTCACCACGGATTATGTGGACCCCGACACCACGATCCCGTATTACAAGGGCACCAAGGCCGGGATACGGAAAATTGGCATGCTTCCCTACTTGAAGGAACAATTGACGTTTATTCCAACAAACCGAACATGATACAGCATGACGATGGAGGGAAATGCCGATCTGCGCGAGAATGGGGATGGCAGCGGTGTTGTGCCGCTCTCATGATGAGCGGGTGGCTATTCACCGTTGCTTGCACGACATTGGAGTCTGCCGGCTACGCAATCTATGAAGATCGTGACACACTGGTTCGTCTGGAACCAATCCGCAGGATACCTGCCTTGTCTGAGGTGGGCCTTGCACACCCGGTTGCCCTCACCCAACTTCAGATCGAGTCTCTGCTCACCTCAATTTCGGCGAGAAATAAAATCGGGCTTCTCGGCTCTTTCAAGGGTACTCCTGGGGTACCAAGATTATTCGGAAAGGACGACATTGATATCCTCAGTGAATCTCTCCAGGAAGCCTTTGCAAAAGCCAATTCTCAAGAAGTTATTGTGTTTTATCGAGCAAAAAACGGGGAAAACTCTCGCCAACTGGTCACTTCGGGAATGATGTTTGTGCAAGAGAGAAATTTGGTTGTTTCCGTTGCAAACTTTTGGCATCCCCTTATCACTGCCGCTTTTGAGGTTGGAGGGACCGACAAGCTTCAGGATATTCGGGAAACCACGACGTATGTTCGTGATTTCCCATGGAATTCCGTTGGCGAACAGGATTTTGCCATCTTTTTTGATGATCCTCGCTATGAAACGGCTCAACGTCAAAGCAGGTTGTTCGGCTACCCCGAACGAACCTTGTCTATTGCTTATCAGGGGTATCTCAAAGTCAATCCCGATTCGAATGAGGAAATACAACAACCTGACAACGGTATGTTTGAAAGTACACAGGGAAAATCTGAAAGCCAAATTATTGCCGAACTACGGAAAAGAATTACCGAATTGGAACAAGCCAATGCGAATATTCGCGCCGCGATGCAGGAACCGACCGGAGCGCAATCGGCCTCATCATTACTGCTTCCTGAACCCACTTCCAACAATATCCAAAAACAGGATGTTCACGCTCAGCTTCAAGAAACGGTGAAAGATCTGGAAAGGCGTGTGGCGGATCTTGAAAAAAGACTCAACAATAACGTCAAGACCCGGAGAACGGGTGTTCCCACAAAGTAAAGCCGAAGCTTTCAATCATAAGCTTCGGATTTAGATTTTTTCCTTATTCCCAGTCTGGCCATTGATCAATTTCCATCAGATTATACTTGCAGTGGTAGAGCATGACAGGAGGTAGGATGGTCCAGGTAGCCTGTAAGTGGGGAGGTCCGTGCGACGATTTGCCCCCAAAGAGACAGAGGTAAGAACAGCTATGAATGAGGAGTGGATATTTCAGAAGAAGGCTCGGCTCGTGTGGGTGATCATTGGACGGCTACCACCCGGATAATGCCCAACACCAACAATATCCCTCCCAGTGTCATCCATTGCTCCGGATGGGCTTCCGAAAACCATTTTGAAATCACTTCGGTAAGCATGACGATAAAAATATAATCAAAACTGCTAATATCAT
>JALDRK010000045.1 GCA_031315915.1 Nitrospirales bacterium
CATATGTTTGTCGCCAATCACATCACAGGGATGGAGCCTCTTCAGCGTTGATCCAGATCAAATGGTCATTGTCTCACCGCTTCTCATTAGTGAATTAGCGTTTATAATGAAAGATTAGAGCCTGACTGTATCGTAATTTTCAGAAAGCCAGCGGTGAGGTCTGAAAGAAATTCGAGATAGTGCAAAAAAGGCCAATGCAATACGATGAGAAACGGTCTGAATATAGACACGGCTGAGTCCCGCAAAGTCTATTCGGTTCATGGGGAAAGAGTGGTTGTCTCCGGGACAGGTTCAGCGGTAGTAGCCCCTATCTCCCACTTCATGAGGTATTTTGAAAGTTCTCCGGTTGATAAATCCTCTGGACTGCATATTCGTTTTTTTTCGGTTACTTCTCCTCAATCCATACCCATTTCTATTCCCCCTCTTGCAGATAGAATTGCAACTCATACTACCAAAACGTTTGGAGGGGATCTGATTGAGGCCTGGCAATGCGATGTGTACGCTCGCGCGGGAATTCTGACCGTCGATTTACATCGAAAGGGAAGGTTGCAGATTAATTATCCTGAAGGAACCGGTCAGGGATATTTGATGAATCCCGAGTCGGTTCATTCAGATATCCTGACGAGTTATTTCCATTTTGTCCTGAGTGAATTATTGAAAGGCCAGGGTCTCTATACGATCCATGCCACGGCATTGGAAAAGAGTGGGCGCGGGGTTCTTATTCCGGGATATAGTGGCCGGGGAAAGACCACCGCCTGCATTTCTCTATTGCGGTCGGGTTATCGGTGTTTATCGGACGATCATCCGTTATTGAAAATCGAAAATGGGATGATGGAAGTGTTGGCCTTTCCGGAGAAAGTCGATGTGACGGAAAACTCTCTGAAGTTTTTTCCTGAATTACGTGAGAATTCTCGTGGCAAGATCTATCAGGGGTTGCTCAAACGGTATTTTCATATTGAGGACTTTTTTTCGGAAGGAACTGGAAAGTCATGCGATCCCGCTCTATTGATTTTTCCTCAAGTGGTGAATAGGGCAACAAGTTATGTTGAGCGGGTCTCCAAGCGTGAAGCGTTGGAAGAAATCTTGCCGCATGGATTATTGGTGTATGAAAAAACCATTGCGAGAAAAGAATTTCAGGCGTTATCCCACCTCATCCGAAAAGTCGATTCGTATCGCCTGTACTTTGGAAGAGATGTGTTGGAATTGCATCGAGTCATCGACCCCCTATTATCCTGATTCGATCTGGTCTATGTCGAATGCCTTTCACAGGAAGAAGACCGCTCTTTTGAGCGGTTCAATGTTTAACATGAGCAAAGCATGGCCCAACAAATACTTCCTTTTGAACTGCAAGAATTCTATGCAGTAGGTCAATCGGCTTTTAACATTCGGCCAAAAATGTCGTTAATTATTTCTGGAAATCATCATTGTGATCCCTCTTGATGCCTGATACCCATGCAAATGGGAAATGTCCCTTTTGGCTTGTAAGATCTAGCCGGTTTTTTATTCCGCATTCTATCCGTTTTTCTTATGGGTTGAAAAAATATTTTTGTGGAAATGCAATGTTTTATGAAGAAAAATCATGAAAGCGAAATATGGCTGATGGGGGTGGAAAAATTGGTGAGAGGGGATTAGGTGACTGACATGACCTTCTCCGTCGAGGAACAGTTGCTTCTTGCATTGGCTAAACCCTATGCCGACGAGAGGGATTTAGCGCAAGGCGAGGCGGTGCGCTCTCTGACAGATTTTAATTGGCCGTCGGCCTTGTGCCTTGCACGTGCCCACTGGATCTTGCCCATGCTTGCGTGGAACCTCAACGTTCAGGAGCAGGTGTGGGGGGACTTGCCAAAAGCAGTCCGGACGGAGCTGGGCGTGGCCATGATAATGACGCAGCAACGGCGTTCCCTCTATCATGCCGGTCTCGCTCCGGTATTTGAGGGCCTTCAGGCACAAGATATCTGCTTTACCTTAATGAAGGGAGCAGTAGTGATGGAAACTGTTTACCCGCAGAATACCCGTCTTTTGAATGATCTCGATCTGCTTATCCCGCTCGATTCCTGCTCAAGAGCGGTGAACATCTTTATCCAAAATGGGTTTCAAGCTCTTTCCGCAATGCCTGATCCCGTTGTGCGTCACCAACTTAGTTTGGTGAAAGGCAGAGGTGTGGGAAGCTTATCCGTAGATCTGCACTGGGACGTGTATCCCAAAGGAAGGCCGTTTCACTTTAAGGTGGAAGAGGTGTTTGCGCGAGCCACATTACAGAACTTCGGTGACTCGCAAGTTCTGGGCATGTCGCCAGAGGATACCTTTGTCCACTATGCCACCCAGTTGGTCAATGATGGCTTTCATCACGCGTTTGTCCGTTTTTGCGACCTGTATGGGCTGGTGGCGGTGGGTCTCGATCAACAGAGACTGGAATCGATTGCCCGGACGACCGGGGCCACCGGAATCACGCATACGGCATTGACTGCTGTCAGGTTGATGGGGGGGCGTGTGTCACAGGATTTTCTGGACAAATTGGCGAAAGGGCATCCGGGTTGCAGAATTGCTACAGACTTTCTTCTGAGTCCCGAATGGTTATTCGGTCGAAAACGTCTAGCTTATGGAAGTGAAAAATTCATTGCCGGTCTCTATTTTTCCGACTCAGTACGTCGACGAAGATATTGGTGTGCCTTTCCGCGATCCGTATACGACAATGTACGGGAGCAGGGTTATTCCAACCCCATGGCTTTTTTTCAGATGGTCCATGCCCTATTGTCCGCTTTATTGTGTGGCGGCTTGTTATTGCTGGCCGCTCCAAGCCCTGTGGGCATCAAGCGATCCTTGCGTAAACTGCTCTGGAGAAAGTCCAGCTAACCGGCAGGGACACTCCATGTGGCCCAAAAATGGGGCAACGTACTGGGTGTTGGCTTTTTCATGCGCCCTAGCCTCCCCAATACCAGTTAAATTGACAATGCCATCCGAGTCACTCAAATGCTACCTATTTATTTTTAGAATTTTTACCGATAACTAAATTGGCGAATCCAAGATTGTTAGTTAGCAGTGTTTCGTTTGATATTTCTTCTGGCGTTCGGAACATTTCTTGTTCTGAGGTGTGGCATGAAAGCCTGGCAACGACACAAACCTTTACGGGACTTATGTCAGATTTTAAAGTTTGCACTTTACCTCTTCGCTTTCACACCACTGCTAGTCGCCTGTGGCACACATAGCAAGTACACTCCTGCTATCACCTCAGATGTTCCGCCACATCCTGAAATTGAAAAATCCAATTCCATACCTTTGAAGATTCGGTTCATAAAACTGATAGATGTTTCATCGGCTGAGGATAAGGAAGATGGCTGGCTATATGGCAGCGGTTGGTCTGTAACATCTCCTGAAAGGTTAAATGGAAATTTGGAAACTGTCCTAACCGAAGCGATTGCTAATAATCTGCGCTTTCACAATATCTTTGATACGATAGTTACCGATCACTCTGATGAACCCATCGTACTTGAGGGGAAAATTCACCGGTTTTATCAACGCAGAGAGCAATATCTGTGGGGCTTGTGTTGCGGGCTTCTTGGCTTACTATTACCATTCCCCTTGATGAAGGAGGAAGGCGAGGTAGACATCGAGCTCACCTTATCAATATCAGACCACACTAGGATTAAATCATATAGAGGCAAATCTTCTTTCGTGGAGCGATCCAATGCCTATGACGGGAGGTCATGGGAATCCTACGACAATAGTCCTGCCAAATTTCTCGACAATGCATTTGATGATTCAATACGTCAAATCAGACAGGCCATGATCCAAGACCGTGATATGATTGCTCAGCAGATTTCCACTCAGAAACTGCCATAGGGTAGTGGGCCGTCCAATTGCAGATCTTCGGCTTTCCGCCTTTCGGTTGCTCTGGGACCGCAGCGCAATAAACTAAGCTCAGATTGAAGGGGTCGGTGCTTTGGTCCTGTCCAGACTCTGCTAGATCAAACCGCCAAAAAGGCCTCAGAGAAAATCTTCCACATTAATGATGGAAAAAGTGCCAATCTGAGAAGCAGAGCAACACACAGACTCTGCATTGAGCCGGTAACGTGCGGAAAGGTTAGTGAATTTTCTGAATTACCCTCCTTTTAAGGGGGAATTGTCACTGGTGAAGAACTGCCATCCAAATTCTAATAAAGATTTTGGTAGAGACAGGAAGTATCCAGAGCTTGTTGACGGCCACAACTATACTATGATAATAATTCTCACTATCATTTTCTTTATAATATTAATAATTAATTTCATTAAAACCACAACTTCATTGGATAGGGGGATCTACTGATTTAGTAAGCAAAAAAGGCAAAATACTCCTCCTTTGTCGAGGGTTGAGAGGCTAGAGATCCAAGAGACCAGAGCCCAAAGGTGCATTGCACCTTTGGGCTCTTTGTTTTTTGAATCCTGTCGAGTCGGGGTTGAGATGATAACATAATGCCTTTTTTGTATGGGTATCTCTCGCGGGACGCGTAAAGGAATTACGCCAATGTCCCTGCAATCCTCCTTCTAGTGGATATGAAATGAAAAATACTACATGGTTAAATCGATATTGGTTGCTGAGAAATTTTTCTTCTTTTCTCTCCCCCGACCAAATACGAAATTTGTAAGGGTTTCGAAAGGAATTGTAGGGTCTTTAATTTTCCATTCATTAATGATTGGCGTAGGATTTTCTGTTGCCTTTCAAATCGGTCAACCAAAAATTCAAACCGAACCTTCAGCCTTTCGATGGGAAGTGACGTTGTCGAAGTCTCCATTACCGGAGCCTGTCATATCCGATACGCCAACCTCGTTACTTTCGGCACCTTCTTTGAGCAATCCTGCGCCCCGTTCCCAAAATATCAATCGTTCAATGCTGGCTTCATCGATTGACAGCCCAGTCTCAACAGGGAATGAACCTCGGAAGAATGCTTCAACAGAATTATCGGTTAAATCCAAAGCGATCGAAGGTCTTTTCGGCAACAGACGGATCGAAAGTGCACCAAATCAAACCAACCTGTTGACCGCTTCGTTCAATCCGCGAGGGTCGAGGCTTCATCAGTTGGCACAGGAAATGACCTACGAGGTGCCGTTTACCCAAGGTCAAGAGCCGACGTTACCGCCGCCGGTCGAAAAAACGGTTGATCGTTCAGAACAGATTCAGCAACCCAGTATTTTAGAAGAACCCAGAGTGCTTCAGCGGCCACGTCCATTTCAACGACAGGTTCGTCGGCTGGATACACGACCTGATTATGGGTGGTTGATTCATGATCTCAAGGCAAAGTTGGAACGTTTGAAGTTTTATCCGCCTACGGCGAGGCTCAACAAATGGGAGGGTAAGGTCATCGTGCAAATGAAAATTCTTGATGATGGCCACCTGATCGAGGCCATGGTTGAAGAAAGTTCGGGTTTTGACTTACTGGATCAAACGGCCCTGACCATCATCCGTAAGGCGTCCCCTCTGGAATTAGATCATCCTCTCCTGGCTGCCAACGTCATTTTGTCGGTGCCTCTCACGTTTCAATTGGAGTAACGCTGTGCCCGAACCTGTCAGCACGACGAGTTTTCCCCTGTTTCAGGAATACTATGCGGAACTCTTAGCGTTCTTGACGAGAAAGTTGGGATCTCGCGATCAGGCGTTGGATGTGACGCAAGAAACCTATCTTCGGATTTTGACCAAAACGCCTTCGCATCCCATCCTCAAACCGCGGGCTTTTCTTTACAAAACCGCGATGAATTTATCCATCGACATCTTTCGTAAACAACAAAAACAGACTCACTTGTCGCTGGAGTCTGAAGATGTCCAACATTTCCTCACTGTGCCATCAGAGCAAGAAACGACTCTCGAGGCTAAAAAACAGGTTCACATCCTTGGCCAGGCAATCAGCGAACTGCCTGTCAAATGTCGTCACGTCTTCCTTCTGCATAAATTTCAGGGACGAACACATGCGGAAATTGCCATTCAGTTTGGAATCTCAAAAAATATGGTTGAGAAACATGTCATGAAGGCGATGGCGTATTGCAGGCGACGGCTCGAAGAAAACCCTTAGTTTATTTGGTCTATGAGCCGGTGGCCGGAAAAAGGACATAAGACTCAAAGAGCCAAACGGGTCAGGTTTTTATGGTGTCATTCGTCTACTCCTATGTATAAGCGGCACTCTTGTAATGTCTTCATCGCATGATCGTGTCGGAATGATTCCGTGCACGGCAAAAAGAGAACCAAAGTGACGGGAAGGGAATGAGGATGTCTGAGAAGGATCAGGACTCTTCAGCGCCTTTCCCCAATGAACAAGCGCTTCAATGGTTTGTGCACTTGCAATCGGGTGAAGCAACCGTTGGCGATCGTCGTTGTTTTGAAGCCTGGGTACTCGAGAGCCCAGTCCATCAAAAGGAATTTGAGTACTTTTCGAAAATTTGGAAAACCCTGGACCAAGCCAAGCCGTTTGTCGCTGACGACATCAAGCAGGCCGAGGCATTTTGGGATACAGCTCGGTTGACCCGTTTTTCAGCTATCCGACAAGGGTTTTTCCAGTGGGGGAGGATTCCGGTTGTCGTCTTGACACTGATGGTCCTGGTCGTTCTGGTGCCCTGGTTCGGAAGCAGGCAACGAGCTGTCGAAAACCAATATCAAACGGTAAAAGGTGAGCAGCAAACGATTGTTCTTACGGATGGTTCAAAAATCATCATGAATACCGATACGAAGATTTCGGTCCGGCTGTCTGATGCCGATCGTGTAGTGACATTACGGCAAGGAGAAGCCTTGTTCACGGTTACGCACGACGAAAGGCGGCCATTCGAAGTTCGTGCCGGCAATGGAACCGTTCGTGATCTTGGCACTCAATTCACCGTCTACACATCCCCGGAACAGGTGAATGTTTTCGTTCTTGATGGAGTCGTTGAGGTCGGGTTGAACGAGCCGACACATTCCTTTCCGATGTCAAGTCCGCAAATTGTCAGACAAGGTCAGAAGGTTTCGTACACGGCTGACGGTCAGGTGTCCGCCGTAGAGTCCTTCGACCGGCAAACCGAGAACTCGTGGATCGAAGGACGACTGATCTTCCAAGGCCAGCCGCTTGAGCAAGTGCTGAAAGATGTGGGTCGATATCAGTCTGGCGAAATTCGCCTCCTCGATTCAACCTTGGCCGCAGTGCCGGTAAGCGGGATTTTCAATATCCATGATCTGGGGAGTTTCCTGCAAGCCTTGCAGGATACCTTGCCGGTCCGTGCCACGCGGATCAATCCTCGTCTCGTGATCGTGGAGCGTATCTTGAACCCGGATTCATCCACCTCAAGCCGGGCAGGTCAGCCATCAAGCTAATCCACTAACCCTTCCCATAACCCAAGCGAGGTTACACGATGAAGGTCACGAACCTTAGAACCCAGGAATAACACACATGGACATTTTGCATCAATTGATTGATTACGGAATCATTGGGCTTTTGATTGCTTTGAGTATTTGGGCTATCGCTGTCGCCATAGAACGTTGGTTGTTTTATCGGCAGGTCGATCCTCGAAAATATCCCGATCAACAGACATTTGAAGTGGCTCTGACCAAGCGGTTGGTCATCATCGGAACCGTCGCCGCTAATGCTCCGTATATCGGCTTATTAGGGACGGTGTTAGGTATCATGCTGACCTTTAATTCCATGGGAACCTCCGGCACCATGGCCGTCAGTACCATCATGGTCGGATTGAGCCTGGCATTGAAAGCCACCGCAATCGGATTGCTGGTCGCTATTCCATGCGTGGTCCTGAACAATGTGCTTCGCCGCAGAGTGACGGAATTAATCTCTCTTTACAAAGTGCAACATGGAACGTGAGCTCAACCAAATCAATGTGATTCCGCTGGTGGATGTGATGTTGGTCCTGCTGGTGATCGTAATGACCACCGCGACTTTTATTACGACCGGCCAGATCCCTGTCGATCTTGCCAAGGCCAAAGAATCCGGAACGAGGAAAGATACGCCGTTGGTTGTGACCCTCACCGCAGAGGGAAAGATTTTTTTAAATGATCAGCCGATAACTCGTCCAGATCTTCTTCTCGCGCTCCAATCGCATGATAAAGACTCTCTTATCCTCGTACGAGCCGATCGAGTGATCGTCTTGGAACGGTTTGTGGAGGTGGTGGACGAAGTGCGAGGGATAGGATTCGAGCACATTAGCTTGGAGGTGGTTCGATCGTGACCCTTGCGACATTGGAAGCTTTGAGTGTGTCGTCGGATCGTTGCCGAGTGCAAGCCTGGGCAGGCTCCACTCTTGTCCATGGGTTATGCGTCGGTCTCGCCATTCTCTTCATGACGGATTTTCAACCGACTACCCAATCGGAACCCTTGAGGTTGGACATTGCCTTTATCCAGCCGGCTCCTCCTGAAATCCTCAAACGATTGGAACCTCAGGAATTGCCGAAACCTATGCCGGTTAGCAAAAAAGTCGTTCAGGAAAAGGTGGTTCCACCCACGCCCATTCAACAACCGATGATCGAAGAAGAGCCCGTCATCGAGGAGCGCAGGGTTTCTCCAACAATGAAAACTCAGGAAGTCCACCGTTTCGATCCCGTCCTGATTCCCAATCAACAACAAATCCAAGAACCTGTCCAAGCAAAACCGATTTTAAAATCGACTGCTATTGACCATGATGTTATGTCGGAACTGGTCAAACATATCTATGCACAAACTGCTCATTCAAAGATCATGCAGCAGGAAAAACCAATTGAAGAAGTGAGGCCGATCGAACAGGAACGACCCAATGAACAACTCAAATCGATAACACAACGAGAGACTAGCCTCGTTCAGCAGGAAGAGGTCTCTCCTCGATCACTTCCAACTCCGGTGACCGAAAGCCAGGAAACGGTCGAATTGGCGTACAATGCTCCTACTCACACCCCCGTGATCGCGGAACGGGTGACCAAGTCCGTTCCCTTCGAACCCGTTCTTGAATCCATGCCAATGACGCGCCCAGAAACGGCGATGAAGCCACAGCCCATTCAAAAGAGGGAGGAAGTGGTTGAGCCGATTGCGCCGGTAGCTCAAGAAGACCCCATCGTTCGGGAACGCCCGGCTCCACAAATTCATCAACGAACGGCTGCGGTGCATCGCCCAATACAATCTTATCCCGAGACTCAGGCCGATTATGGCTGGCTGGCTCAAACCATTTGGAATCAAATTGAAAAATACAAGCGGTATCCCACGAAAGCGAGACAAAACGAATGGGAGGGGAAAGTCGTGCTGGAGGCGGTCATTCGCCAGGATGGAACGATCTTGAATCTGCGAGTATCGGAAACATCGGGACATGACATTCTCGATCAGGACGCCCTGAATCTGCTTTGGAAACTTTCTCCATTGACGCTTGATCATGCTTTGGATCGGTCTCAGATCACCATTTTGGTGCCTCTCACATACCAACTCGATGGATAACCGGAAAACGCGATGACGTGTTTCTCGAGAAATCGCAAATGCAAGGATAAAACTTCACCGTATCATTCAAGTCACTAACTAAAGGAGCAAGGAAGATGAATCATACCAAAGCACATCGTTGTTCTCTCGGCGCATCCGTCGCACTATTGATCGGGACCATTGTCTGGTTGGCGGCACCGGTGGCATGGGCGGCCTCAGAGGGAGGAGAATCGTTCAAGGCTGTGGCGACCGATACGCAAAGTCTCCAAACGGAGCTGGAAAATATTATCTTCTATTATGAAGAAAAAGTCAGTGAAACGGCTTTCATCCCCCACGAACTGCGAGAATTACCCGTGAAGCGTGGCACCTCTACCGTCAAAATTAAGTTTACCTCAATCAAGCAAATCGATCTTAAACCTTCCGAAAAAGGCGAGCCTCCAATCGCATCCGTGACGTTAAAGGATGGAAAAACAGGCGAATTTCAACTGGCGATTGCCGGAAGCTTTAAAGGACAGTCCGCTTTCGGAGAAGTTGAATTGCCGGCGGCTCAGCTTTCACGAGTCGTCTTTCAATAGCACGGGCTGTGTCCTCGCACTGCTCTGCCGTCAATGAATGGACTATTCGTACTTCGAGGGACTTTTGAAAGTCGGAACGTATTGAGCAAGAGAACAATGAAAACCGGATGCCATGTTTTTTAACGGACATCTGCAAACCATTGTTCGCATGGATTCTGATGAAGCAAGTTCGTCATAGGCGAAGAACCATATTTGATCAACCTCATCGTGATTGAGATTCATCACCGAAAACGAAAGGGAAGATCATGATGAATGGCCACCACAACCCAGGTCCACCTCCGGGTCCGAAATCAAATGATATCAGGTGTAAATGCGGAAAGCTCGTTGCGCGTTGGGAACATCATGGGATTTCGATCAAATGCACCCGATGTCAGCGGTTGGTCTCGATTCCCTTCCAGGAAATTAAAGGTCATAGACCCGATGCCATGTCGGAAAGAAGTTGGTGAGTTCTCATAGCACACGAACTAAAATTCTCAAGTCAAAAAGAGAACATTGATCCATTCGAAGATTTCCATGGGAAACACCATTATGGGATCGTTCGTTCATGAATGAGCAAGTCATGACAGACATGAGACAGATATATACATGACCCTGGAGATTCGACCAATGGTAAAAATGGGGATAATGCAGGCTCATGCCGCCTTGATTCAAGTTGCTGAATAATTTCCCTGTGTCATCTGTACGGTTTCATCAAAGACGCCACATTCGACTTCTGTTCCTCGGCGGTTGAGGGTAAGAATCCGTTCAGGATCTGTATGGGGCGATACCGTCCCCTTGCCGTTGCGTCATGTCTACTCGTGCGTACGATAGGGGAGCTTTTGAATTCCTCGTTTCTACGGAGTAGAAAGAACGTTGGGAGTCTGTCGGTTCTCTCCATTCGTCGCATTCTCGCTATAGCAGGGCCTTTGCACTCCTGTAGTCCGTGAATCTTCCTTTCTGGCGTTCCTGTCAATCGAACGCGTTCGACCCCACGCCTGTCCTCAAAAAATACATTTCGATCCGTAGGTCAGGTTTCATGAAAGTCGTTTCGTCTTACGTCATAGTTGATGAACGTCGTGATTGGGACGGCATGGAGCGGGCTGTTCGTGACACGAAATCGTGTGGCGGAATTTTTTCGAGTTTGGATGACATGTATAAGAGACCATATGGGAAGGCAGACTGGTGAGCACGGCTGAAACTCAACAACCTATTCGCAGAGGGAGAGGACAGAGGATTCAAAACCCAGATCCCGTGATCGAAACATGCCATCGAATGAATGGGGTTGATTTTTTATCGAAGGGAAGATGGGTATGAGTCAAAAAAAAGCAAAAGTCGGGAGACGGGAAAAGAGACGAGAGACGATGATCGCGAGGGTCCAGGCCGGAGCAATCTACGCAGCGGAGGCGGTCATCGGATATCGCAAGAACAGTTTGGTGTGGGCATTCATGGTAGGCCTTTCCTCGCTGACGTTGGGCACCTACAATCCGGTTTTGGCGCAGGAAACGTGGAAATCACCGGATGGAGAGCATCGCGATCGGGATGCGGGAAAAGGGAACACCGTTCGCAATCAGCCGATCAGAATCATGCTGGCACAACATCCCCAAGGACCGGCTCAACACTCCACCCCGATGAATAATCTTGATGGTCCGCACCCGCGTTCCCCTATTCAAGTAGCCGCGAATCAGGAGACGGAAGGATTGCCGAAACAGCCTTTCGATATTCCGGCAGGTGATCTGCCATCGGCGTTGGTAAATTTGTCGCGCCAGACAGGCCTGCGGCTCCTTTATCCTTCTGAGTTGGTGGCAGGTCTTCGGACGAAGGAGTCCAAGGCACCTTTACTCCGGAAGATGCCCTGCATAAATTGCTCGAAGGAACCGGTCTCGAATATCGATTCTCGGATGCCAAAACGGTCATCCTCAAGCAACCGACAATTTCAGGGATAGTCGAACAGCCGGAACAATCTGACGGGCAAAAGCCTATTAAAGTCCCGGAAGTGATCGTGAAGGACGTCGTGGAAAAGCCAGGAATATTCCTGCCTCCTGTCGATGGTTACAAAGCGGATAAAACGATGGGTCTCACGCGTTCAGCCTTACCCATCAGCGAAACCCCATCGTCCATCGGAGTGGTCACGCGGGATGCCATTCGAGACACCCTTTCGCTCAGCCAGAATGACGCGTTCGAACAGACCAGCGGAATATCGCGCGGCAATCTCGCGTTCGGCCGATCGGAATCATTCAACATTCGTGGATTCAATATGGGTGGTGCGAACAATGCCAGTTCGATCAGGCAAAATGGATTAGCCGCCGACAGTCTTTTCTCCATGGACCGTGCCCTCATCGAGCGCTATGAAGTCATCAAAGGTCCGGCCTCGATTTCCGGCGGGGCATCGAGCCCGGGCGGTCTCGTGAACCGGGTGACCAAGAGTCCCCAAAAATCAAATTTCGCCACATCAGAGTTCCAAGCCGGTTCCTTCAGTCTCTTGCGAGGGGTGATGGATGCCAACGGCGTGCTGCCCCAGAACGAAAATATGCGCGGCCGGTTGATTTTTGCGGTCGAGGACGGCGGCAACTTTGTGGATCAAGTCGATGTCCGGCAATACACGGTGGCTCCGTCCTTGGAAATGAGTCTCTTTGGCGGCGCCGGCACGTTGCTGCTGACCGGTCACTATCAGAAATTTGACGGTTCCAGTTATATCGGATTTCCGTTCATGGATAATGGGAAATATCCGGACATACCGCGCACCCGCAACTTCGGCGGGGGCAGCAAAAACGGAGCCAAAACCGACTTCGATGGGCAAAACTATGAACTGCATTACAACCACGACTTCGTCAATAACTTGAAGCTGTCAGTGGGAGGGAAGTACTCCAAATCCGATCTCACCGATAAATCTATTTATGGCTATAACTTCGGGAGTAGTATTCCGAGTAGCGGTCTGTCCTATGTGTATTCCGGGTTGCGTAAAATAGACATTGAAACCTACGCCGGAGAGGCCTTTCTCAGCAAGGAATTCGAGGCCCTCGGACAGCAACAGGAAGTGTTGGTCGGCGTCGATTATCGTCACCAGAAGGATGATTTTTTGCTCGGCTATACGTATCCGCCGCTCGGAACAGACAACATTTTCAATCCCGCCAATAATTTTCAGGCACCGCCTGATGAGGTCCTTGAAGCCGCCGCAGGCAATCCGCGAAGCAGTACGCTCATCCAAACCGGTATCTTCGGTCAGTTAGTGGCCCGTCCGATTCCGCGACTTACATTTGTGGGTGCCGCCCGCTATGATTGGGCTGACGTAACGAATACGAATACGATAACGAATGCGGAGCTGGACAAAGACTATACCAAATTAACCGGTCGTGTCGGGGCGACCTACGAATTGCTTCCCGGTATGCGGATCTATGGAGGATTTTCCCAGTCGTTCCAAGTGAATATCTTCTCCACGACCGTAAACGGTTCGCTGTTACCACCTGAAACCGGCGAAAATTACGAGGTTGGCGCCAAATTTGATCTGCTGGATAACCGGCTCCGCATCACCACCGCTTTGTACCGCTCCTATCGACGGAACGTCTCTACGACCGACCCTGCGAATCCGGCCTTTCAAATTGCCGTGGGCGAGCAGCGTCATCAGGGTGTGGAATTCGATGTGAATGGCAGCCCGTTGCCCGGACTGAACGTGATCGGGGCGTTCACCTATTATGACGCGGAGATCACCAAAGACAACGACACGGCAAATGAAGGAAGCACTCCCAACCAGATTCCGAAGTCATACGTCGGTCGTATCTTCGCCACATATGAACTGCAGTCTGGCCTACTGCAAGGCCTGGGGTTCGGAGGAGGGGTCTACTTCCAGAACGGATTCGAATTGCAGATACCCAACAATGTGAAAACGGAAGGTTACCAGCGGGTGGACGCCGTGGTATTCTATCGTCCGCCGAAGAAAGCCTATGATTTCGCGATCAATGTCCGGAATTTGTTGGACGCGACCTATATCGAAAGCCCTGGGACACCCATTGCGTACAACCAATTCGGATCGCCTGTGAGTGTGTTCGGCACGCTGCGGGTGAACTTTTCTCCGGATCTGGATTGGAAGTTTTGGTAAAGGAGGGAGAGGAGGGTTGTGCCGGACATGGAGAAAGGATACGGGAATGTCGCGTGTGCGCAAGGTAACATTTCGTCTCTCTCAGGAAAGAATGGGTAGTCGGTAAATACCAATATGAACGGTAACTCCACATTCGGCGATTCCGGATCCTCATTGTTGGCAGCCGTCATGACTGCTGTCGAAGAGGAAGGATTGGTCGGCGGCCCAACAAGTATGCCAAGAGCGCTTGGCGGCGAATGCGAATGATTCCGATGCGTACCGCCATCTTGGGCAAATATACTCCTTCATCGGTAAATGGGACCTGGCACTGCAGGCGGCCACTCAGGCCACGGAGCTGGCGGCCGGGGATGCGCGGACCTGGTCTGACCTGGGTCGAGTCTATATTCGGCGACGCGACTGGACGCTCGCCATACAGTCCTTTGCCCGGGCGGTGGATCTCGACTCACAATATGCCGATGGCTGGCATAACCTGGGCACCGCGCTCAAGCAGATCGGGGATCGGGAGCGTGCCTTCACCGCGCTCAAGCAGGCGTTACTCATTGATCCCACCCGCGCAGACAGCTATCTCAATCTGGGTAATCTCCTGGTCGATGCCGAACAACTGGATGAGGCGATTCAGTGTTTTCGAATTGGCCGCCACTCACGATCCCACATTGGCCCGTGCCCGAAGCCGTTTGGCCCATGAACTGTCGCAGCGTAGCCAGTGTCCCCAGGCCGAATCGCTGTTCCGCCAAGCATTGACGTTAGATCCCGATGATGTGCAGAGCTGGTTCGGATTGGGCCGTACCCTGGAGGACCTTGGTCAGGCGGAAGGCGCTCTGGGGTGCTACCGCAATGTGTTACGTCGGCAACCAGGCCATGGCATGGCGCTGGGGCAATATTTGGCTCTGATTAAGGATGACCAGGAAGCTTCCACGTGGCAGGCTCAGGCCCAAGCAGCTCTGACGCACGAGGCGACCCCCGATGAAGCCAAAGCTCTCGTGGGGTACGGCCTGACCAAACATTACGATCGGCGGCGAAACTATCGGGAGGCTATTCGCGCCGGCTCTCTTGCCAATGCTGCTCGACGGCGCAAGGCCGGGCCACTGGATCGAACAGCGTTAGTGACCCGGGTAGACAATATCATCGGCACCTACACCCACGAGTTCTTTGCGGCCCGGCGACCGTATGGCATAGGCACGGACCAACCGGTGTTCATTGTGGGCCTGCCCCGTTCGGGCACGACACTCACGGAACAGATCCTGGCGGCCCATCCTCAACTGCATGGCGCCGGGGAATTGCCGGATCTGGCCCGGTTAGCCATCCGGTCGCTCCCTGACGAGACGGATGTTCCCTGGCAGGCGGCCTTACGGCTGACAGACATGGGGAGCCGAACCTATGCGTACGAGTATGTGCGGGCTCTGCGCGCGACGGCCACGCCCGGACGACTTCGCATCAGCGACAAGCAACCCCTGAACTTTTTTCAACTCGCGTTTGTCGCGCTCTTGTTTCCCAACTCGCGGGTTATCCACTGTCGGCGTGATGCCAGGGACACCGCCTTGTCGATTTGGATGGAGAATTTTAACCCCGACCAGCGTTATGCAACCGATTTCGACGACCTGGCATTTTTCACCGCTCAGTATCGTCGGCTTATGGCGCACTGGAATGAGGCGCTGCCGCTCAAGATGATCGACATTCAGTACGAAGAGACGGTGGCTGATCTGGAAAACCAGGCCAGGCGGTTGATAGACTTTCTGGGTGCGCCATGGGACGACCGTTGTCTCGACTTTCACAACCAGGAACGTACCGTGCAGACGCCCAGCCGCTGGCAGGTCCGCCAGCCCATCTACTCCCGCTCCGTCGGCCGGTGGAAACACTACGCAGAATACCTGCCTGAACTGAGCACGGCGTTTGCCGATTTCTGCGAAGAATCTCTGTGAAAGACCTTGAAGGCATGGGACAATCGAGTATTATTGATTTTCGGCTTTCGGGGCCGTTCGACCCGCTCAAAGTCGATTTTTGGAGTTGAATCAAAAGTCGAGTTGATCCCACGCCGTCCAGCCTCAATTTTCAATACTTCCTGATGACATACATCCCGCTAGTGCCGAATGCTGATGTCATTTGGTGCTCGTCAGTATTGCCCCTGATTTTGATGGGATGTTATAAGGCACCTTCAGTTTTCTTGGCCCGCTATGATGAGGTCTGAGGAAAAATTCCATGTCTGAAACCCAAATGACGGAGACGTTCTGGAAAAATGAATCTGACCTGTTTCGTTTTCTGGCGCGTCGGCTCAAATGCGCCTTCACGGCGCGGGATCTGACTCACGAAATTTTTCTGAAGATCAAAGGCCAGCATGATCTCACCCAAGTCCATAATCGGAAAGCCTATCTCTTCCGCATGGCGGCTAATCTCGCCACCGACTATCTTCGTGTCGAAAAACGTCGTTCCGAAATTTTCACAGAGGTCAACGACATTTTATGGGAACGGGCGGAAAGTCGACACCCGGAACGACTATTGATCGCACGCCAGGAACTCGCTCGCGTGGAGCAGGCTCTGACCCAATTACCCCCGTTGAGCCGCAAGATTTTTCATCTCAATCGCTTCGGCCGTAAAACCCAGCGAGAAATTGCCAGGGAATTCGGTGTTTCTCTCGCCACGGTTGAAGCCCATATCCGCAAAGTTCTCAACCATCTGGCAAGCGTTCGCGATCAATAACATCATCCTCTCGCTCTCGGTAAATTTCTTCCAAGGGATTTCCTCGTTCACTCGTCTTCTTATGTGAGCAGTCGGTTGTTTTTCCTGAAGAAACGGCCAACCATGCTTGGAGTGCCGGCGCTCGAAATTTTCATGGACAATCATGAGTGAATCCGTCGATCACGACGACAGGTGCCGAGAGAACGACGAACCGAATTCGTCTCGTATGGCAAGACAGTGGATCGTTCGTCTCGCGTCCGGTCGGATCACCGCCGGAGAATTGCTGCAATTCAAAGGTTGGCTAGCCGAAGACCCGTCTCATCGACACGCGTTCGAACGGGAACGAATATTCTGGCAGCAATTGGAACGCCTTGAACGCGCCGAAGGGTGGGATCAAGATGATCAAGAAGCAGGGACTCAGGGGGCGGATTGGCGCCGGGTACCCATACGCGCTCATTCCCGCCGGACCGCCATCGTCTGGGCATTGGCCGCGGCCTGCTTGGCGCTGGTCATAGTCTATCAGGACATCAAAATCTTTTTGCTCGCCGATCATCGTACTTCTGCCGGTCAGCAACAATTCCTAACCCTTCCGGATGGAGGACTCGCCTATCTCAATACTGATACGGCCATGGCGGTCACATATAGCGCCGATGAACGACGGATTGATTTGTTGCACGGAGAGGCGTTTTTCGATGTCGTGCCTAACCGGCAAAAACCATTTCGGGTGATGGCGCAAAACGGCATCACGCAAGCGGTTGGTACGGCCTTCGTGGTTCATGCTCACGATCAACAGGCTGTCATCACTGTAACAGAAGGAACGGTCGCCGTCTCGTCGGCCCTCAACAACGACAATCAACTCCAGCCCTCGGTGGCTGTTTCCAAAGGGGAGCGGACTACGTACCGTCAAGGAGAGGCTCCTCGGACGGTGGAAACCGTTGACAGTGCCTCCGCGGTGGCCTGGATTCAGGGGACCATTGTGGTTGATGGTCTTCCATTCGCCCAAGCCATGGCCGAACTCGATCGGTATCGACCAGGCCGCATTGTCCTTCTCGCAGATCTTGTCCACGCGAAGCCCGTGAGCGGGAGATTCACGCTCGGAGGAGTCGATGAAGCCATTGACGCTTTCGCCGCGACGCAAGGCTTCACGGTGCTGCGCGTGACGGACTACCTCGTTTTCATTCTGTAATCGCCCCCGTTAAAAACTTTCTCAAAAGACTAAGGTAATTTTCCTCCGACTCGTCATAGATAATGATTAGGTCATGTAAATGAAACTAATATTCAATATCGAATGTAGAGCATGCCTCCGGATGGTAGTTACCGGATATGGACAAAAGGAGCATTGCCTCAATTTGCAAAGGAGATCCGATGAAAATCCGTCGCAAGAAACCGCGTGTCTCTAGTCAGATTTCGAATGTGGGATGGCTCATGGCGACCACTGCCATGTTTCACTTTTGTTCCTATGTTCCCGCTTGGGCGGTGGAGGCAAAGTCCAAGGAGAAGGATGTCACCGAGCCGGATCCCTTCGGTAAGGGTATGGCGCCTTCTCAAGATGTCAGTCGGGACAGGGGCCAGTTGGCTCAGTCGAGGGAAAAGTGGCGGGCGTTGCATGCCATGCTGGATTCGCCTCAGCAGCAGGCGACGAAGCAGAAAATGGTCGCGCGGTTGGGTGACGATGCGCAACAGACAGTAAACTTCGACATTCCTCCGCAGTTTCTCGCGTCCGCATTGAAGCTGTTCAGTGAGCAAGCCGACCTTCAATTTGCGTATACCACGGAAGAGCTTGAAGGAGTGCAGGCGTCGGGTGTTTCCGGGGCCCACACGCCGGAAGCGGCGCTTCGTCTTTTGCTGGATGGCACGGGGATGTCCTATCGTGTGACGGGGGATAGCACCATCACAGTGGAGAAGGTGGGCGGTTCATCCAACGCTCTGATGCAGGGAGGGCTCCTCTCGCAAAGCTCCTCCGGCTCGGGGGGCGTCAGCGAGGCCCGGGTGCCGACGGAAGCCAAGGAGAAGGTAGGGCAGAAGCCTATCAGGGTTCCGGAGGTAGTCGTGAAGGATGTTGTGGAAAGGGATGAAGGGTACAAGGCCGACATGGCGACGGGCAGTACCCGCACCGCTTTGCCTATCGACGAAACTCCCTCGTCCATTGGCGTAGTTACGCAAGACATCATTCGCGACACGTTATCTCTGAGGCAAAACGACGCTCTTGAAAACGTCAGCGGGGTCTCGCGCAATAATACCCGATTAGGACGTGGGGAAGGATTTAATATTCGAGGCTTCGAAGTTGGGAGCTTTGACGGGTCGTTCAATGCTCTCAGGTCGAACGGGCTTCCCATCGACAGTGCCTTTGCCTTGGATTCCGCTCTGATTGACCGGTATGAGATCATCAAGGGCCCCGCTTCCATCGTGGGTGGCGCCTCCAGCCCAGGAGGTGTGGTGAACCGTATTACCAAAAAGCCGCAAAATACCAATTTTGCCACATCGCAATTTCAGGCGGGATCATATAACTTGTACCGCGGCGTGGTAGATGCCAACGGCGTGCTGCCGCAAAATCCCGATGTGCGGGGGCGCATAATTTTTGCGGTCGAAGACGGCGGCAATTTCGTGGATCAGGTAGACGTGCGTCAATATACCGTGGCCCCGTCTTTGGAAATGAGTCTCTTTGGGGGCGCCGGCACGTTGCTGTTCACAGGGCATTACCAGCATTTCAACGGTTCGAGCTATGTGGGGTTTCCCTTGCTGGATAATGGGAAAGTGCCTGACATTCCGCGCACGCGCAATATTGGCGGCGGCACCGATAATGGCGCAAGCCTGACCTACGAGGGGCAAAACTATGAACTGCACTACAACCACGAGTTCGTCAATAATTTGAAGCTGTCGATGAAAGGCAAGTATTCGCGTTCCGATGTCTCCGATAAGATTCTCTATTCTTATGTCTATGGCGGAGGAGGATTGCCGCTGAACGGTGATACCTATATCTATTCGGGCTTGCGTAAGAACGAATTTGAAACCTATGCCGGAGAGGCCTTTCTCAGCAAGGAATTCGAGGCGCTGGGGCAACAGCATGAGGTGTTGCTTGGAGTCGATCATCGCGACATGACCCTAAGATTTTTTGCTGGGCTATACATATCCGGAGCCGACAATATTTTCAATCCGCCAACAACTTTCAAGCGCCCCCGGGTGACGTTTTGATCGCAGCGGCCACAGCTCCGCGTCACACCGATCTGATTCAAACCGGTGTGTTTGGTCAACTGGTGGTTCGTCCTATTCCTCGGCTTACATTTGTTGGGGCGTTCCGCATGACTGGGCCTATGTGAAAACAAGAATACGCAGACGGGGTGGCCCTGACGAGCATTACCTGAACTCACCGGGCGGAGTCGGCGCAACCTACGAACTGCTTCCCGGGTTGCGGGTCTATGCGGGCTACTGCAGTCGTTCCAGCCTAATGCCTTCAGTACAACAGCGCGGATGGCTCGCTGCTTCCGCCTGAACGGGGCGAGAACTACGAGGTTGGAGCTAAGGTGACCTTCTGGATAATCGACCCGCATCACGACGGCGTTGTTCCGTTCCTACCGTGAGAACGTGGCTTCGATTTGATCCCGCTAATCCGGCATTTCAAACTGCGGTGGGGTGAGCAGCGACATCAAGGTGTGGAATTCGATGTCAATGGTCAGCCATGGCCTGGCCTGAATTTGACCGGGGAGTTTTACCTATCTCGATGCGGGAAATCACCAAGGACAAATCGGCCCGGGTTCGTAGGGAGTAAGTACACTCCCTGCGGACCTCAAGTCTTATGTTGGGCGAATCTTCGCCACATACGAACTGCAGTCGGGCATGCTGCAAGGGTTGGGATTTGGCGGCGGCGTGTTTTTTCAGAGCGGGTATGAATTGCAGCTCCCGAACGGATTCGAGACGGATGCCTATGAGCGGGTGGATGCGGTGGTGTTCTATCGTCCGCCGAAGAAGGCCTATGATTTCGCGATCAATGTCCGCAATTTATTGGATGCGACTTATATCGAAAGTCCTGGTACCGTGTCCGCCTACAATAGTTTCGGGGCCCCCGTGAGTGTATTCGGCACCTTGCGGGTGAGCTTTTCTCCGGATCTGGATTGGAAATTTTGGTAGAACAAAAATCTGACCAAGTTTTTCTTGACAGGGGATAATTCATGGGTTCTTTTTCGGGGTGTGGTTTGATGTCGCTATCGCTCGAACCGCGGCAGCCATTGCTGAAGACGGTGGCGAGTGGGCTGGAGGGTTTGGCTGGGTGCTCAACGGGTAGGACGGGACATTCTCGATGCGACTCTGAGCGATCCTGCTGCTGGCAGCTATCTCGGAGAAGTCTATTGGCTGTTGGGCAAATAGGGAGTCGGCGTTGCAGGCAGCCACTCGCGCCAGAAGTTTTGTCTCTCAGGAGTCGCGTGCTTGGTTGGATCGCGCGAATGGGCGCCGGCCGTCCAGTCATTGTTCTGGCGGTAGGCGTTGACCCGTGCCATGTCACGATGAGCGACATGATCGAGGTGTTGGATTATCAATCAGACTCACTAGTGTCCGGGTGCCCTGATAGAGGATTTAATGGGTTAGAAAGAAGAAACAGGCGATTTTAAATTTAACAGGACAGTAATGAGCCTATTTCTCTGTTGATGAGCTTCATGTGAACGTTCGCACTCGTCCTTCAGGATGCCGGTGCACACATTGTGGGGTTCTCATAACACTACGACAAACTTGATGGCAGATGGGGCCACATTTCCTCTCTGCTTTTATACGCCTGTAAGATATTGACAACCACCGGTGCCGGGCAATGGTAGACTGTGGGATATGTGAACTCGCCAAAATTGTCATCTGTTTGAAAAGCCAGCCCATCATCCTGAATGCCAAACTGCGCATTGCATCCGTTGGTGTTGCCTCGGGGATCCAATAAGAGCCATTCCTTGTTTTCCCTCATATACACACCGCTGATGCCATGAAGGACGATCCCGTTCAGCGGCGGGTCATGACGAAGAACTTGATAGCAAAAGCCGGCAGGGATGCGTTGCGCGCGCAACAATGCCGCGAACAAATGACTCTTAGCGTAGCAGATGCCCGTGCCTGCTTTGAGGACTTCGCTGGCGCGGCAGGTGACCACATCAAGATCGGCATCCTTGGAATGCGGGATTTCATCTCGCACCCATTCAAAGAGCGCCCGCACTTTTTCGTTGATTGTCGAGGCCCCCATGGTCAATGAGTCGCTTTTGCGGCGTACTTCAACATGCTTCCAGTCGATCACGTCGGTCGATTGAAGAAAAGCGGCGATGTCGTCACTATCGGGTGTAAGGGCCGGTATCATGGTTTTCTCCGACACACAATGCGAAAGGATATTCTGAGACGCCCAGATGTCGTGGCTCCACTGCACTTTACCAAATGAGGCTTCGTATTTACGACCGACAGCGATCAACTGGTGGGCTTGGGGGCCGTGTTCGTTGCCATCGAGATCCCCATAGAAGGTCACCTCGGCGAACCCGGCGACTTCCGCATGTCGTCATCTTATAACTGATATGACTTCCTCGCAGTCTGGGGGATGAGTACGGTTCAGTCAAGGATGGGGATGAACTAAGGCATGGATCGTCGCAAGAAATTCACAACCCGCATATTGGTAGGGCTTTCAATTCTCTTTCTCGTGATTACTTAGGTGAAAATAGCTTATAAGAGTGAGGTTTTTGGCAGTTCATTCGTCTACTTCTTTCGCGATTATCTACTTTAAGCAGGTAGTAGAAATATGTAAAATATCCGTGCTTTCCATGAAGGAGGTATGGATAGGGAGCATAAAATCTCAGAGTTGTTCTGGTCTCTTGTTGGGCAATTATTGATTTCTGCGATTATTGGACTAGCCGCTATGATTTGGGGATTGCTCTCAGAAGGTATTGCTATTTGGTATGCGGTGATTGGTGGGATACTGACTACGGCAGCTTTATTTTACATCATTTCCAATTCTGGATGGTGGCGACCTCCCTTGAATATTTTGATCAATCAATGGCTGGATAACTCTGAGTTTTCGATAAGAAAAATGTCGGACAACGATTGTAATTTCATGTTTCATGCTTCCGACAGACAAACTCGACAGATTATTATCAATCAACAAAAGGGTAAGGAAAAATTTATTTTTTTCTTGATGGGCCACAACATCTCCAAAGAAATTCATGGTTTTGATGAAAAATCCCAAAAAATCTTAGGCATAAACTTAAGAAACAAGCTGGCGTTGAAGGGCCTTCACTACAGGAATGTCGTTCCACCCTTCGATAAATTTAGCATTGAACTCATGATCCCTGTGGTTAATATCGAACAAAGAGATTTTCTGGAGGCATTACATCGAGTGTTTCAAGGATGGATTATTTGCGCAGAAGAAGTGCTTTTGGCGAAAGAGACATATGGGGTGCGCGGGTATTTTAATTAAGATGCCACTAACTCCTGATACTCCACATTCTTTGATTCCAGGAGCTTTTTGAGCGTATCCCGAAAGAGGTATTTGTTGTCCCGATTGTTGATCCGCCACTCCAATTCATCCAGGTAGGCGTCCAGGTGCTTCTTGCTGACTTTGTGATAGGTGCCAATAACGGAGCGTTTCAACAGACTCCAGACATTCTCGATCCCATTGGTATGAATATCACCGGCCTTCACCCATTCTTTCTTGCTGTGGTTCACGCTCTCATGTTTCGTGTCATGGTCGCCTATGCCAAGATACGCCTTATTTTCATCGGTAATGATGATTTCGGTATCCGGGGCCGCGTGGTCCTTAATAAACTGATGCAGGGTTTTTCTGTCGGCATTTTCAATGCGTTGCATCCGTACCTTACCGTCCCGTTGAATAATGCCAACGACTAAGGACTTGTTCTTCTTATAATTGCCAATGCCTTTGCCATGACCCTTGAGCTTGCCACCGACCCACGTCTCATCGACCTCACAGGTTCCATTGAGCTTGTCGGCGTTCAGTTCGGCCATAGCCGCCCTGATCCGGTGGCAGAGATACCAGGCCGTTTTATAGGACACATTCATGGTCCGTTTGACTTGATTGGCCGAAATGCCTTTCTTGGATTCAATCATCATGTACATGACCGCAAACCACTTGGGGAGTGGGAGGTGAGAATCATGAAAGATCGTGCCTGCGGTCACCGAGAACCGATTGCGACAGGTGTTACAATCAAACTGACGACGGGCATAGATACGGGAAATACTGAATGACTGGCACTTGAGACATTGCACCCCATTGGGCCATCGGAGGTCTTCTAAGACTTCCAGGCATTTTTCATGAGAATGGTATTCACCCATGAGCGTTAAGAGATCAACTTTAGGTGTGTTAAGAGGCATGATATGACTCCTAAAAAGAAACCTTCAGACATGACGACCAAGCAGATTGCCAACAAAATCTTTCCGCCTGA
>JALDRK010000046.1 GCA_031315915.1 Nitrospirales bacterium
TCGCAAGCGACACCGGATACGGGTGAAAACCCGGGTTCCCGAACATGATTGCATCCTGGATTCCATGACCGACCTCTGGCATGGGGCTGATTTCATGGAACGGGAAGTGTTCGATATGATGGGAATCCGCTTCCGCAACCATCCCGACCTTCGGCGCATCCTCATGCCCGACGATTACACCGAAGGATTTCCGTTGCGAAAAGATTTCCCCGTTCAAGGAAAAGGCTGGCGTGATACGTTTGATTTTTTACAGGACCCGAATTAATCCGTTATGAAACTCGAAGATCAACGCACCACAGTCTATAAAGTCGATCCCGTCCATCCGGAAACCGAATCGTTACCGACGCTCAGGACGGAAGAACTCCTCCTGAATATGGGCCCTCAACATCCCAGCACGCATGGGGTATTGAAGGTCATCCTGGAACTTGAGGGGGAACGCCTGGTGAAATCGACGCCGGTGATGGGCTTTCTCCACCGAGGCGTGGAAAAACTGGCCGAGGGTGGCACGTACCATCAATTCATTCCACATACCGACCGGCTGGATTATGTCTGTGCCATGTATAACAACTTTGCCTATTGTCGTGCGGTCGAAAAACTGATGGATATCACGGTACCCGACCGTGCCGAATATCTCCGGACGATCGTGGCGGAAGTGCAGCGGATCATCGGACATTTATTCTGGCTGGGTACGCAGGCCCTGGATATCGGAGCCATGACGGTGTTTTTTTATACCTTCCGTGATCGGGAAATCCTGCTGGACTGGTTTGATGAACTCTGCGGGGCCCGATTGACGACTAGTTGGTATCGAATCGGTGGGGTGGAAAAGGATTTTACCCCTTCCCTGTTTGAAAAATTAAAAAAATTTCTGGAATACTTTCCCCCAAAAATCGATGAGTATGTGATTTTTCTTGAACGAAATCGGATTTGGCTGGCCAGAACCCGCGGGGTTGCGGTCATTTCCGCAGAGGATGCCTTAAGCTTTGGACTCAGCGGTCCCACATTGCGGGGATCCGGTGTGGATTATGATTTGCGGAAATATGAACCCTATAGTGCCTATCCCCGTTGTGAATTCAGCGTGCCTGTCGGAAAAAACGGGGATACGTATGACCGGTACTGGATTCGGATTGAAGAACTCCGGGAAAGCATCAAAATTATCCAACAATGCCTTCAACAGATTGAGCCAGGCCCGATTCTGGCCGATGTGCCAAGCGTGACCCTTCCCCCTAAAGATCGGGTCTTCACCAACTTGGAATCCATGATCCAGCAATTCAAACTCTTTTCCCAGGGGTTTGAAGCACCGGCGGGCGAAATTTATTGCGGCACTGAGGCACACAAAGGCGAATTGGGATTTTATATTGTTAGCACCGGGGGCGGAAATCCCTACCGGTTGAAAATCCGTGCCCCTTCCTTCATTCATATGGGGGCCTTCGATTACATGTCCCGTGGGTATATGATTGCCGATGCCATTACACTGTTCGGAAGTTACGACATTGTGATGGGGGAATGTGATCGGTAAAGTGTAAAGAAGAACGTCACGGAATGCAGAGGGTGCATTCAGGAGATAAGATGTTATGGGGTTAAAACCAGTCACCACACCAGACGCTGAAACCGTCACCATTGAACTGTCTCTGGATGGAGAAACGGTCCAAGCCAAGGAAGGAGTATCGCTGTATGACGTAATTGCCAGCACAGGCAAAATCGTCCCAGCCATGTGCTATCACTACACATTTGACCCCTTTGGTTCCTGCGGGATGTGCTTGGTGATCCAGGAAGGTAAAAAGGCGCCTGTTCGCTCCTGTACAGCCAAAGCCACTGCGGGAATGGTGATTCGAACCGAAGGAGAGGATTTATTCCTGGCGAGAAAAAAGGGCGTCGAAAAACATCTCTCTGTGCATCCCCTTGACTGCCCGGTGTGCGATGCCGACGGTCATTGTGAATTACAGGATATGGCCTTCCAGCATGGGGTCACCCAGTTGGACAATGCCAAACAAAAAAATATTCCGGAAGATACCCGAAGCTTGGTTCTGGACTTCAATATGAACCGCTGCATCGCCTGCGGCGAATGTATCAATATTTGCAAGGACGTTCAGCGCATTGATGCACTCCAATTCATGAAAAAAGGCGGGTTCAACCAGGTGGTGGCCAAAGGGGACCAGACCTTGGACTGCGAATTCTGCGGGGACTGCCTGGCCGTCTGTCCTGTCGGAGCCATTACCAATAAATATTCCAAGTATGCCTACAAACCTTGGCAACTGAAAAAAACCACCACCACTTGCAATTACTGCGGGGATGGATGCCAGATTTATATCGAAACCAAGGATACCGAAGTGGTCCGGGTGACGTCTCCGCTATCCTGGAAAAATAAATGGGGAGACCGAACCGACACGGTGAACGGCCATGACGGACTATGCGTGAGAGGTCGCTTCGGGTTTCAATATATTGACAGCTCGGCCCGCCTCAAAACACCCCTGGTCAAAACGGATTCCGGACTTCAGGAAACTCCCTGGATTGATGCCTTGGACTTGGCCGCAGGCCGGTTGGCTTATGTGAAGGCCCAGTTTGGCGCCCAGGCCATTGCGGGATTGATCACGGCCAGGTGCAGCAATGAAGATTTGTATGTCTTTCAAAAATTCATGAGACATGCCATTGGAACCAACCATGTTGATAGCAGCGCCCGATATGGCCACATCAATTTTGTCCGAGCCTTAACCCATACCGTGGGCGTGACCCGCACGATGAATACCTCCGAGGAAATTAACAAGGCCAAAGCCATTCTCATCGTTGGAGCCAATATCACGGAAACGAATCCGGTTGCCAGTTTGCGGGTGAAAGCTGCCTTGAGTGTCTATAAAGCCCAAACCATCGTGGTGGATTCGGCGCAAACGAATATTGCCAAATTGGCTTCACATCCCATTATGGTGAACCCCGGCACCGAAGGGGTGTATGTTCAAGGTCTTGTGAAATCGGTCATCGAGCAAGATCTAATCGATGAGGAAACCACAGGTATTTACCCACAGGCCTTGGCGGCATTAAAGCAGGCGGCAAACGAAGTTTCCCTCGAAACCGTCTCCACACTGACCGGAGTGGATATCGATCAGATTCACGAAACCGCGAAAATTTTTGCGGAGGCCTCACGGTCTGTCATTATTTGCGGGGAAGGCGTCCTTCGACAATTCGGAGGATACCACCACATGCTCAATCTTGTTGATCTGGCATGGTTAACGGGCAAGCTGGACCGGAAAGGATGCGGGATCAATACCTACACGGAAGAAGCCAATGAACAAGGTGCCCTCGACATGGGCGTGGCTCCCGAATTTCTCCCAGGTCAGATGCCGTTCGAAGATACGGCAGCCAGGGAGAAAATTGCTCAGGCTTGGGGTGGCGCCCTTCCCGCAACTGGGCAGGGTTCTCATCTTATGGAGATTCTCGACCGTTGCCGAAAGAGAGAAATCAAAGCCCTGTATCTCGTCGGGGAAAACCCATTGGAAACCCTGCCGGCTTCTTATGATGTGAAAGGCGCCCTGTCTCACCTGGAAGTCCTGATTTGCCAAGACCCCTTCCTGACCGAAACGGCCAAACTTGCCCATGTCATTTTCCCCGTTTCTACCTTCGCGGAAAAAGACGGCACCGTGACGAATCAGGAAGGGAAAGTGCAATTTTTGCGTCCGGCCCTGGACTCCTTGGGAGAAAGCGTATTGGATTGGCACGTGATGGCGGGAATTGCGAACGGATTGGGCTCCCCAATGGGATATGACACGACACAAGACATTCAACAGGAAATTCGGAAAGTATTACCCGGGTATTATAACCTGGGACGACCCTCCCCCATTGAGCCACAACTCGGGCAGTATTTTGGAAAAGATTTTGACCGCAGTGTTGGGGAGCGGTACCGTCTTCCCAGAAGGACCGGGAATCAACGCCCCTTTGGGTTACGTCTGATCCAATTGATATACCATTCCGGTAAACTTTCCACGCAGGCTTCCGGATTGATGTTGATTTCGCCAAACACGAAGAGTCTCCGCATGGGCCCGGAAGACATGAAAAATCTCGGATTGAATAGCGGTGACCGGATTCGGGTGACTTCGGACACGGGTAGCCTGGAGATGCTGGTAAAGGAAGACGTATCGTTGCTCCCCGGTAGTTGCGCCGTTCCGGAACACTTCAATGACCCCCCGGTGAAGGATTTGATGTCTCTTCAGGTCGATCCGAGTACGAGTGTTCCGTATTTTAAACTGGTCTATGTCAGCATCGAAAAGGCCTAACTGGAATCCGATCATCCTGATGGAGAATGCGAGAAAAGACCATTCCAAGACCTTTCGAAGCATTCCAAGCGTGGATGCCGTATCCCCGTTTAGAATCAAAGGTGATACAAGGAAGCAGACCCATGAATAACACCATGACCTCGAAAAAGTTTTTCAATGCCGTGCTGTTCCGGGAGATTTGGGAGGCGATGAAGGTCACTTTCCGCCATATGTTCCACAAACCCATGACCTTCCAATACCCCAGAGAAAAGCGGACCATTCCGGATGCCCACCGAGGCGCACTGTGTCTTCTGCGCTATGACGATGGGAAGGAACGATGCGTAGGCTGTGATCTCTGCGAGGCCGCCTGCCCCTCACGATGCATCAAAGTCATCAGCGAAGAAGATAAGAGTCTGCCGTTAGAACGGTATGCGTCCGAATTTTTCATCGATATTACCAAGTGCGTTTTTTGCGGCTACTGTGTAGAAGCCTGCCCCGTCAACGCGTTGGCTATGACCAAAATGTATGAGTTCTCCACGCACGATAAGCGGACCCTTCTATTTGACAAAGACCGGTTATACGATATTGGCGACCGACACTTGGCGGACGCCAAAAAATATTTATATGCGCATAATCTGGAAACGGAAGGTGACGAAAGCCGCGCGTACCGCTATCACTTCCCTGATTCCATCAAAACGGTTCAATCGTCAACTGAATAAATCATGATGTGGCTACTCTTCGGGTATTTTGCCACGGTGAGCATCGTGGCTGGGGTGTTGACTGTCTCCCTGCGAAACGCCGTGCATTGTTCCCTTGCCTTACTGACCCTCCTGCTTCACATGGCCGGACTGTTCGTCCTGCTCAATTCCGAATTTCTGGCTATGGTTCAGATCATTGTCTATGCCGGTGCCATTCTGATTCTCTATCTGTTCGTGCTGATGTTGTTGAGCCTCAAAACGGAAGAACAACACCTGCATAAAAAATATGCCTTTATGGTGTTCGGGGGCATGTTCGTGTTTGTGGAACTCCTCATCTTCCTTCTGCAATCCCCATTTGGTGGAAAAAAAGGCGAAGCCACCCCTGAAGTCATTCTGAACACCGATCATAGCCATGCCATCGGCATCACCATGTTCAGCGATTACATTTTATTATTTGAAATCGTCGGGATATTTCTGTTAGGAGCCATCATCGGAGCTATTGTGCTGGCAAAGACCCCGACGAAACCCGACAATCCGGATTCCACGCAAACTGCGATTTCCTGACCAGAACACGCCATGATTCCTCTTTCCGCCTATGTCTTTGTCAGCGCCGTTCTGTTTATGACTGGCCTCATGGGCGTCCTGATCCGGCGGAATTTCATCATTGTCCTCATGTCGGTGGAAATCATGTTGAATGCGGCCAACATCAATCTGGTGGCCTTTTCTCATTATTTGGATTCGATGGCCGGACAGCTTGCGGCCTTGTTTATCATCGCCATTGCGGCCGGTGAGGCCGCGGTTGGCTTGGCCATCATTATCGTCGTCTTCCGTGGAAAGATGGCCACCAACGTTGACGAAATTAATATCTTGAAGTGGTAAGGTGTTTGATCTTTTAGTCATTCTCATCCCCCTCTTTCCCCTGTTGGCCGTTCTGGTCAACGGGTTGGCCGGGCATCGCTATTCCCATGAACTAGCCGGACGCATTGCCTTCGGTTCCGTCGGACTCTCGTTTCTCTGCACACTAGGCGTCTTTGGCTCGGTCCTTGGCAATCCTGAACCACGGGAAGTCGTAGCCTATTCTTGGATTTTCGGGGGCAATCTCTCCATTGATTTGGCCTTCCTGATCGATCCGCTCACCACCATCATGTTGCTGGTGGTGACGGGCGTCGGTTTCCTCATCCACGTCTATTCCATCGGGTACATGCATGGCGAGGAAGGTTTCACCCGTTTTTTCACCTATATGAACCTCTTCATGGTCTCCATGCTGCTATTGGTCATGGGGAATAACTATGTCGTGTTGTTTATCGGCTGGGAGGGTGTGGGACTCTGTTCGTATCTGCTCATTGGCTATTACTACGACAAAATTTCAGCGGGCAAGGCCGCGACCAAAGCTTTCGTCGTGAATCGGATTGGAGACGCGGGATTTCTGGTAGCTATCTTTCTGATTTTTTCCCATTTCGGCACTCTCGATTACACCTCGGTGATGGCCAAGGCTTCCACTCTGTCCACCGGCATGGCTACAGCCATTACCTTGTGCTTGCTGGTCGGGGCCTTCGGCAAATCGGCCCAGCTCCCATTGTACACCTGGCTGCCGGATGCCATGGAAGGTCCCACACCGGTCAGCGCACTGATTCACGCCGCCACCATGGTTACCGCAGGTGTCTACATGGTCGTCCGGAACCATGCCCTGTTTGATATGGCTCCGGTTTCCCTGGCCACCGTCGGGATCATCGGGGGAGTCACCGCACTCTTTGCCGCCACCATCGGCCTGGTGCAAAACGACATCAAACGGGTCTTGGCCTATTCCACCGTCAGCCAATTGGGATATATGTTTTTGGCCTGCGGAGTGGGTGGGTATATCGCGGCCATTTTCCACCTGGTCACGCACGCCTTTTTCAAGGCCTTACTATTCTTATCGGCCGGATCTGTCATTCATGCTCTGGGTGGAGAACAAGACATTCGGAAAATGGGCGGCCTGCACGACAAAATTCCCACGACCTATTGGGTTTTCCTGATTGGCACCCTGGCTATCGCCGGGATTCCCCCGTTAGCGGGATTTTGGAGTAAAGATGAAATTCTGGCTCATGCCTTTGTGAACGGGCAGTATCATCTATATCTGTTTGCCGCAGTCGGAGCTTTCCTGACCAGTTTTTATATGTTCCGGCTCACGTATCTGACCTTTTATGGATCGTCGCGCGTCGACCCTCATGTGGCTCACCACATTCATGAGTCTCCCCCGGTCATGACTGTTCCGCTGATGATTCTCGCCGGTTTGGCCGTTCTGGGAGGATTTCTCGGAGTCCCTCCGGAACATGGATGGTTTCATGGATTTCTTCATGATGTCGCCACCCCGGTCGGTGCGGAACATCACGAAGTCAGTGTTGGACTCACTCTGGGCTTGATGACGGTGGCAATTGGCATTGCTCTGGGGGGTTGGTATCTGGCCCATTATATGTATTCCATCCGTCCGGCGACCGCAAACGAAATGGCCGAAAAATCCCCTCAAGTCTATACCACCTTGCTCAACAAATATTACGTGGATGAAGCCTACGACAAACTCTTTGTCGAGCCGTGCAAAAAACTCGGATTGTTGTGGGACTGGTTCGATCGCCATATCCTGGACCGGTTTGTCGTGGGCGTGGGGCATGGCACCGATATCAGCGCGGCCGCCATCACCTGGACCGAAAAACATGTGCTGTATGCCGGATTGAATGTGATCGGCTATGGACATCACTTGGCCGCGTGGGCCTGGAGAAAGCTACAAAGCGGACAGGTCCATCACTATGCCGCCGTTATCATCATCGGACTGGCGATTCTTATTCATTTGGCTGTGGTCTGGTATGCCGGGGGAAGTTCCACCGGGCTGCCCACGCGGTAGCGGTAGCACACGAACATGCACGAAGAACTGCAATTCGGTTTTCCCATCTTATCGTTCCTGATTTTTTTCCCCTTCCTGGGCGCCCTCATCATTTGGTCATTCAAGGACCTGGATTTGGTCAAAAAGGCGACATTGGGGATTGCCGGGCTGGAAATGCTGGTCGCCGCGCTGATGCTGCTACGATTCGTTCCCGACATCGCCGCTATGCAGTTTGCCGAGCATGCCCAATGGATTCCGGCCTTGGGCATCAGTTATCACTTGGCTGTAGACGGCATCAGTGTCCTATTTGTCGGACTGACCGCCTTTTTGACCTTGCTGCTCGTGTTATATGCCTGGGATACCGTTACCACACGCCAAAAAGAATTTTATATGGCTCTCCTGGCTCTTGAAGCCACGGTCATGGGCATCTTTGCCGCCATCGATTTGATCGTCTTTTTTGTATTCTGGGAACTCATGCTGATTCCCAGCTATTTTCTGATTAAACTCTGGGGCCCGGGGGAACACCGGCAGTATGCGGCCCTCAAATATGTGCTCTATACCCTCTTGGGCAGCGTGTTCATGTTGGTGGGCTTTGCCCTGCTCAGCCTCAATTATTATGAAGCCAAACAGGCTTACAGTTTTGATCTCCTAGAATTAATGTCTATCCGGATTCCCCTTAGCCAGCAATTGCTGATCTTCTGGCTTATATTTCTCGGGTTGGCCTTTAAGGCTCCGATTGTGCCCTTCCACACCTGGCTCCCAGACGCATTGGTCCAGGGTCCCATTCCCACGTCGGTCATGCTCGCGGGAATAAAAATGGGCACATACGGCTTCCTCCGCTTTTCCTTTCCATTGCTCCCTGATGCCTCACAGGACTCAACCGTGGTGGGAATTCTGATGACTCTGGGAATAGTCGCGATTATCTATGGCGCCATCGTCGCCATCATCCAGCCTGACTTTCGACGGCTCTTGGTGTTCAGCAGCATTAGTCATTTGGGGTTTGTGGTCATCGGCATGTTTGCCTTGAATTTCCAAGGCATTCAAGGCAGTTTAATCACCATGGTGAATTTAGGGTTTACCACAGCCGGCTTGTTTTTCCTGGCAGGATTTATTTGGGAACGGTTGGGCAACACCGACGTGAGACAATGCAGCGGACTGGCAAAAAAAATGCCTCTCTTGGCCACCTTCTTGTTGATCATCGGGATGGCGTCAATCGGATTACCGGGCACAAACGGGTTTATCGGAGAATTTCTGATTTTGTTGGGGGCCTTTCAAGCTTTTTGGTATGTTGGAGCCTTTGCCGTGACGGGGGTGATTTTCGCCGCCGCCTATTTTCTCTGGTATTACGAACGTGCCATCTTCGGACCCTTGAAAGATACCATACCTGCAACGATCAAGGATTTGAACACCAGGGAATGGGCCATCGGAGTGGCGTTAACCGTGATGATCTTCTGGATCGGCATTTATCCCTCCCCGTTTTTGCGGATCGTGAATGGATCGGTCCAAGCGGTGGTCGATCGATTGCAACCGGGAATGGCCACAGCCCAACACACTATCGTCCAAGTCCCTGCTGACACACATCGGAACTGATCAAGATGGGTGAATACGCACTACTCATTATTCTCTTCGCTCCCTTTCTCGGAGCGACGGCCCTGGTGTTCATCCCGCGCAAAGAGGAACTGCTTGTCCGGATGACCGCCGCCGTTTCTTCGGGCATTGCCCTGTTGGCCTCCTTCTACATCTTCTTTGCCTATGACACCACAAAAGGCGGTTATCAATTCGTTCAACGATTTTCCTGGTCGGACGAACTAGGCATTGCCTTTTATCTCGGGGTGGATGGCATCGGCGGGCCGCTGGTTTTCGCCTCGGCGATCCTCCTGTTCGCCGGCATCTTCGTATCGTGGCATATTAAGGATCGAATCAAGGAATTTTATATCTTTCTCTTGATTCTGGCAGCGGCCACCATCGGGGTGTTCATGTCGCTGGATCTCTTCTTTCTGTACTTCTTCTATGAAATGTCGGTGCTTCCCATGTATCTCCTGCTAGGTGTGTGGGGCAGTCATACCAAGGGCTATCTTTCCATGACAGATCCCGAAGGATTAAAGCTTCGGGATTCGGTGGGATTCATCTTCAATTTCGCATCAAACAGCAAAGAATACGCGGCGATGAAGTTGGTGTTATTCCTGTCAGCCGGAGCCGTGGTCGCTCTGATGGGCATTCTGTTGATCTATCATTTTTCAGGGCTCCATACCTTCGACATTGTGGTGCTTCGAGAAAAAGCGCATTTCACGGGAACCCTCGCGACCGTCATTTGGTTTTTGATTTTTTTCGGGTTTGCTTCGATCGCTCCCATTTGGCCATTGCATTCCTGGTCCCCGGTGGGCCATGCCGCTGCGCCCGCGGCCACCAGCATGCTGCATGCCGGGGTCTTGATGAAACTTGGGCACTTCTCCATCATCCGCGTGGGATATGAAATTTTACCCGAGACCACCCGGGAATGGATTCCCGTTGCCGCCATCCTCTGCGTGTTCTCCATTATTTATGGAGGATTGGTGTCGTATTTCGCCAAGGACACCAAATATGTCATTGGTTATTCCAGTTCCAGCCACATGGGCTATATCTTTCTTGGTATGGCTGCGTTGGATTACATCAGCCTGACGGGGGCCGTGATCTACATGTTTGCTCATGCCCTGGCCACCAGCATGCTTTTCGCCATGGCGGGATGGGTTTACGACCAGACCCATTCCCGGGATATCCCTTCATTGGGCGGACTGATTGAACGCATGCCCTTCATTGCCGGGGCATTCATCATTGCCTGTATGGCATCCATCGGTATGCCCGGAACGGTCAATTTCATCGCTGAAATCATGATTATTATGGGGAGTTGGGAAAAATATCCCTTTCAGGTCGTGGTGGCCATGTTTGGAATCGTCCTGACCATGGCGTATTTGTTCAAGATGATGAGGGGTCTGTTTTATGGCCAAATGGATCCCCACTTTGCCCATTCCGCCGATGCCACACATTGGGTTGACCGGATGCCGCTCCTGTTATTGATCGCCTGCAGCATCATTTTGGGCATTTTCCCTGGACGCTTCCTGGAGGTCGTGGGCTCCACAGTCGGCCCCCTGCTTGATCGCATCAACCAGGTCACTCCTCTCATCACACACAATACTCAAGATCTCCTTCACTAGATAAACCAAACCACCAGAAAAACGATATTGAAATGCTGACATTTAATCTCACCCTATCCGGTTCAGATCTACTGCTGCTCTTGCCTGAGATCTTTCTGACACTTTGGCTTTGCGTAGTGCTCTGCCTTGATTTTTCCCTCAAACGGATCACCCATCAGCAGTTGGCATATTTAAGTATCGGTGGGTTGGGGATTACGGGTCTCATGCTCATTGGCATGGATGTGACAGGGATCACAGGAGCCCTGTTTAAAAACATGTTCGTGCTGGATCATCTGGCACTATTCTTTAAGATTCTGGTGGTGTTGGCCACTGCACTCGTTGTATTCATGTCCATCGATTATGTGAGGGACTTTCGGTTTTTCAAGGGAGAATACTATTGCATGGTTGTCATGTCGGCCATCGGCATGATGTTCATGGCCTCCTCAAACGATCTCCTGTCGGTGTTTGTCACCTTGGAGTTTTCAACCTTTGGATTCTATGTGTTGGTGGCCTATTTGCGAGATGATATACGGTCCTCGGAAGCCGGATTAAAGTTCTTCATTCTCGGGGTGTTTGCCGCCGGTCTGCTGGCTTATGGCATTAGCCTGGTCTATGGCGAAACAGGAACGATGGTCTTTTCCGAAATGGCCGGCAATCAGGGCAGCTACGGCCTGGCTATTGGATTTATCCTGATTTTCGCAGCCCTCGGCTTCAAGATCGGAGCTGTGCCCTTTCATTCCTGGATACCCGATACCTATCAGGGCGCTCCGACGCCTGTCACGGCATTCTTGTCCATTGCCCCAAAGGGGGCTGCCCTGGCCATTCTGATCAGAATGTTCTATGTGGCCTTGGCATCCTTCAAACCTATGTGGGTGGTGGTGTTTGTCCTCGCCTCCATTGTCTCCATGACCTATGGAAACGTCGTGGCCATCGCGCAGAAAAATATCAAACGCCTGTTAGCCTATTCCGGGATCGCCCAAATCGGCAATATCATGATCGGCCTCGCGGCGGGCACGAAGCAGGGCAGCGATGCCATCATGTTTTTCCTGCTGACCTATTTATTTGCCAATCTTGGCGCATTCGCCGTCATTATCGCCGTGAGTCAGGTGATCAGAAGCGATGAAATTGAAGACTACAATGGACTCAACCGGCGTTCTCCGTTTTTGGCCGCCGCGATGTTGTTGTTTTTACTTTCCTTGGCGGGGGTTCCCCCCTTGGCGGGATTTATTGGAAAACTCTATTTATTTGTGGCGGCCATGGAACAAGAATTGTACACGCTTTTAGTTGTCGGGCTGGTCAATATCGTCATCTCGATGTATTACTATCTGATTGTCGTTAAGAAAATGTATATCAACGAGCCGACTGACCCCTCCCCCATCGCTGCATCCATGCCGATTAAAGTGGCTGTCTACGTCGGCATCGCCGGCACCCTGGTGTTAGGCATTTATCCCGGCCCGTTCATTGACTGGGCCGTCGACGCCACGCTCATGTTTTCGAATATTGTGGCCCCCGTTGCCGCCCTTTCCGTGCTTCCCGGCAGTTAGTCGTCCCTTGGGTTAGCTTTTCTTTCAGCTATAACGAATAAAAAACCTTTCGGAAGTCATTGAGTCTTTCATGGCCGATCATGAGCCCAAGGTCTTATGGTCAGCAGGAAACAATGCTGGAGGGAAATAGAGCCTTACATTCTGAGGTAGGTCAGCAATTCAATTGGGGTGATCCCTTTGAACTGCCAGATAGCCCCTAGCCCACCCCCAACCATCACCAGAATCAGCATCACAACGATCAAGATGATTGATTTTTTTTTGCTCCGTGGGTATTTGGGAGGAGAGGGTTCGATTTCCTTCGGGATGAAACTGTCCTGCCAAAGAGCCGGACGTCGCTTGGCCAGAGGGTTCGTGGTTGGCTCGGATATGACCATCAAACTTTCACATTCGACCTTGGAAGGAGGCGGAGGAGAAGAATCAGGAGACTTTTCCTGACGTTTTTCCACTGGCTCCTCGGTTCCCCCACCACTGCGCTTGACTTTTCTCGTATAGGGTGTACCGCAATGGGGACACAACCACGTTTCTTCAATTGCCCCTTCCTCAAGTCCCAAAGAACTTCCGTTACGTTCCTGTAAAAGCGACACTCCGCAATGTGGACAGGCATGTGCCTGTTTAGAAACAGGACTACCGCAATCCGGACAGGCGTTGAGCTTTGAAGGAACGGTTTCCATCTGTGTGGGCTTTTTGCCAGGATAGGGATAGGCGCACTGCGGACAGGCCAATGCCTCCGTGGAAACGGCTTTTTGACATTCAGGGCATGGAACCAGGGCCATGGTAAAAGTGTTTCCTTGCCTTCTATTCAGTTAAGGATAGATCAATGTATAAAGCAAAGACGATACCATTTACCCAATCTATAAAGAAATCAGGTTTTTGTTTTAGTGGACTCTGTATGGAAATAACACACGGTTTCGTTCTTCCCTTACCTACGTTTTAGCTATCTTCTCTAAATTTGATGAACTTTCACAAGAGGAGCCTGGGATTACTGGACATTCCATATCAAACCCTTCTCACGTTCGGTGCTGCATTTCGCTTTACTCTATTGTAAAATTGTAACATTTGGCCACTTTTTGGGACCCAAGAGGGTGTATATCATTGACCTCTTTCCCAATTCTAAACTATAGATATCAGGTTTTCTGGGCGGCTATTCAGATCTCCCACCTTAATTTACTAGTAGAGGAAGATATGGCTAACGACACTTTTTTTTCTACCGCACACGAGTCTATTACTCAGGCCGTCAGCCAACGGTATGCTCAGGCTGTCACAAATGGGGAACAAATGTGCTGTCCAACCGGATATAACCATGAAGAATTAGGGAAATTTATCCCGGATGCCGTTCTGAAGGCCTCCTATGGCTGTGGAACTCCCGTTGGTCTTTCAACCGTACAGCCAGGAGAGGTGGTCTTAGACATCGGTTCCGGAGGAGGCATTGATTGTTTCGAAGCTTCCCGGCGTGTCGGCTCAAGCGGAAAAGTCATAGGCATAGATATGACCGATGAAATGCTCGCATTGGCCAGGACTCACGCGCCGACGGTCGCCACAAATCTGGGGTATCCGATCTCCAATGTGGACTTTCGAAAGGGTATGGCGGACACCATGCCGGTTGAAGCCGACAGTGTGGATTTGATCATTTCCAATTGCGTGATTAACCTTGCGCCAAATAAGGATAAAGTTTTCCAAGAAATGTTTCGGGTCATCCGTCCAGGCGGACGTTTCACCATTTCTGATATTGTCGCCGATCAACCCATTCCTAATTACATGATTCATGACACCCGAAAATGGGGAGATTGCCTTTCAGGTGCCTTAACCATTCAGGCCTATTGGGGTGGGTTGCGTCAGGCAGGATTTCGAGGCCTTCACCAAATTACAGTCATTCCCTGGCGGATAATTGATGGGATTCATTTTCTTTCGGTCACCCTGACCGGATACAAAACCCTGGTTTCCTCTGCACCCATGAATCCTACTTTTGCTACATTTTTAGGTCCGTTTTCGAAGATCACAGATGAAGAGGGTAGGACATTTCAACGAGGCAACCAACAGCAAATCGATGAAAAGACCTTTGCCTTGCTGAGTTTGCCGTCCTACAAAGGGTGCTTTTCCTTCACGGCCCAGCCGGTCCCTATATCCGAGCATGACAGCCGGATCGTTTCCATTAAACCCGACAACGCTCCGTGTCTATGGGAAGGCCATTTTGCCATCTTAATGGGTCCGTTTTTAGAGGGACAGGACGACGATCATCATATCTTCTATTCCGGAGACCCATTGGAAATTTGCTCAAAAACCATCAAAGTATTGTCCGATCCCTCTTATCAACCGTACTTCGGCCTGATTAATCGTGCGAAGGAGTCGCCTCATGCAGATCCGGTCATTTGTGAGACCACGTCAGGATGCTGCTGAGCGTATGCCATCAACTGGTGTTTACCGTCGACGCAACCTTTCATACAGTATATTCACATGATCTCACGACCCCTTTCAGTTTTATCACAATCTCCAATACGGCCTACGGTCCCTTCCTTTGAGGAAACACTGGCACGGCATGGCCATTCTTCCTTGAAGGCTGCCTCCCTAACTACATTGCAAGTCAACGTCGGAAAACTGTGCAATCAAATTTGTCACCATTGCCATGTGGACGCAGGCCCTCAACGAACAGAAATCATGACCAAAGAGACGATTGATCAGGTATTGAGGGTATTGGCAGTCACACCGAGCATAACCACGGTCGACATTACGGGCGGGGCTCCCGAAATGAATCCCCACTTCGAGTATTTGGTTAAGGAATGCCGAAAACTCGATCGAACCATTTTGGATCGATGTAACTTGACCGTGTTCCTTGTGAAGGGAAAAACCCACCTCCCAGAATTCTTGGCCGACTATGGAGTGGAAATCATTGCTTCCCTTCCCTGTTACCGGGAGGATAATGTCGATGCCCAACGTGGAAGGGGTGTCTTTGATCGAAGCATTGCCGCGCTCCGACAACTCAATACCTTAGGCTACGGAATGAAAGGGTCGGGATTAGTCCTCAACCTCGTCTACAATCCATTAGGACCGGTGTTGCCCCCTCCTCAAGAAGAACTCCAGGCTGATTATCGAGAGGAACTGCAAACCCGTTTTGGCATTCACTTCAACGAGCTTTTCACGATTACCAACATGCCAATCAGTCGGTTTTTGGAAGATTTAGTGGCTGCAGAACAATTGGAAGAATACTATGCTCTATTGGTCAATAGCTTTAATCCCGCGACGGTTGAGGGGTTGATGTGTCGATCGTTGCTGAGTGTGGGTTGGGATGGACGTTTGTACGATTGCGACTTTAATCAAATGCTGAATCTTTCTCTTCATTCAGAATTTCCACAATACATTGGGGATTTTTCTCTAGAATCCCTCCACAATCGGCCCATCACTGTTGATTCACATTGTTATGGGTGCACCGCCGGTTCCGGGTCTTCCTGCGGGGGCACTCTTCTCTGACCATCATTCCTACCATTCCTTCATAATCATGCCCACCTTCTTTTTGCCGTTCTAAGAAGTAGGACTGCGCTTAAAATGCCTGGCACAATCCTGGCTACAAAAATAATAGGTTTTTCCTGCCGTTTCTTCTACAATTGCCGTGCCTACGGTCACATAGGTTTTGCAGACTGGATCTTGGATCATCACATCCTTACCGGGCGCAGCATTCGGAGGGTTGGATTCACCCCAATCACGAATAGCGCGTCGCACCATAAAAAATAAAATAATTAGTAAGACCAAAATTATGATTATCTTGTACATGAGTTGTTCCTTCTCAATATAAAAATCTGATACGTTTTAGCATGTTTTCCGGCCTTGATCCACATGCTCAGGTTTTCTTTGCCGACACTTCTCATGTGGGATTGTTCATTGCCGGATTCCTTACGGACTTGTTAGGATTTTTCCATGTTTTTAAAATGGAAAATTCATCTCTACCTGTTCTCCATGATGCCGGGGGTATTTGGTCTGGCCCTGACGATTGGTCTGACGGGGTGCAACCCCAGCGTAATGCCCAGAGGACAGTTGGTGGATCTGACGTACTCTTTTGATGAGCAGACCCTCTATTGGCCTCACAACCAACCTTTTCAATGGCAAAAAACGAGTTGGGGTCCCAATCAGAATGGTGATTGGTACGCATCAGCCAATTTTTCCGCTTCCGAGCATGGGGGCACACATCTTGATGCTCCCATTCACTTTGCTCAAGACGGATTATCGGTGGATCAGATTCCTCTTTCCAATCTCATGGGCGAAGCGATTGTCCTGGACATTCGTGAAAAAGTGGCCTCTAATCCAGATTATACTCTTCAACTGACCGATATTGTGGAGTGGGAGTCGCAACATGGTCGTATTCCCTCAAAAAGTGTTGTCTTACTTTTAACGGGATGGGGCCGATATTGGCCTCACCCCACCCAATATTTTGGAAGCCCGACGCCATCGGATCCCCTTTCGTTGCATTTTCCTTCATTTTCAAAAGTTTCTGCGGAATTTCTTGTCAGGGAAAGGAAAATTGCCGGCATAGGGGTGGATACGGCTAGCATCGATCCTGGCCAATCACGAGAGTTTCCGGTTCACCAAATCCTAGCCGAAAGTAATGGCATTGCCCTTGAAAACGTTGCCAACCTTGATCAACTCCCTCTTACCGGAACTTGGCTGATTGCCCTTCCAATGAAGATAAAAGGAGGAACTGGCGCTCCGGTGAGAATCTTGGGCATCAGTCCTTAACCGACATCTCTTACATTCCCAGACATTTTTTGTCACACGATAGATAGAACTTGAATGCGCGGGAAATATATGGAGGAGGAAAGTTTTCTATGATTACCATTACACTGATGGGTGACTTGCAAACCCCGGATGGGGAACGCGCCCTTGGATGCGAAATCCCCGACCCCATTTCAGTCAAGCAACTCATCCGAAAGCAAGGGAAACCATTACGAGAAATCTTCCAATTGCTCAAACAAAAGAAAGTGATTGTCACGGTTAATAAACGTATTGCCAGTGAAGACACTACGGTCTACGACGGCGATGCCGTCCACATCGTCGGTCATGATGGGATGGGACGAAGCGGCTTGACCCCGGCCATATACTAACCGATATGGGGCATTGGCCAGGAAAAACGCGGCAATTCGGAAAGCGTACAGTGCGTCACAAGATTCAAGCAGGACTCATGTTCCGAGTCCTGCTTGAATCTTGTGATTGAGATGGAAAAGGAATCGACTGGAAGAGGGGCAGTCGACAAAAGAACACGGCAGGGAATTACTTCTTCCCTAAAATGGCGTCCTTCGCCGCTTTGGCCACACGGAATTTCACCACCCGCTTTGCCGGAATTTTAATAGCGGCACCGGTTTGGGGATTGCGTCCCATTCTGGCCTTGCGATGTGCCAACACAAGCTTTCCAATGCCCGGCACGACGAACGTATTCTTCGCTTCCTTATAGGCCAGGGCACAAAAATCATCCATCATCTGCGTCGCGGTTTTTTTGGTGACGCCCGCTTTTTTGGCCAAATGATCGGCAATCTGCGACTTTGTCATGGCTTTTCCCATACGGACCTCCTCAATGAAATTTTAGAGTTGAGTAATGCAAACCACTTTGATGTTTCTGATACACAAGGGAAGGAATGCCTCTTTGGCTTCGATCAACAAAGCCCTGGGACCCGCGTCCCTTCTCTTACAACGGCGCCAGAGTCTACCGAATGCATGAAAAAGAGTCAACAAAAATCATGATCTGGAGAGGGGTTCCGCTATTTTCTTCGATGAGGGTCTTCGTCTGACCTTTTTCTTGCTGCCCCCTCAATGTCCCAGGTAAAGTATCCCATGATCTGGAAATGGTTCCTCGTAGCGCACATGTCTTTTTGTTCATCATGAGGTCGTCACATGGCAAAAGAACTTCCTGTTTTTCCGTCGGCATCACCAGCCGAATCGTCCGAAACTGAAAAACTGACCTATTCACGGGTCTTTTGTATGCGTGAAGATAGCCCGCCTCTCCGATTGCTTCTCGACTTTTTGAAATCCAAAAGTCAAATTCCCCTGATACCTAAGATGGATCCGGAAGCCTTGGATGATTGGGATTGGTTGCATATTTCCTTGGGATACCATCGTGAACGCAAACCGCTTCGTCTCTTTTGCGTGCGAAGTCATGGCACCTATAAGGATGTGCTTGAATCAGAAAAAGAAGCGTTTTTAGATCAACTATCGGTGTATGATGACTTAGAAGCCCAGATTGCACGAGAATTTATTGCCAAATGCAAGTTCATCGCCACCACCCAAATGGTCACAAATGATGTATCGGATGAAGGGTACGATTTTAACGGCTGGGTTTTGGAGTTTTTCCAAGAGCAATGTAATGGAATTGTCCAAATTGATGGGCAGGGATTTTTTTCGCCCAAAGGCGATTTGATTGTGGACTTGGAAGAAGTCAAGGCATCCGGCGATGAACGAGGCCCGAATCAATCCCTCGACACACCATAACTGTCCATGGAGAACAAGCCCTGCGACAGTTCAGACTCCGGCATCACGAGAGTCTAAAGTGCGCTCAACCGCCGCATGAAAAGTATCTTGAGGAAAACCAGGAAGGCCGCCCCGGTACCCTCGGCCATCTTTGACTACCTCCAATAATGCCCCTTGGTCCAAGAGCCCGGGGTTTTCTAACACATCTCCGCGGCAGGCAAGAAAATCCGCTCGATGCCCTGGAATCAACCGCCCGGTATCCGTTTGTCCGATTTGCTCAGCCGCTAGCCCCGTCGCTCCATACCAGGCTCCAAGCGATGGGACACCTTCTCGAATTAACGCTACCAACTCCATGAAGTTCCTGCCATGCATATCCTGCAGAACCGGGTCGGTCCCCGCTAGCATGTTCAAACCGCTCGCATAAGCGGCCTGAACGGCTTTGGCATGTTTGTCTGCAACCTTTCGCACTTTAGACTGAATAAATTCGTTAAATTCTCCGGATTGGGCCAATCGTTGTCCGACCCAAGCCGTTGGGGTCACCGTGCACCCTTTTTGATAGGCCAGTTCGGCCAAGTCTTCATCCATGAAGGAAATATGCTGGATATCCTTGACCCCCGCCTGAATGGCCAGCCGAATCCCGCTTTGGCTATGGGCATGAGCAGCGACATACATACCGCGTCCTGCGGCTTCGTCGCAAATGGCCTCCATTTCCTCAAGCGTAAAATCACGATGTTCTAAATGGTCTGTGGGCGACACCACTCCGGGGCTGGCACACACTTTTACGAGATCGGCCCCGCAGGCCGCAATTTCCCGCACCCGTTTCCGGCATTCCCATGGCCCGTCCACAATGCTGGATGGGCGCCCAGGCCCTTCCGGCCACAGGCGAGAGACCATTCCGCAACATCGATCCGGACCCCGAAAGTCGGCATGGCCTCCGGTGGTCGACAACATGCAGATGGCTATTTTCAGACGCGGTCCAATGACGACCTGTTGTTCAACCAATCGCTTCAAAACATGGGTGGCACCGCCGACATCCCTCAACGTGGTCACTCCCCCATGAACCAAGGTGCGATACAAAATACGTTCTGCCCAGAAGGGCGCTTCCGGGGAATTCATACGATCCAGATTGTCCGAAGCCACTCCCCACAACGTCACATGCCCATGACAATCGATCAAGCCGGGAGTCACGGTCAAATCACTTCCATCGATAATGGTCACCTGCGACCCTTGTGGGTATTGAACGTGATGAGGCTTGACTGAATGAATGAGACCATCCTCTACCCAGAGATCAACCCGTTCATGAATGGCCTTGAGCGTGGCGGATGTCCCGTCATATAGTTTGGCGATATTGGAAAGAATGATCATTGTGTGTCCTTCCTCATGGCTGGGCTTCCTCCCGAAACCCTCCCTGATTGATTTTCCAGCTGTAAAAAGGAATTTTCCTTCGTACTTATCGGTTCTACTCAATATTCTTCTGCCCATCTTTGCATGTGTTTTCAGACCTTTCAACGCGTTATTGAACAAAATTTAATCAGTTATGATGCTCACGTATTCGATTCGATAAAAAAATATCAAAAACAGAAAAGTGGCTCTTCGTCAATTCAGGATCAGCATTTAAAAGTCCCTGAAAATTTAGCATTATTTGTCTACCTGACCAATAAAAATCGAAGCTTTCCTGTCACTCCGAACAATCCCTTCTTCCGTTTTGCAGTACGGTACCAAACATGATAGGCTTGATTTCCATCTTAGATTGTGTCTTGTTTCGGTGACTGACCTTCTTCCTTCCTATTCCTGTCGATTTTGCTCATTCCGGATTTTCCGACCTACCATAAGGTCTTTCGGATGGAAACAGGTCTATTCAGTTGTTACAACCCTTAATCCCATGGAAAATGTGTTATGACGACGTTTGCACAACGGCATATCGGTTCCAACGATCAAGAAATTCAGGAAATGCTGGGGTGTTTAGGTCTCGCAAGCTTGGAAGCCCTCACCCAGACCACCATTCCTAAAGATATACGCCTGACTCATCAGTTGGATCTGCCTCCAGCCTCCTCAGAAGAAGACGTCCTCACTGAACTGAAGGGACTCGCCAGGACAAACCGGGTTCACCGATCGTTCATTGGGATGGGGTATTACGATTGCTATACCCCAGCGGTCATTGCACGCAATATCCTCGAAAATCCGGCATGGTATACGCAGTACACCCCTTATCAAGCAGAAATTGCTCAAGGTCGCCTTGAGGCTCTCATGAATTTTCAAACCTTGGTGGCAGATTTAACCGGACTGCCTATCGCCAATGCGTCCTTATTGGATGAAGCCACGGCAGCCGCCGAGGCCATGGGGATGTGTCGGGCTCTGAGCCAAAAAACCGGCATGACGTTTTTTGTCGCCAATGATTGCCATCCGCAAATCACATCCGTGTTGGAAACCAGAGCGATGCCCTTAGGAATACAGATCCGGGTGGGAAATCCCGACACTGTGGATTTTGAAAAACAGGAACTGTTTGGCATTCTGTTGGCCTATCCGTCCACAGATGGGCACATCCGGGATTTTGCCTCATTGGCCCAACGAGCCAGGGAAGCAGGCGTCTGGGTCGTGGCCAGCACGGACTTGCTTGCGCTGACGTTGTTGGTTCCACCTGGAGAATGGGGAACCGACATCGTTATCGGATCATCGCAACGCTTTGGAGTCCCCATGGGATATGGAGGGCCACATGCCGCGTTTCTTGCGGCCAGGGACATTTTTAAACGACACATTCCGGGCAGGATCGTCGGTCTTTCAAAAGACGCACAGGGCAAACCCGCATACCGTCTGGCCCTGCAAACGCGGGAACAACATATTCGCCGAGATCGCGCCACCAGCAATATTTGTACGGCCCAGGTGCTGCTCGCCAACATCGCCGGCATGTATGCGGTCTATCACGGCCCGGAAGGGTTACGGGAGATGGCCACACGGATTCATACGCTCACCAATCTCACAGCCGAAGGTTTTCGACGACTGGGATGTCGACTGTTCTTTAACCGATTTTTCGATACATTACGAATCCAAAATTCGAGATTGACGGTTTCTGAGATCAACGAACGGTCACGCCGGGCTTCGCTCAATTTGCGTGAATATCCTGATGAGTCATTTGGCATATCCTTGGATGAAACCACCACGAACAACGACATTCTCCAATTACTGAGCGTCTTTTCGGAAAAAGGTACCTTGCCGTTTGGTCTCGACGAATTACCTCAATTCCCATCCGGAACCATCCCCGAGAAATTTCTTCGGACCTCCCCTTACCTTACGCACCCCGTGTTTCATACCTATCGGTCCGAGCATGAGTTGCTTCGGTACATCCATCGGTTGGCTTCAAAAGACCTGTCACTCGTTCATTCCATGATTCCGTTGGGCTCCTGTACAATGAAGCTCAACGCCACGACGGAAATGATTCCCATCACATGGCCGGAGTTTGCGCGTCTGCATCCTTTCGCACCCACGGACCAGGCGAAAGGGTATCAGGTGCTATTTCAGCAATTGGAACAGTGGTTGGCAGACATAACCGGATTTTCTTCCGTCTCTCTTCAGCCCAATGCCGGTTCTCAGGGGGAATATGCCGGACTCATGGTTATCCGCGCTTTTCATGAGCAGCGCGGTGACAAGGGACGCCAGATTTGCCTAATCCCCGTATCCGCCCATGGAACAAACCCGGCCAGTGCCGTGATGGCCGGAATGAAAGTCGTGCCGGTGGCCTGTGATCCTCATGGAAATATCGATCTCAAGGACCTTCAGGCCAAGGCCAAACAGTATCGTGATTCGCTTTCGGCCTTCATGATGACCTATCCCTCCACTCATGGGGTATTTGAAGAAACGATCCGAGAGGCCTGCCAGATCGTTCACGAGCATGGGGGACAAGTCTATATGGACGGGGCCAATATGAATGCCATGGTCGGTCTCTGTCGGCCAGGCGATATCGGTGCGGATGTGTGTCATCTGAATCTTCATAAAACCTTTTGCATCCCGCATGGGGGCGGAGGTCCCGGCATGGGCCCCATAGCAGTGGCCCAACACCTGGCGCCATTTCTCCCAGGACATCCGCTTTTTCCTGAGCGTCGGGATAGGACCATCGGTCCGATTGCCGCCGCGCCATATGGCAGCCCCAACATCCTTCCCATTTCCTGGACGTATATGAAATTGATGGGTCGCGATGGACTGATCAAAGCTTCTCAAGTCGCCATCCTGCACGCCAATTACATGGCCAATCAGTTAAAAAAATATTATCCCGTCTTGTATTGCGGGACCAACGGCATGGCCGCGCACGAATTCATCCTCGACTGTC
>JALDRK010000047.1 GCA_031315915.1 Nitrospirales bacterium
GCAAGCTCCTCGGACCGATTTTGGAGGTGGTGGGAATCGGGGACCCGGTGGCAAACGACCTGGAGGAGGCGGTAATCGCGGTGGTCGTTGGTAGTTGAGTTCGTTACATCTTTTTGCGAGACAAAGACCGGAGGTTTCAGAAATGGAACCTCCGGTCTTTTTTTGACTTGGGCAATAGGGACCAGGCAGTGTAGAATGCAATCAGTGCGTTTCAAACTGTCGTGTCCTAACTCCCTGAATGCCTAGCATGGATCATGACAAGCCTATGTTTCCCATGGGGGCATGGTCATGGTTCCAGAAAGAATGGTGCGTATGAGTGATAGTCAATTTGCTCCCAGAGATATTCCCGACTTTTCTGAACCGTTACCCGGCCAGAAGGTTGGAGAGGCGCCTCCTTCGCTCTTAACGTTGCTTGATAAATGTCTCGCCACGCTTCCCGAAGGAGATAGCCGAATACCGCTTCTCTATCAAATGAGACAGCGGGTGTTGGAGCAGGCCGCTTCCGCGCAACAACAGGACAAGGAATTTAAAAAACTTCAATCCGTTGTGGAAAAGCTGACCGCACCGGCCAACCGGGTTGGGACGTTTTTAGGGCAATCCGAGGACGGGTTAGCAAAGATTATGGTCGGGGGAAGTGAATATTATGCGAATATTGATCCCCGGCTCACCCGGAATTCCCTCAAAAGCGGTCATCAGATTCTGGTCAATGAGGCGTTTGTGGTGATTCGCTCGTTGGGGTATGACCGGAATGGTCCTGTCGTCAAAATTCGGGAAATCTTGGAAGATGGCCGCTTGCGTATCGACCAGGACCTGGGACGTTCGGGGAATGTGATTCAACGGGCCGAAGAGCTTTTTACGGTAGACTTTCAAGTGGGAGATGAAGTGCGTCTGGACCCCACGATGCGTCTAGCGGTTGAACGGTTAGGTCAGTCTTCTTCGCAGGCGCATGTCTTGGCCGATCTCCCGACAGTCACGTGGGAAGATATTGGCGGACAGGGTAAGGCCATTGCCGCCATTCGGCGTTCGATTGAACATCCCCTGCTGCATGGGAACGTCTTTAAACAATATGCTTTTGAACAACCTAAAGGGTTTCTCCTGTATGGTCCTCCCGGGTGTGGAAAAACCTTGATTGGGAAAGCGACGGCAGCCAGTCTGGGGCGTTTGTTTGCCGATCATGGGGCAGATGGCTCTTCTACTCCCGTCGAGGATTCCCCTCATGGGGCCTCACCGCCCATTACCGGCGGCATCTTTTTACATATCAAGGGGCCTGAAATTTTGAATATGTGGGTGGGGGAGTCTGAGCGCATGGTTCGGGATCTGTTTGGCCAGGCTCGGGCCCATCGGAAAGACGGGAAGCTACCTTTTATTTTTATTGACGAAGCGGAATCGATATTGGGGACGCGTCGGGCTATTCGATCCTATAACGTGGCCAATACGGTGGTCCCCATGTTTTGTGCGGAACTGGACGGGATCGAAAGCTTGACACAAGTGGTCGTGATTCTAGCCTCCAATAGACCGGATCTCATCGACCCGGCCGTGCTGCGCTCAGGCCGGATCGATCGCAAGATCAAGGTCGGTCGTCCTGACCGCCAGGAAACCAAGGAAATTTTACGGATTTATCTCACACCGGATTTACCGTATGCCAAGGAAGATGGTTCTGCCGGGATCAGTCGTGCCGAGGCCGGTCCGGAAAGGCTCATTGAAGAATTGGTGGAAGAGCTGTTTCAACGGCACGATGAGAATCGTGTGTTGGCGATCAGGCTGCGGAACGGACGGCGCGAGATTTTATATCGACAGCATTTTATCAGCGGAGCGGTGTTGGCGGGTATTGTCAGACGAGCGAAAGAAATGGCGATTGAACGATCCATTGCTTTACCGGGATCCAAAGAGGCTGGGCTCTCACCGGCCGATCTCAGCCGTGCCGTCGATGAAGAATTTCGGGAAAGCGAAATTTTCCCACCGGACGATTCGGCGGAAGAATGGTTGAAGCTGCTGGATTATCAACCGGAGCAAGTCGTGGGTGTGACCTCGTTTCGGGCAAAGGGTGTGAATCGCGATCAAGTGGCTTCCTCGATTATTTAGTTCGTCGCCGGTTGATGGTTTTTTGATAGTTACGCTATGCCGGTGTTGATGGGAGTGAATGAAAATCGCATGGATGATCTTCGTTTGTTCGGTATTGAAACGGAATATGGGATTACCCGTGAAGAGTGTCCCGAGATGGATGCCGTGGTGGAGTCCATGGAACTCGTTCGGGCCTATCTGAAGGGGCCTTTCCAGCGCAGGTGGGATTATCATGGCGAACATCCTCAGGTCGATCAGCGGGGCTTCCGTGTATCCGAGTTGGCTCAAGATCGAGAGGAAGCGCTTTTTGCTGAACAAGACGCCCATCGTCCGTTTTCTTTTTATGAGATGAAAAGCGATGTGGTCTTGCCGAATGGTGCCCGATTGTACAATGACCATACCCATCCGGAATACTCGACACCCGAATGCCGGTCGCTGAAGGATCTGGTGGCGCACGACCGTGCAGGCGAGCGCATTCTGTTGGCCGCGGCTCGGAGAAGAAATGCCTTGCTCGGGAGAGAGAGCGTGCAGCTCTATAAAAACAACTCGGATTTTCAAGGCCATAGTTACGGCTGCCATGATAATTATCTGGTATCCCGGTCTCTTGAATTTCAGTCCCTGGTTGAGGGGTTAATCCCGTTTCTTGTGAGCCGCCAAATTATTGCAGGCGCAGGAAAGGTCGGTCGGGAAAAACAGGAAGCCGGCTATCGGGCCGGAGGTTTTCAGTTGTCCCAACGTGCCGATTTCATGGAGCAGGAATTGGGTGTGGATACGATGCACAACCGGTCGATCCTCAATACCCGAGATGAGCCCCATGCAGATCGGACGCGGTTCCGTCGGCTGCATTTGATTGTTGGTGATGCCAATATGTCGGAATATGCCACGGCGCTGAAAGTGGGAACGACTCGGGTGGTGTTGGATCTCATTGCCAGAAACCAGGCTCCGTTGATGGTTCTGGAATCACCGGTTCAGGCCATTCAGGCCCTGTCCCAGGATACGGCATTGAAAACCCTGGTGACGCGAAAAGGCGGGCAGACTATCTCGGGCGTGGATCTTCAACGTGAGTACTTAGCCGCGGCTCACCGCGTTTTGAGCGGAGGAGATGACGAAACCCGTTGGATTCTTCAAGAATGGGAGCGCACATTGGATCTGTTGGAATCCGATCCAATGACATTAGTGGGAAAACTGGATTGGGTCACGAAGCAATGGCTCCTGGATACCTTCAGGCAGGAGGAAGGTCTCGCATGGGAGGATCCCTGGCTGAAAAGTCTCGATTTGGAATATCATCACATTGACCCGGAGCGTGGCTTGTTTTACGGCTTGGAGGCTGAAGGGCGGACGACAAGGCTATGCGAAGAATCCGATGTTGAGCGGGCCATCGGGTTTGGCCCCGAGGATACACGAGGCGGTCTGCGAGGTGCCTGTATTCGGCAATTTCCTCAATATCTGGATTCGGTGCAATGGGAACGCGTCACGTTCCGTCAGGGAGACAAAACCCTGGTGTTTGAAATGGGTGATTTGGTTGATCCCGCTTCGGTTGCTCATCACTTGGGATTGTTACTGAACGCACGACAACCCGAACACTTTTGTTCTTTCGTGTAAGGAGGCATTCATGAACCAGGCAATATATCGGGACAACATTTCCGAATGGAAGAGGAACATCGTTGAATGTGAACGACGGGAACGGCCGGTTGATCCTTTGGGAAAGCCACCGGGAAACCGGGAGGCGGAGCCCGGCCCGAAGCGTCCGAAGACGGATTCGCCTTCCAAGGATAACCTCATGAAACGTATGCGCAAGGTGGATCCCAAGCAGGCGGAACGCTATCGCCAGCGAACGGGAGAATGAACGGCATGGGAGGGCAGGGAGATTTTTTCCAATTGTTAAAAGATCAGGGTTACGAGTTTTCCTGTCGAGGAAACGAACGGGGATCCGTCTCAGCTACAGCCTATCCCCTCACGACAGGGACGACCGTCCTGGCCTTGAAATACCAAGACGGGGTGTTGGTGGCCGGAGACCGTCGGGCTACTGCCGGGAACCTGGTCATGTATGACCGGACCGATAAGGTGTTGGAGATCGATCGCTATTCGGTGTTGGCGATTGCCGGTGTCCCGGCTACCGCCTTTGAAATGGCTCGTGTCCTGGGGCATTCCTTTAAATATTACCGGCGGAGTCAACTCCAGGATTTGAGCTTTGAAGGAAAGCTGCGGGCTCTGTCCACGCTGCTGAAAAATAATGTTCCGGCGGCGTTGGCGGGGACCGGGGCGGTGGTACCCATTTTTGCCGGGTTCGATTCCGAGGATGGGATCGGTAAGATTTTTTTCTATGACATTTTAGGCGCGGAATTTGAGGGCGTGGATTATGCCGTCTCCGGGTCCGGGTCTTCCACCATTCGAGGGATCATGTTTTATCTCAATCAATGGGGAGCGGGTCCGATTTCCGAGTATTCCGAGGAGGACGCGTTGACGCTGGCGTTGCGACTGTTGACCAGCGCCGCCGAATTCGATTCGGCCACCGGCGGAGTGAACACGCAAGCCAAGCTCTACCCGGTGGTCAAGCGCATCACGGCTCAAGGCGTTCAGCCCTTTTCTGTCGACCGGTTGAAGAATCTCTATACGGGAAAGGTGGCCGGCCATGTATGAGGAACCGTATCGTTGGGTTGAGGCGGTCGCGAATCGCCGGCAATACTTGGACGATCAATTCACGCAGGGAAATCCCTTGATCGCGGTTTCGTGCCCGCAAGGGATTTTGTTGCTTACGGTTCATCGGGGAACGCCCAAGCTGTATGAGATTTATGATCGGATTGCCTTGGGGGGCATGGGGCATCCCGCCGATTTGGAAAAGCTGCGATTTTCCTTGTTGGATTTAGCCCATGTCGAAGGCTTCCAACGTTCCCCTTCGGATGTGACGGCTTCCCGGCTCACCAAAAACGGAGTGGCTCCTGTGGTCAAGCAGGCGTTTGAAGAGATTTTTCGGGCGCCTTATATCGTAAAAATCCTTCTGGCCGAAGTGGGCAAGGTTCCGGAAAAAGATCGTATCTTTACGACGAATTATGACGGATTATTTGAAGAATGTTCCGATGTGGGGATTCTCGCTTCCAGGAAGTCCGTTGAGAAAGCTCTTTATGATGAATGGAAGAAAGAGAAGGCACCGGAGAGTCTAGAGGTTGCCTTGGAGCGGGCTCTTCGATTGTGGGGATTGGCCAGTCTGCTGCAAGGATCTTTCCCGAGTGAAGAAGTGGGAGACGGAGAGGGATCTCAGAAGGTCGAATCTGATCGTGTCTCACTTCCTGACGAGGAGGCCGCTCGTCAGCGGATACAAGAAATGCTGAATAAGGAAACTTTAGAATGTGTGCTGTTGGACCGTACGGTGAGTATTATGGAAACCTACCGTGTGTTGGCTGGAGATGAACTCCACGTACTGTTGCCGGCAGCCTTCAACCTGCCTCTTAGGCCATGAAAAAATTTTCCTCTCATGCATAATCGCATTTTTGGATTGGAAACCGAATATGGTTTGTTGATTAAGTCGGATCAGTCTGAGTTCTCACCCTCCTGGATTGCCCACCGGATCATCGATCATCTTTTTGCCACCAAAAAGTACGGGGTCATCGATGTCCATTATCGAGGCTATGACGAGCCTCCCGGCAACGGCGGGTTCTTATTGAACGCGGGACGCATGTATGTCGATATGGGCCATTTGGAGTTTGCCTCGCCGGAGTGTCATTCCTTGTGGGATATGCTGACCTATGATCGGGCAGGGGACTGTTTGATCCAGGACTGTTTGGATGATCTGGGGATTGCCGACCAAGTTTCCATCATTAAAAATAATGTGGATCATGAAACGGGAGCGACCTTTGGATGTCATGAAAATTTCCTGGTTTCCCGAGATTTCCCATTCACGCAGCGTGGACTGGGGAAGTTGATTCCATTTTTAGTCACCCGGCAGGTCTTTACCGGAGCCGGGCGTGTGGGCATGACCAGAAATCTGGATGGATGGATCGAACTGGAAGATATTGAAGGCATCACGAGGCCTCGATCAAAAAAGCCGGCTCAAAACGAGATGGTGTATCAAATTTCCCAACGTCCGGATTTCATTGTGAATGACTTTTTCGAATGGGTGCAGCACAACCGGGCTATTGTGAATACCAGGGACGAACCTCTGGCGGATCCCAATCGCTTTCGCCGGCTTCATTTGTTGGTCGGCGATTCCAATATGGCCGAGGAAGCCACACTCCTGAAAATGGGCACGACCGGACTGGTGCTGCAACTCATCGAGGAGGGTCATGCCCCACAGGGATTAGATCTGGATGATCCCGTTCAAACATTACGGGACATCTCGCGTGATCCGACACGCCTATGGTTCGTGACATTATCCACGGGACAATATCTGTCCGCTTTGGAGATGCAGGAAATCTTTTGGGAAGCTGCGGCCAAGCGGTATGCCGGGCAAGACGAGGAGACCGATTGGGTTCTGGCCCATTGGGAATCCGTCATCAAGGATTTACACAAAGGGTATCAGGCTGTGGTTGGCCGCGTGGATTGGGCCTCAAAGCTCTGGTTACTGGAAAATTTTCGGGAGGCTGAAAAATTAGAGTGGGATGATCCTTGGCTCAAAAGCTTGGATCTGGAATATCATAATGTGGATCCGGCGAGGGGACTGTATCACGGATTAGCGGATGAGGGGCAAGCCCCACGCTTTATGACCGATGAAGCGGTCCGGCTAGCGAAATTCCACCCACCCAGGAATACCCGGGCATTTGCCAGAGGAGAGGCCGTTCGATATTTGACCTCACAGGCTGAGTCGGGATTTTCCTGTTTAGCCGACCAACCGGAAGATCATCGTGTGCCTCCCTATGTGATTAATTGGTCTGTCCTGCAATTTCGCGGAAGCCCGGTTTTTGTTATGGCCGACCCCTTCCGGACCTATGTTCAAGAAAGCCGGGACTATTGTGCGGAATCGTCTTCTCGCCCTTCTCTGGAATCCCTCTCTAATCAACAAGATACGTAACGTCCCGAGGAACGAGTAAACCCTAGGTTAGGTGACTAAGTCTAACAATTTTTTATTTTTGAATCCTTGACTGCCATTTTCCACAAGTGGTAATTCAAACTTACACGTGAAAGCCAAGCAAGGTGAATAATATGTTCGCCACCGTATGTCGTGGTGGCTTCGTGGGGGTTTGCCACGATTAGGCGTGGCATGCAGGCGCACAATGATCTTTTTCCATAAGGGTTTCCTAAAATTCGATTGAATATATTCAAATTTTTAAAGCGGCCTTGCCGATTATGGCGGTGGTTCATATTTTGCTTTTAATTGTAAGTTAAACGGAATGCATGCCTTCTTTAACACTACCGTCACGGTCTCCGGCATGATGTCAATGAAATCACGCAAGCCGACTTTGATTCTGCAATCAGGATGAATCAACTCCGGGCCAATTGAGCTTCCGCATGCTTTTGATGCATAGAAGATGAAGCGAAGATGAAGCGAAGCTTAGTTTTAAGGCCTTGGTCGCTGATCTAGGGTGAACATCCATTTGATCTTTCGTTAAACAAGAAGAGGACCAATTTGGAGAGATAGGTCGCCGTTTATCAGGTAAAAATCTAAGACGACTATCTTAGTCATCAAGCGGGCTTTCTTTCAGATTCGAGCTAACCCGTTGTCTGTCAGGGAGAAACTCTTTGGGCCCGATGCTCATGAAAGGCGGTCTGGTGCGGAAAAAGTTCTTGCTGTGAGCTGCTACTGTCTTGGGGAAGCCGTTTGGATAGCCTGTATGTCCCTCCCTGCGCGCAAATCGGGATGGCCTTGATTTGTGCAAATTCATTATTATCTGACTGGGTTCCTGTTATCAGTAAAAGTGTAGCAAAACTATATAGCAAAGCGTTGATTCTTCAAATAGATGAAGTAACCGTTCCCTTCTACTATTTTTACCTACCTGAATCATTGGCTGTTTCATTGAAAAAATAATTGAGTCAATGGAGCAAGGTTTTGCCTATTGCAGAATTCAAGGGCTTTGATAACCCGTATCGGGAATGTTCAAAATCTCACTTTGGGAAAGTATACAAAATGACAATTATCCCCCTACTATTAATTTCAGTCTGCCTAATTGCCTCATCCTGCACGTATCAAAGCGAGGCTGTGACCGTCGATGCACATAAGGTGATTTATCCCATCTTAGAAGATGTTTCATACAGCAACAAATACGTCGCCCAGATTCAATCGGTCAGTTATGTCGAGATACGAAGCAAAATCAGAGGTTACATAGAAAAGATTTATGTAGACGAAGGGCAGCCCGTCAAAAAAGGGCAGTTGCTATTTGCCCTGAGCTCTAGCGTATTTGATAAAGAATTGCAAAAAGCGAATGCGGCTTATAAAAGTGCAGCAGCGGATTTGAAAGTAGCCCAAGTTGAATTAGCTAACGTGACCATATTGTTAGAAAAAAATATTGTCTCGGAATCGGAGCTTCATGTCATTCAAGCAAAAGTAGATGCATTAAACGCGGACGTGGAAGAAGCTGTGGCCAACGAAGAGCAGGTAGCCCTCAATCTTTCGTTTTCAAAAATAAAAGCACCCTATGACGGCTTTATTAACCGTATTCCGAACAAAGTTGGCAGTTTGATTGCAGAAGGAGATATGTTGACCTCCCTTTCCGACGACCGGGAAGTATTCGCGTATTTTCACCTGTCAGAAATCGATTATCTTAAATATCTTGCTGCCGGAGAACGAGAGACGAAGGTTGTGGGCTTGGAACTTGCCAATCATGTTCTTTATGGTCACGAAGGAACCATAGAAATGATTGAGAGTGAATTTGACGAGTCAACCGGCAATATTGGGTTAAGGGCAAGGTTCCCCAATCCTGAAGGACTGTTAAAGCAAGGGGCAAACGGTAAGGTCATTGTCAATAAAACACTGAAAAGTGCGTTGCTTATTCCACAAAAATCGACCTTTGAAATTCAAGACAAATTGTATGTGTATGTCGTCAATCACGAGAATGTGCTGGAGCAAAGAAATATGGTCTATAAAATGCGATTGCCAAAATTTTATGTTGTGGAGTCGGGTTTGTCCAAAGACGAAAAGATACTCTTCGAGGGGGTTGAAAATGTGATGAACGGAGACAGCGTGTATCCTGTTCACGTTGAAAATTACCATTCGATGATGTGAAGCAGTAAAAACTCTAGAAGAGAATAGACATATGGTGGCTGCTTTTATTCATCGTCCGGTGCTTTCTATTGTGATCTCTCTTTTTATCACCTTGCTGGGCCTATTGTCCTTTACCCTTCTTCCGGTCTCTCAGTTTCCCGAAATTACCCCACCCGAGGTCAATGTCACGACTAAATTCATCGGTGCGAATGCCGAAACTCTGGTCAACGCAGTCGTTACACCTCTTGAACGATCCATTAATGGTGTCGCCGGTATGGCATATATGTCGTCCGTTTCCGGCAATGATGGCACGAGCGTGATCCAGATTATTTTTAAAGCCGGCACTGACCCAGAAATAGCCGCGGTGAACGTTCAGAACAGAGTGGCTTCCGCATTGGATGAGTTGCCTCCAGAGGCTATTAAATCTGGAGTGATCGTGGAGAAAGTCCAAAATAGTATGTTGTTGTATATCAACATACTCAGTCAGGATTCAACGATCGACGAGAAATTTCTTTACAATTTCACTGACATCAATGTTCTGAAGGAGCTGAAAAGAATCGATGGCGTCGGTTTCGCTGAAATTATGGGATCAAGAGAATACGCGATGCGTGTGTGGCTGAGGCCAAATAAATTAGTCATGTACAACATTTCACCTCTCGAGGTCATTGAGAAATTAAAAGCCCAGAATGTCGAGGCTGCGCCGGGAAAAATTGGCGAAAGTTCAGGTAAGGAGAGAAATGAACAGGCCCTTCAGTACATATTAAAATATACAGGCAAGCACAATACCAAGGAAGCCTATGAAGAAATGGTTTTAAGCAGTACGGATGGTGGGGAAATTTTGCGGCTAAAAGACGTCGCAGACATTGAATTTGATTCCCAGGACTACGGAGTTCTTTCCAAGGAAAACGGCCAAGCTTCGGCTGCTATCGTGTTAAAACAGCGTCCGGGAAGCAATGCCAAGGAGGTGATCGAAAAGATTAAAGCCAAAATGGAAGAAATTAAATCAACGTCGTTCCCTCCAGGGATGGATTACAGCGTGAGTTATGATGTTTCTGAGTTTTTGGATGCATCTATTTATCAAGTCATAAAAACCCTACTGGAAGCATTTCTCCTGGTGTCCTTGGTGGTGTTTGTCTTTTTACAGAATGTTCGGCTCACCATCATTCCCATACTGGCCGTTCCCGTCTCTTTGGTCGGTACATTGTTTATCATGCAACTGATGGGGTTTTCTCTCAATCTCATCACGCTGTTTGCGTTGGTGCTTGCCATAGGCATTGTGGTCGATAACGCGATCGTGGTGATTGAAGCCGTTCATGCCAAAATGAAAGAATCGGGCATCGGCGCTCAACAAGCCACGGAACAGACCATGCATGAAATTAGCGGGGCCATCATTGCCATTACCCTGGTCATGTCGGCTGTGTTTTTGCCGGTAGCCTTTATGGATGGTCCGACGGGAATTTTTTACAGACAGTTTTCTCTGACCATGGCATGTTCCATCGTGCTCTCGGGGTTAACTGCGCTCACGCTGACTCCCGCGCTTTGTGCCGTATTTCTTGAAAAGACCCATACCACTGAACATCCCGAAAAATCCAGATTTCAAAGAGTATTTGATGGATTCAATCATCGGTATGACAATCTTTCGAGTAATTATAAAAAACTGATCGGCGCGATAGCGGACAGAAGAATCGTCACCTTTGGACTCTTGATCGGTTTTTCGGTGAGTGCCGGTTTGATTGGGACGCTTGTTCCATCCGGGTTTATTCCGAATGAAGATCAGGGGACGATTTATGCCAATGTGACCGCCCCAACAGGCGCGACACTCGAACGCACGGAAAAAGTTGTGGATGAACTGCAACGTATTGCATCAGAAGTAGAGGCCGTCACCTCCGTTTCAAGTCTTGCCGGATTCAGCATACTGTCCGAAGGGACGGGCGCCGTCTATGGGATGAATCTGATCAGCTTAAAAAACTGGAATGACCGAGTGGCCTCGGATAGGGAAATTATCCGCGTTCTTGAAGAAAAGACCAAGCATATTAAAGATGCAAGCATTGAGTTTTTTACCCCTCCGCCTGTGCCGGGTTATGGGAATTCCAGTGGCTTTGAACTGCGGTTGTTAGACAAAACGGGATCGGGCACGCTTGCGGAATTGCAGGAAACGGCTGATGCCTTCGTCAATGACCTCAACAAACGGCCGGAAATAGCTAATGCCTTTACCACGTTCAATGCACGATTTCCTCAATTTATGCTGCACATTGATGCCGATAAGGCCGCTCAAAAGGGAATTACCGCCGAGAATGCGATGAGTACTCTTCAAGCACTGATCGGTAGTGTTTATGCGACCAACTTCATCCGCTTCGGCCAGATGTATAAAGTCATGGTGCAGGCGTTGCCCCAATATCGCGCACAGCCTGAAGACCTGATGAATTTATATATCAAAAATGACTCAGGGGAAATGGTTCACTTTTCTTCTTTTCTTCGGGTTGAAAAAATTTATGGCCCAGAGCAGGTGACCCGTTACAACATGTATCCCTCAGCCATGATCAATGGACAGCCTGCACAAGGGTACAGCAGCGGGCAGGCTATTGCTGCCATCAAGGAGGTAGCTGCCAGAAAATTGCCGAAAGGTTTTGGGTACGATTGGGCAGGTTCCTCCAGGGACCAGGCTCACATGGGGAATCAGGCCATTTATATTTTTGTAATTTGCTTGTTATTCGTATACCTGCTCCTCGCCGCCCAATATGAAAGTTTCCTGCTGCCCATGCCGGTCATTCTTTCCCTACCCATTGGAATATTCGGCGCCTTATTCTTTCTGTTAGTGATGGGTTTGGAAAATAATATCTACGCTCAAATAGCGATGATCATGTTAATCGGCATGCTCGGCAAAAATGCCATTCTGATTATTGAATTCGCTATATTGCAGCAGAAACTGGGAAAAACACCGATTGAAGCGGCCATCGAAGGGGCTGTACTTCGTTTGCGCCCTATCCTGATGACATCATTTGCCTTTATTGCCGGGCTCCTTCCCCTCATGTTTGCTTCCGGTGCCGGAGAGATTGGAAACAATACCATTGGCTCGGCGGCCGCAGGAGGAATGATTTTTGGGACAATTTTTGGCGTGATTCTCGTCCCGGGTTTATATGTGGTTTTTGCCAGTTTTGGAAATCCACAACATCGTGATGAACGAACAAAAGCAGGGGAAGGTTCCCCATTGAGTTTTCCGTCTCCTTGTCACCCTTCTCCTCACCTGCCGAAATTCCAATAGTTCCTGGTTCGTCAGGAAGCCCAATCGTTTTTCAGAGAATGGTAACAGCCCTTAGCCCGTACGCAATGAATAGTCATAGATATTCCAACCTGATCATATCGGTCCTCGTTATCGCTTTCAGCGGGTGCACAGGACTTACTACTGATTTGTCTATTCCGAAAAAAGATATACCCGCAAGTTTTCAAAATTCAAAAGATACCACGAATATTGCCGACATCCAGTGGAGAGATTACTTTATCGATCCGCCTCTGCATACGTTAATTGATACCGCCATAGGCAATAACCTTGATTTGCAAATGGCGTTGCAGAGAATTGAAATTTCGCGTTCAAGCGTCAGAGCGGCAAACGGTGCATTGATGCCCACAATGGGGTTAAATGTCGGAACCGCTATTCGCCGATACGGATTATACACCATGGACGGAGCAGGGAACTCCACTACCGATATTACTCCCGGTCAAACCGTTCCCACTAACTTGCCTGATCTCTTTTTGGGCTTCCAGTCATCTTGGGAAGTTGATATTTGGGGCAAGTTGCAAAACCAGCGCAGTTCAGCCGTTTCGAAATTTCTGGCCAGTATCGAAGGAACGAACTTTGTCGTATCAAATCTTGTAGCCGATGTGGCTATTTATTATAACGAATTACGGGCCTTGGATAATGAATTGGACATCATCAGGCAAACCCTCCATACACAGGATGAATCGTTGGAGGTGGTTCAAGCGCAGAAGGCAGCCGGAAGGGCGACCGAATTAGCCGTGGAACTATTCAGGGCTCAAGTGCTCAATACCCGTATATTGGAAAAAGAGGTCCTGCAGCAAATTACCGTGACTGAAAATCACCTTAACTTTCTGTTAGGGCGATTTCCGCAACCCATTGAACGGACGAAAGGCCAGTATTTTCATGGAATTCCACGGGAGATTTCATCTGGTGTTCCTTCACAATTATTGGCAAACCGCCCCGATGTACGTGAAGCAGAATTTCAGGTTGAGGCCAGTAAGTTCGATTTGGCAGTGGCCAAGGCCGCGTTCTTCCCGAGCTTTAACATCACGGCAAGCTTTGGATTTCAGGCATTCAATCCGGATTTTTTATTTGTTGCACCGGCCTCCATCGCCTATACCGCAGTAGGGACTTTGGTCGCCCCCCTCATTAATAGAAATGCGTTAAAAGCACAGTTCAACAATGCCGAAGCCCATCAGGTGGCGGCCATGTATCATTATCAGAAAACTATTTTGAACGCCTATGTCGAAGTGGCCAATGAGCTCTCTAATATTAACAACTTGCGAAAAATCAATATTCTGAAAAAGCAACAAAACGAAGTGCTGCAACAGTCTGTTGAAACATCACATTTACTCTATAGATATGGCAGGGCAAGTTACCTCGAGGTCCTCATTGCCCAAAAAAATGCCTTGCAATCCAATCTCGAATTAATCAATTTTGCCAAGCAACAACGTATAGCGGCCGTAAAAATCTACAAGGCATTGGGAGGAGGATGGAAATAAGGTAAGAACAATTAAAATTTTCCTGGCCTCGTCCGAGGAGGTACGGGAGGACCGCGACGCCTTCGATCTTTATTTTCGGCAGCAAAACGACCGGTTGCGGAAACAAGGGCTGTATCTGGAAATCGTCCGCTGGGGAAATTTTCTTGATGCGATGTCGGAGACCCGGTTTCAAGACGAGTACAACCGGGAAGCGCGAGCCTGTGACATTTTTGTGAGCTTATTTGCGACAAAGACGGGAAAGTATACCGAAGAAGAATTCGATGAGGCATATGGAGTATTTAAGGACCATAAAGGAAAGCCTCAGATTTACACGTTTTTTAAAAGTACTTTGATATCAACAGATCGTAAGAATGAGGCCAATCTCAAATCGCTTTGGGATTTTCAGGGAAAACTTCAAAATCACGGGCATTTCTGGACAAACTACGACGATATAGAACACCTAAAACGTCAGTTCAGGGACCAGCTCGATAAACTGTTAGACCAGGGGAAAATGTGATCGACGTGATAAAAACTGGAACCAGAGACATTTTTATGAATTCGATGGATCGAGAAACGATGAATGATTAATCTCACTATGGAAGAAGTTGTAACCAAAAGCTATGGCGATCTTTTCAAACCGGATCAGGTGCCGGTCGCAGTTTTCTCTTTACACCGCCCATATCCGATCAACAGCGAGTGGACCATTTCATAAAAGCCGCTCACGGCAACCAGGATGGTCTCGTCGCAGAAGGCATAATCCGGTTGATGGAGGCCCGGTGCATGCTCACCGATGCCGAGACCAAAATGGAGAATGGGACAAACTTCGGCAAAATGACCAAAGTCCTCGGACCAGCGGAACGGTTTGGGCATTTCCGTGGCCATAATTCCCGTATCCAGACATACGCGCTCTAAAGCATCAACCAGAGCATCATCGTTGATTGTCGCCGGAAAATCCTGCACCCACTCGACTTCTGCAAAAAGCCGTTCTGCCGTTGCACAATCTCGAACGCACTGTTCGGCTTCGCGTCGCAAGGTTTGAAGCGCTGCCCCGGATGCGGCGCGTAGCGTGGCACACACGGTCGCTTCCCCCGGTGTCAGCCCAAACGACATCAGCCCCAGTTGCGCATGTGTCAGCGTGAGCATGCAATAGGGATTGTCCGTGACTCTGCTTAATTTGGGAAGCTCGGTCAGTAGCTGTCGCACCGCATTTGCCGGAGATCGGGCTTGTTCCGGCTCGGCCGCATGGGCGGCTTGACCAAGGAGACGAACTTTCATTCCGACTGATGCACTGGCAAACGTTCCTCGTCGATACACGATGTGCCCCTTGGGAAAGCCGGGAAGATTATGCAAGGTCATGGCACAGTCCGGTCGGATCTTCTCAAAATTCGGATCATCGATCACAGCCCGCGCGCCTGCGCCGGTTTCCTCTGCGGGTTGAAACAATAACACCACTCGTCCACAGGCTGGCGGTGTGCGATGAAGCAGCGGTGCCAGGCCCGCGACAATGGCCATATGGCCGTCGTGACCGCATCGGTGGGCGATATTCGCCCCTGGAACGAGCCAGAGATTCTTGTCCGCTTCTTCCACAGGCAGACCGTCCAGTTCACATCGTATCATCACCGTCGGTCCGGGATGTGGCCCTTCATAGACTGCGGCGATTCCATATCCGCCAAGATGGGTCAGCAGTTTGTCCGGTGCATAGGAATGTAAAAAATTTTCGATGAGTGTCGACGTCATGATCTCCGACCCGGCCACTTCGGGACAGGCTGCCAAGGAACCTCGAAGGGTGACCAAAATCCCTTCGAGTATGTGATCATGACGAATATTCTGCATATTTTTTATTGTAGTGTGACCACCCATTCCTGTCCACTGATTTCAGATCAGTGGCGCTTGGAGCTTTGGGGAAATACCAAACCGTGGAGACGATGATGTTTCATTTTCGGGACGCGTGTCGACTCACTAATGGGGCGTGTTTAGCCGATTTACCTTCCTTGACCTTGTATCTTACGCAATACTGCCAGAAATCATTTCACCCAATAATACAGGGTGTGGTTCAGATGAGGAGAAACAGGAGAGTTTTTTGACGATTGAACTATTTAACCAGATTGAATTCTGAACGAAAATAGGCAATGGTTTTTTCTAGGCCTTGCTCCAGCGTCACTTTCGGTTCCCATGTGAGAAGCGTTTTCGCTTTGTCAATGTTGGGCCGACGTACTTTCGGGTCATCGATGGGAAGAGGCTGTTTGGTAATCGTGCTGGATGAATCGGTGAGCTTGATGACCATTTGGGCAATATCCAGGACTGTGAGTTCCTGGGGATTGCCGATATTGGTTGGAGCATGGATAGATTCGGGGTTCGCTGCGATTTTAGCCATTCGGACGTCGGTGTGGAATTGAGTGTCACGGGTGGGAGCTTCGGGTTGTGCCTGTAACAGGGCGAGAATCCCGGCCACCAGGTCATCCACATAACAGAAACTTCTGGTTTGTGTTCCTTCCCCATAGACCGTCAAGGCCTCTCCTTTCAATGCCTGTACGATGAAATTTGACACGACGCGACCATCATTGGGTCGCATGCGCGGACCGAAGGTATTAAAAATTCGCACAATGCGGGTATCCAGGCCGTGAAACCGGTGATAAGCGGTAGTGAGCGCTTCGGCGAAACGTTTAGCTTCGTCATAGACCCCTCGCGGACTGACCGGATTTACATTGCCCCAATAAGTTTCCGGCTGAGGATTGACCATGGGGTCTCCATAGACTTCTGAAGTGGAGGCTAGGAGAAAGCGGGCGCCCTTGGCTATGGCTAATCCCAGTGCTTTGTGAGTGCCGAGGGCCCCAACTTTCAGCGTGGCGATGGGATATTCCAGGTAATCCTGTGGACTGGCCGGAGACGCAAAGTGCAGCACACCATCCAAATCACCATCCACATGCAGGTAGTCGCAGACGTTATAATGAACGAAGGAAAATTTGGGATGGCCCAAGAGGGTGGAAATGTTTTCCACGCGTCCTGTCAAGAGATTATCCAGGCAGATGACAGCATGGCCTTGTTGGATTAATGATTCACACAAGTGACTGCCTAAAAATCCTGCTCCGCCGGTCACAAGGACTCTCATGATAGGTCTCCTGCTTGGTGTGAATGTGTCGGAAAATCAATTGTCTTGTCAAACTCCGTAGGGTATTGGATAATAGAATATAATGTCTATGTCTTTTTTCAACTCTGCCCCATTTTCCTGGTCCCTTTCCCGTCGGGCCGTGCTGAAACTCGGTGGATTGACGACTCTTGGGTTAAGCCTTCCGGGATGTGATCTGGGTTCCATGTTTGCGGTGCCTCCACGGGATACCGTGTATTTCACTCCCAATGATAAATTTTATACCGTGAACTTCATGGATGCCTCGTATAATTTCACTCGGGATTTGGATGTTGAACAATGGCAAATGGTGGTCAAAGGCGCGGTGAAAAATCCGCAAGTGCTGAGATGGAGGGATGTTCTAAACCGGGATTCATTTGATCAAGCCGTAACCCTGATGTGTATTGATACGCTTCCAGGGGGGACCAGCCTGGGAACGGCCATGTGGAGGGGAATTTCTCTCAAGGCCTTGCTCCAAGAAGTTGGCGCCGATGAAGACACGGCCAGGGATGTGATTTTTCGAGCGGCAGACGGCTATCACGACAGCATCACTTTTGCGCGGGCTATGCAGGATGATGTGATGATTGCCTATTTAATGAATGGAGAAAAAATTCCCAAGGATCATGGCTATCCGGTTCGCTTGGTGGTCCCAGGACTCTATGGCATAAAAAATGTCAAATGGATTACGGAAATTGAGGTGTATAACGGCGACTATCAGGGATATTGGCAGCAAAAGGATGGACGGATGACGGGACAATTCACATTTTTTCCCGAATCGATAGTCCCGCCATTATCAAACGTTGCCGGGTGGACCACAGCGACTGAGGGGGGTGGCTTATGGAGGCCCCAACACGATTGCCGAGGTCCAACTTAGTTTCGACCAGGAAAAAAGCTGGGTGCCGGCTGAGATCGAACCGCCTCTCTCACCCTATACCTGGGTGATTTGGAATTATGACTGGATACCCCCAAGCAAGGGCAAACATATGGTGTTTGTTCGGCGATCGATGTGAAAGGCAAGGTGCAGACTTCGGAGATTACCCGCCCACAACCTGCCGGAGCGACAGGACTCCATTCTATTGTCCTAAACGTGACTCAGGCTTAATGTGAGCCTCTGGTTTCTTTGCCGTGCTGCGAATGGACAATTCCTGTAATTGATTGGGTGACACTTCAGAGGGTGCCGCAGTCATCAGACATTGGGCTTTTTGTGTTTTGGGGAACGGAATGACGTCACGAATGGATTCCGTCTGACCCAACAGCATCATCAATCGGTCCAATCCCAACGCAATTCCCCCATGGGGTGGGGCACCCGATTCCAGTCCATCCAATAAAAATCCAAATTTTTCTCTGGCCTCCTCCTTGGAAATATTCAGCAGGTCGAAAATGCGTTCTTGTATGTTCGGCGAATGAATTCTGATGCTCCCGCCTCCCAGCTCAAATCCATTGAGTACCAGATCATAGGCCAGGGTTTTGGCCTGTAGCGGCGTGGTCTCTAGCATGCCGATATCCCCAGCATGCGGCGAGGTGAATGGATGGTGGAGGGCTACGTACCGCTTCTCTCCCTCGTCGTATTCGAACATGGGGAAATCAATCACCCACAAGGGTTTCCATTGGTTGCGGTCAATGAGTTGCGACTCCTCACCGAGGAGCAAACGTAGTCGTCCCAATACTTGGTGAACGATGGCGGCTTTGTCCGCGACAAAGAGCAGCAGATCGTCAGGTTTGGACGTGGGCAGTGCCTCGCGGAGTGCGGAGCCGTTGAGAAATTTCGCGATGGAAGAATCCAGACTGCCGTCACCACTGATTTTGACCCAGGCCAATCCCTTGGCGCCGAATTCTTTGGCTGTTTCAATGAGATTGTCAATACGGTTCCTGGTGAATGTAGCTCCACCGGGGATGATCAGGGCTTTGACCATACCCCCGCTTTCCACCATGCTCCGAAAGACCTTGAAATCGCAGGTTTTGGCAAAATCGTTGAGCGATTGCAATGGCAGGTCGAACCGCAGATCCGGTTTGTCGGTTCCATAGCGTCCCATGGCTTCCTCAAAAGTCAAACGGGGAAAAGGATCCGGTAAGATGATCTGCTTGGTCTCCCGGAAGACCATTCGGACCATGGTCTCAGTGAGATTCATGATGTCTTCACGGTCAACAAACGACATTTCCAGGTCTATCTGAGTGAATTCGGGTTGCCGGTCCAGACGCAAATCTTCGTCACGGAAACATCGGGCAATTTGATAATATCGGTCGGTTCCCCCGATCATGAGAATTTGCTTGAACAGTTGTGGCGATTGGGGAAGTGCAAAAAAATCTCCAGGGTTGACACGACTCGGCACTAAATAATCCCTGGCACCTTCGGGTGTGCTTTTGGTGAGAATCGGCGTTTCCACTTCGATGAAGTTCTGTTTGTGGAGGTATTCCCTCACCAGATAGGAAACCTGACTTCGAAGCCTGAGCAACTCTTGCATGTGTGGTCGTCGTAGATCGAGATAGCGATATTTTAATCTCAGGAATTCCGTGGCATTGACCTCGTCTTCAATGGCAAAAGGCAGGGGCTTGGCTTCATTCAGCACAATAAGAGAGTCGGTGCGAATCTCGATTTCGCCGGTAGGAATGTGCGGATTAGCCGATCCTTCAGGCCGTTCCGTGACGACTCCGGTTACTTCAATGACATATTCGTTTCGAAGACGATCCGCCTGTTTGTGAAGTTGGGCATTCTGTTCTGAATCGAATACGATCTGTGTGAGGCCATACCGATCGCGGAGATCGATGAAAATGATGCCTCCGTGGTCTCTCCGGCCAGCAACCCATCCAACCAGCGTCACGTGTTGGGTGACGTGACTGCGTTTCAGTTCCCCGCAATGATGGGTTCGTTTCACCGATGCGTTCCTTTCTTCAATTTCCCTGTTGAGGGCAATTCATTCGCCTGTTTTTCATATCAAACTGGGACAGATATGAACAAAGTCCAACGTAAGTTGCAGGGCGCCGAATATCCAGTGTTGAGTTTTCTCAATTCCTTGTTTTCCGTTGGTCGCGTGGACTCCGTTTGGATTCGGCCCACCGAGCCGGCTTGATGCGCCGTGGGCTCACGCGACGGGCGGTTGGTTTTCCCGGAACAAGTAACTGACGAAGCGAATTGGCTTCTTTATCCGTTAAAAATCGACTCTTCCCGAGAGGAAGGCTTCCCAGGTTTAAGGGACCGAATTGAATGCGCTTGAGTCGAATGACAGGATGTCCCAGATACTCCAGCATGCGTTTGACCTGATGTTTCCGTCCTTCATGAATGGTAATTTCCACCCAGGAATTGGCTTCAGCTTTACCGGCTTTTCGAACTTTTGCCGGAGCGGTTGGACCATCCTCCAAAGGAAGTCCTCTTTTTAATTGGAGAATTTCCGAGTCTTGGAGTATTCCTTTAATTTTTATGAGATAGGTCTTGAGGACATGGTGGCTGGGATGCAGGCAGGCTTGCGCCACTTCACCATTATTGGTGAGGAGCAATAGTCCCTCGCTATCGAAATCCAACCTTCCGACCGGAAACAAACGCAAGGATGGTTTCGGAAGCATGTGCTTGATTGTTGGCCGTCCCTCCGGGTCTTGCAAGGTGGAAACGACGCCGGCGGGCTTATTAAGAATCAAAAATGTATCTGGAGCCGGGGCTGGCAAATGTTTGCCGCTAACCTTGATATGATCATGTGCCGGGTCGACTTTTGTTCCCAAAGTCGTAACAACTGCTCCATTCACGGTCACTTGACCGGATTGGATTAGATCCTCGGCTTTTCTTCTAGAGGAAATCCCAGCGCGGGCTATGATTTTTTGGAGACGGACTTTCTCTTCCGTTTGGATCATGTCTATTCCCATTCGATCGTGGCAGGTGGTTTGGAGCTGATGTCATAGACCACCCGGTTGATCCCTCGAATTTCATTAATGATGCGATTGGACATCCGTCCCAGGATATCCGGAGGGATGATGGCCCAGTCGGCGGTCATGCCGTCCGTGCTGGTAACCCCACGGATGGCAATTACCGATTCATAGGTGCGTTGATCGCCCATGACCCCGACGGTTTGGATGGGCAGTAAGACCGCAAAAAATTGCCAAATCGCCCGATGCAGTTCTGCCCGTTCGATTTCTTCACGGACAATCGCATCAGCATCACGCAGGATGGCCAGGCGTTCCGGGGTCACCGCGCCCATAATCCGAATGGCCAAACCGGGGCCGGGAAAGGGCTGCCGCCAGACAATATCCTCGGGCAGGCCTAGTTCTAATCCCAGAAGGCGTACTTCATCCTTAAATAACTCCCGAAACGGTTCGATGAGCTTGAATTTCATCCGCTTGGGCAGACCGCCGACATTATGGTGGGTCTTAATGGTCGCCGAGGGACCTTTGACGCTGAGGCTTTCGATGACATCAGGATATAGTGTGCCCTGAACCAGAAAGTTGACCCTACCCATGGCTTTGGCTTCCTGTTCAAACACTTTGATGAATTGGCGGCCGATGATTTTTCGTTTTCGTTCCGGGTCGGTCGTGCGCCCCAGGGCGGAAAGAAAGTCCTTGGCATGGTTGATGATTCGGATCCGCATGTGATAGGTGGAATCAAAGACCTCCTGCAATTGCGCCACTTCGTGTTTTCTCATGAGTCCGTTATCGATGAAGAGGCAGGTGAGCTGATCAGCAATGGCTCGATGAGTCAGTACTGCTGCCACTGCGGAGTCGACTCCGCCGCTGAGCGCGCAAATGACCGGTTCCTTACCGACGGTTTCCTGAATGGAGGCCACTTGGGTTTCAATAAATGATCCCATCGTCCA
>JALDRK010000048.1 GCA_031315915.1 Nitrospirales bacterium
CATTGGCACTGCCCATGGTCCAATTGGTGATGCCTGACAACCCGTGAAGGTGACGAACATGACCTCCGGCGATAAACATGGAGGGATCACATCCGGCAATCACAATATGTTTTTCGATTTCTTTTCGGTCATGGAGTAATTCCACCAAAACTCGCTGATGAATCTTTCTATGTTTTTCGGGAAAAGGCGCCGTGACAATCCCATCCGCAGGCACGACAAAATTCAGCACATCGCCCAACTCAGCAATGGGCCTGGCAATGACCCGATCTCCCACATGAGCGAGATTCACACGCACGGGTCGATCGTCCCGTGCATGATCGCCTATGAATTCCGCCTCAATCGCTTCTCCTTTTTTTGACAGGCTAAAGAGATCCTCAACCCGACAATCCAACACCTGAGCCAATCGCAGGGCAATGGCCGTGCTCGGAAGATAGTGATTGGCTTCGATGTCATACATGGCTTGACGGGTCAGTCCAACCCGATCAGCCAGTTCCCCTTGAGCCATGCCCTTGGCTTTTCGAATAGACAACACCGAATTGCTGATCGAAGCCTTGACTTCCGACCTCCCATCCTCATTGGTCTTTTTGGTTCCGGGTAATTTCTTCTTCATTGAATTCTTTTCCAATACTCACATGTTCTGTGACTCAACAGGCACCATCGTCTGATCGGAAGGGTGATCCGGCTTCCGACTGGTCTTATGCGACACCAATCGGACCAGATTGACTGAAGCAGACAGAGCCTTCCAAGACTGCCCATTGTATCTCTACCGCTAACCTGACTCAATTTCACCCATTCATTCAGGTGAATGAGTTTGAAAACGACGTTCACCGTCTCCTCCTCCATGAACTCCTTCACGTTTTCCGGTTTCATTCGGTCTAGATGCTTCATCCGCCAAGGAGAAGGCTGAGACGGTTGTTTCCCAAGCTTCGTACGCATGGTGTCAAACAATTCCTCTCCCAATTCAATCGGATGACTCGCACACTATGACGTTCACCAAACCCGGACTTTCCACCGGTTGACTTTCATGACAGTTCGAGTCTATTGAACTGAAAGAAGGATTGGCATGATCACGCCAATCTATGCCGTCACCATTCTGTTCACGATCGTGGCTGTTCCCCTTGGCCTTGGCCCACGAGCCATCGTCACATGGACACATGGAGAGCCTCAAATCCTCAAATTAAACCAATCCCTCACGAACGTGATCCTGGAGCCGAATCGATTACGATTACCTTCGGTCCTGACGACCTTCCTGCTCCTCATGGCGGCAACTTAGCCGCCAGGATGCCGAGACATTTTTATCTTCCGGAAAACCGGGATAGAACCGGATACAAAATCGAGACCTTCAACATGAAAGGGAACACTCTTCCCCAGCAATACCCGCATCAGATTCTGTTACCGGATACGGATCATGAAAATATAGCTTGCCCGAGTGTGCCCTTATTCGTTGCGGGATAGGCATGGAAATGCAAGAAACTCCCTTTCAAAAGGCTATGGAGTCAAGCTCGATACCACCTATACATCGATAGCCCTGGTGGCTTTTTGTCACAAGACCGCTCAGACCAAAAATGCTTTTTCCCAATTCATGATTTATACCGCACCCAAAGACCAATCCGTTCATCCAATGGAGATTCATCAAGTCGGAGTCAACTTCGTTTGTTACGACAAGTCCGATCAACGGCTGGCTAATTCATCAGACGAAGGGGTTGCCATTAACCCTGGGGTTCAGGTCATGACAGAACCCTTGAAATTTCTGGTGGATAGGTGCATGAAACTTTCGTATCCCCACAGCCACAATGGGGCATTCTTAATCGACACGGAAAATCAAACATGACGACAAACACTTCTGCGAATGGACCCTGATGTGGCCGCAGACAACACCCTGTTGGGATTTCCTCCTCGGGAAGTGTATCCGGATCGGTTGGATTTCAGGTCAGTACTAAAGATGAGCATGAGATGCTCTTTCGCTCACCGCCGCCCCTTACACAAGGAGAGAGACATCCGCGGAAGGGAGAATGATCTCTTATATCTGATAAGCAAGACCTGCCCAAGCGGGATCGGAGAGCAGACAATGGCTTTTCCCATTCAGCCATAATGCTTTGTATTCTTTCAAGAACATAATGAGTCAACCATGATGCCCTTGGGTGTCTCAGACATGCCTGGAAGCCGGATTCGCCTTACATCTGGATCATGGCCAATTTGGTCAGGTCCAAAATAATTTCCCCTCCCCGTTCGTCTCCCAGGATCGCATCCAGCAGTCCTTCTTTTTTTTTAGCGATGATCGCGTCAGTCGAGTCAAACAAGATATCCACGTTCAGGGGAGCGAGTGAAAATAAGGGATACCGTCGATCATAAATCAACCCCGCCGACGGAATGCCGTAGATCGTCCGATGATTGCTTAAAATAATATGTAAATGCCCGTTCGTGACGAACAGGCCGCCAGAGGTGACTTCTCTTCGGGTCGAGTTGACCGGATGACTGACATAAAACGTCACGACTTCCTGAGGAACCGCCAGATCAAGTCCCTCCAATAGCCGTGTCGTCAATAGGTCAATTTCATCATCCCGAAAGGCCGGTTTTTCTTCGGCTATCCCTCGAATCCAAAGGATGAGACCGGCTCGATGCTCACGAACCCGAAGTCCTTTTAGGGCTTCCTGGAGTTGCCGGCGGGAAAGAGTCGCCGGATGAGTATTCCAGGTTGAGGGATCGTCTTCGTCAACCCAAGGGGAAGGCTCTAAACGAACATACGCCGTAGGATTTTCATAGACCAGGTAGGAATACATGACCGGAGGAGCACAGCCGGCCAGAAGAAGGCTTGCCATAATGCACCATCCCCACCCGTTCATGGTGCTCTCTAGGAGACTGGAGTCTCATTGACCGTGACCGTCATCTCGATTCGATCATGCGGGTTGTCGTTGCCATCTCGCGAAACATTCACAATGCGGTCCACGGTCTCCATCCCGCTCACAACTTCGCCAAATACGGTATATTGGCCGTTTAAAAAACCGGCATCGGCCACACAAATGAAAAATTGCGATCCGGCACTATTGGGATCTTGCGACCGGGCCATTGAGAGCGTGCCACGTTTATGGGGCCGTTGGTTAAATTCGGCATTCACCTTATACCCGGGTCCACCGGTCCCATGCCTTGACCGGTCCGGACTTTTGCTATTGGGATCTCCGCCTTGAATCATAAAGCCCGGAATCACTCGATGAAAGGTGGTTCCGTTATAGAACCCTTCGCCGGCCAATTTCACCAGATTCTTGGCATGGTTGGGAGCCACCTCGGGAAAAAACTTGAGCTGTATATCGCCCCAGGATTCCCCCTTGACTTGAATCCCGATTGTGGCTCGTGTGTGTTCTGTTACCGTGACATCGCTCATACCCGACACCCTTTCATGACTGCCTAGAGGTTATTGATAAGGTCCCTTGGGAACCGCCTGCACCCCGAATCCTTGACTCACATCCGTCCAATGCGCCCCTCCATCTTTGCTCCGGAAGGCTCCACTACTGGTTCCCGCATAGACCTCCTGCGTGGAAGTCACTACCAGACTTTGGATCGCTTTTTGGTGAAGTCCGGTATTGAGCGGCATCCATTGGTGTTTGTCTTGAACCCAGCGAAAAATTCCGTTTCCCGTCCCGACGAGGACGTCTTCGGCCAATGGTACAATACTGCGAATGGAATCATTGGGAAGTCTCCGTCCGATGGCTTCCCAGGTTTGCCCCTTGGTCCGACTTCGAAACATCCCGCCGTTTTGCGTACCCAGATAAATATGCTGCAACTCATTTACCGCAATGACGCGCAAATATCGATGGGGCAAGCGTTCTTTCGGATCGATAAATTCCGATTCAAAATCCACCCACTTCCCTTCATGGGGTCCTTCAAGATCAAACCGGAACAGCCCCTTACCGGCTGTGGCCGCCAGAAGGGTCCGATTATCCAATATAGCCAATCCCGAGACCAACACCTGCTTGAGTCCTTTTCCGACTCTGGTCCATTGTTTGGATTCCTCATTCCAACGGAACACCCCTGTTCCGGTTCCGGCGAATACGGTTTTTTGATGGACGATAAGGGATTTCACCTCGGCATCCTCTAACCCCTGCCCAACAGATACCCATTTGGCTTCTCCGAGTTTCAAGCGGAAGACCCCTCCACGAACGGTTCCCGCATATACATGCTCCCCGGGCAATACGGCCAAACACAAAAGGAAAGGATCTTGTAAACCCATGCTCCACATTTCCCATGACTGCCCTTGGTCGGCACTACGAAACATGCCCATTCCAAAAGAACCGGCATAAATGACGCCCTCAGGCGTCACCGCCATCGTTTGGATACTCGGGGCAAACCCCTGATTTCCCCTGTTTGAAGGCTCCTGGTGAAGTGAGGGCACACTTCCGGTTGGTATGGGAGATAGCTGCGCATGCACACTCATGGAAAGAGAGCATAGGATGAAAAAGAACCAATAGAGAAACGGCAATCGTAGGGTATTCATGTGTTTCACACGATGAGGCCCATCCGGCTTTGAAGAGAACAAGACAGGTCTTTCACCATTCGATCGGACGACTAGACCGTGGCGGCCTGATCTCCTTCAGACACCTGTGGTTTCCGACCAAACACTTTCGCCCCGAGAATTCCGATTTCATACAGGATGATCAAGGGCACCGCCATCAACAACATGGTAAATAACGTGGCATCGGGAGTCACGACGGCTGAAAGAATCAGCGACACCATGGCGGCATGCTTACGGTATCTGGCCAGCACTTCATGTTGGACGACCCCAACGCGGGCCAACAAGGACAAGACGAGAGGAATTTCAAAAGCAAATCCAAAGGCCAATAAAAATTTGACATTGAAATCCACATAGGTGCCCACCGCTAATTCCGGTGTGAGCGAGCGATCCATCCCGAAAGTCACAAAGAAATTGATGACCAATGGAAGAATGATGAGGTTACAAAACACCAACCCTAAAATGAAAAATCCCAACCCCAAAAGAAACAACGGGATGGCCCAGCGTTGTTCCTTCTGAAGGAGTGCCGGTGCGATAAACTTCCAAAATTGGTAGAGAATGACAGGGACGCTGGCAATCACCGCGGCCAAGAACGAGATTTTGATCGACGCAAATAACGCTTCGGCAGGAGCATAAAAAATCAGATCGTCCTTAAACGGCCGCTTAAACCAATCAATCAGCCATTCCGCATAGGAAAAGGCAGCGACAAAAAACACCAAAATGGTGCCACCGACGAAGAGCAGGCGTTTTTTGATTTCACGGACATGCCGTTGTAAAGGATGCCCAATTCGAGTCATGGCCATCCGCGAAGTCGTGGTGACGCTCATACACAACCAACATACCGAGGCCCGTCGACGATTGACTTATCCTGCCGTCCTAGCTTGTTCAGCCGACATGCGATGATCCCGAACCATTGCGGCCATCCGGTCCTTTTTCATGAGTTTTTCAACTTGGAGTTGTTTTTTCAGCACTTCTTCCTGGGGAGTGAGGACATGATGCTTTAAGAGTTGTTGCAATTCCGCATCGAGTTGATGATGAGAATCCTCCAATTCCCGATATTCCTTATTGGAGGTTCGTAATTGGGCTGCAATTTGATCATCCGTCATCATGCGTGCCTCCTTGTTCCAATCGGTGAATAAAGAATGTTGGTGGTTGCTCCCTCCCCGGTATAACCTGATTCCCTCATAACGGTAAAGACGGCAAGGACTCTAACGCCATAAGGATAGCATCCTCGTCCGGGTTCGTATAGTAGGATTTCCTCCTGGCATATTCTTTGAATTGAAAAGACTGATAAAGTCTTCGTGCGACATGGTTCGAAGCCCTCACTTCCAATAAACCACGCTGGCAACCATTTTCCAAGCCCTGCCGGATCGCCTGGGCAATTAAGGTTCTCGCAAGTCCCTGTCTGCGAAAAGCCTCATCCACAGCCAGGTTGAGAAATCGTAACTCATCAAACACCAGCCAACAGGAGAGATACGCGATCAACGGAAATGAGCATTCGTCTCCATTGGGATGCGGTACGACGAACAACCGGCTGAAGGGGTTCCCGGTCAGTTCGGCCTCAAAACTTTTTCGGGACCATGGAACCGAAAAACAGGCTTCCTCAAGGCTCACCAGGGCATCCAAATCTTGAGGGCCGGCTATCCGAATCAACGGACTGAAACGCGGAGAAAGAGCGGTGCTAATCATGCCTTTATCCTCCGGAGACCTTGGAAGTTCCTATGGCAACTTCCGCATATGAAGGCTGAAGATATTGGGGACTAGTTCCTTCCGGCAGCAATTGCCCACGCTCCAGCAGTCCGAATCCTGCCAATCCGATACCCTGTGCCGACGGTGTTTCTGGGTCTGGAGAGGAAGGAATCAATTCACCGTGTTCGAGAACAAACAATTCACGATTGCGGCTCCAGCCGTCTCCCACGACCAGATGGTTCCCTTTCAGACATTTCAGTGAATCGGCAACGGTTCCCATGGCCTCGTTTCCTCTTCGGGTCATGGTTGCTCCTTCCCACTGATAGCACCCCCAATAGAGGAACCCAGGCTTAATATAGACCGTACTGAAAATAGGTAAGTGCACAGGCGCCTGGTTCCAAGCCAACCCTTCCAAAGTGGATACGCCCACCAACGGAATCTGAAGAGCCAGCCGTAAGGCGGAGACCGTTGCTAATCCGACCCGCAGACCGGTAAACGAGCCGGGCCCGATGGAAACCGCAAGTCCTTGGCAATCGGTCATGCGCAGTCCCACCGAGACCAGCAGCCGATCAATCGTGGGCAACAATTGACTGGTGAGAGATTGTCCAGGCTGACAGACGGACGAGGCCAACAGCGTACGGTCTTTGAGAATCGCCACACTGGGTGAAGCAGTGCCGGTTTCAACAGCAAGAATCACCATCGCCCAACCCTCGATGGTTTGCTCAATCTACCTAGGTTCATGACCTCAGGCGGCATTGAGAATAAACTCCCGGAAATTCAAGGTCACGGTTCCACCCATCAGACGATGATCCGTCGCCCGAACACTAAACGGTAAGCGGACGGGCGGATCTTCACCGGATTGCTTGTTCTTAACCGCACGGTAATCTTCACATTTTACCGATACCACCAGGTCATCAGCCGGCTGAAAGTATTCAATCGACCTGACTTCCAGAGTGGGGACATCAACCCAAGTTCGTACCCAGACCTCCGATGATGACTCGGATTCGTCCCTGGAAGCCATCATCTGATCAATTCGAAAAAATTGGTCATCTCTCAGAACCTGGGCATCCGATCCGGACAATCCGGCAATTTTTCCTAATACCGCATCCAAAGCCCGAAGACTTAACAGAACAGCCTGGTCCCATTCGGAATCCTGACGCGTTCCATTCACCTGACCCGACACCATCTTGCCCTCCGCAGGAAGGAACAATTCGTAATGGTTGCCCTCCCGATGGAAGTCCAAAACCGGCACTCCCAAACGGACGTAACCTTTGAGATGGACTTGATTCGGTTGACGATAGGCCAGTATGCCATTCAGATCCTGGGAAAGGGGAATGCCGGCGCCCGAAATCGAAACCTGAAACAGGCCCTTGAGTGTCGAAATACTGGCTTCCTTTTGACGGAGACGATCCAGCACCTCTCGCGATGTGCCTTCGTCCACCGGAATGAAATGTCTTTGCGAGAATCCGGCACAGCCGGTTAAGAGAAGCAGGAGAAGAAGGCCTAGACATCGACGCAAGAGGATCGCCCTTACATAAGAGGGACAAAGCCTACGAGATGACATGAGCTCCCACCGCCTCCCAGATATCCCCGATTTCGCGAATCCCCACCACTTCAATTCCCGCCACTCCTTTCCATTGCTCCATATTGGACTCCGGAATAATGCCTCGGGTGAATCCCAATTTCATGGCTTCCCGAATCCGTAATTCCGCATGTTGAACGGGACGGACTTCTCCCCCTAACCCCACTTCTCCCATCACCACTAAGCGAGGATCCAATGCCATCTCACGAAAACTGGACAGGACCGCGCACACAATCCCGACATCCACGGTGGGCTCCTCGATTCGAATACCCCCACAACATTCACATACACATCGTGACCGGAAAATGCAACCCCAGCCGTTTTCCATGACGGCCAACAAAAGAGCCACGCGATTCGTTTCGACTCCCTTGGCCATACGTTTGGGCATCGGATACGTGGTCTCGGCCACCAGTGCTTGCAATTCCACTAATAGGGGCCTGGAACCTTCCACACTCGACACGACCACCGATCCGGCACTTTGGCCGATTCGACCGGTTAAAAACATTTCGGATGGATTACTGACTTCCACCAACCCTCATCCCGCATTTCAAACACCCCGATCTCGTTCGTAGGACCGAACCGGTTTTTCACCGCTCGCAGGATTCGATAGCTCTTGTCCTTTTATCCCTCAAAATATAAGACGGTATCCACAATGTGTCTTAATAATCGCGGGCCCGCGATGACCCCTTCCTTGGTAACATGGCCGATAATAAATATCGGGATCTGCGTCCGTTTGGCATACCACATGAGACGGCAACCCACTTCTTCGGACCTGACTGACACCTCCCGGAGCCGAGGTCAATTCTCTTCGGTAAACACCGTCTGAATGGAATCCAACACTACAAGGCTCGGCTTAACGTCTTCAGCCGCTCGAAACAGGTCTTCCAACAACGTGGTCGCCAACACATGGACATTGGGGCATTGGAATCCCAAGGCGATCGGCCCGCATTTTAATCTGTTGGGGGGACTCTTCACCGGACGCATACAGACCCACTTGCTTCCCCAAACCGAAAGAAGCCACGGCTTGCAATAACAGAGTTGTTTTGCCAATTCCGGGATCTCCGCCGATCAGGATCACCGAACCGGGTACGACTCCACCTCCCAGCACCCGGTTGAGTTCTTCCAAGCCGGATTGCAATCGAAACTCTTCGGCTTGGGCAATCGAATCAATTGGAAGGGGTTCGGGGGTGCTCCCGGCCAGCCCTTTACGAGAAGATGGAATGGCAGTGCGATCCACTTCCTCCCGCAACGTATTCCAGTGTGTACATTCGGGACATCGCCCGCTCCACCGAACTCCCTGGAACCCACATTCCTGACACACAAAATGCGTTTTCGGACGGGAAGGTTTAATGGACTTCATAGCAGACCCCACAACCAACTGAGGAGGGAAACGAAGCCGTCCTTGTAAGACTTGTTAGAGATGTCGTCGAACCCGGGTCCAATCTTTCAATACGATCGCTCTTCGAGGGAATTTCTCCGAGGTCTCTAGCTTTTGAATAATAACAGTCTGAACACGGTGTTGAACCAAGACATCGGCAAAGTCCGCGGTTTGCCCGATACCGGCACTGACATTTTCCCAACCCTCGGTTTTTAGCGTCTCCAACAATTCGGCGAGTCCCGACGGTTCATTCGACAGAATGCGGATCATACCGGGGGGAAATCCCTGCTTCCGCAGCCATACCTGAATCGTATCAATTTTGCCGCGTCCCGTGCGGTCCAGGTAGATCACATTGTAATAAAACTCCGCGAGTTTTCCCAACTCATGCGATGCGCCGGATTGAGCGTCTCCCAAAAGGAGGCCAGGCATGGGAAAGGGCATCACTTGCTCATCCGGCACCATGGCTCCCTCTACCAGCGCAGCCAGGTCAACGAGAATGATGGGACGGCGACGTTCCCAGGAAAGTAAGGTTCCTTTTCCTTGAATCGGTGGCAAATGCGACTCGGGAGCCCCCTTCACGACCAGTTGAAGATTTCCCCTCATTTTAGGCGTGAAAGTCAACTTGGCCCATCCATCCTCGTTTGTCTTCGCATGCCCAACCAACTTTCCCTGCACAGAAAAGTCTAGGGTCTTTTCAGAAATGCCTGCATGACCCTCGGGTAATGCCTCGATTAATCGTGCCTGAAGAATAATCTCTTTTCCCGGCGAACTGAGGACATCCGGCACATACATCTCCATCTCGGACTGTGCGCCAAGACAGGGAACCGTTAACAGGCTCCCAAGAATGACCAGCCCTGTTCGGAACCACCAAAAACAATTGCTGGTGAAGCGTGGCAAGCGAATTATCAAAAAAATCCTCGTCCTCGTTTCCCGAAGGCAAACGCATCAAAACCCGTCAGGATCACCCATTGTCCGTAAATCAACCACCCCGTAGGCCAGAAAAACTTTGAGATCAGAATCAACACCAAACTGATTGCTAAAAGGAAATATCCACGCCGTTCAACCCCTAAATACAGATGCCCCATCCCTCCCAGAATTGAGAGGGTCGCGGCAGCAATGGCATTGGTGGTTTTCTCCTTGTCGTCTTCCTCCTTTTCCTGCTGGGAAACCATCTCTTTCTTTTTAGGTTTTTTCATCGTCAGAGGGATAACACCTAGGGTCACTCCATCCTTCCGGAAAAACCATAGCATGCTCTCTTTGAGAGTTCCAGGAACGAAACCCATTATGGTCAATGGACCGCTCTGGAGGGAAGATGGAGATGAATGGAATGGGAAGACCTTAGCCAAGATTTCGCTTGCGGAGTTCTTCGGCGTAGGTTTTTTGGTAGAGAACGTCCCATTCCTGGGAACCTTCGGGAATAGGACGGGAATACGATCGCAGACGGTTTCGGACGTATTGATCTAAAGTCGTTTCTTCCTGTAATTGTTCCGCGATCACTCGTTTGATTTCCTTTAAGACAAGGGTGGAATCAGACGCCAGAGTACCCAACCCGCAATTTCTCAGTGCCTTGACCAGCACATGAGCCAAATGGGTTTGCTTCTCATCACTGAGGAGTGCGGAATCCATTTAATAGCCTGTCCTCCCGGTCAAAACGTCATCCTACAACACCAATCCTCGTTCCTTGATGAGCTTTTGTTTCACCATGGAGAACATTTTCTGATAATCTGCTCGTCCTTGCGCAAATTCCTGATCAAATTGCTTGAGCATGTCCCGGACTTCCGCATTTAATCGGTCTTCGGCCTGCAACTCTTGGGTGATGGCTCCTTCCAACAGTTGGGTCAGTGCTTCCCCTTTCCCTTGGAGTTGAAACAGCCCTTTGGTGGACAATCGTTCTGCCATGACAGCCGCCATATGATGCACCCGCTCTTTATGCAGACGCATTAAATCCCCTCATCCAGGGCTTCCACCGCCATGGTGGAAGCTCCCACCGCCTCTCGTAAAACCTTGGGATCACCCACAATTTTGCCGATGACATTGACCCGGTCAGCGGGAACCGGATCTTCTCCCAAACTCATGGGCGTCTTGCCAAAAAAAACGGCCAGCATGCTCCCCATTCCCCAAAAGGCGACATCTCCGACTTTGACATTTGTGGTGGCCGTCTCACGAAAATCCTGAACACCCGGCAATTGGCAATAAAATTCTTCGCCCCACTGGTTGAGTTTGGCGTTGATGGGCAAGGATTTGAATACCGCATCGGCCGTGCGATTGGGTTTCAGTTCGGCAACCACCCGAATGCCTCCAATGGTCATCACAATTTTTCGCGGTTGAAAGTCCATGGAATTCTGCTGACTCCTTTATAGTGACATGGTATGGTTTCGAATGTAGCTGGTCCTCAAAACCGAAATCAAGACATCGATGTTCCGACCTCATGTCATGTTGGAATCCTCATTTACTTTTTTGAAAGGCATTGGCGACGCCACGGAACGGGCCTTATGGAAGGACGGGCTGATAACCTGGGATCAATTTCTTGCCCATGAAGCCCTTTCCCGCTTTTCACCATATCGAAAAATCCAATTTGACCGGGAATTGCGCCTGGCTCAAACCCGATTGGAAGCCGGCGATGCCTCATTTTTCGCCCAAGCGTTCAAGACCCGCGATCATTGGCGTCTGTACGACACCTACCGTGACAATACCGCTTATATCGACATTGAAACGACCGGGGCTCCTATTCCCTACGGAGAGATTACTGTGGTCGGCATCTACGGTCGAGGGCAGATGACCACGTTGATCCATGGGGACACATTATCCACCAGTCGTCTCCGTGAAGAATTAGAAAGTTATGATCTCATCGTGACTTTTTTTGGCTCTGGGTTTGATCTGCCGTTTTTACGAGCCAAGTTTCCCGGACTTGCCCTTTCCCAACCGCATTTCGACCTCTGCTTCACGGCACGACGTTTAGGCCTCAAAGGGGGACTGAAAGCTATTGAAAAGGAATTGGATTGCCCTCGATCGCCGGAATTGGACGGCTTGAACGGATTGGATGCCGTTCGGTTGTGGGAAGAATGGCAGAGAGGCTGTGAAGCTTCGGGAGATCTCTTAATTCACTATAACCAGGCAGATACGCAAAATCTGGAGTTCGTGGCCGAAACGATTTACACGCGAATGGTCAGGGAGTATGGGCCACCTTCCCTACATCACACCACTGCATGAACTGCGATCCTTCCATGATATGGTCAGGATTCGGACTTACCGATGTCGGAAAAGTCCGCAAAATGAATCAGGATGCCTTTGCTGTCAGAAACGATCTCCAATTGTGGGTGGTAGCCGATGGCATGGGTGGGCATACGGGGGGAGAAGTGGCCAGCCGGATTGCGATCGAAACCATTACCCGGTATGTGGCTACCTCTGCCCCTTTCCCAGAAAAGACAGAAGACCATCTTCGCCCGCAGGAGTCACAACTGGTTCAAGCCCTTGAATGTGCGAACCAGGCTATCCGGGAAGAGACTCAGCACAATCCTGCTCTTCAGGGAATGGGGACGACGGTGGTCGCAGTCCATATTCTCCATGACCTTACCGGAAGTTACGCCACAGTAGCGCATGCCGGAGACAGCCGTCTCTACCTGTTCAGGGAGCAAATCCTCACTTTGTGGACACGCGACCATACGCTGATGGAAGAACAATTAGAGTTGAAATTGATCACTCCGGAGCAGGTTCGTACCCATCCGTTACGTCATGTCCTCACCAAAGGTCTCGGCATTGAACCGCAAGTCATACCCTCTGTTACCACGTACACCCTTCGCCCTCATGACCTTCTATTGTTGTGCTCGGACGGTCTCACAAAAATGCTGCTCGATGAGGAGATTCGGGTCTTGTTGCTCAAAGCTCACCACTCATTGCCACAATTGTGTGAAACGTTGATTAAGACCGCAAACCGATTAGGAGGGGAGGACAATACGACCGTGGTGGTGATCGGGAAGGATAATGATCGAACGGTGACCATGCCTTCATGAATCAAGCAGACGGCTTTCCCAAAAGGGCCGACCAGCCAAAATAACCCACCGCATCCTTCATGTTGGAAAACCATCGTTGAGCCAGCCCCATCGCAGGATTGGTCACGTATTGCAGGGTCAGGACGATCCGTTCCTCATTGGCCCCCAGGGGTGTCACCGCATGATAGAGTTTATCGCCGTTGAAAAAAACATAGGTGCCGGGATCGGTGGCCAGGGCCAGTTCCTCCTGAGGCCTCCCCGGCTCTTTCGTATGTAACCGGCACATCAGCTTACTGGTGGAGCGATCCCGCAGGCCCACCAACACCGTAAAGCGGTCCCCCTTGTAGTAGGAGGTGTCGTAGTGATAACCGATATGATCTCCCGCCTCCGTGTAAAAATACAGCGCGCAGGCATGGGGGTCGCTCTCGGGACAGAGGAGCAAGGGCACTCCGGCAATTCCACTCAGAAAATCAATCCAACCCTGATGATAGTACAAGGCCAAAATGGAAGGCGCATACTGTTGTACCAAATAAAAGCTGACGCTTCCTCCCTTCTTATGGCCGGGAATGAAATTGCGATTGATTTTAGGACGAACCGTTTCTACATCTTTCATCAAGGAATCAATAATTGGTGAGGGAATCACCTGATCCTGAACCAGAAACTCCCCTTGTTCCCAATAGCGCCGCTTCCATTCCTCCCTCCCCAAGGTGGAAAGCAGATCGGTGAGCTGTTGATCAATATCTATAGTTGTATGCTGACTCATTGGGTCAGGCTCAAGTCATCAAATCGGGAAAACTGATGGTTATTCGCCCATGAACGTTCCAGGTCCATACTTTACCATGATCAAAAAAAAACTTCATCGAAGTTTTCCTTCCGGGTTCACTTGACCCTAAAAGCCCAAGGCCAGTATCGTCACACCCTGTTCCCATGCGAACATTTCAGCATATTCATACCATCTCTGACTGATGGCTATACTTCCCTATCGCGACCTCATTCAGGGTCAGGATTATTGGATCCAGGATGCTGTGCTGCCCAATGCCCTGGAAGTGGCCCAGCGCTGCATGACGTTTACCACCTGGACATTGGGTTCTCCCTGGAGACCCGAACCCTGGCCGGGCATGCGTGCTTCTGAAGCGTTGACTCCAAACGAAATCCGTATCATTGAAGATTACGTCAAAGAACACCTCAAGGCACCCAATCTCAGCCCACAATCCGCCAGCCAAGCCGGACTTTCCGGACATAACCATATTCAGATTTGTGGAGGAGCCGAGGGCGTGGCCCGTCCGCATGTCGACTCGGCCAAAATATGTGATTATGCCGGAGTCCTCTATCTCCATCCCAGTCCGCCCACCACTCATTGCGGCACATCGTTTTATCGGCTGCATCTTCCTGGTGAGCCTCCAGATGGCAATTATTGTCCGAAAGACTATGAGAGTTTAAGTGAAGTCCCAGAATTACCCCAGGACATGGACCCCACCATGTTTGATGAAATCCTGGAAGTTCCATACGTCTTTAACCGGTTAATCGCTTACAAATCAGACCTGATTCATTCAGCCACCGGCTATTTCGGATGGGACCATGCCTTGGCTTCCAAGCGTATGGCTGTTGTGTTTTTCTGGAAGGTCGACGGTGAATAGAAAAAAAGGGCTGAGCAGGGTTCGAGTAAGACGAACGTGTGTTCTCACCGGTTCAAATGGAAACAGGCTATTTTTTGGATTTAGAGGCAGCCGCGACCAGGCCTGAATCTCCAACACCAGTTTGTCCCCTCTGGAGTAATTCTGTCGCGGTTTTTCGAATTGTCGGCGTCAAGGTTCCCCCGCCCAACATTCTGGCGATTTCCAATTCACGTTCTTTCCCGTGGACCTGCCGGACCTGAGTCAAGGTTCGATTGTCTATGGTGTGTTTTTCTACGACGCATTGCGAATGGGCTTGCGCGGCAATTTGGGGAAGGTGAGTGATACAACACACCTGATGATACTGGCCGAGCTGTCGAAGCCGAGTCCCCATCACCATACCGGCCTCGCCCCCGACTCCACTATCGATTTCATCAAAAATCACCACGGGCGTCTGGTCTTTCCCAGCCAAAACCGTTTTCAAGGCCAACATGATTCGCGATAATTCTCCGCCGGAGGCGATCCGTTCAAGAGGCAAACAGGGTTCTCCGGGATTCGGAGCCAACAGGATTTCAATGCGATCCATGCCACTTGGCCCGTATTCCTCGCCGCCATTTTCTGCGTGTAGGTTCACCTGAAAGGTCATGGCATCCAACTTCAAGGCCGCCAATTCCTGACGAACTCGTTGCACCAATTGCTTGGCCGTACTTTTTCGCCGGGAGGACAAATCAAGCGCACATGTCCTCATCGCCTGTTCCGCCTTTTCCGCGGTGGATCGGAGCCTGGCCATTTCGTCTTCGCTATGTTCAAGTTTTGCGAGGTCTTCCTCCAGCGTCTGCGTCCATCCCAATAATTCTTCTACCGTCTTTCCATACTTTTTTTTGGCCCGTTGAATTAACGCCAAGCGATGGTCGATCTCTTCCATTCGATCAGGGTCATACTCCAAATTGCCACGATAATCCCGAAGCGCATCAGTCACCTCGCGCAAAGCCGCCTCGGCCGATTCCACCAATGACACCCAACCTTGCCCTTGCGCATCGATCTCACCTAATGCGCCAATCGCCTGCTTCACCGCACTCAATCGTTCCAATACGGAGAGATCTTCTTCATACAAGGCCCTAAACGCTTGATGAGACAATTCCCCTAATCGCCCACTGTGCTTTAAGCGATGATATTCATCATTCAGTACTTCCTCTTCACCTACCTGGAGATCTAATTTTCGTAATTCGTCATATTGGTATCGAAGGAGATCCTGCCGTCGTCCACTATCCTGTAATTGTTTTTGAAATGTTTCAAGGATATTGACCGCCTGCTCCCATTCCCGATACAGCCCTTGGTACCGAACCAACAAGTCTTCTAAGCCACCGAAGGAATCCAAAAGCCCCAATTGCGCCTTGGGCGATAACAGAGCTTGTTGTTCGTGTTGTCCATGAATATCCACCAGTTGCGGCCCAACCTCCTGCAGCACCTGTAGCGGGGCCATCTGACCGTTCAAATAAATCCGGTTTTTTCCGGACCGGGACAACACTCGTCGGACAATACAATCTCGTTGATCGTCGAGAAGAAGGCCACGCTCAAACAGATATTTCAGCACGGGATGCCGATCCGGGATCAAAAGCCGGGCTTCAAGAACAGCCTCTTCGGCTCCAAATCGGATGTGCTCGGAGGAGGCACGGCCCCCGATCAATAGGAGAATGGCATCAATGAGGAGAGATTTTCCGGTCCCTGTTTCGCCGGTGAATACCAAAAATCCGGAAGGAAATTCCAGAAGAAGGGAATCGATGAGTGCAAAATTTGAGATGCGCAGCTCGGCAAGCATAGGACCGAGTGACCCGCGCGGCAATCACGCCGTGGCTGATTGGGCCAATAACCCGTCAATCACTTGTTTGAATTGTTGTTTGGGACGCGCGCCCACTATTTTTTCCACGACTTGCCCGCCTTTGAAAAACACGATACTGGGAATACTCATAATTTGGTATTGGCCTGCCACCTCAGGGGCATCATCCGTATTGAGTTTCAGAACTTTTAATTTGCCTTGGTACTCTTTGGCCAGTTCATCGACGATGGGAGCCACCATTTGGCACGGACCACACCAGACTGCCCAAAAATCCACCATCACCAATTCTGAAGATTTTAAGACCTCAGACTCCCAATTCGAACCATCTGCTTTGGCCACTAATTCCGACACGTTTCGCCTCCTTGTTCATAAATCATGACTGCCCATTTTCCAAATTCTTAGCGGTGGGGAAAAACCTGTGGTCATCCTAAACGGCCCTCCAGAGCCTGTCAACTTCAGGAATCTGTCTTTTGCCCTCAGTTGCTCTCAAATGATTTCTATCCAGACGCGAGTTTCAAGATCTACCACTTCCATTCCGGTGGAATTCCTGCCCACCATCCATCAGGATTGCGTTCACGCCACGCTGCCTGCTGTGTCCATAATTCATCCGTTCGTGCGTGATTCAGCCGATTGGCCATGCCTGCGGTGATGTCAAACTGCTGCCGGACTCCTTCATGGATTAATTCCTGCGCCATTCTTGGCATCACATTCGGCGGATCGATAAGGTCGATAATTTCTCTGGCCGTCAGATTCAAGGAAAGCTGCTCTACCTTGACATAATCCTCTTGCTTAACCAGGGACATCAAATAGCCATCCAGAGCTTGATAGACATAGGCCAGATAAACATAGGACTCCACAGACGGGTAACCATCGATCTGTCGCTGACAAGCTTCAATGGCTCTCCGATAGTCCCCGGCTTTCAAATAGGCTTTGGCCTTCATCAGGTGGACTGAATGTTGGATCAGCTCTTCCTGGGCCACCGCCATGGCAGAATTCATCCCTACCATGCCCATGAACGCCGCATTGGCTCCCGAGATCACTACCATCAGCAATATTTGTCTTCTCCAGTGGCCTACCATGGTTGATCCCCTCCTCCTTTTTGACAGCCTGGACTCATAAAGATTGTTCGAAAAATCAATCAATTACGCCATATCCGCTATTAATGTCTACTAAAACCCCTTCCCCCTTCATTGGACGGATGTCGTCATTTCGACTCTTTCCCCTACAAGATTTCTCTTGCCGCTTCAAGTATTTAAACCACCGACTCGTCTAGAGGTTCCGACTTGGTGCCAGGAAAGAACGACAGTTTTCAATTCAGGCATTCTTGAAACATATCTTTTTGTTCACTTCACTGCTTCATCAACCTTCCTTATTTGTCCAAGACGGTTGGTAAGGAACCACATCCAGCAAGGCGTACACCTTTAGGCATACGCCTTGCCCTTGTCTTGTCTCAATGCTTACTTCTGCCACGAACCCGCTACACGAATATCGGTCAACCGATCAAACGACTTTTGAAGAAAGCGCACTTTCTCATAACCCAACTCTGCCAAAAACAAAAAGACGAAATATGCACATACTGTACTATAGCACTCTCGTCTCTATTGTGGGGCTCACCGGCATTCTCTTTCCGATAAATCACGGAAACGACCAGATCGCTCATCAGGCATTGGCTGCCGCTTCTCAAATATCACCGGATCACCCAAGTTCCCTCAAACCTCAAAATGAAGCGTCAAGACATGATGACGATACTCTGGCAGCCCTCACCATTTACTTTGAAGCTAAAGGGGAAAGCTTTGCCGGCAAACTGGCCGTTGCAGCGGTCATCAGGAATCGAATGGTCCATCATTTCCAGAGTGACGGCACCGTGCGGGGCACGGTCCTTCGCCCAAAACAATTTGAGCCCTGGATCACCCGAAATCCGGACACGATTCCGTTTAATCCTTCAAATATCAAAATGCAGGAAAGTTTGTTGGCGTGGAAACTGGTTCAGGATGGCCGAGAAGTTGTGAATGGAGCCTGTACTCTTTACAACCCGGAAATTGTCAAAAGCCCCCTGATGGGCACGGGGTTCACAGAAAAGTCGCTAAAATCGGTGGACATGAGTTTTTTCATACCGAGCGATTTAACATTCTCCAGAAGGAACCTTTCTCCTTCTTGAGGGTTTTTTTCTCAGATTTTTGGTCTAGTCGCATGGCGGATCATCCGCTAGGCTATTCAACACCATTTGTAACTGGGGATCGCTGCAATGGACCGACAGACTCAGACTCTGTCAACCCCAGACGCAAGCCGATTTCTTCATAGTCGCCCCGGACATAGTAATATTCTTGCAAGACTTCTTGTCGGGGAGAAAGCGTGACCAATGCCGCTTCCAGCGCTCTTTTCATTTCGGCATTCACACAATCCCAAAAGGGACTTTGCTCCTCCGCATCAGGAAGCACGTCGCCCAGGGTACACCCTTCTTCCCCCATGCCGACCGGTTCATCCAGACTGACAAGTCGGGGAGCACATCCTGAAGCCCCTTCCAATTCCTCTACTTCAATACCTAACATGTGAGCCAATTCTAAATTCGTAGGGGTCGCCCCGGTCTTTTGCAGATACTCGTTAACGGTTTGCCGGATTTGATCTTGTCGGCTCCGCACTGATCTAGGTACCCAATCCATGGCCCGGATCTCATCCAACATCATTCCGCGAATCCGATATTCGGCAAATGTGCGAAACTTGATTTCTCGCGTCGGATCATATCTTCGTAAGGCCGAAAGCAGTCCCATCGTCCCCACACTGGCTAAATCTTCAATATCTAAGGAAAAGGGATTCCTGGCCACCAGAGCCCCAGCCATTTTCCGAATGATAGGCTGAAATTCCGCCAGAATCGCATTAACTTCTTCTTGAGAAAACACGCTTTGACAAGCCCCATTTTCGATGGAGAGATGTCCTTGCGGAGGCGAAGGTAGGGTCAAAGGATCCGGAGTACAGACAGTTGATGCGGTAGGAGTGTTTAGAGATTCGTTCATCAAATTGGTCCTTGTTCTGGTGACCAAAAAAAACGCCCATCCGGATGGTGGGCGCAAGCATGAACGAACGTATGCGGAGATTTACAGTTCGGCAGCCTGACTAACCATGTACACAGATCGGTTCATGGTCTCTCGGCTTTGCGCCCTACCCTTTCGGATAGTTTGCCTTTGTCACCTGTATAGGCCTGTTATAGTCGGATTAAATGATTGTAATAAATGCCTCTCCTTTGCATCATGAAACTCGTGTTAGAGTGGCTTTTGGGTTTTCAGGATTCTCCCTCAATTGCACCAAGTGCTTCTTGTGCCCATGTTATCGGATTCTTATTTTTTTGAGTTAAGGAAAAACTTGATGAGGATGAAGGAAAAAATGAGAAATTCACCTATTAACCATCATCCATCAAAAAAAGACCTTAGAGGTCAGGCATTATTTAATGGAAATACCTTTATTTCAGTCGGACATTATTTCAATTGTAAAAATATATTGCTTCCCACCATCAAAAACATCAAGGTCGCGATCCAACTCCCGATGAAGGGAGGAATGGCCCCATTTTGGCCTAAAACCACCCCAACCGAATGGGCCGCCCAAAATAAAAACCCAATCGCCAAAGTTTGCCCTAGACCTTTAGCAACCCCTACACCCCGAACCCCGCTCCCCAGAAAACTCACCGATATTCCCAAAAGTGTCATCACTAGTGGCGCAACTCCGTAGGCTATTCGACTCCAATAATTCGTTAAATACCGGTCAAGGCTATGTCCCTCATGGGCAAGACGTTGAATGTGGTCCCGTAATTGCGCCAAGGTCATAAACTCCGGAGACTGCGCCAACCAATTACGAAAATCTTCCGGCACAAGCGGTAAGGGTAGCGTTTGTTGAGGAGTCGCCACCGTTTGTACCGGCTCGTGAGGTGCTAATTGACGTGTCAACACTTCATTCATCAACCAATGATCATTGAAAAAAAAGGCCTGCTGTCCTTCCACGATTGTCCGCAAATATAACGGCTCATTCAATTGATACAATCGAATACCCTGTAGTCGTGAGCCATCGTCTTGCACGTTTTGAATTTCCATTAATGCATCAGTACCCAATCGCAACCAAATCCGATTAGCCTCCAGGGAAAGATGCTCAGGTTTGTTTTGGATCAGCACGGTTTGGATAAAATCAGCCTGTCGATTAGTCGCCGGAATCACTTCGGAGGCCAAGAAAAAACACGCAAGGCTGATCAGGCTTCCCAACCCTAAAAATGGCAGACCGATCTGAAAAAAACTCATACCACAACTGCGCATCGCCGTAATTTCTTTAGTACGGTTCAGTCCTCCCACGGTCAAGATCGATGCCATCAACGCCGCCAGAGGTGCGAGGAGATAGAGAATTTCAGGAATTCGAAATCCAAAAAAACTCAAAATAAGAGAGAGATCCACATCATATTTCAGAAACTTCCGTAACTTTTCAAAAAAATCCACCACCAGATAAATGGTGGTGACGGTTATCAGGCACAACCCAAAAATCCGACCGAATTTTCCCA
>JALDRK010000049.1 GCA_031315915.1 Nitrospirales bacterium
TCCGTACCGCCCGGTAACGCATCCATCAATTTATTCACCCGGTCATGTGAAAATTAAAAGACGAGTAGGAGTCTGGTAGTCATTGGTTCAAAAATTTGGCTAGATAGGATGTGGCTTGTTGATTTTGATTGAAAAAGGAGAAATACCCGGAAAAAGAATCCGCAGACCAGACGGCCTACAATCCTCTAAGGTTGTTGACCCCGTTTCACCATCCAGGCAACTTCGGCGACTCGCTTCCCCAAAGCCCGTGCATCGGCTCTTTCCTGGTCATTAATGCCGGGACTTTCACCCTCGGTCGTGGCCGACGCACCAAATGCGCCCCCATCGCTGACCACGATCATCTGGTTTCCCAACATGGCCGCCAAAATCGTGAGCATGGTGACTTCCTTCCCACTGGACACCTGACCTCCCGTGGCAAACGCTGCTCCGACTTTGTTTCTCATCTTGAATTCAGGAAATACTCCGAATTCAAATTGCCAGCGGTCGAAAAAGGTCTTGACCTCCCCGGACATATTCGACCAGTACACGGGAGACCCCACCACCACCGCATCGCTACCAAACAAATCCTTCGCCGTCACCTGGCCTACGGTTTTCAATAACACCCTGGTTCCCTCCACGGATTGGGCGCCTTCCCGAACACCTTTGGCCATTTGTTCGGTATTGCCGGATAGGGAATGATAGGTCACCAGGACCTGAAGAGCGGGACCGGCCGGAGATATCTGAGTTTGGGCGGAAACCTTGGCACCACCGGTACACCACACCAACATGCCAACGACAGTGACCCAAGAGACATATTCCAGGAAAATTTTCATGGAAAATCAACGGGAAGAAAATGAAATGAACAATTTGGTCGGGCTACAAGTCCACGGAAGATCCCGATTCCCTACCGCCGTTCTATCTCTTCATCCATGTGCTCTTCCACCGACACATGCGTCAAGGCGCCTCGGTAATCACACTTATGGCAACGCACTCGAAACTCCTCCAACCACTTCTCTTGCACAAAATGTTGATGACATTTTGGACAGGCAAACACCCCCTTGACATAATGAACCTGCTTCCGAAATTTCATAGATCACCCCCTCAAAAAAGAAAAACATACGTCAATCCCTAGCCTGCCATAGGCCTTTTTCCGATTGCAACTCGCCTGAATCCGACTTATTTCGAGACTGACGAACGCTGTTTTCTGGGAAAATATTGGTCATGAACTTTTTTGAGGCGGGTCTGTTCAACATGTGTATAGATTTGGGTCGTGGCGATGCTGGCATGGCCCAGCATCGTTTGAACGGACCGCAGATCCGCCCCATGATCCAACAGATGGGTGGCAAACGAATGGCGAAGCATATGTGGCGAAATGGGTTTAGTAATTCCGGCTCGTGCCGTGCGAGCCTTGAGGATTTTCCAAAAACATTGCCGGGTCATGGCACGACCCAACCGACTGAGAAACAATGCCGAAGAGGGTCGCTTGTTGACCAAGGCCGGGCGAGCGGATTGCAGATATTCCGTGACCAATTCGCGAGCCTTATCCCCGATCGGCACGATCCGCTGCTTGTCCCGCTTGCCGGTCGCCTGCAAGAAGCCAACGTCCAGGTTCAGATCGGCCATTTCCAACCCCACCAATTCGGACACCCGCAACCCGGTGGCATAGAGCAACTCCACCATCGCGGCGTCACGGGTATCTGAGGGAGTGTTCTGTAACGGAAGGTTCAAAAGCCGAAGCATCTCAGCCTCACTCAACACTTTGGGCAATTGGAGCCACTGCTTAGGAGCTCCTTTAAAGAAGCCTTCTGCCTCGGATGCCCCTAAATGCTGACTGACCCATTTATAAAACCCCCGGACCGCAGCCAGACACCTCCCCATCGACGCCGGAGACAATCCGGCGGACCTTAGGCTTCCCAAAAACTGAAGCCACAGGGGTTTGGTCAACAATCGCGCGTCTTCAATGCCCTGCTTCCCTAAAAAGCCTTGCAATTTTTTGAGGTCGCGACGATAGGCTGCCAGCGTGTTGGACGCACATCCGCCTTCGACTTGCAAAACGGTCAAATACTGCTCAATCTGCTCCTGCATGGCGGACCGGGATTTCGGAAAATCTATCCTTTTTCGAAGCAATCTTAGAGCATGGTCATGTCTGAAGAGAATGCCTGATATGTTTTATCTGTGTTCGTGGAATTATACCTTTTGATAAGGCGAGGACCTGATATAATATCCCTTGCCCTCGATACCATCATCTATATTCTATTTTGCCCGATTTGTCAGCCAGGAATGTGAACCACCTCGCCTTCGCACAACCGCTGGAACCCAACCTCGATTTCCCTATCGCCTGATGAACCGCCCTCATCTGCTTCCCAACGTTCGCATGATCGCCTGGGCCTTTGCGGGAATCCTTTCTGTATGCTCTGGGCTGCTTCCCATTCCTGGGATCATACCCTATGAGGCCTGGCCAGAAGACTCTTCACTGGCCCTGGAGCGTGGGAGATCCCAATTAGCGGAGGGGAATACAGCCGAGGCCATCCGCACCCTGGAAACCCTCATTGATACGTTTCCGCCACCGGACATCCTTCAGGAAGCCTATCTGCTCCAAGCCACTGCCCTCAAGCAAGACAATCAATCGAAAGAGGCACTTTCCATTCTCAAGCAGCTGGCAGAGGAATTTCCGGTTTCTCCGTTTTTGAACCAGGCACGTGTGCTTATGGCGGAACTCTATCTGGTATTACAGGATCGGGAACAAGCCCTGGTCCAACTCTATCAAGCACTGGACTATTCCACAGAATCGGAACAACGCCAACACATTCTGAGTCTGATTCGCCAAACCGAATTAGCCCAGGGCAACCACTTGGGAGCGGTCACGGCCACACTGGAAGAAATGATGCTCGTCGATCATTCGGCCAGAGCCGAACTGGAACGCATGATACAAGACCTGATCTTACGGGACATGGGGGAACCTGACCTTCTTGAGCTTATCGACGCATACTCCACCCGCTATCCTGGAGATTTGGCCACAATCCGGCTCATTGAAATCCACACGGCCCGTGGAGATGAAGTGTTGGCAGAACGGGACATCCGAGGGTTTTTAAAGCGATTTCCGTCTCATCCCTACGCCCAAACCGCTCTGGCCCTGCTGCAATCATTTATTCATAAGATCAAGGTCCATTCTCATATATTGGCCGTAGCCCTCCCGTTTTCAGGCCCCATGAAAACCTATGGAATGGATTCCCTGAACGGCATCCGGTTGGCACTGGAGATCGCCAAGGAACAGTGGGAATTGTCATCGATCGGTCTCGTCGTCAAAGATACCACGGCCTTGAATGCCCCGTTACGAGTGGAAATGCAACAGATGCTTGAGGAGTTTCAACCCCGCGCAGTGATCGGTCCCCTTCTTTCACGGGAAATTCAAAATATCGGACGGTTGGGAGACGAATATAGCACCCCGTTTCTAACCCCCTCTTCGACCTTGCTGAATGTTCGCCAATATGGTTCCTTTTGGTTCAGCACGGCCATGACTTCCTCCGTACAAGCCAAACGCATGGCGGAATACGCCATTCTGAAGATGGGCCTTCATCGATTCGGCATTATCTACCCGCAATCGGCCTACGGCCGTGAGTTGGCTGATCTGTTTGCTAAAGAAGTTGTGCATTCAGGCGGGGAAATTATTGCGTCCGAAGGATATTCCGAGGATCAAACCGATGTGGCCGAACAGCTACGACGACTCAAGGAAAAAGATTTGGCCCAATACGGCACCACAAAGGAAGAACCCACCAAGACGGGGGAGAAACGAACGGTGTACACTCCGGGCTTTGATGCGGTCTTTCTCCCTGGGCAACCCGTCCATTTGACTCTGATTGCCGCCCAACTGGCGTTTTTTGATATGAATGTCCCCTTACTTGGGGGCAATAGCTGGCATAACCCTGAATTGTTTCGATGGGCCAAGCAGGATTTAGACGGCAGCGTGTTCGTGGACGGATTTTTTCTGAACAGCCCGGACCCCAGCATACAAATGTTTGCACAACGATACCGAAGCCAGTACCAGCAGGAACCGTCATTGTTTTCCGTACAGGCCTTTGACGCCGCCACCATGGTCTTAGAAACCATTCGAAATGGGGCCCAATCCGGCCAGGAGGTCTGGGATCAATTAGTCCGACGGTCCGACCTGCCGGCATTAAGTGGATTTGCTTCGTTTAGCTCTGCCGGTATCCTGAATCGTCGACTCTATATTTTGCAGGTGAACAACCGCACCTTCACGCAACTCAATTGAAAGGCGTATAGCCCCCATATTTTTTAAGCCATGGATTCCCTCTTCGCGCTTCTCCATAATCTTTCCTACATGTTGGTGCCACTCATGGCCGCCGTGGTTCTCCATGAGTATGCTCACGGCTGGGTCGCCCATTTTTTCGGAGACCCTACCGCCAAATCACTGGGCCGGCTGACACTCAACCCGCTCCCCCACATTGACCTGTGGGGGAGCATCATCGTTCCCCTCCTCCTTTGGTTGGCACCCGGAGGATTTATCTTTGGTTGGGCCAAACCCGTGCCCATTGATGCAACTAAACTTCATAAGCCAAAGAGAGACATGGCCTTTGTTGCAGCGGCCGGGCCTTTGATGAATTTATTCCTGGCCATCGTGAGCGGATTACTGCTGGCGCTCTTTCTGTTTCTGGACCCTACCATACAGGCCAATTGGCCTCCTCAACCGGGAGTCGAACTTCGCACCGATTTATCGGGAAGAATTCTGGTGCCGCTGACAGCCATGGCACTGTTTTCGATCGTCATCAATATACTGCTGTTTACGTTTAACCTGCTCCCGATTCCGCCGTTGGATGGCAGCCGGGTGTTAAACAGTCTTCTGCCATTAAAGTCGGCCTATACCTTGAGTCGGCTGGAACCATATGGCATGTTAGTCATCCTGGGACTGTTTATGATCGATCCCTATGTCCCCATCATCAGCACCGTGGTCGGGGGAATGTTTCATTTCCTCACCGGGTTTTTATTGAATTCTCTGGTTTTGTAACACAAAGGACGTTTCACACATGGCATCACGTGTATTAAGCGGCATGCAACCCAGCGGATTGATGCATTTGGGCAATTTACTGGGAGCGTTGGAAAATTGGAAAACGTTGCAGGCCCAATACGAGTGTTACTTCTTCGTAGCCGACTGGCATGCCTTGTCCACCAACTACGCCGATACCAGCCGGATTAAGGAATTTTCCCGGGAGTTGCTCATCGATTGGCTGGCAGCCGGCATTGATCCCAACCGAGCCACCGTCTTCATGCAATCCAGTGTTTCCGAACATGCCGTTCTGCATCTGCTCCTGTCCATGATCGTCCCTATTCCATGGCTGGAGCGAAATCCCACGTATAAAGAAAAGCGGGAGGAAATTACCGAGAAGGATTTGTCCACCTATGGATTTTTGGGATACCCGGTGTTGCAAGCTGCGGATATCTTGTTATACAAGCCGGACTTTGTCCCGGTCGGCAAGGATCAGCTCCCGCACTTGGAACTGACCCGTGAACTCGGTCGTCGCTTTAACAGCCTCTATGCACCGGTCTTTCCCGAACCCAAGGAACAACTCACGCAATTCCCTAAGGTATTGGGAACCGATGGCCGGAAGATGAGCAAAAGTTACGGCAATACCATCAATCTTTCGGATACTGAGCCGGTGGTCCGGCAAAAGCTTAAAACCATGGTGACGGATCCGGCACGAGTTCGCCGAACCGACAAGGGCAATCCTGACGTATGCCCCGTGTTTGATTTTCACAAAATTTATTCTTCGGCCGACGTAATCAAACAGATCGACCAGGGCTGTCGCACGGCTGCCATCGGATGCATCGATTGCAAGCGGCAGGTTGCCGACGCCATGGTGACATGTTACAGCCCCATGTGGGAAAAACGAGCCGCCCTCAATCAAAACCTAGGACAAATTCAGGAAATTGTGGAAGAAGGACGGAAACGAGCCACTCAAGTGGCCAACCACACCATGCAGGAAGTCAAGTCCGCCATGAAAATTCTATAAAAAAATAATGGTGTTGAGCTCCTTGTCCCGTTACAATAGTCCCATGAACTTCATTGACAGAAAAAAATGTCCATGAGTAGTATCCAACATCCTTTCAATTTTTCACTCTTTTAGGAATATTTCGACAGAGAAATCTTATGAGTATCCGTATTGCCATTAATGGGTTTGGCCGCATCGGAAGAAATTTTTTCCGGGCGAGCTTTCAAGACCCCGATTTTGAAATTATTGCCATCAACGATCTCACGGATTCAAAAACCCTGGCTCATTTGTTGGCCTATGATTCGATCCACGGGCGATTTGACGCCGACATTCAGTCCGCCCCCGATTCCTTAAGGGTCAACGGGAAGAAAATCGGGATTTTTGCCGTTAAAGATCCCCAAGCTCTCCCGTGGAAGGAACTGCAAATCGATTTTGTCATCGAATCCACCGGTATATTTACCGACCGACAAGGAGCGGGGAAACATTTGGCTGCCGGGGCCAAACGGGTCATTATTTCCGCACCCGCCAAAGATCCCGACATCACGATCGTCTTGGGGGTGAATGAATCCACGTACAACCCTCAACAGCATACGATCATTTCAAACGCTTCCTGCACCACCAATTGCCTGGCTCCCGTGTCGAAAGTGTTACTTGAGGAATTCGGGGTGAAGCATGGATTTATGACCACCGTCCATTCCTATACCAACGATCAACAATTATTAGACCTTCCCCATAAGGATCTTCGACGAGCCCGTGCGGCCAATCTTTCCATGATTCCCACTTCCACCGGGGCAGCGAAGGCGCTCCATCTGGTGCTTCCCGCCCTCAAGGGCAAAATGGACGGGATGGCGATACGTGTTCCAACTCCCAACGTCTCACTCATCGACTTGTCGGTTGAGGTCGAGCGGGATTGCGATGTCGCGGCCGTGAACAGTGCGTTTAGAAAGGCCTCCGAAGGCCCCCTCAAGGGGTACTTGCAGGTATCCGAGGACCCGATCGTGTCCACGGATTTGAATGGCTGTTCCTATTCCGCCACTGTGGACGCGCCATTAACCTCGGTCATGGACCACCGACTGGTGAAGGTGTTTGCCTGGTATGACAACGAATGGGGCTACTCATGTCGCCTTCGAGATTTGACCAAATTATTAGCTCAACGGTCCTGATCACCGATCCATTTTCTCCCCCAATCATTCTACCTTTTCAGGGATCGAAGAGGGAGTCATGAAACACATCACCAAGCAGACGATTGATCAAATCGATCTTCACGGGAAACGTGTACTTATTCGAGTAGACTTCAACGTTCCTTTGGACGAAACCTGCGAGATTACGGACGATTCTCGAATCCGCGCAGCTCTCCCGACCATCAATCGTGCCATGGATGAAGATGCGGTGGTGATTTTATGCTCTCATCTGGGCCGTCCGAAAGGCACCTTTCGAAAAGAATTCAGTCTGGCTCCCGTAGCACGGCGATTACAGCGTCTCCTCAACAAACCGGTTCAATTCACCGACGACTGCATTGGCCCTGCGGTTGAGGCTGTGGTGAAAAAGGCCGAGGCCGGGGATGTCATTTTATTGGAAAATTTGCGCTTCCATGCCGAGGAAGAACAAAACGACGAACAATTTTCGGCCAAATTGGCCGCCCTCGCCGATGTCTATGTGAATGAAGCCTTTGGGACAGCTCATCGCTCTCATGCCTCAACGGTCGGTATCACTAAGTTTATCAAAGTCGCCGCTGCCGGCTTTCTCATGAAACGGGAAGTGGAAGCTTTGGAAGGCACGGTTGAAAACCCGGTCAGGCCGTTCGTCGCCATTTTAGGCGGAGCCAAGGTGTCCGGGAAAATCGGGGTCATAGAAAATCTTGGCAAAAAGGTGGACAAAGTTATCATCGGGGGCGGCATGGCGTTTACCTTTATCAAGGCGATGGGATATGAGATCGGAAAATCCTTAGTGGAAGAAGAAATGTTGGATTTTGCGAAACGCATTCACGCGCAAGCTTTAGCGCAAAAAATCAAATTTTATTTGCCTGTTGATTGTGTCGTGGCCTCAAGTCTGGAGACCGATGCCGAAACCAAAATCGTGCCGATTCAGGAAATTCCCAGCGGATGGTATGGATTGGATATCGGACCGGCCTCGGTGACGTTATTCCGGGAAGCGGTACAGAATGCCAAGACCATTTTATGGAACGGCCCAATGGGCCTGTTTGAACGTGATGCGTTTTCTCAGGGAACCTTCCAATTGGCCCATGCCGTGGCGAATGCCTATGCCAAAACCATCGTCGGTGGAGGCGATACCGCCCTTGCCGTGTATCGTGCCGGGGAATCTGAACGCATGACATTCATTTCAACAGGGGGAGGCGCAGCCCTCCAATTATTAGAGGGTAAGCATATGCCAGGCCTGGCTGCTCTCCCGAATCGTATCTGATCGGCTGTCAATATTGCTCCGGGACCATACCTTCTTTTTCGATTTCATTTTTTCCTTCGCTAACACGATTGAGGCTTTGCTCTTCAGAAGTGACTCATTCACCCAATACAGGGCTTTGCTTCTTCATGGCTTCCGTTGGGATGAGACTCAGGGGAAGTGTTTCCTTTGTCCAGACACACTCATGAAATAATTATCTGCCGACGTTACTCAGAATAAACACCATTAATTTCAACACCTCAGGTTACACATGTCATCTCGATTCATTGTCGGCAATTGGAAAATGTATAATACGGTTTCCCAGGCGGAAACATTGGTGCGAGCGATCCTGGCCGATTATCACCCACATCCAACAGTGGAAGTGGCCATAGCCCCGCCGTTTATTGCCCTTCAAACGATTGCGACATTACTGGCCTCCAATACCATTCACTTAGCCGCTCAAACCGTTTACCAGGAAGATGAAGGAGCATTTACGGGAGAAATTTCTCCCCTTATGCTGAAAGCCGTGGGGTGCCGGTATGTCATCATTGGTCATTCCGAACGTCGCCACGTCCTGGGCGAAACAGACCAGGACATCAACATGAAAATTAGAGCAGCGCTCCGGCACCAACTTCATCCCATTCTGTGTCTCGGAGAACGGCTTGAAGAGCGGGAAGCCGGCCACACAACCCGTGTGGTTCAATCCCAATTACAACAAGGCCTCGCCGGAATACCGGCAAAAGAGTTCCCGCAGATTACGCTGGCATATGAGCCGGTGTGGGCCATAGGCACGGGAAAAGCGGCCACGGTCGACCAGGCAGCCGAGGTTCATGGAGAAATCCGCCGATACCTTCAGGAGCAGTATGGCATCGAACCACACACACAACGGATTTTGTACGGAGGTAGCGTCTCTCCGGATAATGCAGAGGCACTTTTTCATAGTTCAGAAATTAATGGCGCACTCATCGGAAAAGCTTGTTTGAATGCTGAATCATTTGGTAGGATAATTGCTTTGGCAAAAGCCTATACACCATAGGTTAATAATGTAGATATCCCGGCCCATGTATACCTTAACGATCATTATCCATGTAGTTGTCTGTTTTCTGATGATAGCCGCCATTCTCTTGCAGGCAGGCAAGGGCGCGGAAATTGGAGCCTCATTTGGAGGTTCATCCCAAACGGTCTTTGGAAGCCGTGGGCCCGGAACCTTCCTCAGCAAAGTGACCGTCGGAGCAGCAGTGATATTTATGCTCACCTCCTTAAGCCTGGCCTTCCTTTCCAAGCAAGCCAATACCTCTTCCACCGTCATCGATCTTCATAGTCCCGCACAGTCGGAAACTTCAGGAGACCATTCAGACGGATCACATACGGAATCGACACCCAGCACCAAACCCGTTGACGAAAAACCTTTAGAGTCCTCTTCAGACGCGACTCCTGCCCCAACCACCCCATAAGCAAACTTCCCTCAAAGCCCTGTCTTTTTCCAAACACAGGTAGAGCAATGTTCCTGCTTGCGGCAACAAGGAAGCGCTGTTGCCAACTGCGTTTTAGAGGAAAGGGAGTCTGGCTCTCAGACCGGAGTCAGCCAATTGGCGTAGGCAGGATCTTCACCCCGAACAATTTTAAAAAAGTCATTTTGCAGAGCCTGTGTGATAGGACCAGGTTTCCCTTCCCCAATGACTCGATCATCCAATTCCCGCACCGGGGTCACTTCGGCAGCCGTACCTGTTAAAAAGACTTCATCGGCCACATACATCGCGTCACGCGTAAATCGTTCCTCAACAAGGGGGATATTTTTGGCCTTGGCCAGCTGCATAATCGAATTTCTGGTAATGCCATCTAATATTGAGGTCAACGGTGTCGTTTTCAAGATCCCTTTGCTGACGATAAATACATTTTCTCCGGTTCCTTCGGACACATAGCCATCGGGGTCCAACAGAATACACTCCGCATAACCGGACTTTTTGGCTTCCCATTTGGCCAGAATCGAATTCACGTAATATCCGGAGACCTTGGCCCTCGTCATGGACACATTCACATGATGACGGGTGAAGGAGGAGATCTTGGCCCGAATACCCTGAGTCAGCGCATCTTCTCCTAGATAAGAGCCCCACGGCCAAGCAGCGATGGCCAACCGAATGGGGTTGTCACCCGGATAGACTCCCATGGCCCCATAGCCGATAAAGGCAATGGGACGGATATAACACGACTCCAATTGGTTCACCCGGACCGTTTCAATAACCGCATCGATCACGGCTTTTTTACTAAAGGGCATGGGCATCATGGTAATATGTGCCGATTCAAACAGCCGGTCGACATGTTCTTTGAGACGAAAAATGGCTGACCCACTCGTTCCTTTGTAGCAACGAATCCCTTCAAATGGTGCCAATCCATAGTGAAGGGAATGCGTCAACACATGGATAGTGGCATCGTCCCAATCGACCAGAGCCCCATCCATCCAAATTTTTTTTGAAGCCATGACCATATCGTGGAGATCCTTAATTCACAGCGCTACAACGGTTCTATGGTTCTATTGCTGGCAAGATTGTTAGTGAATTGATTTCAAGCATAGACTTTTCTCATTCAGAAGACCAAAAGATATACTAAAATATTGACATAATTGTAAATGTCCTGGCAAAATGAATGTTTTGTGAGTACTTATCCTTGTACTAGGAGTGATACATAATTATGTATGCAATCATCGAAACAGGCGGGAAACAATACCGTGCCGAACCACAAGCCATTTTGCAAGTGGAGTCGCTTCCCGGCGATGTGGGATCCACCGTCGAATTTGATGCGGTCCGCTTGCTTCAAACAGACCAGACACCCATCGTAGGAAACCCGACGATCCCTTCGGCTGTGGTGAAGGGCGAAATCGTTCGTCATGCCAGAACACGGTCCATTACGATTTTCAAAATGAAACGACGGAAAGGTTATCGCCGCACCAAGGGACACCGTCAAAGCTTTACCCAAGTCCGTATTACAGAAATCATCGCACCGGCATAATCTCGGATATTTTGAGGAGAATCAGTCATGGCCCATAAAAAAGGTGGCGGATCATCACGAAACGGTCGAGACAGCAATCCACAATATCTCGGGGTCAAAGCCTATTCAGGTGAAACCGTGACAGGTGGCAGCATTCTCGTCCGCCAACGCGGCACCAAATTCTTTCCTGGCATGAATGTCGGATTGGGAAAGGATTATACCCTGTTTGCCAAAGTTGACGGGATTGTGAAATTCGAAGGAGGGACGGTTCGCCGAAAAGTGAGCGTGTATCCTCCCGCCTAATTGTTCTTCCTCCCTTTCCCATCCTACCCAAATTTTTCGTACAATTCCCCAAACCATGGGTAAGGTATGAGTATGTTTATCGACCACGCGCGGATATTCGTCAAAGCCGGTAACGGCGGATCGGGCTCCTGTAGTTTCCGCAGGGAAAAATTCGTTCCGGAGGGAGGCCCCGATGGCGGAGATGGGGGACACGGAGGCCATGTCATTTTTATGGCCTCGAATCGTGTTTCCACACTTCTGGACCTTCGCTATCAACGTCATTATGAGGCCCAAGCAGGGGAATCCGGCCGGGGTGCCAATCGGCACGGGGCCAATGGCCAGGATGTCACACTCACCCTTCCCATCGGCACACTCATCAAGGATGAGCCATCCGGGGAAATCCTGGCTGATTTGATCGCTGAAGGACAAACCGCCATTGTCGCTCGTGGAGGAAAAGGGGGGAAAGGCAATGCACGTTTTGCCACATCCACCAATCAGGCGCCGCGCAAATTCGAAGAAGGCACCCCAGGCGAAGAACGTTGGCTGACCCTGGAGCTTAAACTCCTAGCCGATGTCGGTCTCATAGGTTTTCCCAATGCGGGAAAATCCACGCTGATCTCCACCATTTCCGCGGCCCATCCGGAAATTGCCAGCTATCCTTTCACCACCCTTCACCCGCATCTGGGTGTGGTGGAATGGGCGGAACACGAAACGTTTGTGGTAGCAGACATCCCGGGGTTAATTGAAGGGGCACACGACGGAAAAGGACTGGGCATCCAGTTTTTACGGCATATTCAACGCACCGCGTTTTTGCTGTATCTCATTGATGTGTCAGAATGGACTGAAGAAGATCCCATCGGCAGCTTTCAAACCTTGCAAAAAGAATTGGAGGCCTTCGATACCTCTTTGCTGGAACGCCGGTTTGCCATCGCCGGCACCAAAATCGATGCGCAGGGGGAAGGTCAACAACTCACAACCCTCCGGCAATTTTGCGAGGAGCAGGGATTCCGCTTTTTTCCGGTTTCCTCCGCGACCCGATACGGCATACCGGAACTGATGAGGTTTTTAGGCCAAACGGTCAAAGAAACCAAAACGTCATGCGTGAACAATTCTTAACAGCCTGCAAGCGGATTGTCGTCAAAATCGGGAGCAGCCTGGTCGCCTCTCCCAAGGGAGGGTTGCGTCTTGATCGCATCAACCGGCTCGCCAAAGAACTCGGGACAATTCGAGCCACCAACCGGGAAATTGTCGTGGTGTCTTCCGGTGCCATTGTCGCCGGCATCTCCCACTTAGCTTTGCAAACCTATCCTCATGAACTCCCACTTCAACAGGCGGCCGCCGCTGTAGGACAAAGTCGACTCATGCGGTCGTACGAAACGGCATTCGAAGAAACTCATCACAAAATTGCTCAGATACTACTGACCCACCAGGACCTGGCGGACCGCCGACGGTTTCTGAACGCCCGGCATACCCTGACGACACTTCTGCAGCTTGGAGTCATCCCCATCATTAATGAAAATGACACGGTGGCCATTGATGAAATCCGGTTTGGGGACAATGACACCCTGGCCGGGCAAGTGGCCCATGTGGTCGATGCGGACCTTCTGGTCATTCTATCCGATGTAAATGGCCTATACACCCAAGATCCCCATTTCCATCCCTCGGCCACCCTGATTCCCTTTGTCCCGGTGATTACCCCGGAGATTGAAGAATCGGCGGGGGCATCAAGAACTCTCAACAGCCGAGGCGGCATGATCACCAAAATTCGAGCGGCCAAACAGGCGGGACGATTTGGCGTCTCGACCTTATTGTTAAATGGAGAAACGCCCCTGGCCCTTCAACAGGTCCTGGAAGGGCAGGAAGGCGGAACGCTGTTTCAGCCCCAAGAGTCATCTCTCACCAGCCGAAAGCAATGGATCGCTTTTACGCTTCGACCCAAAGGCGAGCTGATCCTGGATGAAGGAGCCGTGAACGCACTCACACAACGTGGGAAAAGTCTGCTGCCCTCGGGCATCAAGAAGGTCATCGGCTCATTCATGACTGGAGACCCGGTGGCCTGCCTCACAGAAGATGGGAAATCGTTTGCCCAGGGTTTGACGAATTATTCCTCAGAAACGCTTCAACGAATCCTCGGAAAAAAAACCTCGGAGATCCGGAAAATCCTGGGAGCATTGGAATACGAAGAAGTCATCCACCGAGACAATCTGGTTCTGACTGGTTCATGACCCTCATCCTATGATTCTCACAACACCTTGCCCACCAGTAACCTCATAATATTTTCAGAGGCCATCTGTTTCCATGTTTATCGGACTCCTAGGCGGCTCGTTCAACCCTATCCATAACGGACACCTGCACATCGCCATGCACATATTTCGGCTACTCCAACTCGATCAGGTGCTCTTTATTCCTACGGGTGATCCTCCCCATAAAGACACCGCATCACTGGCACCCGCCTTTCACCGACTTACCATGGTCAAACTGGCTATTAAACAGTTCCCTCACTTTGCCGTATATGAACGGGAAATTCATTTTCCTGGAATTTCCTATACATTTGATACCTTGTCCCAACTCACCCATGAATTCCCCCCCGAAACCCGTTTCGGGTTTCTGATTGGGCTCGATGCCTTCCTGGAGATCCAAAGTTGGAAAAACAGTGATCAGCTCTTCACACTCTGTCAATTCATCGTCAGCTCCCGGCCTGGAGTCTCGTTCACTCAGCTTCGCTATCTGCCATTTTTTCCGGCCCACAATATCCCTCAACTGGAACAGCTGGATACCGGGACAGTCACACGCATCGAGGTGGAACTACCTGAACAACCATCCCTGATCCTTCTGTCCGTGCCTCCCTGCGAGGTATCCGCTTCGGCTATCCGCAACCACATCGCACGTAATGAGCCGGTCCAGGATTGGTTGCCCGCCCAGGTGGAATCTTATATACTTCAACACCACTTGTACCAATGACCCCAATAACGCAATCAGCAGCCCTTCCTTCTCTAGACACCGCGGTTTTCATCGCCCAGGCTGCGAAAGAAAAGCAAGCCGGCGATGTATTAATTCTGGAAATCGGCCATCTGACCTCTATTGCCGACTACTTCGTGTTTGGATCCGGCGAATCCGAACGACAGGTTCGTGCCATTGCCTCGTTTATTGAAAAAGAGGTTTTTGCCCGCTTCCATTCCACCCCTCAGGTTGAGGGCAAGGAAACCAGCAAATGGATCTTATTGGATTTTGACGATGTCATCGTGCATATCTTTAAAACAGATGTCAGGCAATATTACGCCCTGGAAAAGATGTGGGCCGACGCCCCGCAGATCTCCATTCCAGAACCGGGAACCATCTTTCGGCAACCGGCAAGAGGCCCTCAAGCCTTGCCAAGGCCAAAAGCTGCTCGGCGTTCATAATCAGTCAATACATCTTTTTCCAAATGATCCCTCATGGCAGAAAAGACAAGCACAGAGGATGACCGGACTCACAAGGCCTCTATCACTCATTCAGGAGAATCATCTATGACCCCATATCATCAAATGGCTACCCGTATATTAAATGGGGGTACGATTACCAGAACCGAGTCCCTGGAAATATTGGGTACTCCACAGGAGAAGCTGTTAAGCCTGGTGGATGCCGCTTATCAAATCAGGCATCACTACTTCGGCAACACCGTCCGTCTTCAAATGTTACTGAATGCCAAAAGCGGGGCTTGCCAGGAAGATTGTCACTACTGTTCCCAATCAATCATTTCCACCGCCCCGATCGAGCGCTATGCGCTTCTCTCTGCCGAAGATATGATGGCGGGCGCCAGACGGGCGGCCAATGCCAAAGCGCAGCGATATTGTGTCGTCATTAGCGGCCGGTCACCGCTTCAATCCGAGATTACCCAAATTTCCAAAGCCGTCAAACAGATCAAGGAAGAAATCCCCATTCAAATCTGCTGCTCCTTAGGTCTGCTCAATGGGGATCAAGCCCGACAATTAAAAGCAGCCGGCGTTGACCGGATCAACCATAACCTGAACACCAGCGAAGCTTTTCACCCCTCCATTTGCACCACCCACACTTACCAGGATCGCTTGGATACCCTGAAACATGCCAGAGCCGCCGGATTGGAATTATGCAGTGGCGGCATTGTGGGCATGGGTGAGCGGGATGAGGATTTAGTGGACCTCGCCATGGCCCTGCAACAAGTTCAACCTGACTCCATTCCCCTGAATATGCTATACCCGGTTGAGGGCACCCCCCTAGAGAAACAAAAGGACCTGACCCCCACACGCTGTTTGAAAATTTTGTGCCTGTTCCGCTTTCTGCACCCGAAAACAGAAATCAGGGCAGCCGGCGGACGGGAACGCAACCTTCGATCCCTTCAGCCATTAGCCTTGTATGTGGCGGATTCGTTGTTTGTCGACGGTTATTTAACGACACCCGGGCTCGCCCATCAGGAGGTCTGGAAGATGATTGAAGACTTGTTTTACAGTGGAAGTGGATTATCAAGGTTTAGAAGCATCGCGCGCCGACCTGACTGAACACTGCGAACCGGTACAATAAATTCAGCCAATATCCTCACTGTAGCGTAAGCCTAGAGAAATAGCTTGGCGACAAGCCCATCGGGCGGGCCACCAGGCTCCGATGAAAACCGCAATCCCGGCTACCAGGCCCGCCATCACCATCAAGCGACAAGGTCCAGGGAATGGTCCAGCCAAAAGATTGTTTATTGATGACCTTAATCAAAATGAGCGAAAGAGCCATACCGACCGCCAAGCCGATACCGACCCCCCAAAAACACTAAATATCCTGCTTCCCAATATATGAGGGTTTTTATCTGGGACCCACTGGCCCCTAAGGCTCGCAGTGTCGCCAGTTCCCGGCGCTGTTCCATGATAGCGGTCATTAATGTATTCACAATGCCCAAAACCGCCACGCTCAACGCAATCAATTCCAACACATATGTCACGAAAGGTTCGGTCAAAAATTTGAAGGATTTCGTCCGCAATTTCGGTTGCTGCTGATGGTGGACACGGACGTTTCGTGAAAAAGATTCTTCAATTCGGTTCCGGATCTCCGATAAAGACGACCCCCGTTCCACATAAACGGCAAAGACCGTCGTCAGAGCATCGGGCCATAGTGATCGGTAGAGACGTTCATCCATGACCACCTTTCCCCCATCGGTGGAATAATCATAAAAAATCCCTTGAATGACAAACGGCCTCCGGCCTTCGGGGTGTCCATCATCAACGTTTGCCCGGGACCGACACCCAATCGCTGCGCCAGTACTTCGGAGACATAATGAGACCATTCGACTCTATGGCCCGGGTGTGTAAAATCTCCGGAGGGTCTCTGTGTGTAAACCAATATTGGTTTTGCTCGGCATGCACCTCGAAATTCTCGATACCAACGCCACTTCCTGGCCGTTCACTGCAGCCTCGGTTTCTCGGTAGGAATCAACCGCTCGTATTCCCGGTATATCTTCAAGAACGGATTGAAGCCTCACAGGAAAGCCTTTTCCCCGTTCATCTTCACCCAACCAGGAAGCGGGAGCCACGATGATATCCGTGTCGAATCAGTTTGGTCAATCCACAATTGTACGGTTTGGCGGAAACCGTGGATCATGAGACCAACCCCGACCATAATCGATAAACCCACCACGATCGCCGACAACGTCACCGAAGTCCGTCCCACATGACGGGTCATTTGATCGGCAGCCAGGGAAGGCCATAATCCCCATCGTTCAGTCGCTCCGGAACTCGGTTGTGTTCTTCGGAATAGATTGAACAACAATGGTCCGATGGCGGTGCCACCAATCAACACACACAGGGCCGCTCCATAACCTCCCCACGGAATCCCTTCAACCGAAGGGATAGTACTGAGGAACAGCGTTCCGGCAAGAGAGCCGGCGACGACTGCGGCAGCTCCCGGAAACCACCTTCCCGCCCGGAATCCAAGGTGGGGTTCAAGGCCAATGCCTGAACAGGTGACATGCGACTGGCTTCCCAGGAAGGCCCAAAGGCACCGACCAGGGACACGAGAAGGCCAATAGCTGTGCCTTCCACCAGCATCATCGGTGACCATCCTAAGCCTGGAGAGGGACGAACGGAGCCCATATAATTCACCCACACTTTCCCCGATGAGAGTCATCAGAAACCGTGCCATCCACACGCCAAGGACACAACCCAGCAATCCGCCTACGCATCCTAACAATCCGCTTCCAACAAAAACAACCGAATGATTGCAATTTGCTCAAGCCCCACCGATCGTAAAATACCGATTTCCTTTCGATGTTGTGTCACAGAAAAAGCCATGGTGTTGTAAACCAAAAACAGCCCCACCATAAGACCAATGCCGCTCAACATGGTGAGATTCATTTGAAACGCCCTCAACATGCCTTCTACCTGTCCATTTCGCTGGGACGCAACCCGAACCGACACGGAGGACGGCATAATAGCTAAAATACTTTGCACCAATTGATCTTGAGACCTGCCCGGATTAGGCACGAGATGAATTTCATGAACATGACCCACCAGGCCAAAAGTCCATTGGACCGAGGCAATATCCATCACCAGATAACTTTCCAACTGCTTTCCGTGAATAGTAGAGAGTTCCAAGAATCCCCGAACGATCAACTCGACGGGTTTCCCGTTCACCTCGACCATAAGGGATTGGTTAATGGACACTCCCAACTCCCTGAGCCAAATTCCGGCCTAGGAATACCGCCTGAGGGGAAAACATCCGGTCCCATTCCTTTTCCGAAACGGTGCCGAGTCGTTTGAAGAACTCTTGGTAAAAGCTTCTGCCTGCTCCAGCAAATCCAATCCCAAGATTTGTAGATGACGTCCAGCCTTGGGCCCTTCCCGGATTATGGTCTTCAACTTCAGAATGGGATGGGCGGATTGAACGGCAGTCTGCCGTTGAATTGGCTCTAAGATTTGTTCATTGACGTTTTCCCGGCCCTCCGGCCACAATAACGGTGGCCTGCCCTACCACGGAATCCACCGTTTCTCAAAGGACTGATAGACCCCGCTATTGGCCGTCCGAAGACAACCAGGCGGCGACGCCAATGGCCACCCCCACAATCGTCAGAAATGCCCGTAAAGGACGGTGGCGAAGGTGATCTCGAACCAGGATAAAAAAGACGACTCATAAATTTTGTTGTCTGGCCAGATTACGTATGTTAAATTAGCTAGAAAAAGATGCGTGGGGTCGGGGTTTCCAATGCCCAAAGAAAAGGACGTTGAAATAGATATTACCGAAGAGGGATTGGATTCCAATTCCGATGGCCAGGCTCTAACCTCCCGCCAAAAAGAAATCCTCCGGTTAGTCGCACAAGGTTATACCAACCGGGAAATCGGCCAGAAATTGGATATCAGCGTTCGAACGGTGGAAGTCCACCGCTTCAACCTTATGCGTCGTCTTCGTGTGTAAGGAATGTGGCACAACTGCTCCGACAGGCTATGGCCCTGGAAATCATCTCTAAAGGACCACCTCCTGCCAAATAAGGGTTCGGAGCCACTTCCACAGTGCCCACTCCGCCTTTCAAGACATTTCCTGTAGTTTTCCCCGACAGGCCATAAGAGAACCATAGCCCTTCCGGATAAGAATTTCCGCCAATTCCCGAGCCAATCGGGCAAACACTCGGCAGCCTTCCTCCACCAACACCGTTCCGACTTGGACGGCCGAGGCTCCGCATAAGATATGTTCAAATACATCCACCCCGTTCTCGACGCCACCCGTTCCAATTATAGGAATCCGATCGCCCCAGATATTCCACAGGGCTCGAACGTTGGCCAGCGCCACCGGTTTAATGATACGCCCTCCAAGTCCCCCAAACCCCCCTTTGGGTTTAATCACCACCCTTTCTCGTTCGGGATCAACCACCAGACCATTGCCCACGGAATTGATCATAGTGACGAAGGCAATATTCACCCGCTGCAACACCTGAGCAATCTTTTGATGATGAATAGGGTCAAAATAGGGAGGCAACTTCACGCCAAAAGGAATAGTGAGAATGTCTCCCAGCTTTTCTAATAACCGTTCCGATTCTTCGAAGTCATACCCGATCTGCGGTTTCCCTGGAATATTGGGACACGAAAGATTCACCTCGACTAAATCCGGACGGGCCTCATTCAGTGCCCGTGCGCCTTCCAAAAAATCATCGGGTTGTAACCCGGCCAGGCTGGCAATCACCGGTTTGCTAAAACGCCGAAGAGACGGAATCAGCTTGGCATAGACCGGATATCCCAGATTGGGCAGCCCCATCGAGTTAATCGACCCGCCGGTAAAACTAAAATACCGGGGCTCAGGATTTCCCTGCCGGGCTTGAGGGGTCATGGATTTGGTGACAATAGCCCCGGCCTCGGAAGCCCCAAGCGCTTCAAGTTCTTCCTGCGTGACACATAATGCTCCCGAGGCATTCATCAACCCGTTGGGAAACGTCACGCCCGCAATGACCGTGGAAAGATCCGTCATCTCCAACTCCCTACTCCAATTGACCATCCCGTATGGCCAGAACTCGATCGGCCGCCTGAGCGGCATTAAGAGCATGGGTGGCCAGCAATATCGTTTGTCCGAACTCCTTCGCGCATTGCCCAAGAAGCGTCACAATCCCTGCTCCCGTTTTGCCGTCCAAGTTACCAGTGGGCTCATCCGCAAGTATCAGCCGGGGGCGATGGACAAAGGCACGAGCAATGGCCACTCGTTGTTGCTCCCCTCCGGATAACTCCTGAGATCGATGTCCCATGCGGTGGCCGAGCCCCACCAAATCCAACATCTCTCGAACCTTGCCACGAATGTCGGAACCCCGCTCTCCTCGAAGCCGTAGCGGCAGCGCCACATTTTCTTCGATCGTCAACCCAGGGAGCAAGTGAAAGGCTTGAAACACCATTCCTACATCGATCCGCCGCCATTGCGTCCATTCCTGATCGCCAAAGGTTTTCGTCGACCGGCCGTCCACGACAATTTCTCCGGATG
>JALDRK010000005.1 GCA_031315915.1 Nitrospirales bacterium
TCGGGCTGGTCATTGTGGAAGGGTGGATACTGACCCGTCGGGCCAATCGGCGGAAAAGTCAGGCCTAAATGGCAAGGGCCGGGGGATCCCGGTGGATAGGATAATCGGAAAGGGGGTGGGTAACCACCCCCTTTTTTTTTCGAGCAAAAAAGATCGGCTATTGTCAAGATCTTATCGGTAGTTTTCTATCACATGAGTAAATTGAAAGATATCACGGGGGTAATATTGGCTGGAGGAAAGAGCCGTAGAATGGGGCAAGATAAACGATACCTCCATTGGCAAGGGCTCAATTTATTAGATTCGGTGTGCGGAGTGATGAATAGAGTGTTTGAGGATATCGTCGTGGTGACGGCCATTCCTGATTATGAATTGAGGTCATTGTCCGTACGCTTTATTACCGATGAGATTCCTGGAAAAGGTTCAATCGGAGGGTTATTCTCCGGTCTTCGTCATAGCCTAAATTCCTATTGTTTTGTAGTGGGCTGTGATATGCCTTATTTGAATCCTGAAGTCATTGCAGAAATTTGTCGTAATCCTCCAGCAGACATTGTCGTGGTCAAACTTCTTCAGGGATTTCAGCCTCTTCATGCCAGGTATTCCAAGCAATGTATCCCTTTTTTAGAAGAGATGATTCAGTCCGATAATCTGAAAATCCAACATCTGATAACCGATAGCCGAATTTCTTCTCGCATTCTTGATGAGACTCACATTTCCGGTATTGATCCCCACCTTCGTTCATTTATAAATGTAAATACCCCGGCAGACTGGGAGTTTGCCCGGAAGGCCCAGAGGAATTCACCTGGATGACTCCTTCGTTAATGAAGCCCAAGCTTGTTGTTTTGCACCCAGGAGCCCTTGGAGACGGACTTTTATCGTTGCCGACTATTCGCGGCTTGAGAAGGCAATATCCCAGGCATAAGCTGATCTGGATTGGACATAAGGCTTTAGGAGAAGTGTTCGTCAAAGCTGGTGAAGTCCATGAAACTTTTTCTTTTGATGCCTTTCAAGTCTGGGATATCTTGCGACCGAATTCGCCAATTCACCAATCTTTGCAGGCCTGCGATTCCGCAATAGATCTGATGGTCGGCTGGATGAATGATGATAACGGATATTGGAAAGCCTGGGCTGAAAAATTAGGGTATGCTTGTTCTATTTTTAGGTCACCCCGTGATCGACAATTGACTTCTCGTCATATGATGGAACGATATTGGGAAGTTCTGGTTGAAGAAAGCCAAGCATGGTGTCCTTTACTCCTCCAAGAGGATTTCAGAACTCTCAAGGGTACGTTCAAAAAATTCAAGGCTGCATTGGGACATCCGTTAAGAAAATCGCCTGCAACAAGAATAGAGATCCTTTTACATCCGGGAAGCGGAAGCCCATACAAATGTGCTGGGCCGGACATATTTTCCCGATTAGCTAAAAAACTTATTACGAGATTTCCGCAGAGAGTGGCCTTGATCGGGGGGCCAGCGGACACAAAATATCTTAATCCCATTCTGACTACGCTGACCGATATCGATCCTCCGTGTTTTCAAAATCTTGACCTCCTGACCATTTGCGAATTCTTCCAACAGGTCAATTTATTCATTGGCCATGATTCTGGCCTCAGCCACATGGCGGCCAATCTTGGTGTTCCTTCATTGTTATTATTTGGACCAACCGATCCGGCGGTGTGGGCACCCCGAGGAGCACATATTCTGGTGCGCAGAGATCAGAATCTGCATTTTTCTCCTGATGATCTTTGCCATTCAGCCGAGCAACTGTTGCAGGACTGTCAAAAATTGCTAATCGCCTAAGGGAATGTTTGAAAAAATCATGCCACGGACCGTTCACAGCCTTGCCTTGATATGAGGCCTATGTTACATTCGCCTCGGCTAAAAACTCTTTATATTCTGCATAGATAGAAATATTAATTTGTGAACAGCCTACCTCAAAGTCAGGTGGCCGATGCCATCTCCTCCACGCTTGAACGATTGAATCATACGGGGATTTTATCGATTCCTAACCGGCCAGGGATTGTGGTGGAACCTCCCAAACGTCCCGAATGGGGAGATTTCTCCTCAAATGTGGCCATGCTCCTCGCTTCACAAGTGCGTCAAGCCCCGTTGAAAGTCGCGGAAATCTTGGCCACAGATCTCAGAAGGGAATGCGAGGATTTGTTCACCCATGTGGCCGTGGCTCCTCCGGGATTCCTGAATTTTACGCTGCACTCCAGTCGATGGATTCAGATTCTGGAATCTATTCAAGCGGCAGGGCCGTTATTCGGCACGTCACAGATAGGGAAAGGAAAGCGGATCCTTCTGGAGTTCGTCAGTGCCAATCCGACCGGACCTCTTCATGTGGGTCATGGACGTGGGGCTGCTTTGGGCCAAGCGCTCGCCAATGTGTTGCAAGCAACGGGGTTCTCCGTCTCAAAGGAATATTACATTAACGATGCCGGACGGCAGCTCCACCTGCTGGGTCGATCAGTGTTTGCGCGGTATCGTGAAATATTGGGGCGGCAAGTCGTGTTTCCCGAAGATGGATATCATGGGGACTAGATTAAAACGTTAGCCGAGGGAATGGTTGAAAAACACCAAAAAGCCTTACTGGAAGTTTCCTTGGAAGAAGCCGAACGGGTTTGTGCCAACGAATCCTGCGCTATTCTACTGAACCGGATACGTCAGGATTTAGGGATTTTTGGTATTTCTTTTGACTGCTGGTTCAGCGAAACGCAATTGCATGAATCGGGACAAATTGAAATGGCATTTGAGGAATTGCGGCGGCAACAGCTTCTTGTGCAGCGAGAGGGAGCCTGGTGGTTTTGTTCTTCAAAATTTGGTGATGAAAAAGACCGAGTGGCTCAAAAGCAGGATGGGACGTATACCTATTTGGCTGCCGATATTGCCTATCATCGAAAGAAGCTGAGTCGCGGGTACGATACGTTGATTAATATTTGGGGAGCGGATCACCATGGGTACATCCCTCGAATGGAGGCGGCAGTCCAAGCGTTTGGATTTTCCAAAGAAACCCTTAAGGTGGTGTTGGTCCAGATGGTCAGTTTGTTGCGTGGCGGTCAAAAAGTTGAGATGTCCAAACGGGCAGGGGAGTTCGTGACCCTTCGAGAAGTGTTGGATGAAGTTGGTCCCGATGCGGCAAAATTTTTCTTTCTCATGAGGCGAGCGGACACGCATTTGGATTTTGATTTGGATCTGGCCAAACAACAATCGGCAGACAATCCTGTGTACTATGTGCAGTATGCCCATGCCCGGTTGGCCAGTCTGTTTCGGGTAGCCCAGGACCGTGGGATATCTCTTCCCGAAATTGAAGATGTGAAAGCACCGTTATTGATTCAGGATGAGGAATTGGGACTGATCAAGCGACTGGCTCATTATCCGACGGTGGTGGAGGGCAGTGCGCTGGCTCTGGAACCCCATCGATTGACATTTTATCTCCAGGAACTGGCTGCGCAAGTTCATGCCTATTACAACAAGCATCGGGTGTTGCCGGCATGGCCAGGTGCGGGGAAGCCAGATCAGATCGAAGATCTTCATGATTCCTCGCGATGCTCTGAGGAACTGAAAACGGAAGGAGAAGGCGACTCACAGTCTCAGGGGGTTTCACCTGAGGTCACTGCGGCCAGATTGGCGATATTTCGGCAAGTCCAGACGGTTATTCGGAATGGGTTGACACTGTTGGGAGTGTCATCTCCGGAAAAAATGTAATTGGCTTAGGTTTGGAAAAATCCATGAACTTTTTTTCCATTCTCCACCAGTCCGGCGCCACTTTGGCTCGTTGCGGGATGCTGCAGACGGCTCATGGGGCCATTGATACGCCTGCATTTATGCCTGTGGGGTCTCAGGGGACAGTGAAGGGATTGCATCCCGAAGAGGTTCAGGCATGTGGATTTCAGATGATCCTGGGGAATGCCTATCATTTGTTTCTCCGGCCGGGACATGAACTCATCGAGTCTCTGGGAGGGTTGCACAGGTTCATGCAATGGGAGGGAGGAATTTTGACGGATAGTGGGGGATATCAGATTGTGAGTCTGGCCAAGCTATGTGAAATCACGGAGGAGGGGGTGGGCTTCCGGTCACATATCAATGGGGATTGGCATTTGCTTACTCCGGAAAAAAGCATGGCTATTCAGGTTGCGCTTGGATCTGACATTACGGTGGTATTGGACCATTGTCCCCCATTTCCCTGTTCAGCATCGCAAGCCCGTGAATCGGTGCAACGAACGACACGGTGGGCTCGACGAAGCGCCGATATTCAAAGGAAAGCCCACCAAGCGGTCTTTGGTATCGTGCAGGGCGGTGTGTTCTCCGAATTACGAAAAGAATCGGCACAGATGTTGTTGGATATCAATCTTGATGGGTTTGCACTCGGCGGTCTTTCCCTGGGCGAGGAAAAACCTGCCATGCTTGAGATGATTGATACGGTGGTCCAGGAGCTTCCGACCGATCGACCTCGCTATCTGATGGGAGTGGGCTTGCCGGAGGATTTGGTGGAAGGCGTAGCCCGAGGACTGGATTTATTCGACTGCGTGATTCCCACTCGACATGGCCGGACCGGATGGTTGTTTACGACGACCGGGAGGGTCTTGATCAAACAGGCACAATACATCAACGATTCTTGTCCCGTTGATGCTGATTGCGGATGCCCGGTCTGTCAAAAGTTTTCCAGGGCCTATTTGAGGCATTTGTTTGTGGCGAACGAAATGTTAGGCGTTCGCCTGAATACCATTCATAACCTTTGGTATTATGGTTCGCTTATGCGCGGGATGCGGCAGGCGATTCGTGACAACCGGTTTCCAGAATTTCGAACCGAGTTTTATCGACGTCGGGTCCCTGAGCCCAATGCCTGTGAAGTGTTGGGTCAAGCCGTGGTGGACTGATCAGGAAACAGTTTTGCTGAGCGAGGAGAACGACTCATGAGCCTACAATCCGTGGCTTGGGCCCAGACGGCAGCGGGGGGAGGGGATGCCTCGCCCGGCCTCTTATCTCTTGTTCCCTTTTTATTGATTTTTGTGGTTTTTTATTTTTTGCTCATCGTGCCACAGCAGCGACGGCAAAAAAAACAACGGGAGATGTTGGATGCCTTGAAGAAGGGCGATAAAATTATCACCTCTTCGGGTATTTGGGGCTCCATTACCAATTTAGACAAAGACACGGCGACCATTCAAATCTCGGATAATACGAAAATTCGTATTCAACGAGATCATATCGCGAGTCTTCGAGCGACCAATGAATCCTGATTAGGTAAGGGGTAGGTGAATGAAAAAAATTCGTGGACGGTTCCTTCTTTTGTTGGCGGTCACCTTGGTGTCAATAATTCTGGCTCTGCCGTCATTTCCCTCCGTATTCCAGGGTTTTCCCGAGAGCCTGAAAAAAATTCTGAGCCATGGCGGACTGACTCTTGGACTTGACCTCCAGGGAGGCATTCATCTGGTTCTTGAAGTGGAAGAAGACCGGGCAGTTGAAATTGCTGTGGATCGCTCCCGGAAAGCCGTAGAGGACCTATTAAAAGAAAAGAAAGTCCCGGTAGAGAGTGTGAAACGCGAGGGAACGAGTCAACTCGTCATTGCTCTTGAAAAAGAGAGCGACGCGGAGCAGGTGACGAAGTTGATGGACGACCAGTATTCGAGTTTTGAGGCGGAAACGACCTCCGGCAAGTCCCTGAAGTATGAATTGCGATCTACGGAGGTCGACCGGGTGAAAAATTCGGCCATCAACCAGGCTTTGGAAACCATTCGGAATCGGATCGATCAATTTGGCGTCGCCGAGCCGTTGATTCAACGGTTGGGTCTGAATCAAATTGCGATTCAGTTGCCGGGCGTCGAGGATCCCCAACGGGCAAAAGATCTCATCCAAGAAACCGCCCTCTTGGAATTTAAACTCTTGGAAGAGGCCCAAGTCGCGGCCGAACTGCCTGCCCAGGTACCCAAGGGCGAAGAGGAAAAGGTGGTTGCCGATTTTCAAAGTCGCGTGCCGGGGGAAGCAGAAATTCTTTTTGAAACGGCCGAATCGGAGCCGGATGGACGATCCTACAGTATTCCTTATTTGGTCAAAAAGGAAGCAGCGCTAACGGGAGATGTTCTGCAGGATGCCCGCGTGGAAATCGATGAAATGGGAGGACCGGCAGTTGGGGTAACGTTGGATAGTAAGGGTGCTAAAGAATTTGATTCAATTACCGCCGCCAATGTAGGCAAACGGATGGCCATTGTCTTGGATGGGAAAGTCTATTCGGCTCCGCGTATTAATGAGCGGATTAGTGGAGGTCGGGCTATCATCAACGGGACATTCACCACAGATGAGGCCAATGATCTAGCGGTCGTTCTAAGGGCCGGAGCCTTGCCGGCTCCATTAAAAACTCTTCAGGATCTGACGGTAGGCCCTTCTTTGGGGCAGGATTCCATTGAAAAAGGGGTGCGGACGACCTTGATCGCGGGCTCTTTGGTTCTGCTGTTTATGATGGTCTATTACCGTTTTTCAGGGGTTATTGCCAACCTGGCTGTTTTTCTCAATTTAATTTGTTTACTCGGGGCGTTATCCGGGCTTAATGCCACACTCACCCTTCCTGGTATTGCCGGTATCATTTTAACGATCGGGATGGGAGTGGATTCCAATGTGCTCATCTTTGAGCGGATCCGGGAAGAATTGCGGCAGGGGCGTCCGGTCAGGCTAGCTGTGGATGCCGGATATGACAAAGCATTTTTAACCATTGTGGACTCTCATATCACGACTCTGATTACCGGGTTGGCACTTTTTATCTTTGGAACCGGACCGATTAAGGGGTTTGCGGTCACCTTGTGCTTGGGGATTGCGATTAATTTGTTTACCGCTTTAGTAGGAACCAAAGTGATCTTTGATTTTCTAAACCGTAAAAAAGTGGAAACATTGAGTATCTAGTTAATTCCAACAAGAGTTGACGGGCAGTGTTGGGGGGTCCTTCCGACTCCTTGAGCTGGTATGGAGAGGAGTATTGGCCTATTGTCTTGACAGTTGTCGTTATCTGGAAAAGGAGCATTGACCGTCCATGATGGAAATTCTGGGGAAGACCAATATTGATTTTATGGGGAAACGAAATCTGGCGTTTGTATTTTCCGGGGGTTTGGTGTTCCTGGGGTTTTTGGCTGTGGTCTGGATTTTGATCGGGTCAGCCAATTTGGGGATCGATTTTTCTGGAGGAACGGCTGTGCAGCTGAAGTTTGATAAGCCCCTTCCCATCGAAGAGGCCAGGAAAGCGGTTGAAAAACACGGATTGGGCGAGGCAGAACTTCAGGAGTTTACCCAAGATCAAAAGTTATTGATTCGGGTCAAAACCGGGCACACGATAGAAGAAGAAATTGGAAAGACCATAATTCATGTCTTTGAAACGGAATTTCCCGACTATTCGTTCGTAGTGGATTCCAGTACCTCTATTGGACCCACGATCGGGCAGAAACTTCAGGAAGATGCCTTAGTGGCAGTTGTGTTATCGCTCATCGGGATAATCTTTTATATTGCGGTCCGTTTTGAGTTTCGTTTTGGCATGGCCGCGGCCATTGCCACTTTTCACGACGTTCTGGCCGTTTTGGGTATTTATTTTTTGTTGAATAAGGAAGTGACCCTTTTGGTGGTGACGGCCTTGTTAACCCTGGCGGGATATTCACTGACCGACACTGTGGTGGTGTTTGATCGTATCCGGGAAAACCTTCGTCAACGAAGGCGTGAATCGATTTCCGACATTATTAATAACGGAATCAATCAAGTGCTCAGTCGAACTCTCATCACGACGCTGACGGTGGTGCTGGTGCTGGTGCCCTTAACTCTATTTGGGGGCGAGGTCCTTCATGATTTCTCCTTGGCACTTTTATTGGGTGTTCTCATCGGAACCTATTCCTCGATATTCGTGGCAAGCCCCATGCTGTTGATTTGGCCTGGAGATGAGGGTAAATTACTAAGAAAAAACAAGTAATAGCCATGTTACGAATTCTTGACATCACCTAAAAAGGAGCTCCAGAATGTAATAATTATGATAGGGTTATGATATGCTGAATTCATTTCTCATGTTACCAAAGTGAAACGCTTTGGATTTTCTCTTCAACTCAAGGGAAAGACAATTCTGGCCATCGTGCTGGTCGGTCTTCTCCCGCTCATTCTCTCCCTTCTCCTGACTTATTTTGAAGAAAAGCGTGCTCTTCGAGATGCTGCCGGCATCAATATGAAAGGCATTGCCGTTGAGACAGCCCGAAAAGTGGAAAATCAAATTATTCGTGGAATGAATGAAGCCCAACAATTAGCCACTATTCCCTTTATTCGGACTGCCGTCGTCAATTCGAACCGTAGTTATGAAGGTAAAAATCCTGAAGAAATCCAACGTCTCATTTTGGAGTGGCAGGAAAGCTGGCGGATCAGGGAAAAGCAGGATGAGTTTCCGATTTTTATTAACAAATACGCAACGGATTATCTCATCCAATGGCATGCGATTCGAAAATCGGATTATCTGGCCATTGTGGTCGTTGACTATCAGGGAGCGTTGGTATTGAGTTCGTTCCCCCAGGTGAGTTTTTTCCATGGCAACAGTGTCTGGTGGCAGGCGGTCATGCAACATCCCGACGCCCAGGCTTTTGTCAGTGATCTATCCTTTGATCCGGGTTTTGGGACTCATGTTCTGAATGTGGCCGTGCCCATTTGGGATGATGCACGCCGGGAGATTGTCGGGACGATCAGTATTCTGCTTCGGCGGGACTCGTTGTTTCGATCCATTTCAGAAGTGACGGCAGGAAAAACCGGCCATGCCATGTTGGCCTCTTCCGAGGGAGTCACCATTCTCTGCCCTCTTTATTCATTGGAGGAGCATGCGATTCCGGCTAATGTAGTATATGCCTTCCAACAAGGAGAAGCCGGGTGGCTTGTGGCCGATCCAGATTCCCATGGATTGGACCATGCCATTGTGGGCTATGCTCCTCTGCATATGGGCATGACCTTAGCACCGGAAAGTTTAGGAGGAAAAACCTGGCATGTGAGTGTGAGCCAAGATCCTGCAGAAACCTACGCGCCGTTGGATCAGTTAGTGGGAAAAGTGGCGTTGTATGGTCTGGCGGTATTCGTGATTTTATGGGCAACGGGTACATTGGTGGCAGGGCGAATCGTCAAACCGATTCAAACCTTGTCGGAAGGGGTTCAACAATTTGGAGGAGGCCAACTGGTTCAACCCATTCAAATTCATACCGGTGACGAAATCGAGCGATTGGCCGAGGCCTTCAATGCGATGGCCGTAAATCTCCAACTGTCCTTTTCGGCATTAAATCAGAAAGTGGAAGAAATTGGCCGGTTAGAGGAAAAATATCGCGATTTGATTGAAAATGCCCCGGAAATGATCCATCAGCTGAACGCTCGCGGGGAATTTGTCCATGTCAACAAAACCGAATTGCAGCGTTTGGGGTATGCGGCTTCGGAAATGTTGCACATGTCGTTATGGGACATTGTTCCTGATGATCAACATCAACGGATGAAGCAGTATTTACATGATTTGGAAACCGGAACTCACAAAGCCATTGAGACCACTTTTCGAACCAAGACTCAGGAAATTATGGATGTGGAAATTCATTCCACGACGTTTATGGATCCTCTGTCTGGCGCGCTGGTGTATTCTCGGGGGTTTGTCCTGGACATTACCGATCGTAAACGACTCGAACAGGAGGTTGAAGGCTATACGAATCAACTGGAAGGATTGGTGGCAGAGCGTACTCAGCAGTTGTCGGAATCGGAAGCCTCGTATAAGGCCTTGTTTAATCTGGCTGCGGATTCGATCTTTGTTGTGGGCTCGGGCGGAAATATTTTGGATGTGAACGCTCGCGAGGGAGAGATCCTCGGGTATGGGTATCACGATTTGAAAGACCGCATTTTTGTCGATCTTGTTTCGGCCTCCTCTCGTGAGGCATGTCAACAGATCTTCAAGCGTGTGAGCCAAGAAGAACCGAAGTCGCCTACCACGGAAATTGAGTTTCCGGATTGCCAGGGGATCGTGAAATCCATGGAAATGGATGTGATTCGAATAATTATGGGAAACACCCCTGCCTTGATGGTGCAATTACGAGATATCACGGAACATAAACGTTTGGAGGCCCAGCTTCAGCAATATAACGAAGCGTTGGAAGAAACGGTGGAGGGACGCACACGAGAAATTGAACAGGCCAAGAGCTATATCGAAAGTTTGTTGGAGAATGCCAATGATGTGATTTATACCTTGGACATGGATTTACGGTTTACGTATGTCAACGGAAAAGTGAGTGCCTGGGGTTATCAAAAACATGAATTGCTGGGGAAACCCTATTTATCCCTATTATCGAAACGATTCCGTAGTCGTTCATTAGAAGAAACATTGGATTTGGGAAGCAAGATGGTCTATGAAGTTGAAGTGGTGAGCCGACATGGCGGATTACGATCGGTGTTGATCAGTGTCGCCCCCTTGCTGAATGACGAAGGGCGGCAGAATGGAGTGTTGGGAATTGCCCGCGATATCACGGAACGCAAACTGTTGGAAAAACAGGTTCAGGATTCTGAACGATTGGCCTCAATTGGGAAATTGGCTGCAGGTGTGGCGCATGAAATCAATAATCCTTTGGGGGGTATTTTGAATTGTCTGTACAATATCCAAAAGGGATCCCTGACGCCGGCTCGGGCAGAAGAGTATATGCATTTTATGGAGGACGGACTCCGGCGGGTTCAGCGGATTGTCAGGCAGCTTTTGGATTTTTCCCAGCAACGGGAACCGGATCTGGCCTCCACGGATATTCATGCGGTGGTCGAACGTGTCCTGATTCTGACGGAACATGTGTTAGCGGGGAAATCGGGATCGATACGCAAGCAGTATGACCAGACGGTTCCGCCGGTGATGGTTGATGGAATAATGATCGAGCAGGTCATCATGAATTTGGTGTTGAATGCCATTCATGCTCTTCGGCCCGGTGGACAAGTCACCATCCGGACACGTCAAAGTGAGGATGCCTGCGAAATCGATGTGGAAGATGATGGTTGCGGAATTCCTGCGGATGTGCGTCCGCATATTTTCGATCCGTTTTTCACGACCAAAGGAACCGGAGAAGGCACCGGTTTGGGATTATCAGTCAGTTTAGGCATTATCCAGCGGCATGGAGGTGAAATGTTAGTTGAAACTCAGGAGGGCAAGGGGACATGCTTTACCATTCGTCTCCCCTTGATACGAATTCGTCTGAATACGCCAGTAAAGGTCGGCTCATGAATAAGGGATCGATTTTAATTATCGATGATGAACCCTTGATGCGCGTCTCAATGGTCGACGCTCTCACAGCGGTTGGATACGAAGTCCGGGAGGCGAGCAACGGGTTGGAGGGATTGGAGCGTTTGCAGGGGATGTTCTACGATCTGGTCATTACAGATTTGCGGATGCCGGGTGCCGATGGGTTGAAAATTGTGAAAACCTGCAAAGATCACTCTCCTCAGACGGAAGTCATCGTGATAACAGCACATGGTTCGGTGGATACCGCCGTGGAGGCTATGAAAGGGGGAGCCTATGACTTCATCACCAAGCCATTTTCCATGGATGAGCTCTTGTTAAGCGTTGATCGGGTTTGTGCCATGGTGGATTTACGTAAGGAGAACCGCATCCTGCGAGATGAGTTGGAGCACAAGTTCAGCTTTCAGGGCATTGTCGGAAAAAATAACCGTATGCGGGAAGTGTTGGAAAAAATCAAATTGGTAGCAAGTACGGATGCCACGGTGTTGATTATGGGGGAAAGTGGAACTGGCAAGGAATTGCTCGCCAATGCGATTCATATGAACAGTCCTCGTCGGCAGCATTCTCTCGTGAAAGTCAGCTGCGCGGCCCTTCCCGAAACCCTTCTGGAAGCTGAATTATTCGGTCACGAAAAAGGGGCATTTACCGGAGCCCTCCGCCAGCGGAGGGGGCGGTTTGAACTGGCCAACCAAGGCACGTTGTTTTTAGACGAGATAGGGGATGTGTCTCCGGTCGTGCAGGTCAAACTTCTTCGGGTCCTGCAAGAGCGTCAATTTGAGCGGGTTGGAGGGAATGAAACTATAGAGGTAGATGTCCGATTGGTGTGTGCCACTCAAAAAGATCTCAGAAAGGAAGTAGAAAAAGGGCAATTTCGTGAAGATTTATTCTATCGGCTCAATGTTGTTCCCGTTCACGTGCCTCCGTTGCGCGAACGGCGGGAGGATATTCTCTTTATTGCGGATCATTTTTTAGAAACCATGGCGGTGAGGAACCATTTGGAGATCAAACAATTGAGCCGACAAGCCCGAGAGGTACTCTTTAGATATTCGTTTCCCGGAAATGTTCGGGAGTTAGAAAATACGGTTGAACGAGCGGTTGCCTTGACACAGCAATCCTCAGAAATTCATGTATGGGACTTGTGTGGACAGAGCCGTTGTCCTTATAACGGCGGGGAACCTCAGCCGGGATGCGGTTTTTGTAGCGATTTGAAAGGCTCAAAAGGGACAGGGCGCGCCTCCATGGAAACGTTAGCCTTGGCAAGAGAACAATTTGAGAAGAATCATATTTTCGAGATCTTGCAGCGAACGGGTTGGAGTCGAACCACGGCTTCGAAAATATTGGGACTTTCTCGGAAAGGCTTATGGGAAAAATGTAAGCGATATGGAATTACCAGACCGGGAGAAGCAGGAGTGGCTCGTGAAGAAGACGAGTGATTTCAATCCATTTTTGAATTTTTAATAAGGTTAGTCTGCCAAGAGGTCTGTTCCTGCTTTTCCACTCATTAATAATTCCTTGCTTATTCTCCTTCTCCACCATCCCACAATTTGATGAGCCGATCGTTTCCGGCGGTCGCCAAATATCTGCCATCGGCAGATAGGGCGATTCCGCGTATTGGCCCTTTATGGGAACGTAAAGTCCTGATTTGACGTCCTTTTTCGATGTCCCACATTTTTACTGTACCGTCGTCACTTGCACTAATCAGTACCTTGCCATCCTGGGTCACAAACAGGTTTCTGACCCATCCGGAATGACCTTTTAAGGTACGAACTTCTTCCATGGCTGGCATACTAAAGAATTTAATCGTGCAATCCCGACTCCCTGAAATGAGCAGGGATCCATCCGGTGTGTAGGTAAGAGCTCCGATCCAAAACTCCATGGGTTTTTGGAATCCGCCTTGATCGTCTACATAAAATCCTCGATTTTCTGTTAACTCATCGTCGGCTTCATCTCGCCAATGGCCGTTGTGCACGAGCTTTTCCTCTCCGCTGGGGAGAACCTCATAAAGTTTGAGTTTGCCGATATCACTGCCAGAGACCAGGTGGATGCCATCTGGTGAAAAGGCGACACAGACGTTCCAATGATGATCGTATTGGTCTTTCCCCAATAACGTCATCAGTTCGGTGCCCGTTGTGACTTCCCAAATCTTAATATCTTTATTTTGACCTGCTCGGGCCAACATCAACCCATCAGGAGAAAATGAAAGACTACAGACCGCATGGTCATAGCGAGTAAATAGAAGGCGGTTTGTTTCACCGGTCTGAGGATTCCATAACCGAATGGTCCGATCTTCACTGGCTGACGCCAGAGTTTGACCATCTGGACTAAAAAGGACTTGCCGGATGACTTGAGTATGGCCCCTGAGAGATTTGAGCAAACGACCTGTTTCAATATCCCAAAAACGCAAAAATCGATCATTTCCTCCACTGGCCAGAGTCAGGCCATCCGGAGAAAAGGCCACAGACCATATTTCCTGGGAATGTCCTCGAAAGGTTTTGAGTTCTTTGGCTCCGGCCTTCCAGTAAGCAAGGGAATCCAGTACAGGATTCGTTGGTGACTCAGGATTGAGCATGGGGCTTGAAGTAGGGGAAGCGGTCTCAGGGTTGGCATACTGGGTCATGATACTCCTCACTTCGTCAAATATGACAATGTCAATTTTGATAGTATGTATGTGATGAAGGTTTGCATCTTCGGATGCGTGGTTGCAAAGTCGTCCCTTGCCAAATCGGAAATTTCATTCCTATAATTGATTCGATTGTATCGGAATACTAATCGTCCATTTTTGAATGAGTCAAGGTTCCTTGTCCGTCAATAGAAAAGAAAACGGGTAGAGAGGTCCTTACTTTTTAATACTTGGCTAGGCGAAGTTTAGACAAGACTAGAGTAGAGCTGAACCTCGTTTAGCGGGTGAGTTTTCGGGACACGGAGGATTGTTTATGGAAATTCGTTTTCAACCTGCCCTTCTTCAGGAGGTTATTGACTCGTTTGCCGAAAAAACCGAACGAGAGGGCGATCCAACTTATTTTAATGAATTTCACGAGTTCGCGGACCCAATCTATGAAAAATTTTCTTTGGATGACCGAGAACCCGAATTTAAAAAGTTGTATCAACATTTGTTTGCCAAATGGGGTTTTGCGGAAATTTTACGAGATGCGTTTGAAGAATTTCCCCTGCTCCAGGAAAAAATCGGGATCGTCCTGGTCCGCGGTGTGTTAAAGGAAGATCAAGAAGGCGTGGATATTCTTCGAAAATGGGGCATGGTAGAGGCCAAGTTAGCCAAGCAATTTGAAGAAAAAGGACAAAAGGGTGTAGGGATCAAACTGGTCCCTCGGCGGTTCTACGATCCTGCCATTACAAAGTATCTACGGCATGAACTGACCCATATTTCCGATATGTTGGATGAAAACTTCGGGTATGATGCCGACACGAAGGTGGGGCTAAATCCAGGGGAAGAACATTTAATTTTAAATCGTTATCGGGTGTTGTGGAGTCTGCATGTGGATAGTCGAATCCTTCGGTCCGGAAAAGAACCTGTCTTTTCTAAGGAATACCGGTTCCGTGAGTTTCGGTCTTGGTATCGTAAAATTTTACCTGGTCAGGTGGAGTCAGTTTTTGAGGGGCTTTGGCAGGCTGATTATTTGACTCATGCTGAATTGGTTGAAATGGCGTCGGATACTTCTCGTGTCATCGAGCGGGCCATTGAGGTTGAAGATGGTGAAGTCCCCGATGTTCCAACTAAACCAATGCTGTTGCCGGGATTTCCCTGCCCTCTTTGTAGGTTTCCCACCTATAGCTGGGTTGAAAATTTGGATGAAATCGTGGAGCCCTATGTTTTGGACTTTATTCGAGAAAATCACCCAGGGTGGGATGTCGAGTATGGAGGCTGTGACCGATGCATAGAAGTCTATAAACTGCGGGCGGCAGGAGTCGTGTAATAATAATTGGTTGAGTGAGAAAGTACTTTTTTCTCGTCATAACCGGCTTAACTCTGTTCTCACTGCTGTAGGGCATATGAATGGCAACTTCCAACAATAGCGGCAAACCAATCGCTGATCCGACCTTCGGTCGGAGAACGTTTTTGCGCCAATCCTTGGTCTCATTCGGTTCAACCGTTCAAGAATTTGTTAAGCACCGTGATGCGCCTGTCATCAAGGAAGCTGAGCCCAAAAGTGTGCCTCTTCAAAAAGGATGGTTGCGTCCGCCTGGAGCAGCTCAGGAGGGAGATTTTTTGGAGCGCTGTACAAAGTGTGGGGATTGTATTGACGCGTGTCCACACCAGGTAATCAAGAAACTGCTGAAGGACGAGACACCAGCTATTTTCCCCGGTGAGGGGCCTTGTCAACTTTGTGACGATCTTCCTTGTATTGCGGCATGTGAGGCTGACGCTCTTTTACCGCTTTCAGGGTTGGATATGGTAAATATGGGTGTGGCAGTGGTGTCGTCAGCTCTATGTACTGCCGGGAATGGATGCAATGCGTGTATCTCAAAGTGTCCAATGGATGCGTTAGACATGGATTTTTCGCTATTTTCCGTAATCGTGGACTCAAATCGGTGTGTGGGCTGTGGTTTATGCCAATTTATTTGTCGTACGGTCAATGACCAAGTGGCGATAAGAGTAATGGTTAATAAGTAGATAAATTTCATGGCTAGAGAGGATTTGTGGTGATGGTATATAGGCAAGAAGGCTCTGCGGAATGCCTTTTTTGAGAGGGAAGTTTTTTGTTATGATCTCATATATAACATCATTGATCATTGTCGTTGAAGTAATTGGTTCTTGATTAAAGGTACCGTATTGAAATTTCCGTGGATTCTCAGAAGGAAAAAAGAGGAAATACCGGATCATATGTCTTGACTTCATAGGTCCATTGTCCTATGATCTGGTCCCCTTTTCATAAAGTCCTTATGAGGTGTCCGTTTTAATTATTCATTCCGATTTTTAAAATTCCTAAGGTGGTGGAAAATATGGGGACAGGAGTGAAGGAAGGAAAAAGGTCAACTCATAAAATGCCTTCTGCATCAACAGAAGAAAAAAGAGAGGTGAAAATTTCGCCAAAAGATGCTCCGGCTGTTGAGCGTGCTCTTTGCCGGAGTAAGTTATACTTATTGGTTTCTTGGGGGTACCTTTTCCCTGAAGACGATGAATTTTTGGACTATCTACAAAGCGGGGAGTTTGTTGAGGATGGAAAGGCCGCCCTTGAGAGTTTAGAAAAAGAACTACAAAACATTGGTGGGCAAGAGGCTAAGAATAGGATTAATGCCTTAAAAACTCATTTTGAGACTATTGAGGAATGGGTGTCGACCGAGGGAGAGAATTGGGGTATCCAGGATTTACGGGATGAACATCGTCGCGTATTTAGCAATGTGATTGCCCTTGATTGCCCGCCATATGAAACGCTTTTTGGTAATGACCACGTGTTTGGACAGTCTTATGTGATGGGCGATATTGCGGGTTTTTATAGTGCATTTGGCCTTCAATTATCGCCTGATATCCATGAGCGGTTGGATCATTTGAGCGTTGAATTGGAGTTTATGCATTATTTGGCATATAAGGAATCTTATGCCATTCTGCATGACGGACAAGAAAAGTTGCAGACGGTGATAGAAGCGGAGAAAAAATTTGTCAAGGAGCATATAGGCCGTTGGGTTCCATTGTTTGCCGGGATGTTAGTGCGAAAAGCAGATTTTGGTTTTTATAAAATTCTCGCCGACTTTACATCGGACTGGATGGCATTTGATATTGCTTACCTGGGCGTTACTCCTCAACCTTATTCCGAAACTGATTATCGACCGGCATCTTTTATGAGTCCTGAGGGCCAAACTTTTGAATGTGGGGCTCAGGACAAGGGTAATGAATTAAGCCTCTTAATGAGTGAGGTTGGGGCTGATGCGTTTATAGAAAAAGAAACCGATTCTACGGGGAAATCGGGTAATGCCTAGTGGAATTAATTATTCTTAATAGCGTTGATAATATTGACGTGGTTCAACTTTCAGGAAAAGTTCGAGAAACAGGTAGTTAGTAGGCTTTTCAGTTTTAATCTTTTATCAAAGGAGGATGCGTCATTATGAGATTGGTGCAGACGCGCAACAAACGAGTAGTGTTTGGCGTTTTACTGTCTGTTCTAGTGGTATGTGTGGGTTTGACGCTTGGACAGATTCCGTTGGCCGTCTCGCAACCGGTGACCATTCCGGTTGGCAAGATCAATGGCCCCATACCGATGGATGCGGCAAACCCGGTCTGGGAATCCGTGCCGGGTGTGGTGGCGCCGCTCAGCGGACAGACGATTACCACCCCGATGCATCCCAACATTTCCGTGAAAACCGTCATGGTGAAAATGGCCACCAATGGCAAAGAAATCGGGATCTGGACGAACTGGGGGGATCAAACCCTCAACAACACAACTATTGGGCCGCAGGATTTCCGTGACCAGGTGGCTGTGCAATTTCCCGTGCAAACTTCAGGTGCTCCGCCATTCCAATGTATGGGGCAATCGGGTGGAACGGTGAACATCTGGCGGTGGAATGCCGAGTGGCAAAAAGATTTGGGCGCGGGCGTGGCTGGGATGTGGGATGTGGACAATCAATATCCGTCCATCGCTTGGGACTATTACTACGAGGAGCCGGCAGGTGGCGTGACGTATCCTGACCGGATTGGTCGGAGCTTAGGGCCATTCAACCCAGGGATTTGGTCTGGGAACATCATGTCCGATCCGAATCTTCGGGTTGGGTCGGTGGAAGACCTGAATGCCAACGGATTCAGCACCTTGACTACGCAAGCCTCGCAGGATGTGGTAGGTAACGGTCTGTGGGAGCCGTATGGAGCCTTGAAGGGCGGTTGCTGCAGCGGTCCGACCTGGCGGGTAGTTATGAAGCGGACGTTGGCCACCAACGACCCGAACGATGTGCAATTCAAAGCCGGAGCAAGCTTCCCGGTAGCATTTGCGGTATGGGATGGTTCGAACGTGGAACGGAACGGGATGAAAGGCATCTCGACCTGGTTCACGGCCCAAATGCCGAACTAGATTATTCCATTTCGGCAAAAGGTTATTTTGTAAGAGAAAGCCTTCGGTTGTTTGCCAATGCGGCAAATGATCGAAGGCTTTTCTTTTTGGTAAAGTGCATTCAGATGAGGATAAAAGTCGTCATGAAAGAAACTATAAAAAGTATGGTTAGGGATTTTATTTATGTTAAGAAAAGTTATAAGTATTTATTCCCAGAGGCTGCTTCCGATAGATTGTAAATGGTAAAAAATGTTCCTGTATCTTTTGCTTAACATGTTAATTTGATGGGGTAAAACACTGTCTGGGTATCTTTATTTTTTAAGTTTTTCCATCAATATTTTGATAGATCAATTCAAATCCAAGGAAAGCTTTTCAGTCTTGTTTTATCCAGGTGGATATTGGAGCCATTCCCAAAAGTAACAACACTCATCGGCAAGGTATTGGCTCGAACATTGGGAACACGGTTTGTTGGCATTAATCACCATAAAGAGTTTGAGGTGAATGGTTGCATTGGAAAGAATGGCACGTGTATAAATTAAAAGTAAGGTTTTATTCTTTAAAATTCCTAATTTAGGGGCCCACCTGTGAAAATTTCCCTTCTTTTTCCGCCAAGTTGGCATCCCTCTCAACCATATTTAAGTCTGCCCTGTCTTTCCGCTTTTTTAGAAAAGGCAGGAATTTCAAGTTACAAGCAAGAAGATTTAAATATTGAAATATTGGACCAAATCTTAACAAAAGAATATGGGTTGGATGTTCATCAACAACTTGTTGATCTTGTGAGACGGTTGGAACATTCTATGGCAGGCGAGAACGGGCCTGGAAGCCAAGAACATTATGCCAAGGCCGTGGAGGTGTTGGAACGGTTTCCTTATCTGATAGAGGAAATTGAACCAGCCAAATCGATATTGCGAGGAATGGAATTTTTTGATCTGGATCGCTACCGTGAAGCGTTATTTGTGATAGATCGTTGGTTGGATGTGGTGTCCACCTTGTATTACCCTACAAGGATTACCGTCGTGGATAATCAACTCTCGTATTCTATCTATTCGTCAAAAGATATTTTGAAGGCGATCCATGATGAGAGCCAAAACCCGTATTTGGATCTGTATCGAAGATTTTTTCTCCCTTCCTTTATGAACGATCGGCCAGAATTTGTGGGGGTTTCCATTACGGCTACTTCCCAAATAATTCCAGGGCTGACCCTCTGTAAATTAATTAAGGAAACTTCTCCCAATACCCATGTGACGGTGGGTGGAAGTATTTTTACACGATTGGTCGACAATTTGAGGCGCTGTGATCGACTCTTTCAAGTGACTGACGACTTCATTGTGTTTGAAGGAGAGACGGCTCTGTTAGAGTTGGTCAATCAATTAGAGGGAAAGAAAGATTTTAGCAGAGTCCCTAATCTTATTTGGCGTCATAATGATCGAATCGTGGTCAATCAGCCATTTTACTCTGAAAACTTGGCTGAACATCCCGCTCCTAATTATGATGGATTCCCCCTTGGAAAATATCTGGCCCCACACACGGTATTGCCGGTCCAATTTTCACGGGGCTGTTATTACAAAGATTGTGCGTTTTGTGCGTTGACATTGGACCATCAGAACTTCAGGCAGAAAGATCCGATAAAAGTCGTCGATGAATTAGAAATGCTTTCCAAAAAATACGATACACCCTACTTTTTCTTTACCGATGAATGTTTGGCTCTCTCACCGGCCAAGCGACTTTGTAAGGAATTGATTAACCGTGAGCTGGGGTTGCAATGGACTGCCGAATTACGGTTTGAGAAAAACCTTTCCCGCGAACTTTTACGTTCAATGCGAGAGGCCGGATGCCAAAAGATTGTCTTTGGTCTCGAAACCTACAATTCACGGCTGATGGATTTCATGAAAAAAGGCATTACCCAGGAGAGTGTGAAACGTATTTGCGCGGATTGCGTGGACCTGGGCATTGCGGTCCATTGTTACATCATTGTTGGCTTCCCAACGGAAACCGAAGAAGAGTCCCTGGAAACCATGAATTTCATAGTTGAGAACCACAAGCTCAATCAGTCTTATGGCTTTTCATGTCAACCGTGTTTGTTCGATCTGGAAAAAGAAGCTCCCATTATGAGTGATCCCGGGGGATATGGTGTTCAACGGATCATGCGTCCCGCTTCGGAAGATCTGAGTTTGGGCTTTTTTTATGAGGTCAAGACCGGCATGCCTCCTGATCAGGCTGAAAAAGTCTATCAGCATGTCTATGAAAAAATCAGTGAGGTGGTATGCGAATTACCCTTCAATTATTCTATGGCTGATGGGCTGTTGTACATCGCTCGTCGAAATAAACAATTGGAAGCCCAACCGGTAGTTTCGTGAATCCGGTTTTGGGGGTGTTCGATAAAGGCAAGTATTAGGAAGACGATCCCGCGGCTGAAGCAAGCGGTCTCTGAATGAAATCTCAACAGCTATGATAACTGTCAGTAATAAGACAACGGAAAGCGTGGGTTCACCAGGCTTGTTATTTGAGTGGGGTATCAAGTGTTTGTTGTTCGCGGCGTTTTTCGAGTTGATTCTGTATAGGCTGGTTTCCCGATTGGGTATGCATTTAAGTAAATTGGCCGAAAAATATGAAGCGGTACGCATTGGTTTTCAAACGGTTTCCTCACTGGGATTTATGTTGTTGAACTTGACGGCGATTTTAGTGTTTCTCATTTTGGGGATATTACTATTTCAGAAAATACGTACACGTCTATGGTCGGGGGAATGGGATAAGCTGGTTATTCCGTTAACCGCCCTCCTACTGGTTTGCACCATTGGGTATCTTTTCTTTCCACCTGCCATGTTGGGAACGGTGATCTACAATATATTGGCATTTGTGCTGTTGACGGTGTTGGTTGTGGAGTATTGGGGAACCCATCGATTATCGAGTCAACGTCTTTTGGTAGGATGCTTTTTCCTTGGAATCAGTGGATGGCTGTATTACCAAACGGTTTCAACGGTGTATGGATTAATGAACATTCTGGATGCTCCTCCTCTGGTTCATGAAGCCAACCGGTTAGGGGAAGCCTTGATGGTTCTGGCCAGTATTGTCGTGTTTTGGGCCTATGGGAGCACGTCAATTTTTACGAAGAATAAGCAGCAGCGAAAATGGGGGTTGACGCTACTGGTTAGCGGGGGAACCGTGTTTTTTCTGCTTTTATTTATGGACTTTTTTCTATCCTTGTGGGATCCCAAGATGGCATTAGAAGTCAGAAAGGCCGGGGAAGGCATCGGTTGGATATTTCAGATGGGAATGGGCTATACGTTTTACCTTCCATTTGCCTTCTATGTGGTCGGCTTTACGTGTTGGGCCTATACGGTGGTCAAGCTCGTGTTAATTGGACGGTTGGCGGGATATGGGTTGGGTCTGATGTTTATGGCGGGATACGCTCTTCAACTGTCTCATTTGACCTTGATGGTGGTGCTTGGGTTAATGTTGCTGAATATCGATAAGCGCGGCAGTTTAGGGAAGCTCAAAAAGAAAGTTGCTGATGATGGCATGATGTATCAATCGATTCGCCCGGTTTACGGGCAATCCCAGTAGTTAGGACAAGAACAATGGAAGAACAACGAACCGGTAGTCAGACACTCGAACAACCTTCAGCTGAAACGACGGAAGAACGGACACTGACGGTTGATGAAGAAATCGGTGAATTAGAGAAACTCCTGAGCGAGGAGCCTGATGATTTTCAGGCTCGTTGTCGATTGGGGGAATTGTATTTTAACAAAGGTCGCCTTGATGAAGCGTTAGCCGAGGTGAAAAAATCCATCGAAATGGCCGAAGGCCTCCGTATCGAAATGGATCGGTCTCTGGCCATGTACTATTCCAACCTGGGGACCATTTATGGGACCAAGGCCATGACAGAGGAAGCGACCGCACAATTTCAACGGGCGCTTGAACTCAATCGGTATGATGTGCTGGCCCTTTTTAATATTGGACGGTTGCATGCGGAACGAGGGGGATATTTAGAGGCGAAAGAATTCTTCGAGCGGTTAATTGAAATAACCCCTGAAGACCCCATCGCTTGGTATAATCTGGCAGGAGTGTATGAGAAGCTGGATGATCCAAAGGTGTCTGACTTCAACACGCTGGATATGTCCATGCAGGCCTATATGAAAGTCTTACAGTTCGACCCCCAGCATTTGGAGTCCAGTTTTAAGCTCATGGAAATCGCACTGAACCTGAAAAAACCGGATATGGCCATCAAAGTCATGGAGGATGCCGTTGAAAATAGTCCTGACGAGCCCTTGGCCTATTATAATCTGATTAACACCTATGAGAAATGTAAAATGTTTGAGCAGGCCGAACAAGCCAGGCAACGGCTGAAGGAACGATTTAGCAAACGGTCCCGGGAAACCGGGAAAAAGTGATATCCTAACTAAGGAGAAGTACCATGTTTGGAAGCCTTGGATTCACCGAATTAGTCCTGATTCTGATGATTGTCTTAATTATTTTTGGGGCTGGCAAGCTTCCGCAACTGGGTGAGGGAATTGGCAAGGCCATCAAAGGATTTAAAAAATCAGTCAATGAAGTCGAAGCCATGGACGTAGAGGCTCATGCTCAGCAGGCAGACGTTGAACCTCCGCCGCAAGCGAATGCTCCACAACAACTTTCTCAACCGGTTGCCCCTCAATCGGCTTCCACCAATGTTCAGTCTTCTGAGGCCGTGAGTACATCCAAGGGGTAATGAAGAAAGTACAAAAAGTCCTTGCCTACGCCATGAAATAATTCAGTGAGGAGAATAATTGTCCTTCTTGTGTAAATGGGGTTGAAAGAGGTGTATGAGTACGGAAACCGTCACAGAAATTGGAATCATTGAAACGTTTGCCGGAAACGGGAAGTCCAGAAGTACAGGGGATGGCAAGCGGGCTATTAAAGCCGGCATTCCGTTGCCCAATCAGGTGGCCGTTGATCGAAAAAATCAGTATTTGTATATTGCCGAATCCGGTTCAGATCGTATTCGCCGAGTAGATATGGAAACGGGACTCATTCAGAACTTTGCCGGCACAGGCGAAACCTGTTACAGCGGTGATTATGGTCCCTGCGGGGAAGCAGGATTGTATCTTCCCTTAGATGTGGCCTGCGATTCGAAAAACAATCTGTATGTGTGTGATTCGGGAAGTAATCGAATTAGAAAAATCGATCAGGAAACCGGGATTATTACTACGGTTGTTGGCACCGGCCAATGGGGCTATAACGGAGATGGTTCGGCCCTGGAAGTGAATTTAACCTATCCGGCAGCTATTGTCTTTGATCAGAATGATAATTTGTATATCGCGGACACTCAGGCCCATCGTATTAGAAAATATGACCCGCATACCGGGCAAGTTACGACGATTGGCGGGTGCTGGACAGAAGAAGATGATGAACGTGTGAGCCCGTTAACGGCACAAAATCTTATTGTTCTTTCCGGAGATGCGATTGGGATCGACTTTAGTGACGACCATGGGTGGCTTCGTCCCCAATGTTCGGATGGATTAGATTTGGCTGCCTATCTTGATGATGGAAAACCCGCCTTAGAGTGTAAGTTTTATGATGTGGTGGATTTGGATGTGGATTGGCAGGGTGATCTCTACATCACCGATAAGGGAACGAATCGGATCAGAAAGATTAATATGAAAACCGGTATTGTCTCGACCGTGGCTGGCGTCTGTCGATTTGGCTATGATGGAGATGGCAAAATGGCCGTCAAGTCCATGCTGAATGTTCCCGAGGGTGCGGTGGTCGATGATCAGGGAAATGTGTACATTTCCGATTCGATGAACCACAGGATCCGAAAAATCGAGGCCGAGACGGGAATAATTACGACCGTCGGAGGTAATGGCGACAGTGGCTATGATGATAAGAATATGGGAGGGTGTGGTGCTGCCAGGTTTGTGGCGAAAGAGGATGCGGGGATGTTGAAACATGGGGATGGGCGAATTGCCACTGAAGCGATTATCAATTGCCCGGCCGGATTAGCCTTGGATTCCCTTGGATACCTGTATGTGTGTGAACGCAATGAAAATAAGATTCGACGCTTGAAAATTAAATGATTCGTGTATGTTCTGGAAGGATTTTGACGGCTTTCTAGCATACTGATTCAGGGAATTTCCCACGCGAGTTTTGGAAATTTGATGGCTTCCATTTCGTTGATGCTGAAAAAAATGGTCCGTGGATGGATGTCTCAAATTTCACGGTTTCCACAGGAATTTCATCGGGTTTTTCTTAATGGTGATTGCGTTGCCGCATCTTGTCTGGTGCGGATGAGACCCGATTCCCCTATTCCGCCTCGAGTGTTCCACTTCCGACGGTTCTTAGTTCCTCGAAATCCATGGTAAACCTTAAAGCGATTTCCTGATGAAATTGATACACGATCAATTGCCTATGACCTAACCCTGTCCAGGCTTGTAATTTTTTCATGCATTTGGGAAATTTATTGAATTTGAAATTGGTAAATCCCACCGACATCTGAGACAATCAGCTATGCTTGAAAAGCAAAATGGCAAACAACGTTGGGTTTGGGGACTCTCCTGTTTGATGGTATTAGGGGTTTTGACCTGGTACCAAGTTCCCTTGGTCAGTTCACAGGGAATGATTATTCGATCCCATTTCTTGGCTGGAGAGGTCCCGGCTTTGCCGACTGACGCGGCATGGGAGAAAATTTCGCCTCTGCCGGTTCCACTGAGCGGGCAGATCATTACCAGGCCCGTATGGCCAGAACCGAGTGCTCGTGCCTTGTCGATTCGGTCCATCCATAATGGAAAGGACATTGCGTTTTTATTAGAGTGGCAAGATGCCACGGTTAACGAATCATTGACCCCTGGAGTCTTTCGAGATGGTGCCGCAATTGCACTGCCGCTGGGCGATGCGCCGGCATTTTTCTGCATGGGGCAATTGGATCATTACGTGAACATTTGGCATTGGAAGGCTGATTGGCAGAGTGATGTGGATCGACGGGCTGAACGAGCCGAAGAGTCCAAAAGAGATCGGAAAGGCCCAAGAAGATTTGAAGTGATTCCAAGGAGACCGTCCTCGGTAGAAGATTTAATTGGGGGAGGATTCAGCACGTTAACCAGTAAAGAAGAACAGGGGCGTATCCAGGGCCAGGCCGAATGGAAGAGTGGAGTATGGCGGGTGGTGATGAAGAGGCCCCTCACCCAAGAGGGAGATGATTTAGATAATGAAGCCAGGCTGGTTGTCGGTCGAATGCAGGCCGTGGCTTTTGCTGTGTGGAATGGAGAGAATAAGGAACGAAACGGACAAAAGGCCGTCGCGTCTTGGATGCAATTGCAAATTGATCCTGGAGAGATGGCGGTCAGTCAGCTTCCCAAACATCAGGATGCCCAAATTTAGCCTTTTTCAGGGATAGCTTTGATGCTCATGCCTCAGCCGGTGTACTTCTTTATTCTAGTCTTCGTCCTGTTGGGGAGCGGAACGGCGTATTCAAGTATGCCTGAACCCTCAGGGACGACAAACCAGAATGACATGACTCCTGAAAAAGCTATAGCACTGGCCGAGAGTTTCGGAGTGGATGTCGGAGAGGTTGATGAAGAAATTAAGAAGATACTGGGACTGACTAAGGCCGAAGGAGTCGTGGTCTTTGCCGTCATAGGGGGATCTCCTGCGGAATTGGCTGGTATAAAAGTGAAAGCTGTCATCAAGGAAGTAGATAAGCATGAAATAAAAACACTGGTTGACCTTGGGCATGCCCTTGAAAAGGCTCTCCAGACGCAGAATTTTTCCGTTGCGACCTATGAGCCAGCGGACCCCGACAATCAGGGGCTGACCGGTGGGTTGAATTTTCATTTTGTCCGTTTGGCTAAAGATTAAACGCTTTTGTTATGATCAGCATTCTTTCAAGATATATAATCCAAATCTTGCCTTCTTTTTCAATTATTGTCGTGTTGTTTTTGATGGAGGGGTGGATCGGCATGACTATCCCCATGGGTTTTGCCATGGCGGATGAGGATTGGATCGCCGAGATCGAAAAAGTGTTCATCCCTTCCGAACAATGTAAGCAATGTCATGACCGGCATTATGAAGAATGGAAGGGCATGCGTGAACAAACCATGGATCTTAAAACTTTTGGACGTGTGGATGGGGCTCTCCTGCACGGAACGGCGTTCTCCTCGCCGGTTTTTAAAACCGTCTTAGGGTTGTGGTTGCAAACGGAACCGACTCAGGAGGAACGGACCCGGTGCCTGTCCTGTCATGCCCCCTCTGTGACCGCCTTTCCTCAACATACCGATCGCATGATTAACCAAATCATGCAAGGGGGAAAACAGGTGAAGGTAGAGGGCATCGGTTGTGCAGCTTGCCATTTGATCACCGGTACGCAAGAAAATCCCAATGGTCACCCGACGTTTAAACTCGAGCCAGGTCCTACGATGTATGGTTCATATTCAGAACCCGATGAAAACCTGGTTCATCCATCAGGTCAAGCGGATATTTATCGAGGAGCTCACTTCTGTGCCTCCTGTCATTTTGCGAAAGTGAAAGATGTGTTCCAGGCTAAAATTCCAGGGGAAATTCTCAAGGGCACTATTTGCCAAGATTGCCATATGGAGCAGTCCACGGGGAGTTCGACTTCGCAGCGTGGGGCTCTTACGCGCCCCATCGGTCGACATTGGTTTCAAGGTATTGTGATTCCCGGTATCATGCTGAGCAACCGGAATTTACAGGCTGAATGGTTCTCGCGAGTGGACCTGGAAGTCAAAAAAACGGATGCCACGGTGAAGGGAGAGGTGTTGGTGAGGAACGGAGCGTTGCCGCATACCTTTCCCGGAGGGGATCCCGTCCTCAAACAATTTTTTGTGACCGTGACGTTGAAAGACCAGAAGGGCAACATTTTGGATCAAAAGCAGGAACGGTTTGGGAAGACCTTTGAAGAACTGTTGCGGGGTCCCATCCCTCGGCCCTTTGTCAACGGGGGCACCACGAGGCATATACCGTTTTCTCTGGAGGCTAAGCCTGGGACGGTTCCACATTTACTGGAGGCTTCAGTCAGTTATGCGCTGATTCCTGAACCTCAGAAAGTTTTGCAGGAAAAATATCTTGCGACTTTGGCGAATGACAAAGAGCGGGAAGCCGCTGAAAATATCATCAAAGATTATTCTGCACCGCGCTTGTTGACTTTTCGGACGATGACATTTTGATGCGCTGGCGAGTGGGGCACAGGGCAATCACATTTAACGGATGGTAGTCATGAAACCGGTACAAAGGCGGAAATGGACAATACGATTTATTTTTGTAACGGTATGTATGGCTCTGGGTTTGCTGGTCTTCAATGGGATATCACACATAGGTTCTGTTCAGGCAGCCGACACTCCGTCAGCCAAAAAGCCGCTGGAAAAAGCGTTTCCAAGCTCAGAAAAATGTAAACGGTGCCACCTTCGTGCCTTCGAAGAATGGGAAGCCTCGGCACAATCTCGGGCCATTGTCACGACACCCTTTCGCGTGTCCCTTGATCGCTATCTGTCTTCGGCAGACCCCAAGGAACAAGGGTTGTGTTTTCGCTGCCATGCTCCTCATAGCCTGGAATATCGTCATGAACTACCCCGATTCATCCAGGAAGTGCAATCCAGAGATCCTCAGATGGATGGGGTAGGATGTCCACAATGCCACCTCATTCACAGTATAGATGAGAAATCTCATCCACCGTTGCCGCAATTCCAGTTGGGAACGACAATTTTTGGCGGATATGATAAAGCGGCTCAAAATCTGGCACACCAGTCAGAAAAAATTCCCCTATACCGGCAGTCGCAGTTTTGTGTCACCTGCCACGAGCGGATGCCCGAGGCTTCCACGATTCCCAACGATCTTCCCGATTGGTTAGGTCCATGGAAGCAGTCGAAGGCGGAAGCCTCTGGAAAACCTTGTCAGTCGTGTCATATGCCAGAAGCGTTGGATGAATCCGCCAATGGAGAAAAAATCAGAAAAGTCGCGAATCATAGTTTTCCGGGACGGTTCGGAAAAGTGAGGGCCGAGGCGGTTCAATTGGATTTCACAACCACCGTGAAAGGCGACACCTCTGAAGTTTCGGTCAAAATTGATAGTTTGGTACCCCACAATTTTCCACTTCCCCATCCGGGATGGTCCCGTTTAGTAGTAGATCTATCCGTCCTGGGAAAAAATTTAAAGCGGGTATATAACGAACAACGGTTTTATGAGCGGGTTCTGGGAGGGGCCGATGGAAAACAGACCGTGTTTGATTTTGAAGCGAAAAAGGTGCTGAAGGATACGCTCATGAAACCTGAAGAATCGAGAATCGAAACCTTCACATTTCCGACACCAAAAGACGCGCCCTCTATGGACGTCATTGTGACCATGACCTATGCTCCCTTGCATGGGCCTCGTGAATTTCTCGCACAGGTTGAACAAGAAGCCCCCTTGGGTCAAAAAGACCGAGCCTTCCAAACTGTTCAAATTGCTCAAAAAAAGTCCAATGTTTCCCTGAACAAATAGAGTTTCGGGCTTTTGTCGAGGTCGATTACGTGGTGACTGCCCCTCTAGAGGCGGAGGAAACCAGTTTGGCGTATTTGGCCATCACCCCTGTTGTATATCGAGGAGTTGGGGCTGTCCATTTGGCCAAGCGGGCTTGAATTTCCAGGTCGGAAAGTTCTACATCCAATTTTCGGTTGGTGACATCCAGATGAATGATATCCCCGTTTTGGAGGGCGGCAATGGGACCGCCTTTGGAGGCTTCTGGAGCCACGTGTCCGGCCATGAAACCGTAGGTGGCGCCGGAAAATCGTCCATCCGTTAATAAGGCCACACTTTCTCCAAGCCCAGCTCCAACAATGGCGCTGGTCACCCCAAGCATTTCCCGCATTCCCGGTCCTCCTTGAGGGCCTTCATACCGGATTACTACGACATCTCCCGGCTGGATATCTCCTCGTTGAACGGCGCCAAAAGCCTCCTCTTCACAATCAAAGACCTTAGCCGGACCTTTGTGGGAAAGCTTGGCATGCCCTGCCACTTTCACCACACAACCTTCAGGCGCCAAATTTCCCTTGAGTATGACCAGGCCTCCGGTGGTTTTAATAGGATGAGACACAGGATGAAGGACTGTTTGTCCCGGCAATTCTTTGGCCGAAGCGGCTTCCTCGGCCAAAGTCTTCCCCGTGACCGTTAATTGATCGCCATCGATATGCCGGGCTTCCAATAACCATTTGGCGACAAGAGGCGTGCCTCCGGCTTGATAGAGATCAGCGGCCATAAATCGGCCGCCAGGTTTCAGATCAGCCAACAACGGCACGCGTCGGTTGATCGTATCGAAATCGTCGATGGTAAGTGGTAACGACATCTCATGTGCCAGAGCCAGTAGGTGCAAGACTCCATTGGTCGACCCTCCGGTTGTGGCAATCGCCGCGATGGCATTATCCAGTGAGGTGCGAGTGATGATATCGCTGGGGCGCAAGTTCTTTTTCAGTAAATTGATCAACAGGTCTCCACAGGCCTTGGCAATCTGATGCTTTTTGGGGTCCATGGCCGGGATGCCATTAAAGCCAAGCGGAGAGATTCCCAAAAATTCAAAGGCGATGGCCATGGTATTGGCCGTAAATTGACCTCCGCACGCGCCTGCTCCCGGACAGGCCCGACGTTCCAGTTCGATCAGTTCCTCTGTACTCATCTTGCCACGGGCATGAGATCCCACGGCTTCGAACACATCCTGAATACTGACGGGTTTGCCATGAAATTCTCCAGGCATGATGGAGCCCCCATACAACATGATGGATGGAAGATTCAGCCGGGCCAGGGCCATAACACACCCAGGGATGGTTTTGTCGCATCCAGATAGCGCAATTACTCCATCAAATAAATGTCCCCGCACGACCAGTTCAATGGAGTCGGCCACCACCTCACGGCTAATGAGAGAAGCTTTCATGCCTTCGGTGCCCATGCTGATTCCATCTGAGACCACAATGGTATTGAATTCAATCGGAGTTCCGCCGGCTTCACGGATGCCCTGTTTGACGCTGGCCGCTAATTCCCGCAGGTGGTAATTGCAAGGAGTGACCTCGGACCACGTATTGGCTACGGCAATGAGGGGTTTGTGAAAATCTTCGTCAGTTAATCCTACGGCTCGAAGCATGGCCCTGGCCGGGGCGCGATCAGGTCCTTCGGTTAAGGCCAAGCTTTTTTTCTTTAACGTCTCTGACATGAGATAGGTCTCCTTCGATGGGCCCTGCACACGAACAATGAATGATGAGGCATGGTCGGGATATTCAGAGATGAATGTCTCATAATGCCTGTAAAACGGTCAATGCAGGGAGGATGGAGAAGAGGAAAGTCTCTGAGGGAAATATCGAAAGTCGGTCAGGCTATCAGCCCTGATAAGAGCCGTGTGTTCCCACTCCAATTAGCATAGATGTCCATGGTAGGCGAACGCCGGAGTCTTTTGAGAATGTTAGAACAGGTTAAGACGCAAACCGTGCAGGTGAGACGGTTCTCAGGTATCCTTGAAGGCGGTGTTTGCCTTCTTGTCCTGCCGAACCTGGTACAGAAAGTATGAGCCAACAGGGATTGGGAAAATGGTAGTAGTCTCCATGCCTGAAGGAGTCCAGAAAGGTTCTCAGTTTGGCAATTTCCCTCCATTTAGGGAGCGGCGTGGCATCCATCACGCATTGCTGCAGGTATTGTTCGAGCAAACGATCTTCCCAGATAGAAATGGTATGGACACACTCGAGTTCACGGATCACCGTGTTCGCGCCGAGTTGATCCAACATGGTAAACACCGATTCCGCCGAAACATAGGGTTGAGGAGCCGAAAAGGGACTTTGTTGAGAAAATAATTGGTGAGTTTGCGAACGAAAGGAATTGCGTTTCCCCAGGAAAATACAGGCGGTTCCTCTGGTGGGATGAATAGCGCCGATAAACCGCCTCAAGGAATCATGCAAACTTTCGTGATTCAGACAGTAGAACGATTGGATGGCCCAAGCCACGTCGTAAGAGCCTGGCGCCCAGGTCCCTTCGGCATGTTCCAGCGTAGTGCGCCAGGATTTTCTGGGAAACAACGGGGCCTGAAGGGCCTGTCGGCAGGTGGTCAAACAGAATTGGGACGGATCGCAGATATCATAATGGACATGCAGGGATTCAGGAAGGTAAGTGCTGAGTAAGTCGGGAAATCGCCCCGTTCCGCATCCGATATCCAATACGCAATAAGGGGTTGAACGGGCCGGAAAAAGATTTTTCCACTCTAGTGCCTCCAGTAGGAGATGATAGTCCTGTTCGACTACTGAGAACCACGACGCAGGATTGATATGTGATTTTTGGTAATATCGAAGCGATCGATCAAGATTGGTCAAGGATGGATTGAGTACGGGAATACCTGAATGTGTGGCCATAGAGAAATCCCTGGTTAACGAACGTATCGGATCGAGAAACGGACATTTTCACTTTCCGCAATTATGGTGCCTTTTTCTTTGGGGTAACGGGCGAGGTAACTGAGCGGGATCGCAAGAGATCCAGGTGCCGAATTGTCAATTGTGCTCGGAAAATTTGGCGTTTCGGCAAATTTTGCCGATGAGGTGTAGTGGGCAAGCCGTTATAACGACACACTGAAGGAAGAGATGAGATGGGTAGGAATAGCATTCACGTAACGGGAGGACCAGTTGGCTCTTCTCAGAGGAAATCGCCGTTCCTCTTGTTTCATCTGTGTGCTTTTCTTGCGTTGGTTGGTATCATTTTTCTTATGCTCCTTGGAATTGATTGGGAAATTGATTGGCAGAAAGTACCGGGTCCCAAAAGGGAAAGGACCATTAACCGCACTCCCCTGGGAATTGATGGTCATGAAAAGAAGTGGAAAATTGCGACTGCGTACCGAGGAAATGTTGAGCACCAGAGGGTTGGAACTATTGCGGCTGGCAACTCACCACTGCGGACCAGACGGTCGTTGGTCAATACTGTCATGGCATTGTTGGCGACCTTTGAGGAGGCAGGCGTCTTGCCTCCTGAGGGAACCGCTCAAGCGAGTCAGATTATTCACGCACTGATCCAATTACAATCGGTGGTGGTCAAAACCTCAGATCCTGATTTTCAGCGATTTCTCGCGGAGGCTATTCGGGTACAGATAGGGAATAATTGGGAGAAAACCTATCGATCGCTACCGCAAACAGGGTTGACGAGTATCGTGTGTGAGGCATTGGTAACCTATGCTTCACAGTCTGTCGTGTGGGAACAACAAGGGGTCGCACGGGTTTTTCGCCAATTTAACGTGACCGAAGCGGACTGGGTGGTTGTAGAAACCATCTTTCTCCGTGCCAGGGAGGTCTATGCTCAACAAGGCGTATCTATCCATAATGTCTTTTCAGACTGGTTGAACAAAATGTCCTGATGGGAGCTCGTTAGTCGATGAGGCTTGGCAATGTGACAGGATGCCCGGATTGCGCGGATTGATAACACGCTTCAGCAATTCTCACAGCCTGTAATCCGTCTTCTCCCGTAATTGTCATGGGAGTGGCGGTCTGAATGCAGCGGAAAAAATCTTTGAGTAGTGGAACGAGTGTTGGAGTTTTAGGGCAAGGATAGTCGGTTGTTCTCTTTAGTTTATCGGTGTAGGTGACGTGATGATTCGCCCAATCGGCCTGAGCTCGTCCGTTTGAGCCGATGATCTCGGCGCGGGTGGTCCGGCCCTGGCTGACTCCTGAAATATCCACCGTGCAGATCACCCCATTTTTTGTGGTGAGGGATCCCCAAACCCGTGTTTCAGGATTCTTGAAACCCTCCCGCTCCATTTCAATGGAGACCGCTAGAATTTCCTCCTCAGTGAGGAACCGTATCAGATCCAGCAGATGAATGCCGATTTCCATGAGAACACCATAATGACCCCATCCTTCCCGATTTCCAGATTGGATCGTATGTGTATCAAATTTCATGGTACACGAGAGACGTTTCCACTTTCCCAGAGAAGGCCCCACCTCTTTTAATTTTTGAATGGTTGATTCATATCGTAAGGTGTGGGCTGTCATGACCGGGACTTTTGCCTGCCGGGAAAGTTTGACGATTTGCCCTGCCTGAAGAGTATTTAAGGCCAGCGGCTTTTCCAGAAGGACGGCTTTGCCTGCCTGGATGGCTTCCAAGGCAATAGGGAGGTTGAGTATGGGGGGTGTCGCGACGACAACGGCTTGGATAAAGGGGTCGCCGAGAAGATCGTTCCAATTTTGATAAAATCGTAAGTGATGTTGTTCAGTGATTCGTTGACCCTTATCCGCATTTCTTCGGCTGACGGCCAGGAGAGATCCACCGGTTTCCTCTGTAAGAAGATGAGACAGGTATCGGCTTCCGTGACGCCCGACGCCGATTAATCCAACTGAGGTAGTATTCATCCTTGCCTGGAGGCCTTAGGTTTTTCGGGTGTGGAAATGAGGGGTTATGTCTCGTCTTTTCCCACCCAAATGAAACAAATAGGGTCCCCCACGAGAGCTGTAGGGTAGGTCTTTTTTTCTACCTGCACGGGAACTTTGTAGGTCTCACACCAATGGGTCACCCACAGAAGTTCTTCGACGGAAGTCGTGATCAAGGCCGGGTAAGTCAGCTTCTGCATGCAGCCCAAAAACATCTTCCAAACGGCTTTCCGTTCTCGGGCAAAGGCGGTGGGATCAAAATAGATGGGGTCGGCTCGATTATAGGACAGGGCTGAAAGGTGAGGAAACTGTTCGGGGTCGTTCAATACGCTGACGAGCCAGAGATGATCAAAATTCCCCGGAGCGGTTTCCGCTGGTTGGGGAAAAAAGGTAATGCCGGCATTTTTACAGCTATGGTTTAGCGTTGAAACTTCCGCAGTCCTCAGATTATAAGGGAAAACCTCACGCCCTAAGTCCAGTTTTTCCATAATCAAGGGAGGGATCTCTGCCACCCCCGCTCCTACGTATAAACTTCGCCCATTTGGGGATAACTTGCTTTTTAGAGCCTTGGCTACTCGTATTCCCATTTTTTCGCAAGGCTTCCGGCGATCCTGCCAAAAGTCGGTTCCTCCTCCATCGCAATAAATTGGTCCAAGGGCTTGATAGTCTAATTCGGAAAAAATAGAAGAAATGCCCATGATGGACATTGGGGTTAACGGTTGTGGTTTCATGGAATGAATTCTCAACGGCACCAGGCACAAATTTTATCTACGAAACCTACCCGGAAGTTTTCGAAGAACACTGGTCCTTCCTGAAAGGTCTGACTTGACCACAGGGGGAAATTTATGTATTGATTAGGACACTTATCCTACATCTTTAGGGTTTTAAAGATGGTCATTTCTAAGTAGTGGTGATTTTATTCTGGCATCACCCCCATTTCCCTCATTTTTGTTTCCCTGAAATTATTTTATTATTCCTAGAGAATACAAATGCCTCTCCACAGGAAACATACCCTGAGGTGGTTCTAGGATAACTGTTTATTGGGCTCCTTGTCCCCCTTTATGATATTTAGGTCGATTTCATTGTTGGCTTTGATGAAAACAGGCGAAGTTCCAAGTCTGTATTTGATGATTCCATAGAACTGATGGGGGAAACTTTTTTGGACATTTTGGCAGAGCTTCGGCGGGTCATCAGATTGGAAGGACAGGCTATTGCCCATCTGGAAGAAAGTCTGGGGCCGACCTTCGTCGAGGCTGTACACATGTTACAGGCCTGTTCGGGAAAAATCATTGTGACCGGGGTTGGAAAGTCGGGCCTGATTGCCAATAAAATTTCCGCGACTTTGGTCTCGACCGGCACTCCTGCTGTGTTTTTGCATGGGTCGGAAGGAATGCATGGAGACATTGGGATCGTCGCGAAAGATGACATCGTACTTGCCGTGGGCAAGTCGGGAGAGAGTGAGGAATTGATCGCCTTATTGCCGTTTATCCGGAAAATTGGCGCACGGATAATAGCCATTACGGCCCAAACCCAATCCACCTTGGCTTCCCATAGCGATCTGGTTCTGATTACGCCGATTGCGGAGGAAGCCTGCCCGTTAAAGTTGGCGCCCACTTGCAGCACGACTGCTGCCCTCGTGCTGGGGGATGCCTTGGCCATGGCCCTGATGAAACTTCGAAACTTTCAACCTTCGGATTTTGCCCTGTTTCATCCTGGAGGGCAGCTTGGAAAACGTCTGATTTTAACGGTTGGGGATTTGATGCGGAAGGGAGAGGCCAATCCCTTGATTGACTTACAGGATGACATTCGAACGGTGTTGTGCGAGATGACCGGAAAGCGTGCCGGGGCGGTGTCGGTTATCGATAAAGAACACCGATTGCTGGGTCTTGTTACCGATTATGACATTCGCCGTGTCTTGGAAGCGGGAAAAGACTTGTTCTCTCTTTCGGTGAGCGAGGTGATGAATGCCAAGCCAAGTTGGGTTTATGAAGATGAAAAGGCGGTCAAAGCCCTGGAATATATGGAGAAACGGGAAAAACCGATTTCCCTCCTGCCTGTGTTGAATCGACAGGAAAAAGTGGTGGGCATGATTCATGTTCATGATCTGATCTCGCGCGGGTTATGACAGGGGATCGATGGAACTACGTTGGTCTGTTGGATGAATGGAATATCAACTGTGGAAGACTAGAAATCTCTTTCTAGTAAAAACCGGATGGTGAATCTCCACAAGGAAGTGGAACACATCTTCAATTTACCCGGATCATGCTCCCTGAGTTCGGAGACCTTTTGGAGGCTCCAAGGCTGGGGGATCGGTCTGGTGATTCTTTTAGGATTTTCCCCCAAACTTTTTCATCTACAGGAATATGTCTTTTTCATACTCCTGGCGATCACGGTTATCGCTTGCGTTAGAGAAGGAAAAGCCATTTGGACACGGACTCCCTACGATTATCCGCTGCTAGGGTTTTTGGGGTGGATATTGTTGACGATCCCGTTTTCTTCTGATCCCTGGTCTTCCCTTGAGGAAGTACAAAAGGTCTTGGCTCAAGTCACCGTGTTCTATGGGATCTGTCTCATTGTTCGTGAAAGACCAGATGGTCTGTTTCTTCACCAAGTGATGTTTCCCATACTGTGTGGAGCATTCTTGTGTTACGCCTTTTCTCTTTGGGATTTCTGGGATCGTGGTGGAAATCTTTGGGATAGAGAAGTCCGTGCCGGATTCCCCAAATTGGATGGAACCGATATTACCTGGTTAAGTACCAATGTGCTCATGGTTCTTCCGATGCTGCTGGCAGGACTGGGCCTCTCCAATGGCTGGATACGTCGTGGCCTATGGGGAATCGTATTCGTACTGGGGGCATTGTGCCTCCTCTTTTCCTATAGTCGTGGGGCCTGGCTGGGATGTATGGCTCAAATCTTTTTCCTCGTGTGGATCCTGTATAAGCGACGATTTTTTCAAATAGCCGTGCCTGGAATTATTTGTCTTGTTCTCCTGGGTGGTTCCCTTGCTTATTTCAATCTTCACAGTCGAATCTTCGACCCATCTACGGTCAAAGGGCGATTTCTGGTTTGGGATCTCGGGATTTCCGATGTGTGGGAATATCCGTTAACGGGCATTGGATATGGAAACCAGGTATTTGAACAGCGCCATCAAGCGGATTTCCTGGAACAACGTGTGTCTCGTGTCGATGTTCCGGACATTTTGACCAAACCACATAGTTGGTACCTCAGTGTAGCTGTGGGACCAGGACTGCCGGGGTTAGCACTGGGATGTTGGCTGTTCGGCAAAATCGGCTTGACTATCTATAACCGATTTTTGAATGAAGAGGATCGGGAATTGCGTTGGTGGCAGTTGGGTGTTCTTCTTATGGTGGGAGGGTTTTTTATCAGAATTTTTTTTGAGGACGGTTTTGGAGGGAGCCACAGTTATTTGTTTTGGATTCTCGTGGGAGTCAGTCTGATGATTTCCAGAAGCAGGCAGGCCGATCGGCTGAGGGCGAGTCCCTAGATCCGGCGTGCCTTCTCCGGGTTGTTTTGTTGAACGGTTCGGGCGAATGATGGGGAAGAAATCCAATCGTGAAAGCAAAAAGAATTCGAATTTTATATGTCGTGACCGAGGATTGGTTGTTTTGCCTTCATCGGTTTGATGTCGCGCGATTAGCGCGTGATAAAGGTTTTGAGGTCATGGTAGCGACCAGGGTTGGTACCCATGGACAGTCCATTCTTGATGAGGGTTTTACCCTTTTCCCGATGGAGTTCGTTCGTGGGTTGCAGAGTCCTGTCAAGGAATGCCGGATCATTTGGGCCCTGGCATCACTCATTAAGCATGAGAAGCCGGATATTGTCCACCATATTGCCTTAAAGTCCATGATGTATGGCTATCTGGCTTCCTGGTTTGTCCGAACCCCGGCGGTTGTCAATTCCGTCACCGGACTTGGGCATGTGTTCAGCGGCACAACCTGGAAAATTTTGATGATCCGGAAAATATTGAAAACGGTTTTGCGTCTGGCCTTACGGAAGGAAAACTCCCTGACCATTTTTCAAAATCCCGATGACCAACAGACCTTTTGTGATTTGGGATTAATAACGAAACAACAGAGTGTGGTGATTAAGGGTAGCGGTGTCGACATCGAAAAATTTTGTCCAGCGCCCCCGAAGGAGGGAACTCCTGTCATTCTCCTTGGGTGTCGGTTGTTATGGGAAAAAGGTGTGGGAGAGTACGTGGAGGCGGCCAAACTCCTGAAAGAAAAAGGGGTGAAAGCGGTTTGTGCTCTTGCAGGAATGCTGGACAGCCAAAATCCTGAAGGAATTTCGGAAACCCAGATCCGGCAATGGGAGCAGGAAGGAGCTATTGAATGGTGGGGATTTCTGGAAAATATGTCTGAAGTCTTGCCTAAAGTTCATGTGGTCGTGCTTCCATCATATTATGGCGAAGGTGTTCCTAAGTTTCTTTTGGAAGGCGCCGCCTGTGGAAGGCCTGTGATTACTACCGACATTAGAGGCTGTCGAGAAGCCGTTCGTCATGGTAAAAGCGGGTTATTGGTTCCTCCCAAAAACGTCGAGGCGTTGGCGGAGGCGATGGAATCGCTTGCATGCAGTCCGTCAATGCGTGACCGGATGGGTCAAGAGGGACGATCGTGGGTTGTCCGGGACTTTTCCTCAAAAAAAGTGGCGCGAGAGACCATTGAAGTCTACGACCAACTCTTGGAAGCTATGAAAAAGCAGGAGAGGAAAGAGACTCTCTGTCCGGCTGGGAAATCTCAGGAGAAAATCCATCATGCGGTTGGACCCGATACATGAGAATCCTCCGGATAATGTTTCCATGGCTCATGGTCTGTTCCGGTCAAAGAAAAGGTTCTGAGGGGCGGGTGTTCTGTTAATGTCATATTCACTTTTGATGATGGTGTGGGAGGAGAATCAGTGAGATTTCTCATTACCGGAGGCGCAGGATTTATCGGTTCGCATTTAGCGGAGTTGCTCCTTGAGCAGGGCGAGGAGGTCTTTGTCATTGATGATCTGTCAACAGGGAATATGGAAAACATCGAACACCTGAAGTCGTTTCCTGATTTTCATTGGGTGATCGATACCATCATGAATCGGGATGTGATGCGCGATTTAGTAGACGGCGTCGATACCATCTTTCATTTGGCAGCCGCGGTCGGTGTGCAATTGATCGTGGAAAGCCCGGTGCGAACCATAGAAACCAATGTTCGGGGAACCGAAATCGTCCTGGAACTAGCCAATCGAAAACGGAAAAAAATTTTGGTTGCTTCCACCAGCGAAGTCTATGGAAAATCCACCAAAATACCTTTTCGCGAAAGCGATGATTTGGTGATGGGACCTCCCACAAAGGGAAGATGGAGTTACGCCTGTTCAAAAGCCCTGGATGAATTTTTGGCCCTGTCTTATTGGAAAGAGCAACATTGTCCCACAATTATTGCCCGTCTGTTCAATACGGTGGGCCCGCGACAGACGGGTCAATATGGGATGGTCATTCCCCGGATGGTCGGTCAAGCGCTGGCTCATGAGCCGATAACGGTTTTTGGTGCGGGGACTCAGCGTCGATGCTTTGTCTGGGTGAAAGATGTTGTGGATGCTCTGGCCTCCCTGGCTCACCATCCTGAGGCCATCGGAAATATTTATAATATCGGAAATTCCAATGAGATTCGCATTTCAGACCTGGCCAAATTGATCAAGCGATTAACTGGTTCAACTTCAGAAATCCGTTACATACCGTATGACCAGGCTTATGAATCCGGTTTTGAGGACATGGATCGACGTGTTCCCTGTCTTGGGAAAATCCATGACCTCATTGGATATATTCCCACTCTGACGGTGGAAGAAATCATCGTGCAGGTCATTGAACATGTTAAACGGAAGGCCATATCATTAGCGTCATGAGCTTTGTATATCTGGGGATAGCGGCCTTTATCCTGTCCGTGGGGATTACGCCCTTGGTGAGGTGTGTGGCGATCCGATACGGGTATGTTTCCCAACCAAAAGAGGACCGGTGGCATAAGAATCCCACCCCGGCGTTTGGAGGAATTGCGATTTTTGTATCCTTTCTCATTCCCATTTTGGCGGTGAAAACCGAGGCGGTTCCCGAGCATTTTCTAATGGCATTTTTAATGGGTTCGGGAATGATCTTTGTCCTGGGATTGCTGGACGATTTCCTCCATATCCAACCCTATTCCAAACTCATCGGGCAGATTATTGCCACGTCGTTTATTCTTGTGAATGAATTGGGATTTGATATCCCGTCCTATCCGTTTTTGGGCGTGTTTTTGACTTTTTTATGGGTCGTGGGAATCACGAATGCCTTTAATCTGTTGGACAATATGGACGGACTGTCCGCGGGAACGGGGGCAATTGTAGCCCTGTGTCTTCTTGTGGCTGGAATCATGACCGGAAACCTGTTGGTGGCTATCTGTTCGGCCAGTTTGTGCGGGGCCTTGTTGGGGTTTCTCTGTTTTAACTTTTATCCCGCAAAAATCTTCATGGGCGATTCCGGCAGCCTGTTTCTGGGGTTTAGTCTGGCCACATTAGCGATTACGGGAAAGGGCGAATATGCCACCAACATTTTTTTTGCCATTCTCATTCCCGTTCTGGTTCTGGCGGTTCCTATTTTTGATACGACCTTTGTCGCCCTGTTGCGTCTGTTTAACGGAAAAGCCATTTCTCAAGGAGGGCGAGACCATACGTCCCATCGATTGGTGGCATTCGGCTTATCCGAAAAAACGACCGTTCTCGTCTTTTATGGTATGAGCCTCATCTGTGGCGTCGTGGCGCTTTTGGGGTTGAAATTCAGTATGTTGTATCCATCCATTTTGGCGATTCTGATCGTGATTGTGTTGTGTTATTTCGGGGTGTTCTTGAGCGGCATTGTCGCGTATGGAGAAAAAGCGGAAGAACTCGTCAGCACGTCCAGGGGGTTTCGTCTGAATTTGTTTTTGATGCATAAAAAGCGTATTGGAGAAGTCATTGTTGACAGTATTTTGATATGCGGTTCCTTTGCCCTCGCGTTTATTATCCGTTTTGATGGGCTGCCTTCCGAATACATTCAGGCTATTGTCCATGGCGTGCCGTTGTTGTTGCCGTTAAAGCTCGGAATATTTTTTTATTTCGGACTCTATCGAGGGCTCTGGCGTTATGTGGGAATGCAGGACATGGTGAATATCCTCAAGGCTGTCACTTTGGGAGGATTGATTAGCGTGGTGGTGATGGTGATGGTGTTTCGTTTCGAAGGCTATCCGCGTTCCGTCTTTGTCATTGATTGGATGATATTGTTGTTGTCGGTAACTGGAGTTCGGATGTTGGTGAAATTCTTCGAGGAATATTTAGGCAATTTGGCGGAACCCAAGGGAAAGCGACTGCTCATTGTCGGCGCGGGTGACGCAGGGGAAATCGCCCTGCGTGAAATGAAAAGTAATCCTCAGCTCGGCTATCTGCCTGTAGGATTTATTGATGATGATTCGAAAAAATGGGGTCGTTCCATTCATGGTGTGCCGATCCTAGGCTCCACGCATGATATTCCGGGATTGGTTCCAACTTACCAGATCGAAGAAATTCTCATCGCGATTCCGTCCGCCCCTCTTGAAACCGTGAATGAACTCTTAAAAGCGTGTAGGGATAGCGGTGTCGTGGTGCGCGTCAAACCCAAGACCGTCTCCTGGGAGGAGCCCGCCTATGTTGGATGAAACGTTTTCAAGATTACGGTAGCCGAATGGGAGTAAATTGCAAAGAACCATTCTGTCTATTGACTCATTTACCGTGTTTCGTTAAGTACAACGGTTGTTAAAACCACAACAGTTCCCGGGGTAGGCCACATGTCACATCCAAAGCAATATTTTACAGAAGTCGTTCAAATTGCCGAGCGGCTCGATTATGAAATGGTGAACCGCATTGCGGAAGGATTGGCCGCACTTCGAGATCAGGGAGGGCGCCTCTTCCTTCTTGGTGTGGGAGGAAGTGCCGCCAATTGCAGTCATGCGGTGAATGATTTCCGTAAGTTGTGCCATATTGAAGCCTATTCTCCGGTTGACAATGTCTCTGAACTGACGGCTCGAACAAATGATGAAGGTTGGAATACTGTCTTCGCCGAGTGGTTGAAAACCAGTCGAGCGAATAGTCAGGATGCCCTGTTTATTTTGTCGGTGGGTGGGGGAGATGCCGAGCAAAAGGTCAGCGTCAATTTGATCCACGCGCTGGATGAAGGAAAACGACGAGGCCTCAAAGTTTACGGGGTTGTCGGGCGTCAGGGAGGGTACACCCACAAGGTCGGTGATGCCGTGGTTGTGATTCCTACGGTGAATCCCAATCATGTCACTCCTCATACCGAAGCCTTTCAGGCCGTGGTGTGGCACTGTCTAGTCTCTCACCCGAAACTCCAAATGATAGGAACCAAATGGGAGACCGTGGCACCTGCTTCCTAGATGAAAAACTGTCTGAGCCAAGCCGTGTTTCTTGATCGGGATGGAGTGATCAATGCTCCCATTGTGCGTGCAGGAAAACCGTTTGCCCCTACATCCAGGGAAGAGTTCCAAATCCTTCCCGGAGTTGAGCAAGCCTTACAGGTTCTTGATCAGGCCGGCTTCCTGCTCATTATCGTGACCAATCAGCCGGACGTGGCCCGGGGCCTCATTGCCAGGGAAGTGGTAGAAGACATGCATGGCTATTTAATGAATAAGTTTCCCTTGGATGACATTAAAGTGTGCTATGAGACCGAAGAGTCCGGCAGTCATTATTATAAACCTCAGCCGGGGATGTTACTCGACGCCGCAAAGGAACATGGTATCGATTTGTCTAAAAGTTATATGGTGGGGGATCGATGGCGTGATGTGGGTTGTGGGTTGGCGGCCGGGTGTTTCACCATATTTATTGATCGCGGCTATGCCGAACGAATACTCCAGGTCCCACATGCCAGGTGTGGAAATTTGCAAGAGGCGGTGCCAATTATTCTGAGTCACTCCCGAGATTAACCTTATGCCAAGGAGAGGCGTAGTGTATGACGACATCAAAATTGAAGGTTAAAATTTTTGCCGATGGAGCGGATCTGGACGGGATCAAAACGATGGCCGGGAACCCGTGGATTCGCGGATTTACCACTAATCCCACTCTGATGCGAAAGGCCGGGGTGTCGGACTATAAGTCCTTTGCTCTCGATGTTCTGAAGCTGATTCCCGACCGCCCCGTATCTTTTGAGGTGTTTGCCGACGAATTTGAGGAAATGGAAGACCAGGCGCTGGAAATTGCCTCCTGGGGAAAAAATGTGAACGTCAAGATCCCGGTCACCAATACTCAAAAAAAGTTTTCAGGGAATTTGATCGAACGATTATCAGGCAGGGGGGTTCAACTCAATATCACCGCGGTCATGACGTTGGAGCAGGTGGCCGCGATTGCGGACTGTCTGGCCGATGAAACCCCTGCGATTGTGTCCGTGTTTGCCGGCCGTATTGCCGATACGGGCGTGGATCCTCTCCCCATCATGAAAAAGGCCCTGCTGGCCTTACAGGCGAAATCAAAGGCGGAGTTACTGTGGGCCAGCCCCAGAGAAGTTTTAAATATTGTTCAAGCCAGTGATGTGGGATGCCATATTATTACAGCCACCAACGATATCTTGATGAAACTGTCCCTCTTTGGAAAAGATCATACGGAGTATTCACTGGAAACCGTCAAGATGTTTTATAAGGATGCTTCGGCGGCCGGTTTTACGATCCCCGAATCACGTCAACGCCTATCTGCCTGAGAATTTGGGCATGCACGATCAGGAGTCAACACGATGAAAAATGTGTTAATTACCGGCGGTGCCGGGTACGTGGGTACGGTTCTTGTCCCCCAGTTGCTTGAGGCCGGTCGATCGGTCACGGCGTATGACGCTATGTTTTATGGGTGTGAATTACGGCCTCAGCCGGGTCTGAATATCATCCGGGCGGATATTCGCGATACCGAGACATTCCGGAAAGCATGTCAGGGAATTGATGTGGTCATTCATCTCGCCTGTATTTCCAACGATGCAGGGTTTGAATTGGATGAAGACCTGAGCGAACAAATTAATTACCAATGTTTCGAGCCTCTGGTCATTGCCGCGAAAAGCCAGGGTGTAAGACGATTTATCTATGCCTCTTCCTCTTCGGTGTATGGATATTCCGAGTCTCCATCGGTGACGGAGGACCATCCTCTGGTTCCACTGACCCTCTACAACAAATTCAAGGGGCTGTGTGAGCCCCTGTTATTCAAGCATCAGGATCAGAATTTCGTGTGTGTGACAATTCGACCTGCGACGGTTTGCGGATTTAGCCCCAGGCAGCGATTGGACCTGTCAGTCAATATTTTGACCAATCATGCCGTGAATCGTAATTCGATTACCGTGTTTGGGGGTGAGCAACAGCGTCCGAACCTCCACATTCAGGATATGTGTGATTTGTATAAATTATTGCTCGAACTCCCGGATCAGAAAATTGCCGGTGAGACGTTTAATGCCGGATATCAAAATCAAACGATTGGAGAAATTGCCAGAATTGTGAAGAAGGTGGTTCAGGAGGAATTTCCCGAAAAGGGGGATATTCCGATCGTGACGACCCCCACCAACGATAATCGTTCTTACCGGATCACTTCGGATAAGATAGCCGAAAAGCTAGGATTCCGGCCGCAACGAACCATTGAAGATGCGGTTCGAGATCTTTGTCTGGCTTTTAAGCAAGGGCGTATCCCGAACAGTTTGGCTGATGATCGTTATTACAATGTGAAAGTCTTGAAGCAGCTGAAGGTAGCCTGATGTCCAAAAAACCATTGGCCGTAGTAACCGGTGGTGCCGGATTCATCGGTAGTCATATGGTCGATAGACTCCTGGATGAGGGGTATCGCGTCCACGTCATTGACAATCTGGTCGGAGGCAGAGAGGCGAATCTGGCCCATCACGGGAATCGTTCTGATTTGATCCTTGAGCCGCGGGACATTCGCGATTTGGATGCGAATGATTCAATCGTGAGGGGAGCACAACTGGTTTTTCATTTCGCCGGAATCGGGGATATCGTTCCGTCCATCGAACAACCCGCTGAATATATGTCGACGAATGTTCAAGGGACCGTCAAGGTTCTGGAAGCGGCCAGGAACGCGAGAGTTCAAAAATTTGTTTATGCGGCCTCCTCCTCCTGTTATGGCCTGGCGTCGGTTCCCACTCGTGAAGATCATGTCATTGCGCCTCAATATCCTTATGCCCTGAGTAAGTATCTTGGTGAATGCTCGGTCTTTCATTGGCACAAGGTATATCGTCTTCCGGTCAATTCCATCAGAATTTTCAATGCCTACGGAACCCGCTCGCGGACCTCCGGAGCCTATGGGGCCGTCTTTGGTGTGTTTCTTCGTCAAAAACTTGCTGGAAATTCGTTTACGGTGGTTGGCGACGGAATGCAAAAACGTGATTTTCTTTACGTCACCGATGTGGCCCGTGCCTTTTACCTGGCTGGAACGACCGATATGACAGGACAGATTTGGAACCTGGGTGCCGGAAATCCCCAATCGGTGAATCGACTGGTTGAACTCTTGGGTGGGCAGGTGGTCTATGTCCCCAAAAGGCCCGGGGAACCCGATTGTACGTGGGCAGACATTGGAAAAATTGTGAAAGATTTGGGATGGAAACCCCTGGTTTCCTTTGAAGAGGGCGTCCATCGTATCCTGGCTAACATCGATTATTGGCGGGAAGCGCCCTTATGGTCACCTGATTCCATTGCGGAAGCGACAAAAACCTGGTTTCAATATCTCGGGGAGCGGTAGCATCTATGCTGGCATCTTTAATGAAGCAATATCGGCATAAGATTAAAAATGCCGAGGAACTCAAACAGACTATTGGTGCAAGGCCTCGAAAGAAAAAAGTCATCATGTGTCACGGGGTATTTGATGTCGTGCACCCCGGTCACCTGCGACATCTGATTTATGCCAAAAGCAAAGCTCCGATCCTTGTTGCCAGTTTGACGGCCGATGTGCATATCACCAAAGGACAGCATCGGCCGTATGTACCGCAAGATCTTCGGGCTTTGAACCTTGCCGCCTTTGAGGTTGTGGATTTTGTTCTGGTGGACTCTGAGCCGACCCCCCTCAAAAACCTTCTCCAGATTCAGCCGGATTTTTTTGCGAAAGGCTATGAGTATAACGCCAATGGAGTGCATCCCAAAACGCAGGAGGAATTGGATGCGTTACGTTCATATGGGGGAAAAATGATTTTTACCCCAGGGGACATCGTGTATTCCTCCACAAAATTGATTGACCTGGCCCCGCCCAGCATCAAAATTGAGAAATTACTGACGCTCATGGAATCAGAGGGGATTACGTTTCAACATCTTCGTGAAACCTTGGTGAATTTAAAAGGAAAGGCCGTTCATGTGGTTGGTGATACTATCGTGGATAGTTACACGCAAACGGCCATGATTGGCGGTCAGACCAAAACACCGACCATGAGTGTCTTATTCGAAGGCAAGACGGATTATATCGGGGGAGCTGGTGTGGTCGCGAAACATCTTCGAGCGGCCGGAGCCCATGTGATTTTTTCCACCGTCTTGGGTGAGGACCCTCTCAAAGAATTTGTCATGGACGGGTTGAAGGGAGTCGATGTGGACTGCCGGCCTATTATTGATTCGACCCGTCCGACGACCAATAAAAATGCCATTGTGGCGGAAGGTTATCGGCTCTTAAAAATCGACACCGTGGACAACCGCACGATCTCGGATGAAATCGTGGGGGAGTTATCGGAATCCATCAGTCGAACCTCTTGCGATGCAGTGGTGTTCAGTGATTTTCGACACGGAATTTTTAACCGACGGACGATTCCCCGATTAATCGAGGCGATCCCGCAAGGTTCTTATAAGGTTGCGGACAGTCAAGTGGCCAGCCGTTGGGGCAACATTACGGAATTTCAGGATTTTGACCTTATTACTCCCAATGAACGTGAGGCTCGGTTCGCGTTGGCCGACCAGGATTCAGGCGTGAGGCCGTTGGCCGCCAGATTGTTTGAAGCGGCCCGGTGCCGGTTGTTGATTCTCAAGCTGGGCGATCGCGGAGTATTGACCTGTCGGGGCGGTGACCATGAAGCCCTCGAATCCTATTTTGTGGTGGATAGTTTTGTGGAACGGCTGGCCGATGCCGTTGGAGCTGGTGATGCCCTGTTGGCCTATGCCACCCTGACGATGGTGGCGACTCATTCGGAAGTGATGGCCACCATACTCGGTTCCATCGCCGCCGCCTGTGAATGCGAGTTGGATGGAAATATACCCATTCGACCGGAGGATGTCATGAAGAAAATTGACGAAGCCGAACGAATGGCTCACTATCAATAACCCTCATGCGCTGTATTGTTGTCGGTCTGGGCGTTCAAGGCTATAAACGTCGCAAGCATGCAGGAGAGGATTTTGTCGGCGCGGTGGATCTGGTTAATCGGGAGGCCCAGTTTCATTCCGTTCAAGAGGTCCCACTATCCAGTTATGATGCCGCGTTGGTGTGTCTTCCGGATGAACCCAAGATTGAAATTCTGTCGTATCTACTCGGTCATGGCAAACATGTCCTGGTGGAAAAGCCCCTCTGGGCGAAAGATGCGCAGGCGATTCTGGACCTGGAACGTTTGGCCAGAACCAAAGAGATCGTGTGTTATACCGCCTATAACCACCGGTTTGAACCCCATTTCCAGAGGATGCATGACCTGATTGCCTCCGGGGAACTTGGGAGTTTGTATCACTGCCGGATGTTTTATGGAAATGGAACAGCCCGTTTGGTCCGGGAATCCGAGTGGCGGGATCAAGGAGCGGGAGTGCTTCCGGATCTCGGATCGCATTTGCTGGATACCGCCAGGTATTGGTTCGGCGATTCGATTGGAACGGTGGCGGTGACCTCGGTTAATTGTTTTGAAAATCGAGCTCCCGATCATGTGATTATCGGTGCCAGAGGCACAAGGCCCACCCTTGAGCTTGAGATGACCTTGCTCAATTGGAGGAACCATTTTACGTGCGATCTGTTCGCGGAAAAGGGATCTGCGCATATTCAGTCCCTATGCAAGTGGGGGCCGACCACGTTTACGGTTCGGAAACGGGTATTGCCGAGCGGGCGACCACCTGAAGAATCAGTTACCCTGGTGCAGGATGATCCGACCTGGGCACTCGAATATCGGCATTTTAAGGAAATATGTTCAAGGAAAAGTCAAACCGATCTAAGCACGGATTGTTGGTTGAATGCATCACTTAGTCAATTGGGAAAAGAGGCCCTGGAGCTATTGGCAAAATCATGAAACCCGTCATTGGATATGCCGGGATGACTCATCTGGGGATTAACTCGGCTGCTGCCGCGGCCGCTTATGGGTTTCAGACAGTGTGTTTCGATCCTGATGAGGATCTCATTGACCGATTGAAGCAGGGAAAAATTCCCGTCATTGAGCCGGGCTTGAATGAAATAATAGGCTCTCAGGCATCCCGTTTGACGTTTTCCTCACATCATGAAGCGTTGCATGCCTGTCAGGTGATCTATATTGCCGCCGATGTGGCCACAGATGAGCAGGGAAGGAGCGACTTAACTCAAATACAAGGGCTCATCACTCGCGTAGTGCCGAATCTGTCCTCGTCCGCCATACTCGTCGTTCTGTGTCAGGTTCCGCCGGGATTTACACGAAATCTGGTTGTATCAAAAGACCGGTTGTTTTATCAGGTGGAAACTCTGATCTTCGGTCAAGCAGTGGAACGGGCAATGTCCCCTGAACGATTCATTGTGGGATGTGAGGTGCCGGAACGGGAGTTACCTGCATCATACAAGACCTTTCTCGACGCGTTTTCATGTCCCGTGTTGCCTATGAAATATGAAAGTGCCGAACTGGCCAAAATTTCCATCAATTGTTGTTTAGTTGGGATGATTAGTGTTGCCAATACGCTGGCTGAATTGTGTGAGCGCATCGGGGCGGATTGGCGTGAAATCGTACCAGCTCTGCGACTCGACAAACGGATCGGGCCTCATGCGTATTTAAGTCCCGGATTGGGAATCGCCGGGGGAAACCTGGAAAGAGATCTGACCACCGTCTGTAATTTAGCTGAAGAATACGGCACCGATGCGGAGGTGGTTCGGTCATGGATGCACAATAGTCGGTATCGGAAAGATTGGGTGTTACGGATGTTTCATCGTGAAGTGTTACCCCGTGACACCTGTTCCGAAATCGCTATCCTGGGGTTGGCGTATAAAGAAAATACCCATTCGACCAAAAACTCCCCCTCCTTGGCCCTGATTGCTCATTTGAAGGACTGGGCTCTCCGGGTGTATGACCCGGTCGTAGATGGTTCGGAGGTGGACCATCCCAAATGTACCAGAGCCGATTCTCCCCTTGAAGCCGTTCGGGATGCTGACGTGGTGATCCTCATGACTCCATGGCCGGAGTTTAAAGACGTGAAACCGGCAGATCTTCTCCAGGTGATGCGTGGTAGGACCGTCATCGACCCCTTCCAAATATTGCCGGGTCGGGAGTGTGAATCGTTGGGGTTTCAATATATCTCACTCGGGCAGCGTCAGTACCGGCGAGATCAATGATTGTGTTGTAGGTCACAAAAAAGCCATGTTTGTGCATCATCATTCCATACCTTCTCCTCCAACCCGCGTGGTCGTCATAGGCGCGGGCGGGTTTGTGGGGGGTGCCATTGTGAAACAGCTGACCGGCGAAGGAATCCCGATTCTCTCACTCACGAGAAAAGAAGTGGATCTTTTGGAAACGGATGCGTCGAAAAAGCTGAAGAGCTTTCTCCGACCGACCGACAGTGTGGTGCTGGTCTCAGCTCTCGCTCCCGCCAAAACAGTAACCATGCTTATGCAAAATCTTCAGATGGCGGAAGCCGTCTGCCACGTGCTTTGTTCAACCGAGATTCATCACCTTCTGTACATCAGTTCCGATGCCGTCTATGCGGATGATGCCAACCCTGTCAGAGAAAACTCTCCGGTTGCCCCGACCACCCTTCATGGCATGATGCATGCGGCCCGAGAACTGATGTTGAAATCTTCTACTCAAGCGCCCGTGGCTTGTTTACGTCCCACACTGATTTATGGTGCTCAGGATCCTCATAGCGGCTACGGACCAAACCGGTTTCGTCGAGAGGCTGCCAAAGGGGGGCCGGTTCATATATTCGGAGACGGGGAGGAGCAGCGGGATCACGTCATGGTGAATGATGTGGCGAAGTTAGTATCGCTGGCCTTGTCCTACCGAAGTGAAGGGGCGTTGAATGCGGTCACCGGGGTGTCCACGGCCTTTCGCATCATTGCAGAAATGGTTGCCCGACAATTCGGTGTAGAGGTGAAAAGTCAACCGAGGCCGGGACCCAGGCCGCACCTGCTACACCGGTTTTTTGATATAACGAATACCCTGAAAGCCTTTCCAACTTTTCATTTTACCCCGATCAAACAGGGATTAGATCTCGTGAAGCAGGGAATGACGTAAATGGCAGAAGTGAACTTATTGGAGAAGCTGCCCAGAGGGAAACGAAAAATACACGAACGGGCCGAAGCCAAGTCTGCTGACATTATTGCCAAGTCCCGAGAATATGGAGAGCTGTATTTTGATGGGCCACGAGCTTACGGGTATGGCGGGTATCGATATGATGGGCGGTGGATCCCTGTAGCCGAGGACATGATTCGGCATTTCCAACTTAAACCCGGACATCGGGTCCTGGATGTCGGATGCGCCAAAGGATTTCTGGTGAAAGACTTGATGAAGGTCTGTCCCGGCCTGGAAGTATTCGGGCTGGACATCTCCGAATATGCCCTGATGCATTGTGAACCGGAAGTTGTCGGGCGACTGCATTTAGGTGATGGAAAAAAATTACCGTTTCCGGATAAGAGCTTCCATGCGGTAATCTCTCTGAATACGATTCACAATTTTGAACGGGCGGACGCCCTTACAGCCATTCGTGAAATTGAACGTCTGGCACCCGGAAAAGGCTTCATCCAGGTGGATTCCTACCGCACGCCGGAGGAAAAGGCCCTATTTGAGGATTGGGTGCTCACTGCCAAATTCCATGATTATCCAGACGGGTGGATCACCCTATTCAGGGAAGCCGGATATACGGGAGACTGGTATTGGACCATTGTGTAAATGCACGCCTAATCGATTAATTATTTTGGAGATGTGGTCATGAAAACGTATGCCGTTTTAGGAGGTGGCGGGTCCTTCGGGATTCACACTGCGTTGTATTTGCTGGAACATGCGAATCCTAAGAAAGTAATTGGAGTCGGCCGAAATCCGTTGCGGCCTGAGCCCTTTTCGCTCAATATCGATCAGCATCCTAAATATGCCTATTATGCCTATCATGTGACCTATGAGCTGGATCTGTTGCTGGAGATGTTGGATCGGGAAAAGCCTGAGGTCATTATCAACTTTGCCGCTCAAGGGGAAGGAGCGGTGTCCTGGAAACATTCCTGGAGATTTTTCGAGACCAATTCAATGGGGTTGGCCAGGTTAGTTGAGGAATTGATGAAACGTCCATGGTTGGAACGGTTCATCCAGATCGGGACGTCCGAGATGTATGGATCAGTCGAGCATGCTACCAAGGAAGATGAACCCATCAAACCCACCAGCCCCTATGCCGCGTCGAAAGTGGCATTTGATATGTATCTGATGTCGGTTCACCGGTTTCTCAAGTTTCCTATGAACATTATTCGTCCTTCCAATGCCTATTGTCCCGGCCAGCTGCTCCATCGCGTTATTCCCCGTGCCGTTGTGAGCGGGCTGTCGGGCAAAAAGCTGCCACTTCATGGGGGAGGACGGGCGGAAAAGTCGTATATCCATGCCCGGGATCTGGGACGGGCTATTCATTTGGTGGCCGAAAAGGCGCCATTAGGGACGATCTACAATGCCGGACCTCCTCAGCCAACAAGCATCAGGGATCTTGTCGAGAAAACAGCCCAAGCCCTTGATATGAAATTTGAGGATTTGTGTGAAATGACCGGTGACCGGCTGGGGCAAGACTCACGGTACTGGTTGGATTCCTCGGCCATCAAACAGGCTGTGGGATGGGAACCTCAGATCACTCTCGATGAAGGATTGAAAGAGATGGTCGCGTGGGGAAGGAAATATCTTGACCAGTTGCAGAAATGGCCCATGGATTATGTCCTGAGAGGCTAACGCACCTCTGATTGCGAGGAAACTTATATGATGACTTCCGTGGAAAAAGGCTTTGATACCGTGACCGCCAGACGGCGATGTCTCCAATATCGCCGTCGGATATTGGAAATTTCCCAACAAGTCACCGCCCTGCATGTGGCACCGGCTTTTTCATGCCTGGAGATGGTGGATTTGATCTACCATGGATTAATGCGGCCGTCCCCGAAAGGTCTGACCTGCGGGTTTCAGGATAGTTTTCTCATGTCCAAGGGGCACGGGTGTCTATCACAGTATGTCCTGTTGGAGGAATTGGGAATCCTGGATAAAAAAGACCTCCAGGACTATTGCACGCCCGTGGGACAATTGGGAGCCCACCCGGATTTTGGTGTTCCGGGTATTGAGGCCTCGACCGGATCTCTTGGGCACGGAATGGGTATAGCCACGGGAATGGCCTACGCCGACCGGATTAAAAAAGATGACCGCCATGTATTTGTCGTATTGTCGGACGGGGAATTGCAGGAAGGGTCGACCTGGGAAGCCATTATGATGGCGGCAAATTTGAACTTGCACAATCTGGTCGCCTTTGTGGATTTAAATGATTTTGGTGGGTTGGCAAGAATGAGTGAAGGTCATCCGGCGTTTTATCCGGTTTTGGATAAGATCCGGGCTTTCGGATGGGAAGCCATTGAGGTCAATGGGCATGATGCCGGAGCGATGTATGAGGGATTCATGGGCCGATCGAGGAAGCTGCCGTTCATGATTGTAGGAAAAACCGTAAAGGGTAAGGGGGTGTCATTTATGGAACATGTCCCTATTTGGCATTACCGGTCTCCCAATAAGGAAGAATATGCCAAAGCCCTCATGGAACTGGGAGAAGATTCGTTGTGAGAAATACTTTTGCCGACGTTTTTTATGAAGCGGGAAAACGCGAGAAACGACTGGCCGTGGTCGTCGCGGATATTTCTCCTGCCGGATCGATCCAGAAGTTCCGGGAAGATTTTCCCGAGCGTTTTGTGAATACCGGGGTATCGGAACAGATCATGATCGGGATGTGCGCGGGGATGGCGCTTCGCGGACTCCGCCCCTTTGCCTATACCATTGCCACCTTTACCCTGTTTCGACCTTTTGAATTTGTCCGGGACGATCTCTGTTATCAAAATCTTCCCGTGACAGTGGTGGGTATTGGAGGAGGCGTGACCTATTCCACATTGGGAGGAACGCATCATGCCATGGAGGATGTGGCCGTGGCGGGGGCTATTCCCAATCTGTCGATCATTGCGCCTTGTGATCCTGCGGAAACGAAGGCGGCCACTTTGTGGTGCGTGGACCAGACACGTGGTCCGGTGTATCTCAGATTAGGAAAAGCCGGTGAGCCCAATCTGACGGAACAGGCCGGCCCCTGGGAATTTGGAAAGCTCCGATATCTGAGAAAAGGCCATGATGTGTGCATTTTCAGTTATGGACCCATCATGAAACTGGCCCTGGAGGTCGCGTCCTTTCTGGAACAAAAGGGACAAAGCGTTTCACTGATTTCCGCCCATACCTTGAAACCCCTGGACCGTGAGGGGATTGCCGCCGCGTTGACTCAACATCAGCGAGCGGTCGTGATTGAGGAATGTGTGCCGCGGGGAGGACTGTCCGGACAGGTCAAGGAAATTGCCTCTGACGAGCGAATTGATTGTCGAATAAACGCCTTTACCCTTAAAGATGAATTTATCCATTGCTACGGCAGCCATGCCGATTTGCTCTCGGCCCACGGGCTTGATCTCCAAACCATTTCTTCGAGATTGAAAGTGGTCTGATGACACAAACCGGTCAAACGATTCCCCTCCTCAATACCAAGCTGGCCGTTCATGGCGGCACTCCCGTCCGTACCGCACCTATGCCCTTTCGAGAGGCGCTCGGTCCTGCCGAAACGAAAATGATCGAACAGGTCTTGGCATATTATCGGGAACATCAAAGCGATCCGGGATATCAAGGCCCATTTGAGAAAATGTATACCGATGCTTTTGTGGCGATGATGGATGGGGGATATGCCGATGCGGTTGCCACAGGCACCGCAGCCCTGTTTGTGGCCATTGCGGCCCTGGGTCTTCCCAGTGGCAGCGAGATGCTGGTCTCGCCGCTGACCGATCCTGGGACGATCAGTGCGATTATCCTCAACGGGCATATTCCCCGTCTGATGGATAGTCTGCCGGGCAGTTATAACGTTGGGGTAGAACAGTTCCTTGAACGGGTGACTCCGCAAACCAGGGCTGTTGTCGTGGTCCATGCCATCGGTCAGGCTTGCGATATTCCGGCTATCGTTGCCGAAGCCCACCAGCGCGGCATTCAAGTCGTGGAGGACTGTAGCCAGGCTCATGGTGCAAAAATCATGGGTCGTCCGGTCGGCACGTTTGGAGATATTGCGGCCTTTTCGACCATGTATCGCAAAGCGCATATGACGGGTGCTTCCGGGGGAGTCGTGTATTCGAGGGATCTTGACCGGTTCCGTCTGGCTTTGGCCCATGCGGATCGGGGAAAGCCACGGTGGCAATCAGGCTTCGATGATCGGAATCCTAATGGCTTTCTCTTTCCCGCCTTAAACCTGCATACCGATGAAATCTCGTGTGCCATCGGTCTGGCCTCCTTAGGACGTCTCACCGATACCATCGTTCGTCGTTTAGCCTTTGTATCAGGAGTGTCCGCCCGAGTGCATGAAGAGTCTAAGGTCTGCCAGCCCTACGGCTATTCTCCCTCAGACTCCCCATTCATTTATCCCATTGTGGTGGATGAGAGTCTGATACGGTGCGGAAAATTGGAGTTTGCAAAAGCGGTTGAACAGGAAGGCATCGGTCTAAATCCCCATTATGAATATCTGGTGGCTGAATGGCCATGGGTGCAACCATTTTTATCCGATCAGTTTCCTTGTCCCAATGCCAGTGCGATTCGTGATCAGTCCTTTAACTTGTATCTGAATGAGAAATATGGGGAGCAGGAAAGCGAGGATGTCATGCGTGCCCTCACAAAAGTGGAGCACCACTATCTTCACTGATTGGGTTTCTCATGTAAGATGAAGGAAAAGAGCGTCCGCAAATCAAAAAATGTGAGACAATCTAGGCGTGAACGACCTCTTGGTCTTCGATGTGCTCAACCATGTCCTGAAATTCCTGCTCGATGACGGGAAGGGTATCGTCTGCCCAAACAAGTTTTTGAAATGATGTCGCAAAGGGCAATTGCCCTCCAATTTCGAAACCCAATGAAGCGATTAATTCCTTGGTAGTTTGAGGCACGGAAGCGGTGATGAGTTTGAAAATCAGCAGCCGTGTACGTTTATTGAGCGCACACATAAACATGGGGCCATTATTCACCCCGAGATTGAGATAACTGATTTCATAGAGGGCCATTCGTAGAGGAACATTCCATGATGCCTCCCGGAAAATTTCAAATCCCTCCAGAATCTTGGGAAGGGGATCAAGTGTGGCTTCGGTGTCAAGAATAATGACCGGAAAAAAGCGAGTTGGGTCGAGCCGTCGAGCAAAATTCGTCCAGACTTGGATGTCACTGTTTCGTTCCTTCATGAATGCGTAATCGCGTAAGGTGATGGAAATGAGTCGTCGATTTTTCAGTCGGGATTCAGCCCAACGATTCACATATCGAAGACCTTGAAGAGAACTCTGTAAGGTACCGGTGGGAGCCTGTTGAGAGATGAGGGGCTTGAGTAATTCGGAAGGATGGTGGGAGACCGGGAGCCATGGTTCGAAATGCTCCGGATACACGTGCGGATTCTCTCTCCCGAAAAATCGCTGGGCCGCCTTTCGGGAAGGGAGAAGGGAGAATCCTGAAAATCCGGGAGCAAGGGTGAAAATGGGCAGTACAACGTGATGGAGTCTCCACGCCCGCGTTGCGGTATCAACGGAGGCCTCGTAGTGAGCCCGTTCTTCCCGAAAGCCATGAAAGTTACCGGGAATGATGATGAAATGAATGTGGGAAAGGCCTAGTTGCCGCCGCCGCCGGTCCGCCGCGACCGCAAACCAGCTGGCATCAAAGGTCACAGGGGACACTTGGAGATCATAAAACGCATACAAGGTCTGTCGATCCATGTACTGTTCGGTTCCTAGGGACCGGAGCAATAGTCTTTTGGGATATAATACTTTACCGAGCAATATTCTGGCCCCTGCGTGGATTTTTCGGCCTAACTCGGTGTGGGGGGTTCGGTAACGAAGGCGTCGGAGAACCCATCCCCACCCTTCGGACCGAAGGGTATCGGAAAGGTTGGTCAGGCGGGTGCTGGCAGAGGCAGAGTCGGGTTCTTCACGTTTAGACATTGGTGCTCAAAAATGATGACTAATCGTGAAGGAAGCAGGGAAGATCATCTTTCAAGGAAACACTGATGTGCTACCGGTTTGGGAAGACTAGCAAGCAGACAAAATCTTGTCAAAATGATTTTCATTGCATGAATGATATCCAGCTATCTTGATGTTCCCAGGTAAGGCGTCTCCCTGTAGCATGTAAGAATCTTCAGGGGGAGACTTGGAATAAATCGGCTGATTGGGTGCGTGGACGAAGGAGAGAGATTGCTGTCGACTTCAACGAATAAGGTCAAACACATAGAGTCGACCTTTCCGGAACCGACGGAAAGGTCGGAATCCGCCGTCCTGCGTCCATTTTATTTTATTGTAGTGTTCTGGGGGGAAACATTCAGAGATTATTTGTGTGATTTTGGTTTGCCGAGTCTACTGGCTCCCAACAATATTCCGGCCATACAGGGAGTCGGGGTAAGTTTCTCTTTTGTACGACTCCACAGGATTGGCTGGCGTTGTCGGAAACCCGATTTTCTTGGACTCAAGGAGTATATTGAACCTTACTTCATCGAAATTGGCCTTCCCCCTGAAGGGAAATCGGGTTGTGAACATATGGGCGTCGGGCACAAACTGGCTGCCCAAATGGCGTTCGAAGACAAGGCGTTTGGGGTGTTCCTGACACCGGATTTGATGGTTTCTGATGGAACCATACGGGCATTAAAAAAGTGCGCCTACGCGGGTATCAAGGTGGTGCTCACCGCTGCCCTCCGCTTTGGAGAAGAACCGTTGTTTGAAAATCTCCGATCGTTGGGAATTTTACAGAAAGGTGACCGTCACTCGAAAAGCGGGCTGCCTTTGTCGATTTCTGGCAGGCAAATGGTGAAAGCCGGAATTCGAAGCTTTCACAGTCAGACCAAGCGGTACGAATGGGAAGCGCCCTATTTTTCCAGTTTCCCTTGCGCCTGTTGGTGGGACGTACCGGGTGAAGAGGGGGTGGTCTTGCATTCACTTAGTTGGGCCCCGTTCCTCTGCGATTATGCCGCAGTGGAAACCCATGACACCTCGACATTCGATGATTGGACCCTGGATGGCGATTATATTTTTCAGAACTTCAAAAATCCCAATGACATGTACATCGTGAAGGATTCAGATGAAGTCATGCTAGTGAGTTGGGCACCTCTGGCCGATCGTCCCCAGAAAGTTTCTCCCAATTTTCTCAAGGGGCTCCCGGTCGTGGGTGAATGGATCAAGGGCGGCATTCTTCGTGCGGCACTCTTAAGCGGGATTTTTGATTCGCTCAAGCGGGAAATATTTTTCCTTCCTGTAATGTGGCACGGAGGCACTCTTTCACCCAATTGGGAAAAACGGGTATCGGAGTGTCAACAGGTCTTAACTCGCTATGTAGGTGATTTGGATCCGGACTCAATGGAAAACCCGTTTGAGAAGTACAATTCCGGTACGGGCGGCCTGGTGTGGAGCGTGAGGAATATGATTCACCGGGTATGGTTGGGTTTTCTTGTCGCCATGGGAAGAATCTGGTTTATCGGCTCCAATCTCTTTCATGCGCGTGAACGTCTCAAAGCCAGAATGCAGGAGGCTTTGCAGGGAGATGGAATTGCGCAAAAACGAATCCTCCAGCGATTCGGGATGATCTGGAAAATGATCCGTGGTGTTCCGATGCGACATTTTTGATCGACAGTATATCCTGTTTACGGTCAACAGTTTCCTGCTTTATGAGGAAGAGCCATTGAAGATGTTTTTAACTCACACACATGCTGGCAGAAAATTAAACGATTTAAATCGGATCTGGGGGAATCAATGATTGTTCTCGGTTTACATGGAGGTGTCACGATCGGGCAGCACGAGCCAGCCGCGGCTCTGGCAGTGAATGGAAGAATTGTGGCCCATTGTGAAGAAGAGCGCTATCTCAGGGTAAAGTCCTGTTTCGGGCATCTGCCTCATCGAGCGATCAAAGCGTGTCTGGCCCAGGCAAATCTCCGGTGGGAGGACATTGACTTGATTGTCACTCCCGGGTTGACCTACGACGACTTTGCCGCCAGATGGAAAGATTACCTCAGGCATACGTTTGGATCGTGTCCACGTCTGGAGCTTGTCCATCATCAGGAAGCGCATTTGGCCACGGCCTTTTATGGGTCGGGCTTAGAAGAGGCGCTGTGCCTGTCCCTTGATGCTACGGGAGATGGGGCATGCGGGATGTTCGCACATGCCACTAAACAGCGGGGCATCAAAATTCTGGAGACGATCCCCACAAGAAATTCCTTAGGATTTTTTTATACCCTCATGACATATTATCTGGGATTTGAGGAAGGGGATGAATACAAAGTGATGGGATTAGCCCCCTATGGGAAACCCACAATCGATCTTTCCGCACTGGTGCGACCCGTAAAGGGAGGCTGGGAATTCGACTGGTCTTTCGTAAGGCAGGATCCTGCTCTGAAATCCCCCTTTGAACCCGTCTATGCAAAAAAACTCATCGATCTTCTCGGTCGACCCAATCGACGTCCGGGGGAAACGGTTGAGGATTTTCACCGTGATGTGGCTAGAAGTACGCAGTTCAGTTTGGAGGAATGCTTATTGAGTGCGGTGGAGGAGTTACATTGCCAGGTTCCGGAAGTGAGGAATCTCTGTTTTGCCGGTGGAGTGGCGTTGAATTGTTCGGCAAACCGGCGGTTGCTGCATTCCGAGTACTTTGATCAGGTCTATGTTCCACCGGTGGCCTCCGATCGGGGCCTGGCTGTAGGTTGTGCATACCAGGGAGCCGTTACGTTAGGCGATTCCCCCTGGCAGCTTTGGGACGCGTATCTGGGATCAAACTATTCGAATGGTTCTATCCGGCAGGAACTTCAAGCCAATGGGTGCCGGTTTGTCGAAGTGGATGATCCGGTCGAAGCCGGTGCAAAGCTCCTGGCCGATGAAAAAATTATCGGGTGGTACCAGGGGCGCTCTGAATCCGGAGCTCGTGCTCTTGGCAATCGTTCTATTTTGTCCAGTTGTGCGACAACCACGATTCGGGATCTGGTGAATGCGCGGATCAAATACCGGGAAGAATTTCGCCCCTTCGCCCCCTCGATACTTCAGGATGAAGTGGAGACCTGGTTTCGGACTTATGGCCGGAAGGAGTTTCCCTATATGACCTTTACCTTGGATGCTGTAGAACATCAGGCATCCCGCATCGCGGCTGTCGTGCATGTCGATGGGACGGCCCGGGTTCAGACGGTCAGCAGTTCCACCAATGAAGTGTATTATGAACTGATTAAACAATATGCCAAGCAGAGCGGTGTTCCCGTCATTTTAAATACAAGTTTCAACCTGAAAGGTCAACCGATTGTTGAAAGTCCGCGTGATGCCCTGATGACCTTTTATGGATGCGGACTCGATGCGTTAATCATGAACAATTTTGTCGTCAAAAAATAACGAAAGACGAAACAACCATGCCTTCCACCGTGATACAAAAGGCTCTTGAACGCCTTGGTGTCGAACGGGAAGGAGTGCTTCTGGTGCATAGTGCTTTCAAGCCGCTGTCCAAGGATGGCTATGATCCTGTTCAGGTCCTGGAGGGTATCGTCGACTATATGAAACCGGGAACCCTATTAATGCCGACCATGTCCTGGCGGTTTGTGAATGCTGCTCATCCGGTCTTTGATGAACTGCAGACCCCATCCAACACGGGTATCCTCACCGAAATCTTTCGAATCCGATATGCCGAGACACGAAGTTGTCATCCCACGCATTCCGTTGCCGGTAAGGGTCGGTTGGCGCATCACATGCTGAATTCCCATTACCTGGATGATACCCCTTGTTCTCCCAGAAGCCCGTTCGGTCTGCATGCTCAACACAACGGGTGGATTCTTATGATGGGAATTTCGATCGATTGTTGCACGCTGATTCATGCTGTTGAAGAAGTCATGGCGCCTGAGCTGTATCTCAAACCGTCCTCCCAGCGGGAAACCTATCTTTGTCTGAATCGAACAGGGGGAGAGAGGACCGTGACGCTTCGTCGACATCGCTTCCTTCCCAGGAACTATTTCCAATTTCAGGATGCGTTAGCCAGTAAAGATCTCCTCAGAATCACGCGGATAGACAATACGGTGTGTCGGGCTTTTAGGGCCGGAGATATGACCCGGGTAGTAACGGATCGGCTAAAGGAGGCTCCGGATGCCATTATCGCGAAGCCCGGCGACCGGTACCGGATGATGTAAGCATTTTCAGCCAGCGACTTTTCATGACCTCGTTTCACGAACAAGCTCTTCCTCGTCGAGAGGGAGAGCCTTCTTTACCTGTCGGCGATGCCGTGGCAGCGATTATTACTCTTGATGATGGGCGTTATGTACTCCAGCATCGTGATAACCTGCCCCATATCTGGTATCCCGACCATTGGGGTTGTTTTGGAGGGGCTGTTCAGGAGGGGGAAGAGCCTCTTGACGCGCTTAGACGTGAGTTGGTGGAGGAACTCGAATTTCAGCCATCCCGGCTAACCTATTTTTCACGTTTTGATTTTGACCTGGACCCGATTGGACTCCGGAGTTATTATCGAACATACTATATGATTGAAATGTCCCCCGGTGAACGATCACGACTGGTATTGCACGAGGGGGATGCGATTGAGGCCTTTGAAGGACATGTAGTTTTTGAAAAGCTGTTGGTGACCCCCTATGATGCCTTCGCCTTATTCCTTTACCATCAACGGGCCCGGTTGGCGGAGGAGGGCCCTAGGGAAACCATTCCGTGAGGGTAGAAAATCTTGGTCTTTGGAGATCCCGTTCCAGGACAATGGCAGCATCCTCCGAAAGGGGCCAGGGAATTTGAAGATCCGGATCGTTCCATGCCAACCCTCTGGCAAAGGATGGGGCAAAAGGCGAGCCGAGCTTAAAAATGACTTCTGTATGGTCTTCCAACGTACAATAGCAATGAGCAAATCCTTCAGGAACCAAGATCTGGTTCCACCCATCCGGACTCAATTCGACTTGAACATATTTCCCAAAAGTAGGGGAACTTTTTCGCAGGTCGATGTTCACGTCCAAAATCCTCCCGTGCGTGACCCGAATGAGTTTGGGTTGTCCGTGGGGAGGCAGTTGGTAATGAAATCCCCGAACGGTCCCTGTTCTGGGCGAGACGCAGTGATTCTCATGGACTATTGGAAAATCAATGCCCAGCTTTTCGAAAAACAGTCGATTAAAGGTTGGTGTCACCACTCCCCGAAGGTCCTGTTTGGGGGCCGCTCGAAAAATTTTGAGAGCGGGAATATCCAGGGTCTGGACCTCAAGACCCTCCACGATAATGCCAGAAGGTGGAGGAGAGGAATGAGTTGAGCGGGGTTTCACATTAACTGAGTGGTGTAGGTCTAATCACATGAATGCATATTATTCACCATACTGGAATTTACCACACTATGAAAGCTAGGACCGCGAATTCCTTATCTTACAAAAAATGGTTGAACCAGATCAGGGCTTTTTCTTCCATTGAAGGGTGCCGTACCTGGCTGGCGGATCGTTACCCTGAATTTCAACCCGGAGAATTAAGGGAGGTGATTATTGTCGGGGCAGCCGATGAGGGAATCCGGTTGTCCGAGATTTGCGCCAGGGAAGGGATTGCCGTTCGGGCCCATGTCGATGATCATCCGCAAAAACAGGGAATGACTGTCGGCAGGCAGGTGATTGTGCCTCTCGACTTTCTGACTGATGTCGATCCGCAAATCCCGGTGGTGATTGCTTCCCATCGGGTACTGAAAGTCATGGAACGATTGACAAATATGGGTTTTCAGCATGTAGCACCGTTTGGATTACTGCAGGTGTTAAAGCCCGAAACCTTTGCTCCCCATATGTTTCATTCGGGCCTGTTAGAGGACCTGATTGACAATGCCGAGCGGTATGAAGAATTAATGGAGAGCCTGGCGGACGAAATGTCTCAAATGGTCTTGGATGCGGTTCTCGGCTATCGATTGACCTTTGACCCGCGTATATTGGCTCCGATTATTGAATGGGATCTCTATGGGCCGAAAAATCTGATCCGGTATGGAGAGAATGAAGTCTACGTGGACGGAGGAGCCTTTGATGGCGACTCTGTCCGGCTCTTTATGGATCGGGTTCAGGGTAAATTTTCCAGAATCCTGGCCTTTGAACCGGATCAAGAAACATACGGACGGTTAGCCAGGAATTTTGCGAATGATCCGGCAATTGAAACGATCAATGCCGGATTGCATCGGCGTCGGGGAACTCTTCGGTTCGATAATGCCGGAACCAGGGGGTCTATTATTACCGATTCGGGAGAAATTGAAATTCCGGTGGTCGGGTTGGATGAGGTGTTGGGTTCCGACCGGGTGACATTGATTAAAATGAACATTGAAGGGGCAGAGCATGAGGCGATCCGGGGCGCGGAAAAGGCCATTACCACATGGGCGCCGAAGCTCAGCATTTCCCTGTATCATAATCCCTCCGATTTATGGACCCTTCCACTGGAAATTGTCAAAATGCGGTCGGATTATAAGCTGTATATTCGACAGCATGACGGAGGAATCATTGAAACGGTTCTGTATGCTCTCCCCTGACCTAGGGCCGGTCAAGGGATCGGGGGCGTTGCAATATGGAGGTTGCCATGCGTGATTTTTCATCTGCGGAATGGGTGGATCCGGCTTTGCACTGGAAGCCTCTGCCCGTTTCCGATATTCCCGGCCGTGTACTCCTTGATTTGGCGACGACATGTAATCTGCGTTGTCCCATGTGTCCCGTTTGGGGGTCGGAAGATGACCTGGCCATTGATTCCGTGACAGGAGCGATGGATTTGGAATCCTCAAGGAAGTTGCTCGATGAAATCATGACGGCCAACCCGCTCATTCAACCCAATATGTACGGTGAGCCTCTCCTGGCTCCCAATCTCCGTGAGCAGATTGTTGCCATGAAATCACGTGGTATGGCGGTGGCCATGAACACGAATGGGCTGACCTTAAATGAAAGTCTGGCCAAATTTTTTGTCGATCAGCACGTTGATTCGGTGATGTTTAGTATTGATGCCGTGACCCGAAAAACCCTCCGGAAAATTCGTGGAATCGATAAAATCGAAAATCTGGAGGGGGCCGTGTTTCGGCTCATGAAAATGCGAGGCGATACCGGCTATCCCCGGGTCGGGGTGTCGTTTACGATCCAACCTGAAAATGCTCATGAAGCAGACGCATTCGTAGCCCGTTGGGCAGGGGTCGTGGATGTGGTGAGAATAGGATTGTTGTTCGAAAATGGCACATTTCCAGACATGGAGACCCCAGAGCCGAGATTGCCGTGTCCGGCGCTCTATAACACCATGCCGGTGCATAACGATGGAACTGTCACCGTGTGTTGCCTGGATGGGTTTAAAACCACCAACATGGGCAATGTGTTTAAAGAGGGTGTGGCGGCGGTTTGGAATGGGGAGGAGTTTGCGAAAGCCCGCTACTATCATGAAACCCAGCAGTGGGACAAAATTCCATTTTGCAAGCCCTGTAACGGTTGGGCACAGTTATCTTTCGAAGAAGAGGTTCGGGACGGGTTGTTGATTCGGAAATCCCCCCAATATACCTATTACAATAAAATTGCCCGTCTGAATAACTGGCAGGGGAATCTGTTGGGTGGGCATCCCAAACCATCGGAAGAACTGGTTGGAGCGGGAGGGGTGTAGCGAAGACCCGTATCGCATGAATTCATTATGGCGAATGGGAATGTTTGTGACCGTGGAATCGGTCAATTAGAGAACAACTGAAAATCGATGGATGGCCAAACCCAAGCTCTGTTCCTCCATCTTCACTTATTGACCCGTACCCTCCTCAATTTTTCGTGAGCGTGTGGTTGCTGCTCTCGCCTATTCACAGATCATTGTCTAATGTTTGAGCTTGGGGTTATTGATATGACTTCGACATTTCAGGGAGCCAAGCATAATGGACGCTCCCTACAAATTCCGGATGATGGACAGGTACCTGAATTGGGGCATCAACGCATAGCATAGCCCAAAAACAGGCAGCCTCTCTCGAAAAGAGACAGAGCACTGCCGAACCATTTTATTAAAGGAAGAGAACATGCAGCCTCAATATGGTCCCGCTTTGGTGGACATGATAGAAGGAACGTTAAGTTGGCGGATGTGGGGACGTTTAGGCTGGCTTGATATTAAGCGCCGGTATCGTCGCACGATGATTGGTCCATTTTGGACGACGTTATCTTTGGGGATTTTTATTTTAACCCTGGGGATCATGTGGGCCCATCTCTGGAAACAAGATCCCAAAATGTATTTACCATTTTTGTGCTCAGGGTTTTTGGTGTGGGTGATGGTGTCCACCACCTTAATTGAAGGATGTGCCGTCTTTTTTTCTGCGGAAGGATTAATCAAGCAGCTTCGGTTTCCGTATTCGATGCTGGTGTGGTCTGTAGTCTGGCGCAATGTGATCGTGTTTTTTCATAACCTGATTATTTTCCTGTTAGTCGGCCTCTATGCAGGGGTGCCGGTGAACGCGGCCACTCTGTTGGTATTTCCGGGTCTGGTCTTACTGATTCTCAACAGCTTGTGGATGGTTGTTGTATTGGGGTTGGTTTGCTCCCGTTTCAGGGATATTCAACAAGTCATGTCCAGTATTTTGCAGCTTGCCATGTTCGTTACCCCGATTTTCTGGACGGCCGATCAACTGGGAAAGCGGTTTATCTCATTTATCGAGTATAATTTTCTTTTTCATGTTGTGGATATCGTGCGGTCTCCGCTTCTTGGAAAATCGCCTGCCCTGTGGAGTTGGCTATACGTGGGCGGAGTAACCCTGGTTGGTTGGATAGTTGCCGTGGTGATTTTCAGCCGGTTTCGCCGTCGTATTTCCTATTGGATATAAATCTGGAGGCTCTTGATATGGCATCTTTGGTGCTGGAAAATGTGACCATCGATTTTCCGATCTATGGGTCGCAGAAAACATTCCGTCATGCCCTCTTTGAAAAAACCACAGGCGGGTTTATTCGACGGGAGGGGAATAAGAATCAACGGGTCACGGTCCGCGCCTTGGAAAATATTTCTTTAACCTTATCCCATGGTGACCGTCTTGGAATGATCGGTCACAATGGCGCGGGAAAGTCCACCTTGCTTCGGGTCTGTGCCGGCGTCTATGAGCCGACCTATGGGAAAGTGTCGATAAATGGAAAAGTGTCTCCGTTGTTTAGTACCTCTCCGGGTCTGGATGGGGACGATACCGGCTATGAGAATATTCAAACGTGCGGCATGTTCCTTGGAATGACGCCGGAAGAAATTGCGAGGAAGACTCCGGAAATCGAACAATTTTCAGAACTCGGAGACTATTTATCCCTTCCCGTGCGGACCTATTCGACAGGCATGCTGGTACGGCTGGGGTTTGGGATTGCCACGTCCATCGACCCTGAAATATTGTTATTGGATGAAGGGCTTGGAGCCGGGGACGCCCGTTTTGCCGAAAGGGCCAACAAACGGGTAGATGCCCTGGTGGCCCGGGCCAGTATTCTGGTCCTGGCTTCCCACTCCGATGCCTTAATCAAAACTATGTGCAACAAAGCCATTCTGCTACAGGGAGGGCTGATTGTTGCCTCGGGAAGTGTGGATGACGTGATCAAGGAGTATCAGCAGATAAACAAGTCCGTTGCATAAGTGAAGGCCAGCCATGACCATGTCACCACTTTTGGAACCCTTGTGCCGAGACCCGCTTCAGAAGGAACGTTCGTTTCGTCCCTTTTATTTTACGGTCGTCTTCTGGGGTGCGGAACATCGCGGTTATTTTACCGATTTATTGCTGGCTTCGCTTCTTTCTCCCCGAAATATCCCCGCTCTCAATAAGGCCCGTCGAAATAAATTTCTCATTGTGACGACCCTCCAGGATTGGACGATCTTGCAGGATCATGCCTTGTTTCAGCTGTTGTGCCAATATGTGGAGCCGGTCTTCTTTGAAATGCCCTTTCCCGAGAAACATGACCAGAAAATGTTGGTCATGTCCCGCGGGCATAAACTGGTCTCGATGAAAGCCTATGAGGATGAGGCCTACGGGGTCTATGTTACCCCTGATCTCATCCTGTCCGATGGTTCCGTGGCCGCCATGGAGCAGTTGGCGGAGCAGGGGAGAAAAGTGGTCCTCTGCGTGGCCATCCGGTTTCGGCAGGAGACAATGCTGCCGGTCATGGAGGAGAGAAATTTTTTAAAACAGGGTCAGCCTCTCGCCATTTCTTCCCGGGAATTAATGGGGATGGCGCTCCAAAATCTGCATTCGGAAACCCTACGCTATGAGTTCGAGGCCCCTCATTTCGCGGATTTCCCTATTTCGGTGTATTGGTGGGCTTCTCCCGATAAGGGCATGATCATCCATAGCTTCAGTTGGGCTCCTCTGGTTGTGGACTATGGAGCGCTGGAACACCACGACACGCAAACTTTTGACAATTGGACGTTGGACGGCGATTACATCCATCGGAATTTTCCCAATCCTGATGACGTGTATGTCGTGACCGATAGCGATGAGATTTCTCTCGTCAGTTTTACCAAAGAGTCCGATCTTCATTTTGATCTCATTCCTGAACCCACCAAGAGCCAGTATGGGGTTCTGTCTCATGACTTTAAAGTTGGATTGATCCGTTCCCTGAAAGATAGTCTGATTATGGATCCCTTAAAACGGACCATTTTTCCCCAGGGGGTCTTCCTGCATAGCGAGGAGATTACGCCGGAGTGGAATGAGGCTGCCGAGCAATCTACCCGGGTGATACGGCATGCCTGTCGTCCCCCGACCTTGTCGGAACAGTTTCATCTTGACGTGATCGAGCAGTCCACCAATAGCCGGTTTGCCAGAAACATTCTGAGCCGGCTTCAGACCAACTCATCTGAACGACTTTCCAAGGAAGACCTTCACAAATATTATTTGCTGTGGGTTTGGGTTATCCGTCCAAGAAGATTTCTGTTAAGGATGGCGAGAGCCATCGGGAATTTCCTACGGCCTATCTCGAATCAGATCTCCCAACTTTTATGGTTTTACCGGTATCGTCGGTTCCTGTGGTGGCGCTTAAAAGAGAAGCTTGGGTTGGTGCCCGAGCAAGGGTTTGACTGGAAAACGGCGGAGTGGGCCGGGCCGGGCCTCAGTCCGGTATGTCCGTGGTTCACGTTGAAAGAGATGTGGCGAAACCGACGTTGGTTTTGGCGTTATCGGCGGTATGTCTGGTGGAGACTCAAGGAAAAACTGCACCTGGTGGAATCGGGCGGGAATCATTGGCAACATGGCGGGTGGGATACCCCTGCCATCAGCTTCCTGTATCCCGTTTTTACCGTAAAATGGTTTTGGCGAAATCGTGCGGACCTTTGGAAATCCAAACATCGTTTGGGGACATGGGTGAAGGAGCATTTTGGCTTTTGGCGGAAACGTTCGAAAAACGAAACTCCCGGTTTCAAAAAAAGTAATCAGACCCGAAAAATTTCCTGAAATCCTAGAAGGCCTCTTGTTTAGAAAACTCAAGGATTGCCGGTTTGTCATCAACGTCCGTTTTTGCCCATTCTTTTGTTCATGACCAATCTCCGGCCCGAGTTGTCTTATTTGGCGGGACCGGAGTCATCGGAAAAGCCCTCAGACGGGATCTGGAAAGAAATAAAATCCCGGTAGTTTCCTTCGGATCCCAAGAACTCAATTTAGTTGAAGTTCATGCCCCTTCCAGATTGATCAAACTATTGCGGCCCACTGATTCGGTTGTGGTCCTGGCAGGCATTGCTCCCAATCGTGGTCGGGGGCTGGATACCATGGTGGATAATATAAGAATGGGTATCGGATTGTGTGAAGCGCTTGTTCGTCAACCGGTGGCCCATATTGTTTACGTGAGCTCGGATGCGGTGTATCCCCGAAATATTGAAATGCTGGATGAACAGACTCCTGTGGAACCGTCCGATCCCTATTCGGCCATGCACTTAACCAGGGAACGCCTCTTCTCCGGCCTTTCAAGGCTACCGGTCGCTATTTTACGAAGTACACAAATCTCTTCTTCTGAAGATACCCATAATGCTTACGGGCCAAACCGGTTCAGACAAATGGCGAAACAGAACGGGAAAATCCAATTGTTTGGTAAGGGTGAGGATAAACGGGATCACATTGTTTCAAGTGATGTGGCCAGAATTATCCATGGGTGTCTGCTTAAACGCAGCCATGGGATCCTCAATGTCGCCACAGGTCGATCCTTGAGTTTCGCCGAAGTGGCCGAAATCGTTGGTGGCTGTTTTGCTCCGCCTCCCCATCTGGAATTTCTTCCTCGACCCATTCCGCTCACCCATCGGTATTTTGATGTTGGGTTGTTAAGACTGATGTTTCCGGATTTGTGTTTTACCCCTTTGGAAGTTGATGAACCAACTATTCAACACAATCGCCAATTAATTTCTTTGAGTCAACGATGAAGAGAAAAGGGGTTCGTTTTCACCATGAGTGATTCAAACGAAGGGGAACAGCAGTATCGCGACGCGTTTGAATTGGTCAAAAATCGACCACAGCATTTTGGGCTAATGAGTGGATGGTCCTGGTATGACGATCCCAAGCGGCTTGGCTTCCTGTTGGCACGATATAAATTCGTTGCCAAAATGTTGATCGATCAACCGCGAGTGTTGGAAATCGGTTGTGGTGACGGGTTTGGAACCAGAGTGGTGGTCCAGGCAGTCGGGCATGTCACAGCCGTGGACTTTGATCCGGAACTCATCCAATCGGCCAAGGACACCATGTCGGAACGATGGCCCTATGAATGCCGAGTGCATGATATGATGCAGGGGCCGGTGGCGGAGAGGTTTGATGCGGTCTATTCGTTGGATGTGCTTGAGCACATTCCCCCGAACCATGAAGCCAAATTCCTGGATCATCTGACGAAGTCGCTCGCTCCTCATGGGGTCGCCATACTGGGAATGCCGTCGTTGCAGTCGCAAACCTATGCCTCGGCCCACAGTCGAATCGGACATGTGAATTGTAAAGATCAAATGGATTTGAAACGAGTGATGCAAGGGTGGTTTCGGCATGTGTTTATGTTTTCCATGAACGATGAAGTCGTCCACACCGGGTTTCATGCCATGGCCCATTATCATCTGTGTTTATGTTGTGGAAAGAAGTGATTATTTGGAGAATGAGGATCCGGTCCGCCCTTTTTATTATATCGTGGCATTTTGGGGCTCAACCTACCGACGCCACTTTCTTCAATTGTGTCTTCCATCGCTCCTTGCTCCGGGCAACATCCCGTTTCTCCTCGGTAAAAGACCTTCCAGGTTTTTAATCAGCACCACGCACCAGGACTGGGCTGCCCTTTCCACTGATCCCCTGTTTTCTCGTCTGCAAACCTTTGTGGAGCCGGTGTTTCTGGAGCTTAGACGGGAAGTTCCGGATTTTTTGAAAACGGTCGTTCAGGAAAAAATGCGACGAAGCTCTTCTGAATCGATAGAACGGAACCGGTCTGTGGATTGTCCTTTGTCCCCTCTCGATATCGCGACTCCCGAGGTGTTTGAAGAGCTTCAAGCCCTGGGGCGGGAAATGGGAGTGGAATTGACCGACCATCATCATTATGCCGTGCGAATCTTGTTCATGAGCGCGGGACATAAAGCCGCCGCGTCGCAGGCTCATCATGATCAGGCCTATGGAATTTTTCTGGCTCCGGATATGGTGCTGTCGGACGGCGCCGTAGCTCATCTGCATCAGCTCGCTCAATCGGGAAAAAAAGTTGTGATGGTGTCAGCATGCCGATTTTCCCTTGAAGACGGTATCCGGGAGTTTCACAACAGCGGGCTGATGGCATCGGCTGAAGCTCTCATACTTCCACCGAGGAAACTTGTCGAAATGGTTTTCGGGTGCTTACACCCGGAAACGGCCTGCTTCGAATTCGATTCGCCCTTGTTTTCCAATCCCGCCACATCGGCGTTTTGGAAAGTTTCCGGTGATGAGGGTGTGTTGCTCCACAGTTTTTTTTGGGCGCCGCTTCTGGTGGACTATGTGGGGATCGACAGACATCACGGGGACTATTTCGATGCAGGTGGGACGACGGATGGTAAATATATTGCGATGCATTTTGATTTCAATCGGGATGTGTCTCCCGTGACGGATTCGGATGAGATTTTCCTGGCCAGTTTTACCCCGCGAGGTGAATATGCGTACTCTGTCAGAGCCGGGATTCTGAAGCAGATTCCAGGTTTGCGTATGCACTATAAAACGTTCCTGATCAGACGGACTCTGTATGGACCTATGGGAGATCCCATGAAACGAAGTCTCTATCGGTGGCCTGTCCGGTTGCATAGTCAGTCCCTATCCCTTGAATGGAAAGAGGTCGAACAACGCGCGGATCAGATCGTGAAGCGGGCGTTGAAAGTCCCGGGAGTGTGGGGACGAACAGCCAATACGGTTCTCTGGCTCAAGAGTTTGTGTGCCGGGCCCAACCTTTCAGGGAGAATCCGCAATGTGGGCGGCTATCTGATCGGAAAAATATCTCCGCAGACGCGCACATGGCTGAAGCGGATCCTTGGACAATGGGGAATGGGAAAATGGTCATGACCGTGCAGAATCCCATCCTGTATTTTGTGGTGGTCTTTTGGGGATCGCAATACCGGCAATGGTTTCTCGATCTTTTGCTCCCCTCATTGTTGTCACCGAATAATCTTCCTGCTCTTCCCAAGTCCCCACGACATCGATTGCTGATTGTGACGATTGACGAAGATTGGAAACAGATTCAACAGCATCCGGCTTTCCTGAAGTGTCGGGAACTGATTGATCCGGTACATCTGAGCATGCGCCCTCCTCCTGCACATGCCAATAAATATTTGGTCATGTCCCGTGGGCATCAAAAGGCCACAAGACACACATTTCAGGATCGGGCCTGTGGCGTCTTCCTCACTCCAGACCTGGTGTTATCTGATGGATCGGTGGATGCGTTGTATCGACTGGCCCTGGAGGGAAAACGTGTGGTGCTCTGCGCCGCTATGCGGTTTGCCCAGGAACCCTGTTTGGCCGAAATTCAGGCTCTTCGAGAGCGGTCTACGGACCAGGCTTTGGTCTTACCGGCACAGGTCCTGGCGGATATGGCGATCCGGCATATGCACATGGAGACCCTACGCTACGATTACGACATGCCTTTTTTTGCGGATCGTCCGATCAGCTTTTTTTTCCGAACCCCGGATCAACACGCCATTCTGGTCCATAGTTTTAGTTGGGCGCCTCTTCTGGTTAATTATGGTGCCTTGACGGAGCATAACGAGAAGACTCTTCAGAGTTGGACCATGGACGGGGATTACATTTATCAAAATTTTGGAGATTCAACGCAAATTTATGTCGTGCAGGATTCCGATGAGATTCTCTTAGTCAGTTTTACTCCACAGGACGATTTTCTGGGTTATCTGAGTCATAATCTTTTTTTACCCCGGTGGTATCTGTCATGGCCGATTGTGAAAGATTATTGGAAAACTCATGCGATCCGTCGGGTAAAGAATTCCCATGATATGGATCCTCTTAAGCGAAGTATTCTATCACGGGGAGTGCGGATTCATGCCCAGGAACATTCCGCCACTTGCTGGAGTGACGTTGAATCGCGGGCAAACAGGGTTTTGGACAGAGTTGAGTCCTCTCCATCCCTCATAGAAAAATGTTGCGTGGGATTGGTGAAGGTCGTGGAAGCGGTATTTTCCCGCCCCCTTTCTTATTTTCAGCAGGTGAGTGACGTGATTGGGGTTGCCAAAGTGCGAAATCTCGAGTTTACCAACCAGGCTGGAGTGGGATCCTATCGACTGGTATTGTTGGGTCACGGGGTCTCGAAAGGAAAATGGTATTGGGAAATCTCCTCTCCCAATCTTTCCGCGCAGCGTGGGCATCTGCGTGAAACGGCCAGTATGGGAGTCGTCGGGGAGCGGCATTCCCTGGTCCGGGAGTTGGGAACTCAATCCTCAGGATGGGGATGGCGGGGAGACGGAAGCAAAATACACGACGGAAAACGGATGCCTTATGGGAGTGGGTCTGACAAGGCTATTGAAGTCATCATGGTGGCGCTGGATATGGATGCAGGTGCCATCTGGTTTGGACGGAATGGAGAATGGTTTGAAGGCGGCGATCCTGCAGATGCAAAATATCCTGCCTTTCGAAACTTGGATAACCCTGTATTTCCTGCTGTATCGTCACGGCATGGAGGGCAGGGCACGGCCAGCATGCGTGGCGCGATGACTCCAGACCAATGGAAATATCCTCCACCTGCCGGGTTTCAGTCTCTGATCAACGCATTTCATTCTGCAGGGCCTCTACCGATCGGTCCTGCCGGTGAACCGACTTAGGGAGAGGTATGGCACATCCCTGGTATTTAGGAGTGGTGTTCTGGGGAACCGAATTCAGGAACGATTTTCTGGATTTTTGTCTGAGCTCCCTCTTGGCTCCAGGGAACATTCCGGCTATCACCGAAAAAGCCGACTGCCGGTTTCTATTCTGCACCACCAGGGCCGATTGGGAGGCAATGCAGAATCAGCCTTCCTTTCACCTGCTCGGACAACATCTTCAGCCGGTTTGGCTGGAGTTGTCGCCTGTAGATCCGCAGGAAACCAAGATGCAGATGATGTCCCGCGGTCATCGGATGATTGCCGATGTCATGTATCGACGGAAGGTGTGGGGGACCTATGTGTATCCCGATACCGTGTTTGCAGACGGAGTTCTGTCCAGGCTCCAGGAACTCGGGCTGCAAGGGAAAAAGATTGTCCTGGCGCATTGTCCGAGGTTTGCCAATCAAGGGTTTCTTCACGCGTTGCGGACTGCCGGGTTGATCCAATCCGGTTTGCCTCTCTCGCTATCGGGTGGCCGATTGATGACCATGGCGATGCCTCATATGCATTCCGAAACCCGCAGTTATCAGTGGGATGCTCCGTATTTTCGCGCGGAATTTCCTGCCCTGATCTGGTGGCCCGTATCCGGAGGAGGATTATTATGCCATACCACGGCATGGGCGCCCCTGTTGATCGACTATGGGAGGATTGAACGGCATGATACCTGGACGTTGGAAAATTGGACGATTGACGGAGACTACGTGTTCCGGAACATTCACTCCCTGGATGAGGTGCATGCAGAGACCGATCCGGATGCCATGACCTTGATCAGTTTCACGGATGAGACCAGACACTCATACCTTCCTTTGCTCCCACGCCCCGTTGTTCGTCTTCCCGGTCTGGGAACCTGGTATCGAAAACTGTGTCTCAGAAATCTTCTGCATTCTGCGGAGATTGATCCTTTGAAACGCAAACTCTTCCTGGTGCCGATTTATGTTCCTGGGGAAGCTCCATCGTCCAATTTGGAAAAAATCAGGACCGAATCCAGTCAAATTTTGAATGAAAGCTCACGCCCTCTCAGCTCGATGGAATCCAGGATCATGTATTGGTTGAGAGTGGTGAATGAAGGGATCTTCCTTCATGCAGGATTTTGGATTGCCAACCGTCCTCAATTATTACGAATGATGCCTGAGCCGGTTAGAGAGAAGATCACCGGAAAAAATACATGACCGGGATGGTGAAAAGTCAACGGTTGTATCGAGGACTAGTTGTTTGCCATGTGTGGAATTGCCGGACGCTATAACTATCTGTCACATGCACCAGTCCAGCCGGAACTTCTACGGGGCATGTGTGAATTGTTGGCCCATCGTGGGCCGGACGGGGAGGGGGTCTATCATCAAAAAGATGTGGGTTTCGGTCATCGCCGGTTGGCTGTGCTTGATTTGACGGAAGCAGCCCATCAACCAATGGTCCGTGGAAACGGAGCATTGGTCATCACCTACAACGGGGAAATATACAATTTCAAAGAGCTTAGGAAAACGCTTGAAGGGTTCGGTCATCAATTCCGTTCGCAAAGCGATACCGAGGTAGTGTTGGCCGCTTACGAACAGTACGGAGTGGACTGTCTACGACACTTGCAGGGAATGTTTGCGTTTGCCATTTGGGATGCCGGACAACGAACTCTCTTCCTGGTAAGGGATCGTGCCGGGAAAAAGCCGTTATATTACCGCGTCGATCGGGATGGAATCGCCTTTGCTTCAGAACCCAAGGCCTTTTTAGCCGAACCCGCCTATCATCCGCTGGTTGATTTGGGTGCCATTGCCCACTATCTGACCTATCAGTATGTTCCAGCCGCCGAGTCGGCCTTTCATGGGGTACATAAGCTCCTGCCTGCGCAGTATCTCCTAATCAAAAATGGGAAAATCCATGTCGAGCGATACTGGCACCGTCCGTCTGAACCGTCGTTTCCAGGATCGCTTCAGGAGGCTCAGGAGGAACTCCTAGTCAAACTCAAGGAGGCCATACGGGGCCGGATGATCAGTGACGTGCCCTTGGGAGCCTTTTTAAGTGGGGGACTGGACTCAAGTGTTATTGTGGGTCTCATGGCTCAACTGAGTGATCGGCCTATCAAAACATTCTCCATCGGATTTGAACATCACGGATATAACGAACTTCCCTATGCCAAATTAGTGGCCCGGTATTTTAGCACCGATCATCATGAGTATCTCGTAACCCCCAAAGCTATGGAAATTTTCCCCCGGCTGGCCTGGTCCTACAATGAACCCTTTGCGGATTCTTCGGCGATACCCACATCTTATCTGGCCCAACTGACCCGGAAACATGTGACCGTGGCCTTGAACGGGGATGGGGGGGATGAAAATCTGTTGGGATATGACCGGTATCGCGCCATGGTGTTGGGGGATCGGTTTGATCACCTTCCGGGCGCTATCCGAAATGGCGTGAATGCTCTGGCGGGGTTAATTCCGGAACCAACGACCTTCAAATCGAAACTGAATCGTGTGAGGCGGTTTGTCTCCGGATTAGGGGAACCGGCGATACGGCGATACGGCCGATGGATCACCCATCTCGATCCGGAGGAAATCGCACGCGTATGTCAGGGGGAACTGCTGGCGTCGTATCTAAAGGACGAAGCATTCTCTCTGTTGGGTGAGGCTTTTCATCGATCGGCTGCCCCGGATCTGCCCGGCAGGTTTCAGGATGTGGATTTTCAGACCTATTTGCCGGATGATCTGCTGGTCAAGGTAGATATCGCCACCATGGCCTATGGATTGGAGGCCCGCTCGCCGTTCTTGGACCATCACGTCATCGAATTTTGCGCCAGCCTGCCCACAGCCATGAAAATGCGCGGCAGTCAGAAAAAGTATGTGTTGAAACAGGCCGTCCAATCTCTCTTGCCGCAGGAAATCGTGAATCGCCCGAAGATGGGTTTTGGAGTGCCGATGGATCATTGGCTCCGTACCGACCTTCGGGAAATGGCCTACGACCTTCTGTTGTCGGATCGGGCTGTCCAGCGGGGATATTTCCGGAAGCCTGTCGTAGAGGGGTGGCTTGATGAACATACAAAAGGACGAAGAGATCGGCATGAACGTTTATGGAACCTGCTTATGCTGGAACTCTGGCACCGGGCCTATATCGATGGCGAGAAAAATTATCGAACTTTACCGAATTTCATGTAAGTATGGGGCATTGTCTCAAATGAAAAAATGGCAAATTTTCCCCTCTACAGGTGTTTTTTTCATAGCTATTTTTTTGATTGGATGTTCCACCAAACTACAAGTGGAGGCCGCAATAAGGAAATATCCAATCCGTTATGGAGCTACTGGACGCGGAAGAGAATATTTTAGTAACGAATTCTATGGGATGGACAGTTCTTCACTACGCTGCTCGAGCTGGTCGCGATACGATTGTTAAATTACTGCTCGATAAATAGGCCGCTATCAATGCTAGAGGTAACGGAGGAGAACCCCCCTTATTTTTGGCCACCTATAATTATCAAACAAAAACCGTTCTGACATTTTTAGACAGGAAAGCTAATTTTACCATTCAGACCAGGCCTGACAATAAATTTTGGTTGCCCCCTATTTTGAGTGCGAGTAAAGAGGGGTGTGATCCAGCTATTCTTAAAGATTTAATGAATGCCGGTGCAGATGGCATGGAAATCGAACAAAAGTACGGTTGGAACTCATTAATTCTTTCCGCCAACTTTGGGTACCTTCAAGCAGTGGAAGTGCTTCTGTAATTCTTTTCCTCTTCTCCTTATCCAGAAAAAATCAACGCTCTTACGATTGTTCTTGTTTGCACCGCCCCGGTTCTCGCAATTTATTAAATTGTAGGAACAGGATTTCCCCGCATGGACAGATTGTGTCTATTCGCACATTCGTTGTTCATACATTTCGCACACCTATGTGTGTAAAAACATGGATACAGCATGCGTCGATGCTGTTTGAGAAGCTAAATGAAAACGGCACTATTTTTGCTTATTGACCTCTTGTACAAAATCCAAGTGTTATTGGTCGTTCAATCTAGCTGGCGATTGAATTGCTTTTTTTCGATACTTGGAACATCGAATGCCGGAAGCTACGAATATTCGATCTCAAAGCGCAAACTCCTTGTGGGAAAGAGTTCATTAAGTTAGGACGTGACCAAAAGTGAAATTATTAAACAGGTGTCATAAAATATCTTCTTTTACGTTCTTCTCCAAAATATGAAAGCTCAATTGTGGATCAACCCCTATATCTATAGTTGGGAAAATGCATCCGAAATTGATCGGTTATCAGCATAGGAATTATTGAAACACGGAATATTAAAATAATCGTTATCAACCAATCATCACTTTTTTTTATTGATTTATAGGGTATGCGCATCAGAGAGTTTTCACGTGGGAAATCTCTAGCAAGAATTCCTAAGCAGGGAACGGCTTCTCAGGAAGGGTAGGGAAGACATGGACTTTATTAAAGGGATGATTAAAAAGATCCTTCAACGATTCCGGGCATTGGTGTGGAGGCTCACCAAGCCTGGAGGCTCCTCGCCCTTGTCTTATTATTTGGATCAGAAAGCCATTATCCGTGCCCGTAGTGTTTTTATCATCAAGACTCACGATGCGATTAATGTCCGGTGGGCAGGCCATCAATGCTATCAATATCCGATGGATGCCTGGCTGATTCAAGAAGTGCTCAGCGATACGAGGCCCGACCTGATCGTGGAAACGGGCACGTATATGGCAGGCAGCACCTATTTCTATGCGTGCGTGTGCGATCTGCTTGGTCACGGGGAGGTGATCAGCATCGATATCAAACCGCTGGCCACCATCGAACATCCGCGCATTACCTATCTGGAGGGGTCTTCCACGGATGAGACTATGGTGCAAAAAGTGAAAAACCGGATTGCGGAACTCGGGGCCAAAAAAGTTCTGGTGATCTTGGACTCGGACCATAAGGCGGCGCACGTTCAAAAAGAGCTTGAGCTCTATGCTCCGCTGGTCCCTCTCGGAGGATATATTCATGTCCAGGATGGCAATATGGACGAGCTGCCCATGCTGAAGGGGTTACGACCTGGGCCCATGGCGGCGGCTATGGGGTTTCTTCGATCTCACCCGGAGTTCATGCGGGACATTGATTTGGAAAAACGGTATCTCATGACCGAGCATCCCTATGGGTGGCTCAAGCGTGCGGCGTTGTCTCCACAATCTACGGATATCAAGTAATAAAGGGGAAAAGCCCATAAGTTGCTCTCTCGCCTGAGAAGAGAATGGAGTGGTGTAGGAAGCTACCCGCCTTTGCTGAATTTTAAAGTAGAGACATAAGCCTTGGGATATCCCAATCGAGTCCGGGCGATTTTCCTCTCCAAAAACGACAAAAAATTAGTGAATTGGAACATGGTTGCTAACCTCCGGCAGAAAGCCGAGACGGTTATGCGGCTCTTATAAGCAGAATCATACATTCCAGTTCCTCCCTCTCCTTCCTTTGAAAATCCGGATCTGAGCGTCATCACCCATACCTATAACGGCCCTCAACTCTGGCAGGTGAAGGAAGGTAGCACCGTCTATGGGGCCTATACAGGCTTCAATGCCTTGGGCCAACCCAGCACCCTCACGCTGGGCAACGGGGCTGCCACCACCTATACGTACGATTCCGCTAACTACCGCCTCAAGACCTTAAAAACGGTCAAAGGGGCGATAACTCTCCAGGATTTGACCTACACGTTTGATGCCGGCGGCAACGTGACGGCCCTAGCCGATCCTGTGCCTGGCCACGGCAATCAAACCTTTGTGTACGACGGTTTGGCCCGGCTCACCTCCTCCACTGGGCCCTACGGCACGGTCACCAATACCTACGATCAGATCGGCAACATGCTCAGCAATTCTCGTCTATCCCCCAGCACCTATACCTACCCGGCCAGCGGGAGCAGCAGCGTGCGTCCCCATGCCGTGAGTACCGCAGGCGGGAATACCTACACCTACGATGCCAACGGCAACATGAAGGGCGGCGCGGGCCGCACCATCACCTATGACTACGAAAACCGGCCGGTCAGTGTGACCAAGAGTGGTACGACTACTACTTTTGTCTACGACGGCGATGGCGGGCGGGTAAAGAAAACCGTCGGCACGACCACGACGACCTATATCGGCAAGCTCTATGTCCGCGAGGGAACTTCTTGTGCCAAAATGATTTTTGGGGGAGGACAACGAATCGCCATCAAGCAGGTGACTACCGGCTCCACCAGTTATTTCCATCCCGATCATTTGGATCGACCAGTGTGCCTGACCAGCAGCAGCGGCGTGAAAGGAACAAGATCCCCGGTCTACTATCCCTATGGGAGAGACTATTTAACGCAACTTTACCGTGGCCTATAAATATACCGGCAAAGAATTGGATGACAGCACCGGCCTCTACTTCTACGAAGCCCGCTATTACGATGCAGTTCTTGGTCGATTTATTTCAGCCGATACCATCGTGCCCGATCCGACCGGATCCGCAGCGTTCAATCCGGTATAGTTATGTCTTTAATAATCCATTGCGGTATACGGATCCCACAGGGCATTGTCCGTATTGTGGTCCCGGGGGGTATGATCATTCTCGATAACATTATTGGTCTGGTAATTAATTCTGTTGACGTGCTGCCTGAATACCCTGTTATTGACACTCCCATTCTACTGCCATTGCCTCTTCCACAATTCACTTTTCCTAATCACACCCTCCCAAGCTCTTTTAATTCTTTTATTGATCCAACGATATCTGGTGCAATTGGGGCAGAACTCTTCAAACGGCATCAGGATTATTCTGTTTGTCAGCAGGGCGTATCGCCCTTATTGTGCGCCATTCCGCGGTCCAATATTCCCTGGTGAAGGAGTATTTCGGCAAGTTTTTATCAACACGAACGTATTGCCGTTGGTCCAATTGCTTTTGATGGAGATTTTCGGCTGCCAGATCCTGAATCCTAATCCGTTGATTCACGAGGTATTTCGAGATTAATCTTGAAACAGGAAAAAACTTTATTCAGGTGAACCCTTCTTGTGAAGCAGGTGGTCTGTGTTTTTCTCCTCTTCCCCTGGGGAAAGGTAATTCCTTAGATATTACTCAACATGACAATACAATCAGCATTCATGCTACATTAACAATCTCAGCGGTGCCCTTTTTCAGCACCTATGCTCCTAGTTTAATCCCTTCGATTACTTTTAGTCTGACAATTGGTCCTGAAGGACTGGAGTTTTCAAGAGACAGTAGTTTTCCGTCGTTCACGCTTGTTCGTTTACTAAATGGGCAAACCGAATTGTTGTTTGGTAGCTGAAAACAACCTCATGTTTGGTTTTGGTTGTCTATCGGTCTTTGTACGTAGGACCAGAGCGATTTTACTTTTGGATTTTAATGATTGAAAATGTATAGAAAATTCATGAAACTGTGTTGTAGATTTTGGTATAGAACTTACATGTTTGGTCATTTTCTTCCTATTATGTTTTGGGAGTGGTACTCTCTATAATTATTTTCAATTTGGAGGTTCAAGTGGAAAATTTTTGGGTAAGCTTGTGATGAGTTTAGGATTTCTTTATATTCCCTTTCTCCTTTTTAATTTCACTTGGTATTATTCTTCATTCCCTGTCTCTTTTAATCCTACCCAGACGCTGGTCTTCAACTTCTTGTCGGTTTTCACAATTTTACTAGCATTTTTTGTTTGTGGGAGGAATTATTGTAATGCCAGAATGGTTAACTCTGGCGAATATCCCAATCAGCTAACAAATGCTTGGTATTTTTGGAATAGTTTGTGGAGCTTTAGGATATGGATATTTTGCAGCGGAAGAACTTCGGTCGGGAACTGAAATTACTTAGTGGTAGATCTTTTTTCAAGGAAAATAGAATTATTAGGCTCTTCTATTACAGAACCTCCTGAGGTTGTTATCACCTACAGAAATGGTTTGTTTCGCATCCGGTATTCGCGGCTCGCTTCCATATAGCAAAAGTAGCGAATCACTTTTCCACATTTCTTCTTGGTGAAAAATTAGGGCCAGACCTAAATTTTTAGGCTCTACCAACTTTGGGGTGGGTAAAGATTCAGGCCTCACAGTGAAAAGAGATGGCGGTCTTGAAGTTCTCCACGTTGCGGTAGCCGCGCGCCATCTTCTTGACCCATTGAATGGTGCTGTTGACGGTTTCCAGCCCCGCATTGTGAGTGCCGTGGTTCAAAATACGTCAAGACATTCGCCAGATGGCATTTCAGGCGTTGGCCACGGCGGTCGCAGGTTCGCCGACTATGCGTCGCCCGCCAGAACCAGCGGGCAAAAAACTTCTGGGCCGCGCCCGAGTAGGTATAGTCCCAGAACTGGCGGAACTGCTCCTTGAGCAGCCAAGCCCAGGCGACTTTGAGGTCGCTGCGTTGCAAAGGTCCCGGAACGCGTCATGCTGCTCGGCTGTCATCTCCTGCTGGCGCATCAGCCACCGGTACTTGGTGCCGGTGAGCCGCGTCTCCCCGCTCCTCGCGAGCGTGCGATGCTCCGCCGCCGACGGGCCAGGCCCACGCCACTGCGCGGCGCTTGATGCCCCAGGAAGCTGCGCCAGGAGATCCGCAACATCTTGGCGGCCCTTTGACCGCACACTCGCCGGAACAGGTCGATCGCCAGCCGCTCGAACGGCGCCGTGACCCGGCTTCCCGGTTTTACCCAGGGGATCGCCAGTTGTTTGACCATTGCGTCGAGCACTGCGCGAATGCCTCCGCCTGAATGATGGTCGTGAATTGACGGGCATCGAGATGTCGCCATCGCCGAAGCTTCCGATCGTAGCCCGGCGCCGGTGTCTGACAGATCGGACAGGGAAATGGTCCTGGGCCGGAATCCACGGTGACTACCACCTGTTGTCCCGGCATATCCAGTTCGACGTTCATAACCGTCCAGGGCTCCTGGAGTCCCAGGATAGCCCGATAGAGTTCGATATCGCGCATGGCTTGATCCCTCCTTCGAGAGAACCAAGCCTATCAAAAACCAAGGGATCAACCCACACGATTTTTTGAAGAGCCAATTTTAAATGAGTTCTGAATTTAACTGAGTCTAGGAAGCAATCGGGCCCTGTTGCGAACGTACTCCAACCCTTTTTGGTTTCTTCCCAGATTTTCTTGTTATTCCTGTTGAAAGTTCTGTCCGCTTGACGGGGAAGCTTACAAGGGCATTTCCGCTGTGTTTGAAGCACAGTGGCGGTTAATCAATTTGACTTTGGTCCCTGGTGGGGCGTCGTCGGAGAGGAAGAGGAGGCTGACGACTTCTTTATCACCCTCCGCCAGGACCATGCCTTGTGATTCTACCCCCCATCAGTTTGGCTGGTTTGAGATTAGCCACGACGGCAATCGTGAGGTGGTAGGGCAGTTTTTCCGGCGTGTATTTCTTTCTGATCCCCGCCACGATCTGACGCTGCTCGGTCCTCAGGTCGACTTGTAACTTCAAGAGTTTGTCCGATTTGAGAACCCGTTCCGCGTGCAGGATTTCCCCCCCTTGAGTACTTGTCAATCAATTTTATCAAGATGGGTTCATTCCATCCATCTTAGGCAGGATCGTTATCGGGAATTCAAGCAATGAACGAACTCGAAACTACTGGCCGGCGATAACCGGAGGCAGGGAACCTGGGAAGGGAATGCCGACGACCTTGAGCAACGAAGCATCGGCTTGGCGGAATGAATACTTGCAAGAGGCCTTACCACTAAGGTTGCATGAATGCCTATGAAGACCAGGCCCCTGGATTCAGGAAGGTTATTATCAGGAAAGCAAGGGATTACGAGGCGCCAGATTGGGAAACCGGCTAAAGTCACGGTCGGCCGTCCAGAGCTCCTGAATGCCATGATGCCGGCATAGCGCGGCCACGCGGGCATCATGAACCTGGGGACCTAGAACTTTCCCCTCCTCTACCGCTTGCCGTAAGACCGGCCAATAGCCATTCGTTTCCGACAATACCAGCACTCGCGGAGATTCTAACCAGGCTTCCACTTGCTCACAGGCGGCCCTCAACGGGGTGGGCGGGTTGAAAATACGCGGGTGTGTCACAATCGCCAAAAACTCATGAATGCAGGGCCACGGAATGGCCCAGGGTCTGCTCCCCTCTGCCAATCCGGCTACCTTCAGATAGGCGGCCTCATGCCACGGGGAATCTTCCCGATGTGCGTACACTAAAATGTTGGTATCGACCGCAATCACCCGCCGCGACCTTCATAGGCCCGGTCCCGGAGAGTTTCCCACGAAGCCCCTTCCATGTCAGGGTGCAGCCCTTGGCCTTGAAAAGTGGCCTTGCGCAAGCGGAACGCCCCCTTTCGTTGATGCTCTCCGATCACCCGGCGTAAGCCCTCTTCAATGAGGGCCTTCACCGTCGTTTGCTGATTAGCCGCCAGCTTTTTGGCTTCCTTTAGGAGGGACTGAGGCAGGTCGACAGTTGTTTTCATACATCAAGATGTATCATTAAATATGGGCATATGTCAAAAGACTATAGTCCTCAATAATTGGGCATTGGGACCGGTCTGGGAAGGCACCCCCCTGCTATTTAACAGGTGAGCAGCGGCTTCATCAGTTATTTCCATCCCGATCATTTGGGGTCGACCAGTGTGCTCACCAACGGCAGCGGAGTGAAGGAACAAGATCCGGTCTACTATCCCTATGGGGAGACCTATACCAACACCGGAACGGCTAATGCGGCTTACAAATACACCGCCAAGGAATTGGACGACAGCACCGGCCTCTATTTCTATGAAACCCGCTACTACGATGCAGTCATCGGACGGTTTATTTTGGCCGATAGGATTGTTCCCGATTCCAATGATCCGCAAACGCTTAATCGGTATACGTATGTTGAAAATAACCCCATAAAATATGTTGATCCTGACGGGCAGGTTGCCCAATGGGCTATCCAAGCCGCAATTGGGGCTGTGGCCGGTGCTAGTGGAGCGTATGGCGCTGCACTTGCGAATGGCGCCGATGCTATTTCCCTCCAAGCGGGTCTTTCACTTACCGCTGGGTTACTGACTGGTGGAGTGACCGGTGCTTTCCTCCCTCACCTAGCAACACAGGTTGGCACCGTATCAGGCCAAAGCATAGCGCTTTTAGCGGGTTTCACATCCAATATTGTTAGTCAAGGATTGGTACAATTTGGTTTACATGGACAAGTCTCCAACCTTGATTTTTATGCTGCTGCCTATTCTGGAGCGTTCGCTCCCTTGGCAGTGTTTGCCGGTGCCCAAGTTGGTGGAAGGATTCTTGTGGGAACAGCTTCTAGGTTTTCTGTAGGAGAAACTGGTGCGGCTTCCGTTGTCTTTGTGTCTCCTACCTCTCGTATTTTTGCCGGGATGGGTGAAGCTGCCTTTTCGGGAGCGTTTCAATCACTGGGAGAGGTTACTGGGTTTACCGCCAGTCAGATTTTTCGCATTCCTACTTTGAATTTTTCTTCTTTCTCTTCTCCCTTTGGATCTGTAGGGTTGTTTGGAACCTCTCTCATGGCCACACATTCTTTTCCAAGCTCAAATTTTAATATAAATACGACCTCTTCCTTTGGGGTAGGGAGCTTCGGGTTTCAATCGCTTAATCTCCCTTCCAGTTCTTTGGAAATTCAGTCTTTTGACTTAACAAGTCAATTCGATAATTTTGATATTCGATCTGGTTTTGATTTTGGAGTTCCCAGTGGATATCCTTTTATTAACCTTAACTCAGACTCAAGGGATTTTCCCTTGCCGTTTTTCACTTCAGATCCTCGGTTTGGTTTTTAGCACAGGGATTTTGGGATAGTGGTATAATTGCGCTTGAGCGATTTTTTCACAAGGGTCAAGTTTAAACATGAATCAACGTCGGCAGGAGATTCTTCAGCGTTTAAAAGAGGAAGAACCATCAGTGCGATTCCTCCGCTTAAGAATGGCGCTAGCTGTGCTGATCTTTTTTATCATTTTTGCCGTTTGTGCCCCCTTGATGATCGTGTTTTGTATATTGCTTTACGGGTTTTTCTCAGAAGGAATTTATTTCGTTAGTGAGATCATAGCCACCAATGGTCAAGTTTTGGAAGGAATGTGGCCTATGGAGGTTTTCTTTTTGTTCTTGGTTGGTTCCGGCATTCTAGGTATGGGGTTGGCATTTATCAGTGGTTATTGGATAATTATCAATTTTAGACTTCTCAGCCCAGATCAGGTGTCTGATTTAAATGCGCGCTTGAATAAAGCTGGCATATAAGGAAAGCCGCCGATCTTGAGCCAAAGAAAATCGGCTTTCAGACGTAAAGGGAGGCCTTGGAAGTCATGGCAATCTGGGGAAAGGCGCACAACGCAATTGCTTACTGGAAGAAACCGACGTCCCGCTCTTCCTTACCGGCTCTTCCGTTTCGAACCGGATCGGCCTCCAGTCGATGACCGTTGTTTCACAGATCGTCCACGAACCGCTCGTTGAAGCTGGCTCACACAATAGGTATTCAGGCTTTTTCCTTCCCGCAACGCCGCCACCGTTAATGCCTGATGTAGGCTTTTGTCCATCCGCACCACAAATTTTCCTGAGTACGATCCTTTAGCCGTCGCTTTGGGAAGCGGCTCTTGATCTTCTCCCTGAATCTTGATCCATTCGTCCACTGCCTGACAGAGTTCCTTGTAAACCTGCGCCTCATTCCTTCCATGAATTCCGCCCAGCATCAATCCCGGACAGGTCCCCACATAGCATTGATCTTCTTCGGACCATTCGACGAGTTTCAAGAATTGATCACTCGGTTTCATGCTTCACCTCCTCAAGGGCTTTCTTTACCGCCCGCTCCTGATACGGCTTGGCATCCTCACTCAATTGGCCGCTTAGCGTAATCCGAACTCCCATCGGATGCTTAAAATTTCGATGACTTCCTTTTCCTCCTCGATTCACAAATCCAGCCCTTTCTAATTCATGAAGAAGCTCTCGGATTTTTCTCGGCATCCTTTTTATGATACTAAAACAGTACTATTTGTGCAATTGACCGGTGCCCCTAAGCACATGAATCTCATCCAAGACAATCTCTCTTCCTCACCAGATTGGCTGTCAGTTCATGAAAGACGGCTTTCGGGACTTGCTTTTAAGTATGAATGATGATATGTATTTTAATATGAATAAAGAGCCTCAAGTGCGACGGGTGACCGCCAATCTTCCAGCGGCCCTGCTGAAGGAAGCCTGCCAGGTTTCGGGGACCGGCATTACGGAAACCTTGGTGGAAGGGTTAACCTTAATTAAACGACGAGCGGCCGCGGGAAAGGCTGCTAAGCTGCGTGGACGGTTAAATTTATCGATCGATCTTGAGACCTCCCGTGAGCGCCCTCGTCGTTGATACCTCCAGCTGGGTCTCGTATTTCTCCTCCTCCGGTCCTTCGGTCATTGACGAAGCCCTGGCTGAAGGCCGCATATTTCTTCCCCCTGTGGTGGTCGCAGAATTGGTGAGCGGCCGACTGACCTTCCGCCAGCGAGCTGACCTGGAGTCATTTTTGTCTGATCTTCCGCTTTGCGCCGTCGATTTCGAACATTGGTTACGTGTAGGGGCTTTGCGGGCACAGTTATCTTCAGTGGGGATCTCCGTCTCTACCCCCGATGCGCACATCGCTCAATGTGCTCTGGATCTTCACGGAGATTTGTTGAGTGAAGATGGGATTTTTTTGAAAATAGCCAAGAAGACGGCACTGAAGCTCTTGAACAGTTAAGCGGTAGAGTTGAAAGACATGAATAACTCTAAAAACGGCAGTTGGCCATCTTGGAACCCTTCGACTGCCGCAAAAGCTGCGGCGCTCAGGCCTGCCCTGAGCTTTACCGAAGGGGCGAACGGACTCTCTCCCAACGGGTGACCACTTCGACACCCCGTTCGTGCTGAGGCCCTCGAAGCATGAACGGGCTAGCGGCGCTGTAGCTGTCGTTTTTAGGATATCGGGCTTAGACTCCAATTTGGTAAAAGGGTCGGAAAGGAAAGAGGGCAGTTCAATCGCCTGTCAGGGTTACTTGACTTTCGTCCCTGGTGGGGCGTCGTCGGGGAGGAAGAGGAGGCTGACGACGTCTTTATCACCAGCGGCCAGGACCATGCCTTGTGATTCCACGCCCATCAGTTTGGCCGGTTTGAGGTTGGCCACGACGACAATCGTGCGGCCGGGAAGTTCTTCCGGCGTATATTTTTTTCCGATCCCCGCCACGATCTGACGCCGCTCGGTTCCAATGTCGACTTGCAACTTCAAGAGCTTGTCCGATTTGGGAATCCTTTCCGCGTGCAGAATTTTCGCCACCTTGAGTTGGACCTTCATGAAATCTTCGATGCCGATTTGATCGGCCGGCGGAAGCCCAGGTTCACCTCCCGAGGGTATGGAATTATCCTTCTTGTCTTTGACAGCTTTTTTAGGGGAAGCAGTTGATGCAGCCGATGATTCCGCTGCCTGCCCGGTTGGTTTCTTCGGAAGATTTTTGGGGAACAAGGATGTTCCTTTCGTAGTTTCCCCCGTATAGGCATAGTCTCCCCAAACGGGGAGATTAGCTAATAAAGCCTGATCAAAGGACACGGTCATTCCCAATCGAGTCCGCATGGCCTCGGCAGTAGTCGGAATAAAAGGATAAATCGCCAATGTCAGAAATCGTAAGACTTCGGCCAAGTGAAACAGAACGGTCTTGAGCCTGGCGTCCTGCGCCGGATCTTTCGCAAGGGTCCACGGGGCGGTTTTATCGATGTATTGATTGGCCAACTGCACCAGTCCCAAAATGGTTTCCAGTGCACGATTGAATTCAAGATTGGCTAGGTGTTTATCGATTGCCGGGAACAAATTGGAGGCGGTTTGCGCCAATTCCCGGTCCAAATCGGTCTGAGATTTTTGGTCCATGGCCGGCACGAGGTTGTTGGAAAAATTTCCCAGCATGGTTAACGAACGGGACACCAGATTTCCCAAATCGTTGGCCAATTCGGCGTTGTACCGGCTTTCAAATGCCGAATGAGAAAAGTCGCCATCCTGTCCGAATGGGACTTCCCGAAGAAGAAAGTATCGAAAGGCATCCACCCCGAACTGTTCCACCATGGCGTTGGGGGCCACCACATTGCCCCGGCTTTTGGACATTTTCTCGCCATCCACCGTCCACCAGCCGTGCGCAAAAATGGATTCTGGAAGAGGACGTCCCATGCCCATCAACATGGTGGACCAATAGACCGCGTGGGTGGTCAAAATATCCTTTCCCACCAGATGCACCGAGGCCGGCCAGAATTTTGTGGCATCGGTCGTCCGCCCTAGATATTCCAGGGCCGAGAGGTAATTGACGAGTGCATCAAACCACACATAAGTGACGCAGTCCCGGTCAAAGGGTAGCTCCACCCCCCAGGACAACCGGGATTTCGGGCGTGAGATGGACAGATCTTCCAGGGGTTTTTGCAGAAATCCCAACACTTCATTGCGGCGGGATTCCGGCCTGATGAATTCCGGATGGGACTTAATATGGTCGATCAGGGGTTGCTGATACCGGCTCATCCTGAAAAAGTAATTCCGCTCACTGACTTGTTCGACCGGGCGGCGGCAGTCGGGGCATTGGCCGTTTTCCACATCCTTTTCCGTCCAGAACCGTTCATCGAACGTGCAGTACCAGCCTGTGTATTCGGCCTGATAAATCAGGTCCTTGTCGTACAGGCTTTGCAGACATCGTTGTACGATCGCCTGATGGGGTTTATCCGTCGTCCGGATAAAGGCATCCAGGGAAATATTGAGCGTGGCCCAGAGATTTTTAAACGCCGGCATGAGCCGGTCGCAATGGGTCTGCGGATCGATGCCGGCCTTGGCCGCGGCTTGCTGAACTTTTTGCCCGTGTTCATCCAGTCCTGTCAGGAAGAATACGTCATATCCCCGTATTCGATAAAACCGGGCCAGCACGTCGGCGGCAATGGTGGTGTAGGCGTGGCCGATGTGCGGCACATCGTTGACATAGTAAATGGGGGTCGTCACATAAAATTTGTTTTTCATGAACAACACATTCCTTTTGGGATGGGGGGTTGGTGACTAACGGACCATGACGAAATAATGGATAGATGTCCGGAGGCGATTTGCTCGTTTAGGCTTCCTGGAGGGCTTTGTTTCCCATGTGATCTTGAAGGTGGAAGAAAAACTGCTCAAGGCCGAGTTGCATATTCACATTGCGTTGTTGTCCACGTTCCAGCTTTTCCAGTTCATTCAAGCAGTCCAACAGATCGGATAAATCGATGGTTTCGCTCAGACGAAGCAGGGCCGATGTCTGATCCGGAAAAAATAGTGAACGATGTTCCCGATTGAGGTGGACCAGGAGCAGTTCACGAAGAACAAACCGGAACCAACGAATCGCCTCCCGGACCTGATCGGATTTCACCAGATCTTCACACATATCCATGATGGTGGAGGGGGATTTGGGAAGATCCCCGAATAATAAGGCCCAATATTGTCTGAGTTGGATGCGCAAGTCCTCAGGGGTGATTTGAAGCGCTTTTCCCAACCGGCCCTCCGAAAACGACGCGAGTAGCTGCCTGTCTGCTTGTTGGAGCTTCGTGCGGGTTCGTAAAAACTCAGAGGTCTCGGATAGGGAAAGGGGAGAGAACTTCATGGTCATGCATCGGGAGCGAATCGTCGCCAACATGTGTTCCGGACGGCTGGAGGTCAGAAGGAATATGCAATGGTCCGGCGGGTCTTCCAGGGTTTTCAGCAAGGCATTGACGGCTTCCACTGTCATGGTGTCGGCATGGTCGATGAGGCAGATTTTCCGGATCGCCACCAGAGGGCGATAGATGACGAAATGTTCCAATGCACGAATCTGATCGATTTTAATTTTAGGATTTTGTTTCTGTTCATCCTCGGTGGTGATCGAGAGAAAATCAGGATGCGTCCCTTGGGCAATCTGATGGCAGGCCCGGCAATCCCCGCAGGCATCCGGCAGAGGGTCATCAATCGGGCGTTCGCAATGCAGAAATTTTGTCAAAGCCAAGGCCACGAGGCGCTTTCCAATGGCCTCCTCTCCGTGGAACAGGTAGGCATGACCCAGGTGGTTGCTGGCCACCGCATGTTGCAGCCACCGGATCGGCCGTTGGTGTCCTTGAATTTCTCGAAAGGTCATGCTCGTGACTTTTTGGGTTTCGTGGCCAGTCGTGTGTTGGATGTTCTTTTCTTTCGTGGAGAAATGGACTTTGGGACCATAGGTTGAATATGCCGGATAATTTCCTCGGCTAATTGTTCCGGGGATTGTTGGGCATCCAGTTTTCGCCATCGCTTGGCATCCTGTCTGGCCAGGGTGATAAATCCACGATGAACGCGTTCATGAAAGGCCAGTGATTCCTGATCCATCCGGTTTTGCTTTGAAGCTTTCTTTCGCCGCTGTAATCCTTCTTTGACGGGGAGGTCCAATAAAAAAGTTAAGGTCGGTCTGATTCCCCCGGTGGCGAAGTCATTGAATCGGGTTAAAGCCTCACGGTTCAGTCCCCGCCCGAAGCCTTGGTAAGCCAGGGTGGAATCAAAAAACCGGTCGCATAGCACTATCATGCCTTTTTGGAGGGCAGGGACAATAGTATGCGTGACATGCTGGGAACGGGCTGCCAGGACCAGGGCGGCTTCACAGACCGGTGTGATGGTTTCGTGTTTTTGGGGACCGGTTTTTTTTGTAAGGAGCAGGTTCCGGATGGCTTCGGCTATGGGGGTTCCCCCCGGTTCCCTGGTAATGAGGACCGATTGGCCGTTGGTCTGCAGCCATTGGGCCAAGTGCTGGCATTGTGTGGTCTTTCCAGATCCTTCAGGGCCTTCAAACGTGATAAAGAGGCCGGGGTAGGTTGGGGGTGATTTTCGTTGGCTGGAGTGGGAGGACATCACGATAATTTCCAGGAGAGATCCTAGTCTAAGTCGTTGAAATTCGCAAGAAAAGCCTTGCAGGGTCAAGTAGTTAATTGTAAGATGACCCAGGGCCTTTTTTGTCAGTCTCTTACGGTATGCACTCTTGCATGCCTATATGGTCGGGTAGACCTGTCCTTATGAATTCCCTGCATGCCTCCCTGAAGCGGTATTTTCTCACCGGGTTATTAGTCATTACCCCAATCTGGGGAACCGTATTGATTTTAAAGACGCTATTTGTGACTGTGGATAGCATCCTGGGCACGGCTTTAGCGGATGTCGTTCTCCCTGATTATTATTTTCCGGGATTAGGTATTTTAACGCTGGTGTTATTGATTTTTTTGACTGGAATTCTGGCGACTAACTTTTTTGGACGACGGATGGTTGTCCGGTGGGAGGAGTTTTTGGATCGGGTTCCCATCGTTCGTGGGATTTATGCAACATTAAAATCCATGATGGATATCTTGTCTTTTAAACAACGGGAAAAATATGACAAGGTGGTCATGATCCAGTTTCCCAAAGATGGTCATTATTGCCTAGCGTTTGTGACTGGTGAAACGAGAGAAGAGATTCAGGACTTGGCCCCGGAACCCCTGGTGCATGTGTTTGTCCCGACTTCTCCCAACCCGACCTCGGGTTATTTTCTCCTCGTGCCTGAACGGGAAATTGTTCCGGTAGACATGGGCGTGGAAGAAGCCATGAAGCTTATCGTTTCCGGAGGTTTCTATTCGCCTCCTGAAAAGCCTTCCGGCATTGAAATTGCTTCCAAAAAAGATAAGATATCTTCCAAAGAACCTCAGAGGGTACCGACAATCTGAGTTGATGCCTGAATCTCTGTAGAAGTTCTTTCTTTGACTAACAGCCAACCAATCACATCAGCCATAATTTTGGCAGCGGGGCAAGGAACGCGGATGAAATCTCGTCTGCCCAAAGTCCTTCATCACGTGGCCGGTCGTCCCATGGTGTGGTATGCCGCTTCTTTGGCACGAAAGGTGTCTAGTGGTTTAGTGGTTGTCGTCGTAGGACACGGGGCGGATCGAGTCAAATCCTATTTGAACGAGGAAAAAGCCGAGTGGGACCCTTTTCAGATTGTGGATCAAACCCAGCAGTTAGGCACGGGACATGCCGTGCTTCAAGCGTTTCCGGCGGTGTCGCAATCCCATGGAGAAAACCGGCATCAGATACTGATCCTCAATGGCGACACTCCTTTGTTGACAGAGAGAACAGTGTCATCGCTGTTGGCCTATCATCAAGCCGAGGCGGCTACCCTGACACTTCTGACGACGGAATTAGCCGACCCGGGAGGTTATGGCCGTGTGATTCGAGGCCCGCATGGAGACGTTCAGCGTGTGGTGGAAGACCGCGATGCGTCGACGGAGGAAAAAGCCATTCGTGAGATTAACGTGGGTACGTATGTGGTTGAACAAAAGTTTTTAGGACAGGCCTTGGCTCAGCTTCATCCTCAAAATGCTCAAGGGGAATATTATCTGACGGATATTATCGAACAGGCTGTCCAACAAGGGAAAAAAGTCGTGGGGTTTTCCACGCTAGATCCATTGGAAACGACTGGGATCAATACCCGGATTCACTTGGCAATGGCAGAAAAAGTCGTGCGGCAGCGTATCAATGAGCGGCACTTGTTGCGGGGCGTCACTATGATGGATCCTGACCGTGTTCTGATCGATGACGGTGTGGATATTGGACGGGATACGATTCTGTATCCGGGTGTGATTCTGGAAGGGCGCAGCCACATCGGGGATTCCTGTGTGATTCATGCCAATACCCATATGAAAGATTCCGTCCTGGGCCGGGCCGTTGTCGTCCAGGATGCGTGTGTCCTGCAAAGCGCCGTGGTAGAAGATGAGGTCGTGATTGGCCCGTTTGCTCATCTGCGTCCCGGCAGCCGGGTACAGAAAAACGCCAAAGTCGGAAATTTCGTCGAACTCAAGCAGACCGAAGTGGGAGAAGGCTCCAAAGTAAACCATCTGAGTTACCTGGGTGACACTGTCATCGGGAAAAATGTCAATGTGGGAGCCGGAACCATTACCTGTAATTATGATGGCTTTCGAAAAGAACGCACGACGGTTGAGGACGATGTCTTTATCGGGAGTGATGTACAGCTCATCGCACCTGTGACAATCGGGAAAGGGGCGTTGGTGGCTGCCGGAACGACGGTCACTAAAGATATTCCTCCAGATGCGCTTGGAATTGCTCGGGTTCAACAGGTCAATCGTGAGGGTACGGCTGCCCGTCGGCGGATGTTATTGAAAGCTCAAGGCAAAACGAAACCGGAGGAAAATCCTCCGGGTGAGCCGCATTCCGCTTCGGACAAGTCCGTAGGCGAAGCTTGACTTAATTTTGACCCGGCTTGATCCTTGAATGGGGTAAATGACTCTTTTCCCCCCTAGGGTCAAGTTTTGGCATGAATGGACCGAAACCGACACGACTTCCTCATAACGCGCAAGAATATTGATCACGGATCATCCACCTTTTCATGATGCCAGGGAATAATATATGTGTGGAATTATTGGATACATAGGCTCTGAATGTGCCACGCCGATCCTCCTATCCGGTCTCAAACGACTGGAATATCGGGGGTACGATTCGGCCGGAATCGCCATTTTGCACAATGGTGAACTCGCGATCCGGCGTAGCGTGGGAAAACTCCATAACCTGGAAACCGTCCTGCAAAACGGATCGTCTCAAGGCCTGATGGGCATTGGGCATACGCGATGGGCCACGCACGGCCGTCCTTCCGAACAAAATGCCCATCCACATCGGTCCGGAGATGTCGTTCTAGTTCATAACGGCATCATCGAGAATTTTCTGACGTTAAAACATCGGTTGGAGACGGAAGGATACCGATTTGAATCGGAAACCGATACGGAAGTCATTGCCCATTTGGTGTCTTCTATCGTCAAGCGTGGAGTCAATCTGATTGAAGCCGTCCGGCTGGTCAGTCTGGAATTACATGGCAGCTATGCCATTGCCGTGATGAGTGTCAGTGAGCCTCATCGAATCGTCGTCAGCCGTTCGGGATGTCCCTTAGTCGTGGGTCGAAATGGGCATGGCACATTTCTCGCCTCCGATGTGACACCGCTCTTGGCCCATACGCGGGAGGTCACGTTCCTGGACGATGGGGATATTGGCATACTACAGGAATCGGACATCACCATCATGGGACCCAACGGGGAGCCGAAGGTCAGAAAGGTGGTCGCCATTGATTGGGACGCCGAAGCGGCCGAAAAAGGCGGTTTCCCCGATTTCATGATTAAGGAAATTCACGAGCAACCGCAAGTGATTTCGGATACGCTTCGGGGACGATTTAACTATGAGTTGGGGGAAGCGGATCTCCCTGATTTGGCGATGACCAATGAAGAACTCATTAATGCGAGACGCATTTGGATCGTGGCCTGCGGCACGTCGTGGCATTCCGGATTGGTCGGGAAATATCTCTTTGAAGAAATGCTTCATCGTCCCGTGCAAGTGGATATTGGTTCGGAATTCCGCTACCGCCAACCGATGATCCAGAAGGACGATTTGTTTATTGCCATTTCTCAATCCGGGGAAACGGCCGACACCTTGGCCGCAGCCAGAGAAGCCAAGCGGTTGGGTGCACGGGTGTTGGCCATTGTCAATGTCGTCGGCAGTACACTGGCGCGGGAGGCGGATGGCATCATTTTCACCCGCTGCGGGCCGGAAATCAGCGTGGCCTCTACCAAAGCCTTTACGGGGCAAGTCGTGGCCCTCTATTTGTTGGCCTTGCATGTCGGTCGCGTGCGAAATGTCTTGAGTCCCGAAGAAGGGCGGTGGTGGCTGGATCATTTTCTCCTGCTTCCGGGAAATGTCGAACAGATTCTCAAACAGGAAGAAGCGATTCAAACGATTGCGGCACAATATTGTCAAAAGCGAAATTTTCTCTATTTGGGTCGGGGAATTAACTATCCCATTGCCTTGGAAGGTGCCCTCAAACTGAAAGAAATTTCTTATATCCACGCTGAAGGTTATGCCGCGGGAGAAATGAAGCATGGTCCCATTGCCTTGATCGATGAAGAGATGCCTGTAGTGGTGTTGTCTCCCAAGGACCGGCTGTACGATAAAAGCGTGAATAATTTAATGGAGGTGCGCGCCAGAAATGCCCCGGTCATCGCTTTTGTGACTCAAGGAGACCGGCAACTCGATCGTCTGGCGGATCATGTGTTTTCTATCCCCGAAGTTCATTCGTTACTGACACCTATTCTTTTTGCGGTGGCCTTGCAACTGTTGGCTTATCATGTGGCCGTCAAGCGAGGACTGGATGTGGATAAGCCACGCAATCTGGCCAAAAGTGTGACCGTCGAATAAAGGGCACACTGAGCACAGTGTTTGTTGCCGTGAATGGTCTTATTCGCCATCCCTTTTTCCCCTGAAATAGTTCTATGCGTTGGCCAATGCGGTTTCCTGATCGGGAGATGAATTATTAATATGTCTCGCCATACCATGGTCATTACCGGGGGAGCCGGGTTCATTGGGGCCAATTTTGTCCGAATGGTTCTCAAGAAACCCGATGCCCATGTGATTATCATCGACAAGCTGACCTATGCGGGCCATCGGGAAAACCTGGATGGCTTGTGGGAACATCCCCGTCTGGAATTTATCCATGGTGACATTGCCGATGCCGAAACGATGGGGCGGGTCATGGATACCTATCAGCCTCGTTGGGTAATCAATTTTGCAGCCGAATCCCATGTCGATCGTTCCATTGACAACCCCTTTCCGTTTATTCATACCAATGTGACCGGGACTCTGGTGCTGTTGGAAGCTGCCCGGCAAATGGTGAAGCGGAATGAGGCTGCTCATCGGTCGAACTTTCGATTCCTGCATGTGTCCACTGATGAAGTGTATGGCACTTTGGGCGCCACCGGGTTCTTTCATGAAGAAACTCCCTATGCTCCCAATTCTCCCTATGCGGCCTCAAAGGCCGGGGCGGATCATTTTGTTCGAGCCTATTTTCATACCTATGGACTCCCCACGCTTATGACCAACTGTTCGAATAATTATGGACCCTATCAGTTTCCTGAAAAATTGATTCCCTTGACCGTGCTCAATGCGTTGGATGGGAAGCCATTGCCCATCTATGGTCGTGGAACGAATGTTCGCGATTGGCTGTTTGTGGACGATCATTGCGAAGGGCTGTTTCTGGTTTTAGAAAAAGGGCAGCCCGGGGAAAGATATAACTTAGGAGGGCAATCCGAACGGACGAATGTGACTGTGGTCGACCACATCTGTGACATCCTGGACGAAATCGCCCCCTGTCATGACAATCCGATGGTGGCTCCTTTGGGTATTAGCAAGTATGCGGAGTTGAAAACCTTTGTCAAAGATCGGCCGGGGCATGATTTTCGGTATGCGATTGATCCCTCAAAAATTCAGCGAGAACTGGGTTGGAACCCACGTCATTCCTTTCCATCGGGAATCCGTCACACAGTGCAATGGTATGTGACCAATCGCCGGTGGTGTGAGTTAGTGACTCAGAATGTCTATCACCGTGAGCGATTGGGACTGGAAACGCCCAGGCTGAGTTCATAGACCTCGATAGGTTAACGGGTAGGATTATCTCAATTCAGATCTGATAAGCCAATGAAAGGTATTATTTTAGCCGGGGGATCGGGGACTCGCTTATACCCGCTTGCCAAAGCGGTGAGTAAACAGCTCATGCCGGTTTTTGACAAACCCATGATCTATTATCCCCTGACCGTGCTGATGCTGGCCGGAATCCGTGACATTCTTGTCATTACCACTCCCCATGAACAGGACGGATTCATCCGGTTACTCGGGGATGGCAGCCAGTTTGGATTGTCCATTCACTATGCCGTTCAACTGCAGCCGGAAGGGATTGCTCAGGCCTTTCTTCTTGGGCGGGATTTTATCGGAACCGATCGGGTGGCTCTTGTCCTGGGCGATAATATTTTCTATGGGCATGGCTTGCCGAACTATTTGCAAGATGCGGCTGCTCATGAAACCGGGGCCCAGGTGTTTGCCTATCAGGTTCGAGATCCGCAACGTTATGGGGTGATTACGTTTGATGGTCGTGGACAGGCCACCAGTCTGGAAGAAAAACCGGTCCATCCGAAATCCCCCTACGCGGTGACCGGACTCTACTTTTACGACAATCAGGTCGTAGAGATCGCACAGGCCTTGAAACCATCTGTCAGAGGAGAACTAGAAATTACCGATATCAATCGACGTTATTTACAAGAAGGCTTATTGCGCGTGCGGGTTCTGGGACGCGGTATTGCGTGGCTGGACACTGGCACCCATGAGTCGCTGTTGCAAGCGGCTCATTTTATTCAAGTCCTTCAGGAGCGGCAGGGCCTGATGGTTTCTTGTCCCGAAGAAATTGCCTATAAGATGGGTTACATTCAGGCCGAAGCAGTACGACAAATGGCCCATGACATGAAACATAACGGTTACGGGAAATATCTTCTCCACCTCGTGAATGGGGATTGACGGAAACGGCGTATGAAGTTTTTACCCACAACATTACCTGGCGTGTTGGTTATTGAGCCTGATGTGCATCAGGATTCACGCGGGTGGTTTCTCGAAACGTACCATGTGACGAAATATCGGGAAGGGGGAATTCCCGAGGTCTTTGTTCAGGATAATAGTTCTTCTTCGATCAAGAGCACGCTCAGGGGGTTGCACTGTCAAGTTGTCCGCCCACAGGGAAAGTTGATTCGGGTGGTTCGGGGAGAGATTTTCGATGTGGCCGTCGATATCCGACGAGGCTCTTCCACGTTTCTTTCCTGGGTTGGAGTGGAGTTGGACGAGACACATTTTCGCCAAGTCTACATTCCGCCAGGTTTTGCCCATGGTTTTTGTGTGCTGAGTGAGGTCGCGGAAGTGGAATATAAATGCACGGATTTTTACCATCCGCAAGGGGAGATAACCCTTCGCTGGAATGATCCGGCCATTGGGGTGCAATGGCCGGTCACCTCGCCTCTTCTCTCTCAAAAAGACGCAGGAGCGTTATCCGTAGCAGAACTGATGAATCAATTGCCGCAACTGAAACGCTGTTCACCATGAAAATTTTGCTCTTGGGTGCCAACGGACAATTGGGCCGGGCTCTCCAGCATTTATGGGCCGGATCGGAGGTGACCGCGTGGGACATGGCGGAATTGGATATCACGCATCTGGAACCGGTTCGCAAGGCGATCAATCAGCTGCAACCTCACATGGTCGTTAACGCTGCAGCCTATACTCGGGTGGATGACGCCGAAACTGACATTGAGGCGGCTTTTCGCGTGAATGCCAGGGGGCCCAGGAACCTGGCTTTGGCCACCGCGGAGAGGGGGATTCCCTTGCTGCATGTGTCTACGGACTATGTATTTGATGGAAAGGCCACACGGCCTTATCATGAATTTGATCGGCCCAATCCTCTGTCCGTGTATGGCCGAAGCAAATTGGCCGGAGAAGAAGCCGTGCGGGTGGGAAATCCCAATCATTTTATTGTTCGGACTGCCTGGTTGTACCATACGTTCGGGAAAAATTTTGCTCTCACCATTTGCGGCCTTGGTCGAAAGGGTGAGGTCCAGGTCGTCAATGATCAATTTGGGTCGCCGACCTATGCCCCGCATCTGGCTCAGGCCATTAACAGACTTCTCGAGACGAAGGCCTATGGAACCTATCACATGGCCGGAGGTGGAGGGACCAGTTGGTATGAATTCACCTGCCAGTTATTTAAGATGGTGGGGATTCAATCCACCGTTACGCCCGTGAATACGACACAATTTCCTCGACCCGCTCAGCGACCATCCTATGCCGTCCTGACGACATTGCAAGACCCACGGATTCTGCTTCCCCCCTGGGAGCAGGGTGTGCAAGCGTTTGCCAAAGAGCGGCAGGGGTAGACCGGGTTCCAACCACACGAGATAGTGAAATCTGAAAAGCTAGGAGTCCTATGGGATATTTTGAAGCCATTTTTCTTGCTGTGCTCCAAGGGCTGACGGAATTTTTGCCGGTCTCCTCCTCCGGACATTTGGTGTTAGCTCAACAATGGTTCGGGCATTTCAACGAGACCAATTTGTTGTATGACATTTTATTACATCTGGCCACCGTGACGGCCATTCTGATGTATTTTCGTCACGATTTATTCACCCTGACTTGGGGGTATCTCGGCTGGACAACCAAAGAAGGAAGTCTGTTTCGCGGGGTGGAACGTCAGACCATTCATTATGTCATTCTCGCGAGTATTCCCACTGCTGTTATCGGGTTGGGAATCGAATCTCTTGGCATCGAAACGCTGGCTGCCCCGTCACTCGTAGCGGTTATGTTGCTTGTGACGGGGGTGATTTTGTGGATGGGACGGGGGCATCATAGTGAAGCCCATGCAGGAGATGAGTATGCGTGACGCCTTGATCATCGGTGTGGTGCAAGGCATTGCCGTCTTTCCTGGTATTTCTCGGTCTGGTTCGACGATTGCCACGGGCGTGTTGCTGGGCTTGGATCGAGAGTTATCAGCCAGATTCTCTTTGTTAATTTCGATGCCGGCGATTGTCGGGGCGTCAATTCTGGAAATCGGGAAGGTCATGCATCAAGTAAAAGAACCGCTCGGCTTGTATTTTACCGGGATGGTCGTGGCAGCCTTGGTCGGGTATGGATCCATTTCGCTTATTATTAAGCTGGTCAGACAGGATCACTTTTATCTTTTTTCATATTATCTGTGGCCGCTTGGGTTGAGCTTGTTACTGTGGGGATACTTTCATTAAAAGGGATCACATGAATATCTTCCAGCCATAGAACCGATTTGTCTTTGTCTTTCCCTACTCTTCTTCCTGTTCTTTCTTGGTGCGGCGCGCGAGTCCACTATCGACGGCCGCTTGGGCGACGGCCTTGGCGATTTTCGGAAAGACCTGTTTGTCAAAGACGCTGGGAATGATGTATTCCTCGCTCAAGGAAGAACTGGGGACCATTTTCGATAAGGCTTCCGCAGCCGCGAGCAGCATCGTTTCACTGATGGCTTTGGCTTGCACATCCAAGGCTCCGCGAAAAATTCCTGGAAAAGCCAAGAGGTTATTGCATTGGTTGGGATAATCGGACCGGCCACTGGCATAGACTCGGCAATAGGGGATCGCCGCTTCCGGCGAAATCTCCGGATCCGGGTTGGACAGCGCAAACACGATGGGGTCGTTCGCCATCAGGGCGAGATCTTCGGACTTGAGGACGTTAGCGGTAGACAAACCAATGACAACGTGAGCCCCTGTTAAGGCTTCCTGAAGCGTTCCGGTTGGGCGGTCGTACTGAATCAGTTCACGGAGATTGTGACGAAAGGACGAGAGTTCTTCAAACGGACGATCCAGGACCAACCCGTTTTTATCGCAGCCTTTGAGATGGGTGACGCCGGCTCCCAACTGTAATTCGGCGCCGGCCGTTCCTGCTGCGCCCTAGCCGATGATCACGACGGTAATTTCCTGGATGGGGCGGCGAATGACTTTCAGGGCATTCAATAAGGCTCCCAAAATGACCACGGCGGTTCCATGTTGATCGTCGTGCATGACGGGAATGTCCAAATCGGCCTGGAGACGTCGTTCGATCTCAAAACACCGAGGGGCACTAATGTCCTCCAGGTTGATGGCGCCGAATGCGGGGGCAATGGCTCGGACGGTCCGGATGATGTTTTCTGGCTCCTGCGTATCCAGGCACAGAGGCCAGGCATCGATGCCCGCAAATTGGTGAAGGAGCATGGCTTTGCCTTCCATGACCGGCATGGCGGCCAACGGGCCGAGGTTACCCAATCCCAGAATGGCCGAGCCGTCGGTGACGACGGCCAGGCTATTGCTTTTGGTGGTGAAGGTATAGGCCTTGTGTGGTTCCTGGGCAATGGCTTTGACCACGCGTCCGACCCCAGGGGTGTAGACCATCGAAAGCATATTGCGTGTTTTTACGGGAAACTTACTCTCGACTCGGATTTTTCCGCCTAAATGCATCAGAAAAATTCGATCTGATGACGCGACCACCCGAACGTCGGACAGATTATTTAAATGCTTGAGGACGCGTTCCCCATGTTCCTCGCTCTGCACATCCAACGTCATGTCACGGACGACTTTTGTGCGGGTGGCCGACACTATATCCACGGCTCCGATACTGGCGCCTTCTTCGGCAATGGCCGTGGCCAATTGTGCGAAGACTCCTGGCCGCTGAGTCAGTTCAAGCCTGACGGTCATTCGATAGTTCGAATAGGGACCGATGTCCTGAGAAGCGCTTCGGCTATCACGATTCCGTTTGAAGAAATTCCACACCGTTCGTTCCTCGCAAATGATTCAATAGGATTGGCCTTAGAGATATTGTAGCGAATTATTGATGTTAGGTGGAGAGCTGAAAGAAGAAACCCCGGAGAGGGAAAATGCGAAAATGGTGGAATCGATAGCTTCTCTGCCTGGATAATGAGCGGATGTTGGCTAGAGAACGACGATATGGGGGAAGTTGCACGGTATTCGGGGCTGGTCTTACTCATCGTTGTGTGGGAGGATTCATTTCGGGGTGCGGGACGGTTTGTATGAGTCTGCTGACGGCTCGTTGTTCCAATCAGTGGGAAGTGAGAGGAAACGAACGATCATGGGCCGATTCCTTCTATGGGTGATGGACAATTGACAGGTGAATGATATGACGGAGTGGAATGACAGAGATGGGATATCTCAGGAGGCGGTTGTATCGTCTGCTCCTCCGGCTTTTTCACCGTTTATCACCCTTCTCAGTCTGATGATCTGTTTAACGGGATTGGGGGCGGTCCTATGGAGCACCTCACTCTCCGAGGCACCTGCGTTGGACTCGTCAAGTAGCCGAAATCTGGAACGTTTAGCCAGTCGCGTCTTATCGTTTGAAGTTTATGCGAATCGGCTTTCCCGCTTTGAGCAGTTTCTCTATCGCCTGGGAACGGAGGAATTGACCACCCGGGAGGATATTCTCAAATGGTACGGGGAACTTTTCTCCCAACGTTTTCAAGCCTTGGATGGAGTATATGTGGGGGTGTTGTTGGGAGAATTTCAGGGTTCTTCTGCTCTGCATTCTTTTCTGGGGGAGAACCCGGTAGACGGCGAACCTGCCACCGTTCTGTACAGGGCTTTAGGTATTGCCTATCTTGGCGAAACTCATCATCTGGATATGCAGGAACTTCAAGCCAGGCTGGCCGAAACGATGCCCGGCAACTGGTTCTATTTTCAATTAGCCAGACGGTTGGCGGAACAAACAAGGAATGATGTCCTGACCGTTTCATTGGCGTCGCAGCTCGATCGTCAAACGACCCCGATTTTGTGGAAGTGGCGAGTGGGCTTGGGCATTGAATTGGCTATTCTTGGGCTAGGCGGATTGTGTCTGATTCTCTTGATGAGATTCCACGTGTTTCCTGCGGGAATATCCTTTTCTTATTGGACATTCGGTGACGGGTTGGCCGTGTTATCCAGGGGGGGAGCTCTGACAGTGGTGGTGTTAGGGGTCGTCGCCTTCTTGCCCGGAGGGCCTTACCTGCTCATGGAGTTTGGGGCCATCCTCCTCTATCTGCCGATTGTGCTAATGGCTTATGCTCTTCTCTTTCGATCTCGACAACTGTCTATTAACCGGGTGTTTGGGTGTCGGCCTTTTTTGAAGCAGGTGCGGGCAGCGTTTCCAGTGACCATGAGTGTGTTGGGATTAGGAATGCTTGGCGATTGGGGAATTATGATACTCGGAGATTACTTGGGATATACCGTCCACTGGACCGAGTGGTTTGTCCCTGATCTGGTATGGGGTGGTCCCATCCAGGTGATGAAAACTCTGGTGGAATTCGTCATCCTGGCTCCCTTGTTCGAAGAGATCATTTTTCGTGGGCTGCTTTTTCCGACCCTTTTTGTCAGATTTGGTGGGCACGTGGCTATTATCGGGAGTGGTCTCCTGTTCGCGTTGGCCCATGGATACGGGTTGCTGGCTTTTTTGACCGTCCTATGGAGTGGATGGCTATGGGGTTGGGCTTATTATCGGACCGGAAGTCTTGTGCCCGGGATGCTGGCGCATGCCATCAATAACGGACTCGTGGTGTATTTCCTGATGGCGTTTTTCAGATAACCCGAGCCAAAGTGCGGCACGGTCACTGCCGCACTTATAAATAATGGGCACCTCTAATTTGATTCTCCGCAACGAGTGGGATTTGGCAAATTTGACCTTCACCAGAAAATTCCCCTCTCTTTATCTTTCGTCCAATTTTTGAGACTCTAGTTGGTCTAAGGCCTGGTACAGATTGGGAAAACGAAACGTATAGCCTAACTCCGTCAAGATTTTTCGGTTATCAATATGTTTTCCTGGGTCGGTGGTGGATGTGAACGGAGGAATGGCGATTTGCCATTTTTTTTCGGCATAAGTACAAATTTCACTCCATGGCCGAGGCGTTCCATCACTCGCGAGATAGATGCTGCCCTCTGGTGCGGTCGTGAGGGTATTCAGGCAGATACCGACGGCATCTTCGACATGCAGCAAATTGACGAGGCGGGCTGTATTACGGATTTTTCCCTTTCTGATCCAATCCAACACGTTTCGTCCGGGGCCGTATAAGCCTGCGAGCCGGATGACGACGGCTCCAGCCGTCGTTCGAAGGTATTCCTCTCCTTGCACTCTCGGGAGTTGGACATTGGGTATCCGATTTTCTGTGACGACTGTTCCTTCCGAGGGATAGGCTGAGGTACTGCCCAACACAATCATACGAATCGGGAGATGAGGGCGGGAAGCCATAAATTCTCGTACCAGGTTTAGGGGACAGGCAGGAAAGCACCAGATGATATGCAGGGAAGAGGGAAGATCATTCCAGGTTTCCCGACGGGTCAGGTCGAACCCAAGGCGGTGTTCGGAAGGCATATCCGTAAGGTGTGTATGAGGTTGGCGACTGGTACAGAAAACCTGCCAACCTTCCGCCATTGCACGGCGGAAAAGCACTTTCCCGACATAACCGCCTCCTAGAATGACCAAAGGATATTGTTGCCATGATCCGATGGGAGTCAAAGAAGTGTTATTTAGCACGATGATGGGTCAAGAGGAATGAGAAAAGAAAATCGGTGAACGGTCGATGAGATCTGTTAAGACTTGGTATCCACCATATAACTTTGGGCATATCGAACGTAGTTCTGTGCCGATTCTTTGATCCACTGCAGTTCTGCCTCTGTCAGCGTACGTTTGATTCTGGCCGGAGATCCGATGACCAAACTTTTGGGCGGGATGTGCTGTTGGCCAGTCACCAGAGCTCCGGCACCGATGATGCAGTCCTCCTCAATAAGGACACCATCCATGATGATCGCCCCCATTCCCACGAGGACCCTGTTCTGGATCGTACAGCCATGAAGGACCACATGGTGCCCAATCGTAATGTCATCCCCCAGCGTCAAGGGGTAGGTATCATGCGTGACGTGGAGAAGGGATAAGTCCTGAATGTTAGTTCGATGACCAATGCGAATAGCATGAACATCCCCTCGGATGACCGTATTGAACCAGACGCTGGATGCTGACCCGATGATCACATCCCCGATGACGACAGCCGTTTCTTCAATGTAGGCGCCTGGTGCAATGATGGGCGTAATGCCTTTGTAAGGTCTTAACATGAGTGTCGTTATTGGGAGTCCTTCGTAGTTTGAGGATCGGTCCCGGATTCATGGTTAGGAGAAAATCCCTCGGAGGGTGTCAGGTGTTGGATCATCCATTGAGCCAGGAGCATAGTCATGATCCGGAAGTCTTCCGGACGTCCAAATTGATGATCGGCTTCCGGCAGTATGCGAAGATCTTTTGGGCCGTGTAAGGTTTTCATGAATAGGTCGATTTGGTGAGAAGGGATGAGGTCGTCCTTTCCTCCATGCACCACCCGGGTGGGTATGGTTATGTGAGAAGCCTCTTCATATCCGTCGTACCGGCGGCATTCTTCAAAGAATCCGTATGGCAAGTGAATGTGTTCCTCTCTTTGGAGGATATTGGGAATCAGGTTGTGATTCTTCCAGGTGGCCATGCTCTCGTGCCCCAATTCTAGTTGAAGGCATTCCGCAAAATCGACTGCCGGACATTTCAATCCCACAGCCTTCAAGAGAGGATAACGAGAGGCTGATAGGATGGTCACAAATCCGCCGAAGCTTGATCCGACGAGTCCAAGAGAAGTGAATCCGTGGTCGGTCAGATAGGAAACTATGGCATCCAGTTGCTGGAAACATCGTTGTAGGGTCATATGGGCAAAGTATTCGTGTAATGCTCCCATCCCAAACCAGTCGAATCGTAAGGTCGCGATGCCTTCTGAGATTAAGAGTTCCGTCAACCGTCGGTTGGTGCGGCTTTGTTTATCGGATAGAAAACCATGGCAGAGGACCACCGCATTGTTTGTGGAAATTTCTGGTTCCGTGAGGACAGCGGGAACCGGCGTGTTTCCGGGGCCGGTCAGCGTGACGGCAGTTTCCTTCCCTTCAGGAAGTATATGAGATGGAAAAGAATCAGGCATCGTGAACAGGCCGAATATTTTTATTTTCTCAGGGTTGCCAGAGCCAATGTCGGCAGTGAAGGAAACGCTGAGGCGGAAAGAAGCATATCACAATAAGAATGAGGACACGGAGGTCATGTAGCCGTAGCCTGATTGAGAAAATAAAAATGGTCCGTTGGCCCATGCCCCTTACCCAGAGCCCATCCAAAGCGAATAGCCTCGGTAATATACCGCTTGGCAAGCTCAATGGCCTCGGTCATTGGTGCCCCTCTTGCCAAGTGCGCGGCGATGGCGGAGGCGAAGGAACAGCCTGTTCCGTGGGTATGGGGAGTGTCAATAAAGTCGGTGGTATACATCTTAAAAAAGCGGCCGTCATATAACAGGTCGGTTCCGGGTCGTTCTGAAAGATGGCCGCCTTTGATCAGCACGTGTCGGCACCCGAGCTTGAAAATCATTTTCGCAGCCTCTCGGGCGTCGGCCAGGGTACGAATAGTGGTGTTGGAGAGCGTTTCCGCCTCGTAAATATTCGGGGTGACCAAGGTGGCTTGAGGGAGTAATTCCCGTTTGATCACATCGACGGCCTCAGGATCAAGAAGTCGATGTCCGCCTTTGGCAACCATGACCGGATCAACCACGAGAGGCACGGGGGGGCCATCACGAAGGTTACGACTGACGGCAATGACAATGTCGGCGTTAGCCAACATGCCGGTTTTAATGCAGGCGACGGGGATATCCTTGAAAATAGCTGCCAATTGGGCCTCAATGATCTGGATCGGAAGGTGAAACACGTCTGTAACCCCGGTCGTGTTCTGTGCCGTGATAGAAGAAATAACGGACATACCAAAGACGCCATTGGCGGACATCGCCTTCAGATCGCCTTGAATACCCGCCCCTCCACTCGAATCGGAGCCTGCGATCGTTAATACGGCTTTTTTCATGTCTTCATCCTTTTATATTCCCGGTTGGAGTGCCAGTCTATCATGTCGTTTTGGCCCGATCTACCCGGCAGGCAACCTGGGGAGTCGGTTGAAAATGAATTTTTGGCGAAGCGTGTTTTTGGCCGATGATCCGTTATTTTCTTGACATTATAGAAAAAATCTTTCATGGTGAGTCATTCGTGGAGTCTGCGCCCTCAGAGGGGATCCGTGATCCACCCCTCTTGAGAATATTCTCGATATGGAATTTCCTCATTCCGCTAAAACGTCCCGTCCCTCCGATGAAGAAGTCCATCGGGAGCAACTTGGAGATGTGACGCTTTCCCTTCGGCAATCCGAAAATCAAACCAATCAAGAGTGTGTGGAGTCGGATCCATCCGATCTTCGGAGCCGGTTGAAGGAGGCATGGCAGTCCAATGCCTCTCTGAAGAATCAACTGGCGAATGTTCAGCAGCAATTGGAGGGTCTGCACAAACAATTGGAGCGGTATCAAATTGCCGCTCAAGGCTCCCGTGAAGGGTTTTGGGAGGGACATCCTCTTCCAGATAAACCATGGAATTCCCCCGAGACTCCGGCTTGGTATTCGCCTCAATTTATCGCGCTTCTAGGTTTTGAAGAGCATGAGTTTCCTCCGGTGTTAGGGACCTGGGAGTCGTTAATCCATCCGGAAGATCGAGATCGAGTGTTTGCAGCCTTGACCGCTCACATAGAAGATCATGTTCCCTATGAGGTCGATTCCCGATTGAGAACTAAACACGGGGAGTATCGATGGTTTAAGGGGAAAGGCCAAGCCATCTTTGATTCGGAGGGGAAATTCCTGCGTGGAGGAGGGACGATCCGTGATATTACGGATCAAAAGAGAGCCGAGGAAAGGCTTAAGAAAAAACATGCCTTACTCACTGCAGTGGTTGAAGGCACCAGTGATGTGCTGTTCGTGAAAGACGGAGAGGGTCGGTATGTGTTGGTGAATCCCTCTGCAGCGAGTCTGCTGGGGAAACGGGTCGAGGAGATGGTTGGAAAAACAGACTCAGAGTTGTTTCCCGACGGAACTCATCCCTTGTTTTCTCAAGGGGATGCCGACGTACGACGTGGCGAAGGATCCAAGATTTTTGAGACGGAGGTGGTCGAACGACAGGCCGTATCTCGGACGTTTCTAGTGACCAAGAAGCCGTTCGGATTTTCTCAGACTGGTAAGAATGGCGTGTTAGGATTTGCCCACGATATAACCTTTCGAAAAGCCGCAGAGCTCACCATTCAGGAAAGAGAAAAACGCTATCGGGCTATCATGGAAAATGCCTATGACCTTATCGCCGAGATTGATGTGCACGGACAATATTTATATGTCAGCCCCAATTTCAAGGAGGTTCTCGGATACACGTCCAAAGACCTTCTGGGTTCGAATATTTTTGTTCCCGTGCATCCTGACGACCGAGAGGCGGTGATCGCGGAATTTCAGCGAAGCATGGCCAGTGAGGGAGACGGTCAAGCGATCTATCGGTATATGGATCGTCAGGGAGCGTACCGGTGGTTTGAGAGTACGGGGAGAGTCTTTCGCACGGCGTTGGGAGAATTGCGTGGGGTGGTGGTCTCTCGGGACATTACCCAACGAAAACTCTCGGAAGATGCGTTGGAGGCCATTGTAAGGGGGAATGTCGTCCCCGGATCTCCAAATTTCTTTGAAATCCTGGTGGCCGAATTAGCGAAAGTGCTCAACGTGTCCATGGTATTGTTGTCGGAGCGCCTCGAAGCGGATTCCGGAAAAAAAGCCCGGGTGTTGGCCTTTTGGAATCTCGATCATTTCGAGCCTCCTTCAGAATATGACTGTCTCGATGGTCCTTGTGAACAGGTGCTGGCCGGGCACTCGGTTGATTTTGCTTCAGGGGTCAGACAACTCTTTCCGAAGAGTGCAACCATTCAAACGTTGGCCATTGAAGCGTATTTTGGGATTCCTCTGGTGAATTCCAAGAACGAAGTTGTGGGGAATTTAGCGATCATGGATACTCGGCCCTTTCACCTGTCATCCCAGGGGAAATATCTGCTGGAGATTTTTGCGGCACGAGCGGGGACCGAATTGGAGCGGAAGCGGGTACAGGAAGATCTTCAAAAAAGCCAGGATCAGTACCGTGCGCTCTATGATCAGACACCGCTCATTTATTTAACCGTAGATTGCCATGGGACAGTGTTGTCGGTGAATCATTATGGAGCCCAATTGCTGGGCTATGAAGTGGAAGAATTAATGGGCACTTCGGTTTTTGCAGTGGTTCATCCGAATGATCGTACACTGTTTCAGTCTGGTATGGAGAAGAGTTCGCGCGAGTCTATGAAAGGCATCATTCCTGAATTTCGAAAAATGAAAAAAGACGGGACTCTTTTATGGGTGAGGGAAACCATTCAAGCCATCGACTCCCTTCAGGGGCAAAAAGTCTTGCTGTTGTCCTGCGAGGATATTACCGAGAAAAAACGGACGGAAGAGGCATTGGTCATGAGCGAACAACAATTACGGCACACACAAAAAATGGAAGCCATTGGCACCTTAGCGGGAGGCATTGCTCATGATTTCAATAATATTTTAGGGGCCATCCTGGGATATTCGGAATTGGCCGTGGCTCAAGCGTCTCATGACTCACGGTTGAAATCCTATCTCGCCGAAGTGATTGCTGCCGGACAACGTGCCCGCGATCTTGTGAAACAAATTTTGGCTTTTAGTCGTCGGTCCGAACAGAATAAGGAAGCGGTAGATCTTCAGCTTCTGGTCAAAGATGTGCTGAAAATGATTCGTGCCAGCTTTCCTGCTTCTGTCGAAATTCGCACGTCATTGGATCTCAGAGGGTCGGCGATCTATGCGGACTCGACGCAAATTCAACAAGTGATCATGAATCTTTGCGGCAATGCCGAATATGCCATGAGAGAACACGGGGGTGTGCTGGACATTTCACTGAGCCGAAAAGAGCTTCCAGGAGAAGTCGTGATGGGGATGTCCAAATTGAAAGCCGGCCCCTATCTGGAATTAACCGTGAGGGATACCGGAAAAGGCATACCTCAAGAAACTATCGATAGAATTTTTGAGCCGTTTTTTACCACGAAGGAGTCTGGGGAAGGAACGGGATTAGGTTTGGCGGTGGTTCATGGTATTGTTCATAATCATGGAGGGGGAATCGGTGTTTCCAGTATACCCGATAAGGGCACGGCCTTTACCGTGCTTTTCCCACGATTGGATGTCGTGGTGCCTGTGAAATCCGAGGAAATTATTGCCTGGCCTAAGGGATCGGGGAATATCTTATTTGTCGACGATGAGGAAATGCTGACGCGTTGGGGGACTCAATTACTCACCCATTTGGGGTATGCGGTAGTCAGCAGTATGAATCCTTATGAGGCCTTAGAGTGGTTTCGATCAACTCCTGAGGCTTTTGATGTGGTGGTGACTGACCAGACTATGCCCACGATGAGTGGCGATGCGTTCTCCCGCGCATTGTTGGCTGTTCGTCCAGACATTCCCATTCTGTTATGTACGGGCTTTAGCCATACGATGTCTCCCGAGAAGGCTAAACATTTAGGCATCCGTGCATTTTTAATGAAACCGGTTAATGGAAAGTCTTTGGCTATTGCGTTGCGGGAAATTCTTGACCAGTCGGTTTCTGCTGATGACGGCGAACTCAGGTTATGAAGGAGGATCTGCGTCCGGTTATTGATAGAATCTTCTCTTCTCTCCGTTGACTCCTTGCATCAACCATATTCTTGATGAACTCACCCTCCCCATTTCTGGCGATCTTTGCCGATTATGAATCAGGCACGGCGTTCATCATGGTGTGATCTCAATGACATCGAAGCCTCAAGGGCTCTACCGACTGAATACAATCGGTACCTGTGCAAACAAAAAGAAAAAAATAGAGGAATTTAGTTCGGCGAGGTGCACCTGGTGACAGAGGAAGACGGTAGGTCAAATTTGGTCACCCAATCTACGGCATGACAAAGTTCTTGAAAGTCCAATGGTTTTTCAAAGACCCGATTGACTCCATTTTTAAACGCTCGAAGACGGACAGGGTACGATAATTCAGCGGTCATTAAAAAAATTGGAAAACTCTCATGTGAATATTCTTGGTTGACCTGCTCAATTAATTCTAACCCATCCATGTGTGGCATCTGGTTATCCGTGATGATCATGTCCACCGACTGATGTTCAAGAATTTCCAAGGCGTGTCTGCCATCTTCCGCTTCCAGACAAATGTAACCGCGAATTTCTAGAAAATCTTTCAGGCAAGACCGATGAGCCTGATCGTCGTCAACCAATAAAATTTTTTCTTTATTGGAAACCCTAAGAGGCTGAGGTTTGTGTGAAAAATCTGGAAATCTCATTTTCATCATGTGCAAAGCCCCCCTCCTAGATGGTTACAGGTTGAGGGGGATATTTGTGGCGGAGGGACCATTGGGAAGGTGGCTGATGGGGAAACCAGACTCTGGGTGCGGTCAGAGTCACGGTTCCCTTGAGACCAGTCCCCCCGCCGAGGCTCTTTGTTTTGTCTGACAATCATATTCACTTTTTCGTTACTCACGCTTTATGAGAAATTGAGTTTATTCGCTTGCGTCTTTTTTTATGTGCAAAGGGTGTTCCTTTTGAATTTTCCTAATTAAATTTCAATAAAAACAAAGCATTAAAAAGACGTAGCGATTTTTCGCCATGGATTAATGAAGGGTAAAGCCTACAACGTTCAGTAGTTGCCCTACAGGATGGTTTTCACTTGCACACAAGATCTAGCGGTTAAACTGAAAAGTGTCGGAAAGGGGTATTTTGCTAATTCCTTAACCGGAGGGTAATAGGGGTTGGGATCATTAAGAAAGAGGTAAAGGCAGCGTTTTGTTTTGGGAGATTTTCGAGGGCACTCAATAGAGTGAATTTTTTGGATTTGGCAAAGGAGATAAAAGTTATGAATGTGGTTGTGAACAGGTTGGATCAAAGTAACAATAAAAAAATATGGTTTATTTTCCTTTTAGATCGTTGATTGACCGGGAACGATTCACTATAGGGCACATGAATGTGACATGGAAAACACTGCTAAAGAATTCAATGACTCAAGGAGATTCTTCATTTGTCCAGATTGTTGGTGTTTCCCAGGACTTGTGCGCTTCCCTCATCGTTGGGGATTCATCGGGTATCGCCTGAATGATCAAGTGCCAATTTACACCAAGCCTACTATCCAGAAATGTTCCATGCTCTCTTCAGGTCTTTTCTCATTTTGAACATGACTGGATTGCTCGAATGAACTTGAGAGCAATTCAACTGTTGGCGGAAGGAGTGGTGATGCCCCATTTTAGCTATATGGATTTCCTTGACTCCGAACAAAAAAACCACATACAGTTTATTATTGATACACGGTGAGTGCATCAGACAGAAACAGGAGAGGGCCTGCTTTAATCCTGTCTTTTCAGTACAGAAACCTTGAATAGGGTGTTATGGCCTATCCCCTTTATTCAGTATAGGGGAAACTTCAAGAAGGTCCATGAATAAAAAACAATCCTAGAAAGAGAACATGTTGTAGATTTGAAAAGTTGTGCCATTTCGTTATAACTCAGGGGGATGTTATGAAGGTTTTAATAAGAGAGCGAATGAAAGGCGGAAAATTCAGTTTAATAGGGATATGCATACTGGCCACCATGATGGGCTGTAGTTCCCGACTTCACACGACAGTGATGAGTGAAACCCAGGAACCTCGGAAAATGGCAAAGGCAGAGTTACCGCCATCTCCTGTCGAAGCGGCCGAGACCTTGCCTCCGAACATACAGCCGTCAAAGGGTATTCCGCCCATTGATATTCCTGTGGAGGAACCGGCCAGGCCCACACTCCGACACTCCGAATCGGTAGATATCTTTGCTACCCCGAGAACAGGAATCATCGAACCTCAGGCATTGGCTTCTCCTGTGGCTCCGGTTCCGACTGAACCAGAGCCGTCGCTTTCTCTAGGTAATAGAAAGTCTGCCGCGCCGGGAGTAGCCCCAGAAACCTTTCAAGCTATGGGGATTCCACCCATTGAAATTGAACCGGAAATGCCGGCGCTTCCCACCATACGCGAGCCCATCAATAAAGAAGTCGTACCTCCTCAGGAATTAGTAGCGAAAAGTGAACCCGAGCAAGTGCAGGAAGTGGCTCCGGCGCCAATTCCTGACGAGCCTAAAGACGAAAGTCTGAACATGGCTTCTCCCCCCGTTGAAGTCGCCAAAGTGATTCCTCCATCCCCTGAGATTATTGAAACGACATTGCAGCCCTTAAAAGATGTCTTTTTCGACTATGATCGTTTTGCTATTCGACCGGATGCGGCCCGTGTGTTGAAAGACACTGTCTCCAGTCTTGTCGCCAGCCTTTCCGATAAGAATCTGATCATTGAAGGGCATTGTGATGAGCGAGGGACTTCCAGTTACAATATGGTCTTAGGCAAACGTCGAGCCAATGCCGTCAAAGAGTTTCTGGTATATCTTGGTGTGCAGGAGGATAAACTGAAAGTTGTGAGTTATGGGAAGGAACGGCCTTTCTGCACGGAACAAACCCAGGAGTGCTGGCAGGAAAATCGTCGTGGACATTTTGTGTTGAAGTAAAGAAACGTCCCGTTTTTTGGATTTGAAACGAAGACCGATTGCTCTATCTTTCTTCCTATTCCCGATGTGTTCGGCGAAGATGGAATTCCTCGTGACCCTTTGCGTTTACAACGCTGTCTTCATTCTTAAACATGTAGTCGTTGATGAATTTTTCTTGGCTCTTGCAGGGCAGTCCAAAGGCCTTTCAGCCACCCCAACCTCTTTTTTTCATATTTGATTCTTCTCTGAGACATTTGTCGGATTATAGTTGGTTTTTGTCGGTCGTGATGAGCGCGAAGCAGGGTATCTGGTCTAGTCTGCTCGGACGATAGGACGTGGCATGCAACGGATTTATCGCTTGTTCTCTAATATTCCTGAAGCGCAAAAACATGAATCGGTTTGGGAATTACTGAAGGATCGTTCGATCCGGATTGAGCGCATCGTCTCGCAAGGACAAATTTCACCTCCAGGATTTTGGTACGAGCAGGAGGAGCATGAATGGGTAATGGTACTTTCCGGGCAAGCAACGATAAAAATCGAGGAACAACAGGCCCCGGTCACCTTAGGACCAGGAGATGCCATTCACCTTCCTGCCCATGTCCGGCATCGTGTGGAATGGACCGATCTTTCGCAGCCTACTATTTGGTTGGCGGTCTTTTGGAAATCCTGACAGCATTCAGGCGTATGTCTTTCCCGATGATGTCTTATTAATGCAAAGGAGAAATTCCGTGCCTCCCACAACCTCAACAAAACAATGGTCGCTAGATGAGTTAATGAACGAATTGCGGTTGCGACAGTCGCCATCCAAAAAAGGAAGAATTCGTGGGCCTGTCGGTTCCACGATGACACCCCAAAAAAAGAATCTTGAGTTGGCGACCCTGGACATGCCCAAGTTGGTGGGGATGGTTCGTGGGCGTCAAAAAGTTGTGTATGGTGTGGATGATCGAAAAGATCTTTTCGAAGTCACCAGGAAAACCGTGCTGCGGGCAGCGGATGCCGTCTGTGCTTTGGTCAAGGCGAAGGACCTCAGTCCTCTGCCCAATGGGGGTTGGCGGCTTCGTACCACGAGTTATCGGCAAACCTATAAGCTCTGTTCCAGTGAACCGTTTGTGGAGCAACCCTTGGGATGTTTTTGCTCTGGATTTTTGATTGGGCCGAACCTTTTGGCTACCGCCGGCCATTGTGTCGAAAACACGGCGGATTTAGCCGGGATCAGATTCGTGTTCGGCTTTCGTATGAAAGACGGGACTCAAGCTCGGACTGAATTTAACCGTGATGAAGTATATCAGGGGACCGAGGTTGTTGGAAGACAGTTGGAAGGAACTATAGGCCGGGATTGGGCTCTGGTTCGATTAAACCGAGCGGTGCTTGGACGAAAGCCGGTGACATTTCGACGGCGGGGAAAAATTCTAAAGAATCGGGATTTGTTTGTCATCGGTCATCCCAATGGATTGCCGGCCAAATATGCCGACGGGGCCTCCGTACGGGATAATAGTCCGCAACCCTATTTTGTGGCAAATCTGGATACCTATGGCGGCAATTCCGGTTCACCGGTCTTTGATAAACAGCGTGTGCGGGTGGAAGGGATCTTGGTAAGAGGAGAGAACGATTTCGTCAAAATGGGGAGTTGCCATGTTTCCCTCGTTTGTCCCAGCACCGGTTGCCGGGGAGAGGATGTAACCCGGACCACGGAATGGGTCGACGTCTTCAAGCAAGCGAAGAAAGGATCTAAACGTGTCAGCAAAGCCACAGGGCTCAAATCATCTGTTGGCCGGAAAAAAGTCAAAAAGAAATAATCATTCATCAATTCTGACAATGGCTCGATACGTTGATTGTTGGAAGTTCGATGAAGCGGAAGAATACCGGGGACGTTCTTCAAGGATGTCCCCGGTATCACCAGAGTTTTAATCTGCCTTATGATTGAGAGGTTGCCACCTCGATGGCTACCGGCACGGAATTGGTCACAATGTCGAAGACGGGTGAATGCTTCGACAATTCCCGCAGTATCTCGGCCGGGGCGTCGCTTTTTACCGTGAATCGAACACGGAGGTTTTCATACCCAGGCCGCACCTCTTTGGACAGATTCAGAAATCCTCGAATATCCAAGTCTCCTTCCAAATGGGATTCGATAGCGTCTATTTTGATGCCTCGGGCAGCCGCATGATAGACCATTGAGGTCGTCAGGCAGGCCGCTAGGGCATGTAACACAAACTCTACCGGGTTGGCTCCGTGATCCTCGCCTAGCAAGACCGGAGGTTCATCCGCAACCAGCATAAAAGGGGCCGTTCTCGTTGTATCTTCTTGTCCGACCCCATAAAACCCTTTAATCGTCGTTTGATTATGACCTCCATTGATCCAGGTGTTGGTGGCCCGGAACTGAAATTTTGCCAGATCCGGTTTGCCTTGAATCGCATTGACATTGGCCCCCAATTGTTCGACGTTCACGCCATTGATCGTTGATGGTGTGGTGACTGTGGACATAGCACATCCTCCTCGTTTGGGTTGAAACAGCATGTGAAAAAACAGTTGATCTGCCTGACGACACAAATCCGAAAAAGTCCGTTTTCCATTTTGGTGATCAGACCGTTGATTGAGTCCGCTTCGACCGGCTGTCTTGTCGAGGCTTTCTGGCGTCCGAGAACCTTGTCGGAACGTGTTATCTTCCATGTTCAAGCTATTAAGCAGAGAATATGCCAGATTGAGATATGGAAAATTTACCAATCAAAACAAATACTTCATATCTGCCCAGATAATAATTACCCTTACGAGATTTGGTAATTGATGAAATTTCACAAGCTGAATTTACGAAAATTCGCAAAAGATCTAAGACCTCAATTAGAATGAACAACGAAATGAAGAATGAAGGAAAAGAGGTTAGTGAAGGAAATGTTGGAAGAGTCTAGTTTGAACGGGTAATGCCCAACGTTTTCATGCGGGAAGCCAGCGTTGACGAATTCATGCCTAGTAGCTGAGCCGCTCCTTTTTCACCGGAAACTTTCCAGCCGGTTTGTTCCAAGGCTAATCGGATATTTTGTCGTTCCAGATCCTCAAGTTCCTTGATTGTGCGAACGCGAGGGGTTGTCTCATGTTCGGCCATCGCCCCCGTGGAAGGAGGTGTTGTTTCAATATCTGGCAGGACACGATCTAGGGTGAGTTTCCCGTTTTTGGCTGTGATAACCGCCCGCTCGATGATATTTTGCAGTTCTCGAATATTCCCCGGCCACTGGTAAGCGGTAAGACGTTTGAGCGCATCCGGAGAAAGGGGAGCTATGGTCCGGCCTATTCGGTGAGAAAAATGTTGTACAAAAGTATTAGCTAGCAGGACCACATCTTCTCCCCGTTCTCGCAAGGGCGGAAGATGCATGCGGAAGACATTGAGTCGGTAATAGAGATCTTGGCGGAATGTTCCTTTCTCAATTTCTTTCTGTAAATCACGATTTGTGGCTGCCAGGACACGAACGTTTACCTTTGCGGTATGGGAACTGCCGACCGGCTCGAACTCTCCTTCCTGTAAGACACGCAATAACTTTCCTTGAAGATCATGTGGCAGTTCTCCGATCTCATCCAGAAAGATGGTTCCGCCGTCGGCCAGCGCAAAGCGCCCTTCCCGTTTTTTTGTGGCACCGGTAAAGGCTCCTTGTTCGTGCCCGAAGAATTCGCTCTCGACTAAGGTGGCGGGAATGGCTGCGCAATTGACCTTGACAAACGGATGGTCGCGGCGCCGACTATTGGCATGAATGGCACGGGCTATCACTTCCTTGCCGGTTCCGGTTTCGCCCGTAATGAGGACGGTGGTCTCGGTGTCGGCCACCTGTTGGATATCTCTGAGCACGTTCATCAAGGCGGGACTGTTCCCCAGGATTTCACCGAAGTGTTGCAGTTCATGTAATTCTTCTTTCAGAAATTCGGTTTCGATCGTGAGGGAACGAATTTTGTGTTCCGCTTCCAGCCGGTCGTTCACATTGCGAAGGATCAGGGTGTAAAACGGTTTGCCCTCCATTTGGTATTGGGAGAGCGTGGCTTCCGCTGGAAATTCGGCGCCATCGGTTCGGAGGGCCTTGAGACCGCCAGGAATCCAGAGCGATTGCTGGCCTGCCGGTTTGGAGCGTAAATTCTGTATGAGATTCGCTAATTTCTCATGGTCATTTTGATCTAAGGATTCACGAAAATCTTTCCCCACTAGGCCGTGTCCCGTGCATTGAAAGACTTTTTCGGCAGATGGATTGATGCGAGTGATGCGAAGGCGTTGATCCAATTCAATGATCGCATCCATCGCGCTATCCACAAGGTGGCGTAACTTCTGTTCCCGTTCCCGTGTGGCGGATTCCGCCTGAAGGCGCTGAAGTTCGGCGGCGGCGCGTGCGGCAAAAATTCGAAAAATGGCCTCTATGCGAGGTTCGGCCGGCATGGGTCTGATATCCATCACCGCCAGATGGCCAAGAATTGTTCCAGATGTATCGGTGAGTGGCAGTCCCATATAACTGACGGCTGTCATCACGGCGATATCCGGATCGATGGGAAAGAGATTCAATAGGTTGTCCGGGAAATGGATGAGGCGGGCTTGGTCAATAACATGCTCACAGGGTGTACCGGCGAGATCCATGGCCCAATCCTTAAGAAACGAGCCGTTCAAGTAAAAGGCCAGGGCTTTCAACCTTCGAGATTCAGGAAGATATTCCGTGACCCAGGCCGCATGCGTATGCAGGGCTTTGGCCAGGTTTTCCACCAGGGCTTCAAAAAACCGTTCCCCGGCTTCTGTAGCCGTCCCCTCCAGGATGGTTCTCAGAGCCGTACTCTCATCAAGGTTGGTAAAGGGCATTTGAGGTGTAGACATGTGAATTCGATTTTTAAGTCAGGGTCAAACGACTATTATGAGCGATTTAATTTTCCAGAGTAAAGGTTTCGTGATAGGGTGGATCATCGACTTTGAGAAGCCAAGGGGTCTCGTGCGGCCGTAACAGAAATGGAATGAAATGTGAAGGCCGGATCTCTCATCTGTGTTGTAGATCCGATGTGCTCTTGGTGTTGGGGTTTTTCTCCTATTCTTGACGCCATCGTTCAGCGATACCAGCGCCTGGTTCCCATTCATATGATGTTGGGGGGGCTGCGACCTGGAAACACCAAACCGTTCGATGCCGATAAACGAGCCTATATTCTCCATCATTGGCGGGCGGTTTATGAACGGACAAGGCAGCCTTTTAATTTTACTTTCCGCATGCCGTCGGATTTTACGTATGATACGGAGCCTCCCTCTCGTGCCGTCAAGGTGGTGCGACAGTTAGTGCCCACACTCGAATTTGTTTACCTCAAAGCGGTCCAAGAAGCGTTTTATGTAAAGAATCGGGATGTGACTTGCGGGATCGTTTTAAGGGAGATCGCTGAGAGCCTAGAGGTGGATCCGGTCCAGTTCTCGGAGCTCTTTCAAGATCCACAAATCAAAAATGAGACTTGGGGAGAATTCGCTCAGGCACGGGAATGGGGCGTGGACGGCTTTCCAACCATTTTGGGCCGCCATTCCATGGGTCGTTCCATTCTCATGCATGGGTATCAGGATTTGGATCAATTGACGCCGATCATCGATTCTTGGCTGACATGCGGGAATGAGATAAGCACGTGAATGGCAGATTGATTGGTTGAAGGCAGAAGAGCGATATGGTTCAATGCCTTGTGTGACTGAGCCATGAGATGTTCCAAGTACAGGTTTTCAATTTAGGGAGGTAGCTTCATGAAAGTCAGTGGCAAATGGATGCTGATGGTTGGCGTATTGGTGAGTGTTGGTATTGGAAGTGCTCAAAAAGCCGTGGCGGAAATGAGTAAGTGGAATGTCGACCATGATCATTCCACGATCGGATTTCAAGTCGCACATATGGTGGTATCCAAAACCAATGGAAAATTTACCGAATACACCGGTGTCGTGGAAATGGACCCGGAAGCGATGGAATTTGAATCGATTGAGGCCATGATACAGACAGAATCGGTAACCACCGATCATCAGAAACGGGACGAACATTTGCGAAGTCCGGATTTCTTTGATGTCAAAGCTTTTCCAACCATGACCTATAAAATGAAAAGCTACAAAAAAACGGAGGAGAATTATACCGCAGTCGGAGAGCTCACCTTGCTCGGGGTGACCAAAGAAATCACCTTGGAGGGAAGCTTTAATGGCGTGGCTCAAGATCCCTGGGGCAATACTCGAGCGGGTTTTACCGCTGAAGGAACCATCAATCGAAAAGATTTCGGAATGAAATTCAGTAAGTTGCTGGATAACGGCGGGTTGGTAGTGGGAGATGAGGTGACCATTAAACTGGAAATTGAGGTCATCAAGGAAAAAACCATTGAAAAAGTCAAGCAATAGAGAAAGTGGTGGATCGTGAAATGACAGGGTTTTGTCGTGCCCTGGTTTTTTGAGAAACTAATGAGACGGATCAGCCAGGCGTGTCATGAGCGAATAGAGAAAATGAGCGGCTGTGGATAGTGTTTCAGGTTGGACGGACTCGAACGTATCGGAGGATTGGTGAAAGTGGGGGTGCGAACCGCTACTGACGATAGTGATGGTGGGCACCCCTGCTTCATAAAAAGGGACGTGGTCTCCACCGGGGAAAAAGCCATAAATTTTGACTTTGTCGCCTAACGTGGCTTGGTTGGCTACCTGTTGAACCAAAGTGGTATCTAACCTCGTAATCCCAACCGTCAAATTTCCGTTCCCCACTCCCAGATGGTCAAGATTCACCATGGCGACCGTTTCTCCCAAAGGCAAGGCTGGGTCGCTGACATAGACGGTCGATCCCAGCAATCCTCGTTCTTCTCCGTCAAAAGACACAAAGAGGATCGTTCGTCTGGGTAATCTGGCGCTTTCAGAGAGCTTCTTTGCCAGTTCCAACATCACCGCGGTTCCCGAAGCATTGTCATCGGCACCCGGAAAATCTAAGCCGGCTTGTTTCCCGAAATGATCTCGATGCGCGCCGACGAGAATGATTTCATCCCGAAGCTTCGGGTCGCGGCCAGGTAACATCCCGATGACATTTGTCAGAGTCCCGGGCAGAAAGCGGCTTTCCCAATGAAGATGCGTCAAAATGGGCAGTGGCATACTTTGAAAGGTGTGCGTGTCGTTGGCGGCCTGTTGCAGGGCTTGGAGAGATCCCTGGGTTGCCTGCAAGAGCTGGTCAAGAACCTTCCCGTGTATCCAGGCTCCTGGAATGGGACGAACGTCGTGTGAAGCGGCATAAATGGCAAGAGGAATTGATCCCAATCCTTTCCGAGCTTCATAGCGATCCACCAGCGGGCCTGTGACGGTCAGATAGCCAACCGCGCCTCGTTCTTGAGCGATGGCGGCTTTTTCTTCATGTGTCACCCATCGGGGGTAGGAAGAGGGTTTCCCCCGAAGGAATAAGACCATTCGGTTGTTCGCGTCGATTCCCCGATAATCATCCACTCCTCTGGCTGGATCCACGATTCCATATCCCACAAAAACCGTGGGGGCAGTGAGTTTGGCCGAGGGAGAGTCCAGAACGGGAAGAAAATCCTGCCCTGGTATTAACGAACGGGGCATGGATGAAGGGTTCGAGTCAAGAGGAGAAAGGGTTACGACAGCTGGATCGCCTAATTGAATTGCCGTGTGGGGACGCTGTTGGAACCAAGTCCCATTCTGCTTGTGTTCGCCGAATCTCCTCACCGGAACTAAACCCAGAGAGCGAAAACGGCTCACGAGATATTGAGCCGATTTCCATCCACTTTCCGTCCCGGCCTGACGGCCGTGATACTTGGGATGACTCAGTTCCTGAATGTCTTGCAGGATACGTTCGACCGCGATGGACTCGGTGGTAGTAGAGGAGGAAGAGCCTGAACCCCATGTAGGTGGATCAGTGAGAAGGATTCCGACGAACAGACAGAAATTGAGAAATTTACGCATGTTCCATTTTTTTCCTATATTCGATATTGTTTGGATTGCTGGCGATCTTGAAAAATGACGAACCTATGAGAAGGCGAACGTTCTTGCAGAAGAAAACGGAAGTTTTTCTCGAATATATGAAGCCGGGGCAGCCTGTCAGTACTCAAGCCCGGCATTAATCTTCCAGAGGAATGGTGACAACAATACCTCCCATGAGATCTCCGGTTTTAAAATCACGTTTAGGACTCAACGGGTGGGTGTTATGGCAGGTCACGCAGGTCGTATTGATTGCAATATCTGCATAGATGGCTTGAAAGAGTTGTTTTTTCCCGGTGGCGACGATTCCCCGTTGAGGCACATCGGGGGATCGTTCGAGTTCTTCAAGGGCTTTTCGTTCAAACTCGGTGGCTGGCCCATTTCTCCGGTAGATAGGCCATCGACTGATCAGCCGGAAGCGAATACCGTGACCGGATTCCGCGACTAATTTACTTGAGATATGAAGAAATTGAGCAGGAAGAGGAATCGCATTCTTATTTTCCCAATCTTCGCGAGCCAGGACGATTCCCTGCTCCTGCATGCGTTTCACGATATGGGTCGTGTAAATCTTTCGATCCGCTTCTACGATGGCATGAATGAAATCCGCCACTTTGGCAGGCGAAAGGTTTTTCATCGCTTGAAGATCACTCGCTTCGAGTGAAGCAATAGGAAAAAGTTCTACAATGAAAACAATCAGGACAAGTATTCCAAACCTAGAACTGATGCCCAGTATTCTGGTCATGGCATCCCGCTCCTTTCTTAGGTAAGGGTCTTTTGGGAAACCGGTAATGTGATCAGGAGAGTGGTGCCTTGCTTGGGGGCACTGTCAATTCGGATGTCTCCTCCTAATTTGTTGATCGTTCGATACGCGACGGTCAGCCCCAAACCGGACCCTTCCCCTTGGGCTTTTGTCGTAAAAAACGGGTCAAACACCTTGGGGAGATGGTTGGGGGCAATTCCAAGACCGGTATCCTTGATTCGGATTTCCAGATCGTGCCCTGATGTGGTAGTCGAAATATCCAGACTTCCACCTTGTTTCATGGCTTGATACGCATTAGTGAGGATGTTGGTAAAGGCCTGGCAAAGCTCGAAGGCTTTGCCTCGGATTGGAGGAAGCGTTCCCAGGTGGGTGTGAACTTCCACTTGGCTGGATGGAAAGAGTGATTTGACCGTTTCCAGAGATTGTTCCAATAATTCGTTGATGTTGACGGGAGATTGCTCTTCAGAAAATTGTTTGCCGGCTTGACCGGTAAAGTCCCGGACAATCGATGCCATACGCTTTCCATGTTGAACAATGCTTTGGGCATATTCTTTAATTTGGGCGGGATCTGTTTCATCTTGCAAGGCCTCACCCAATCCAATGACGCCCACCAACGGATTATTGAGTTCATGTCCGATACCGGCACTCAGGACACCGAGGCTGGCCAATTTTTCTCCCTGAATCACTCGGTCTTGCAGGAGACTTTCTTCCGTGGTATCCCGAAGCACTAATCCGGCGCTTGGACTTTTTCCGGGACGGGCTGGAACGCCAAACCACCGGTATCGGTAGGTTCGTTGATTCACCCGAAGTTCTTGCCGATTGGTGCCAGACGTCTCCCAATTGGCGGGAACGAGGGGATCCTGTAAGGATGAAGATTGCATGGAAGTCTCACGTCCGGGTGAAGAGAACAAACTGGAATTTTGAATGGCCTGCATCTCTTGTTTGAGGCGAGATTGCGTGGCAGAGTCTAAGGGGAACACGTGAAAGACCGGTGTTCCGATGAATTCGCCATTGTTCAGAGATAATGCTTCTTTAAACGCTTTATTGAGGTATTCAATTTTCTCGTCCGTGCTGATCATGAGGACGGGGTCTGGTACGCTGTCCAAAATCTTCGTGGTGGATTCCTCAAGATACTTGACTTCTTCGGTTTTCAACTGAACCTGGCTTTCCAGGCCGGCGAACTGAGAGGCCAACTGTTGATTCATGCGATTGACTTCATCGGCCAATTCTTCGATTTCATCTCCTGTCGATAAGGTGATGGGTTCGTGATATTCCCCTCGTCCGATTTGTCGGGCGGCTTCCTGAAGACGCCGAATGGGCGCGGTGATTCGGTGGGCGGCCAGGTAGCCCAAGGTCACGAGGAGGCCTACTCCCAGCAATCCGAATGCGGCGGTCCATTTGAAAAAATGTTCAATGGGACCGAACAGTTCGTTTGAGGATTGCCAGACAAACATATGCCATCCCACGCCGGTTGAGGTTTGCGTAATGCGACTGGCATTCGTGAGAGGGGCGAAGCCAATAATGGACGACTGTGTGCCCCCGTGCCCGTCGCTGGGAGCCGGTGTCCAACCGGCGTACATCGGCGTGACCAGGGGAATGAGGCGATTGTCACTGATTGTGGTCCCCGTCGGCAGGATAGGACAGCTCAGGACGACGCCGTGGCTATCAATAAGCATGACATGGCCGGTTTCTCCGAATCGAATAATTTCGATTGAAGGGGCAAAAAATTCCTTGGCATCGTAAATTCGGTGTAAAACGCCGATGGCTTCATACCGCAGGCTATCCATAATGGGAAGGGCGAGCGTAAAGACATAGGTTCCACGCTGATCGTCAAATTCCAGGGGTCCCAAATAGGGTTGCCCGACACCATTATGAAAGGCCCCCTTCCACCAGTTCGTTTCTCCGTGAAGGTAGGGCATATTGGCATCCAGGCCGGCGACGACGCGGCCGCCTCGATCGGTGATAAAAAATCCCCTGGTCGCAGATCGGGTGATGACTGGAACGGGATGGCCGGGATCGATGAAGGTCCCTCCTATATGCCGTTGGAGGATGGCCGCGATAGGACCTTCCAAGATCTCTTTCAAGGTAACGGGATCTTTCGCGTCCCAGGCCGTTTGTTCCCGATCGAGCATTTGCTGGAGATTGTGGGGGGACAACTCGGCCAGAGCATCACGTTTGGACTCGAGTTGTTCAATGATATCCACATCGGTGGCCAATAATGATGTTCGAAATATTTCTTCCGCCACGACCAAATCAAGTTTTCTGGCCGTTTCGGTGGCCAGGGCTTCAAAGCTGGATCCGTTGACTTCTTGAATTTCTTGCGTACCCTGATAAAAGGCCAGAAAGAGCCCGACCATCAAGGGAAGCGCTCCCACCAACAACATGGAGATGACCAGTTTTTTTGTCAGCCCCTTTTTCCGTTTAGGTGGAGGGGGTTCGATTGTGGTCATGGGCCACCATTTCTGATGAGGGCGAGGCGGGAAATGATAAATAGAACGTGGTGCCTTTTCCCACCTCGCTCTCAATTCTGAGATCCCCGTGATATTTCCTGAGGATGGTTCGTACATTATACAGACCGAGTCCGGTGCCCATGCCATTGATTTTCGTCGTGAAGAAGGGGTCGAAAATTTTTTGCAAATTCTCAGGCGGAATTCCGCATCCCGAATCCGATATGCTGACATGGACTTGGCCATTGGCTTTATCGGTGGCGAGGATTAAGCTTCCCTTTCCTTCCATCGCGTGAATGGCGTTGGTCATGAGGTTGACGAAGATCTGGACAATTTCTTCAGGTTTGGCCGCAATCTCCAACGAGCCATTGTAGTGTTTTTGAATGGTGATTTCGTGAAATTTTGTGGCGAATCTGGCGATCGTCAATGCTTCATCCAGTTTTGCGTGCAGATCGACCGTCAAGGTTTCTTGAGTGCTGGCGGAACGGGCGTATTGCGTGATGTTGCGTGAAATGGCATGAATCCGTTGGGCGGCTTCGTGGATACTCACGGCATGCTCGTGAATGAGAGACAGGTCGGTTTCTTCTTGAATATTTTCAGCCATGGCGAGGATGACATACAGCGGATTATTGATGTCATGAGCAATGCCTGATGCAAAGGTACCGAAACCAGCCAATTTTTCTGCCTGAAACAGTTGAGCCTGAATCATGGTGCCATGTTGGATAAAATCCCAAAGCACCTTCGCCCCGGCGCCTCCCAAGGCTTCGGTCCCGGGAGCCTTAATATGGGAAATTGTGCTGGCCATGGAGGGATCCCCTGTGACGTTGATCAGCAATTGCACATGGGGATTTTGAATGAGATCCAACGGGCGAAGCGTCGTGGGTATGTGATGAAAATTGGCGACTTGTAACCCTAGTGCGCGAGGATTGCAATCCGCGATTCCAACCAATTTTACATGAGGCAGATTGACCAAAGCTTCCAGCATAGCCGTGCCGCCTTTCCCCGCTCCGATAATGCCGACATGAGTAACCGCCAGGTCGGAAGGGATCATTCAGAAAACTCCTTCATCCTTCAATAGCCACATTTCTTTTGATCAGATCTATCCTCTGTGTTGGAAGATCAGTCTCTTCATGCGTCGTGTATGCATGTGGCCCAAATAATAAAGCCCTATCTCAGGGATAGGGCTTTATTCAGACTCAACGTTCTTTCTTGTGAACCGGAAGCCTATCCCGTCTGCGTGAACAACCCGGGACGTCGGACCACTAATGTCGGAAAGCTATAAGCGATTAATTTCGCGTTGTTCCATGGCCTTGGATACTGCAGCGGTCAATTTCTGTTTTTCCACGGGCTTGACCAGATAATCGACGATACCCTGTTTCATAAAACCCGTTGCCATTTCCGTGTCCGGAAAGCCCGTCAACACAATCAACGGGACATGGGGGTACTGTTGCTTGAAATAATTGATGGCTTCCACCCCGTTGATCTTGGGCATACGGATATCCGAAATGATGCAATCTAACAGCAAAGGATTTTCGCCTTTGTTGATTTCCTGTATGGCTTTTTCCCCATCCTCGGCTTCGATCACGTCATACCCCGACTTTTCCAGAGTCATACGCACAACTTTTCGGACATCGGATTCGTCGTCCACCACGAGCACACGACCGTTAGATGTGTGTCCTCCGAACATGGCGCCAGTACCTTCAGACATTTGACACCTCCTTGGTGAATATGAGCAGGCCCATAAGAATATGAAAGTATTCTCTTATTGTCTTCATTGTAGCGCAATCCTGATATAGTCGAAAGTATAGAAATTTTGTGTATTGCATTTATTCATCAATTAGAGCAGAGTAAAGGGTTGAGGTCACTATGAACAGAGTTGCGTAACCCCACTCTCCTCTTTTAACGACACCGAAAGGTTGGTCTGGATCCTGATGGGTTTGCTCCAACTTGAAGAAGTATCGAGACACGTGAAACAATTAGGATGAACCGGCAGCCTGTTTGGTGGGTTGGACAAAATGTTGCGAAGAGGGAGGGGTGTCGGAATAGACATGCAAGAGGTTCAAAGATTCTTCGTCCTGTTCCAGTACCGGCGTGAGGGCCAAGTCAGTATAGTTCGTTCGATTGGGATCCTGTTTGACCCGTTTGAAAATTCTTTGGAATTTCCACACTAACCAACCCCATCGGAAACCATTGGCCGCGATTTCCAGGACTCGTTTTGGATAAAAGACAAGAGGGTTTTCTATCGGGAACATCATGGGGCGACGTTGAGTCCGAACTTTTCTCCGAAAGATACCGCCTTCCAAAGGATGGACTCCTTCAATCGTGATGCATCCGTAAAACCAGGTTAAGAAAGATGTGACCTTATTGATGTTTTGCCCACGGGCCGCCGCTCGACGAATGACGGTTTCTACATGTTCAGGGGTGTAATACTGTTCCCAGGCGTTTCGATACACGGTGCTCCATTCCTTTTTTGACATCCTCGGATGGTTCATCGTGACATGTTCCAGGTCATAGGCATTCATGTCCGGCTCCATCCACACGCGTTCCTTGTGAAGGCGTTGGTGATCTTCCGATCCTGGCAATGGGGTTAAGCAAAAAAACTCCAGGCAATCGACGGGCAATTCTTTTTTAATAATCTCGATGTCACGGGCGATGCTTGCCGGGGTATCGTCAGGAAATCCAAGGATATACCCAGCGACGGTGGTGCAACCATGATCTTTCCATGTTTGAAACATTTTGCGATATTCCCCGATTTTATTTTGACGTTTTTTGGCGCCGATTAAGGATGTCGGATTGATATTCTCCAATCCCACAAATACATTTCGGCATCCGGCCCTGGCGCATTTTTCAATGAACCGGGGAATTTTATGACACAGAGTATCCACCTGGATGGTAAAGGAAATAGGCAGACGTTCCTCCTCTCGCATGGCGATACAGCGATCCAGGATGGATTCCCATTCTTTATTGCGGGCAAAGTCATCGTCGGTAATAAAGAAACGACGAACGCCTTGCTTGAGATTGTTGCGAATGAGGGTTTCAATATCATTTGCGGATCGCCACCGTGATTTGCGACCCTGGACGTTGATGATCGTGCAGAAGCTGCACTGGAAGGGGCACCCTCGTCCGGCGTCAAAACTGGATAAGCGACGAAGCGTGTTCTGGACAATATGAACCGGCAGGAAAGGACTCGGCGCGTCTCCAAGCCCAGGCAGTTGATTCATGACGTTATACATCGGTTTGAGAGTATTGGAATAGGCATCATCTACGAGCTGGTCGAGGTGGTCTTCCGCTTCCCCGGCAAAAATGGTGATTCCCCTGTCGAGAGCCTGTTGAATGTCTGCGGGAATGGTGGGCAACATGGACAAACACCCACTGACGTGGAACCCTCCGATAGCGACGGGAATGTTGACCTCTAAAAAAGGTTCTGCGAGGTCGACCGCTCGGGGGAATTGATTGGTTTGTACACCGACCAGTCCTACAAGGCCGTGTCCATCTTGCGTGATGTCGGAAATAATTTTGGAAATAGGAATAATCGTGTTGGTTTCGTCATAGGGATCAATTTGAAAGGTGACATCAGGGCCCAGGACCTGGCGCTTGGCGCAGTCCAGGGCAATTCCGTATAGAGCAGCCAGAGTATTGGAGGGAATGGAGGATCTCATCCACTGGAGCACATAGCCCTGGTCATCGTAATGGGAAGGTTTGATAAGAACGAGGCGAAAACGGGATGGTTTCATAGGTGTATCAACGTCTGAGGAACTGCATGGGTAAGCATAGAGAGTATTGCTATATCGAGCAAGTTTTCATATGCGAGGTATGAAGTGCCCGTTAGGTATATGTTGCCCCGAACATGAGATGTTGCACTCAAGGGCGACAGATTGAGCTTGCGAAGAACTTGTGGAGTAAAGGCAAGACCGTTCTTTTCCCTCTGCTGGATCGCTAGGACTTGGGTTTGTCGAGTGTCTGGAGCGGAAACGCTTCAGGTTGCCCCAATGGCCAGCTTTCCACATAAATCGAACTCGACGGAAAGGCGAAACTGGCTCCCTGGCCTTCCACGATTTCTTTGATCTGATAGGCCAATCGCTCTTTCGCTTCAAGCCATTCCCCCCACACAACGGTCTTGGTAAAACAATAGAGCATAATGTCGATGCTCGAATCGCCGAAAGAATCCAAAAAAATGAACGTCTTCACTTGTTCAGGGTCGGTTTCAAAGTCTCCACATTCGTAAATATACGTTGAAATGGCTTGGACGATATTCCGTATCTGGTCATGAGTCGAACGGTATTCGACCCCGATCTTCCAGTAAATTCTTCGATAGGTCATACGCGAATAATTGATCAACGCCTCATTCGCCAGTTTGGAGTTTGGAAGGGTCACCAGTGCTTTGTCGAATTGACGCACTTTTGTCGCCCGAAACCCGATGTCCTCCACGGTGCCTTCCACATCAGGTGTCTTGATCCAATTCCCTTTTTCAAAGACCTGATCCAAGAAAATCGTGAGTCCCGCAAACATATTCTTAATGAAATCCTGAGCGCCGAGGGCGACGGCCATGCCGACTAATCCTAAGCTGCCGAGGACTGCCGCCACGTTGAATCCCCATTCTTGAAATATTGCCGCAACTCCTAAGCACACGACCACGAATTTAGTCACTTTGAGGAAAAACCCTTTAATGGTTTCATGCATGTTGGCGCTGCCAAACAGATCAATGGCGCGATCAAACAAACTTGATAAGGGATCGAGTGCTCTGAACAAAGCCCAGAATAACGTAAACGCGATCAAGGATCGGACGATCTGACGTAACATTGCGTCCAATGCCGGCGAAAGGTTGACGATCTGTCCTGCCAAAAAAAGACCGACTACAACGAATGCAAATTCCAATGGGCGTTCAAGGGAGTTGATCAACTGATCGTCCAGGTCTGTTTGGGTTCGGGAGGCTAACGTTTTTAATGTACCGGACAAGAACCGAAAGAAAATTCTGCGGGCAAACAGAAAAATGACGAATACGGCAAAGGCAAGCAGGATATGACCCAGATTTGTGCCGAGAATGCCTGTGGCCCAAACCTTTTGAAATTCGGTTGCAAACCCTTCCATCGTGCGGCGTTCTTCCTAAAGTTTCATGAGGTGCGTGGTGAATATCAAAAGCGACAGTTCTGCAAAAGTTTCAGGAAGTGGCGGGAATCTTTTTGGGGGGAATTCGGCTATTTCCAGATAGGTGGCGTGTTGTTTGGCGAATGTTTTTTGATTGACAAGGCAGAGTAAAAGAATTCATCCAAAAGGTCAAACGATTTGTTGGAAGGAATCATTGCTCGGAAAAGGGTTTTTTAAAATGATGAAAATTTCTCGTGAGGATGATACTTGCTCGGAAGAAATTTCCCCCAACGTGTTTTCATCCAGGCATCATGTTCTTGGTTGGATATTCAGCCGTGTTTACGATGTTCTTCACGCAGATCATTAGCGGTTTGATCGAGTATTTCCTGGCCATGGCCGAATTGCTATCGAGAGTATCTCCCGGAACTTCTTCCAGGAAAACATCGTAATAATTCTTTCGAAATTCTTCAGCTGTCCCTTCCTCTGCGAAAAGAGTTCTTCATGCAGATTCAATCATTTGACATCAGTGCGCACGATAATTCACATTGACATCCCCCTACTTTTCGGAATCATATTCCCTTGTTTGAAGAAATTGGGAGCATGGGTTGGCTGCATACATCCACTTGATTTTAACGTTTTCCATAAGGATCAAAAGTCACAGGTAAAAATTATCGCGCATCAAGGCGTGTGAGCATTACATCAATGTTCACAAAGTCGTGAATGATGCATCCGTTTTCTGAGCTTATTATGATAGGAAGAAATCCCGCGAGATATTATGAGCTTGGATTCGATCATGAAATGAGAGGAGGTGCGCTAATGCTGTCACAAGGTCGAGGTCTGATGGCATTGATAGGAATATTTTTTGGGATGGTGGGATGTGCTGGACATCAAGATCCCATGGATACTGAACAAGTCCACCTTGGTCGAGGGATTGTGGAAGGCACCAAAGGGTATCAATTGATTCAACGTGGCCATTGGTCAGCCAATGAGGCGACGAGGTCAGTGCAGGGGCAAGTGTTTCAGATTGAGGGAGCGGCCTATGTGGTGCATACGAAAAACCAGATTGATATTCGGCTCCCTGTGGATGAAAATACGCGTATTGATAGGCCGGCGCATGTGGGCGATTGGATTGAAGCGCAACTCGACCAGGATGGTCGCGCCAGGATTATTCGTAATATCGACGGGCAGATTTCACTCGAATGACTGGTTTTTGTTTAAACGACTATTGACCTTTTTCTTCCTGTGTTCGTTGAGCGGAACGAGTGGTATCCCATTCATAAGATCTCACCTGTTTCTTCTGCACCTGGCCGGTCATGTTACGTTCTCACCTAAAATTTAAGGATTTATTGCCGTGAATGACTAAGCCAAGAATAGTTCCCGATTTTATACTGAACGGAGAGGCAAACAGGCTAATATCCGGGAAAACCAGGAATAAAAGGCAGGAGAATGGAGATGGCGATGAGAATAATGATAATCCATTCCAATATTTCCATTCGCCGATTTCCCGTATGGTCGGTCATTTTGCCGTATAAATTATCCAAGGTCTCCAATTTCCGTCTGATGCTGATATCCCAGCTCTGTAAATAAAAACGCTGTGACGCCATACGGTAGACTCTAGCCAGGTATTGATCGCTTAAGGGTTTGAGCGTGTTGGTCACCCGCTCGAAGAGGATGGCACTATCCACCTGAAGTCCGGCGATGCGCCGAAGGTTAGCGACCATGGAGCCCGGCCAACGAATGGTATACCACTCTTTGGAGGTCAGGGTTGCATAGGCCTCATCCAAGGCCAGATCAAGTTGGTGATCGAGAAATCGCCGTTCCACCAATTCCACATTGATGATTTCGAGGACCGCTCGGACATCGTCCATTTCCTGACCAAGCATCATCGCGGCATTCCAATCGATCACCGTCAAATCGTGTTGCCCGTACGCTATGCAGGAGGCAGTGGCATCTTGAATTTCCTGTGAGGAAAGCGGCTCGTCCTCCGATCGAAGGATTTGCGCAATCAGCCCACGATGCTGCTCGAGAAGTTGAGAGGGAGGAACTGCCGGATGAGTCTTGGCAATAGAGAAAATATTATAATCCTCCACAAATGGGGAACAGTTGGCTTTTTCAATGTAGGTTCCCAGGGTGCGAATAAGCTGGGAGACATGTTGCTGGGCGTGTTCCATGAGAAGGGCATGGTCATACAGAGTTTCGCTCAAGGGCAACAGAGCTGAAAACGATCCCTGCAAGGGAAGCCGATATATCACCATCATGGCGCCAAAATCGTACAGGATGGTTTCCACTTGAGGCAGGGTGTGCAATGCCCCGACTGCCACGACATTGGTCTCCTGCGTGATTCGAAGCGGCGGTGGATCATAGTCGAAATATTGGGGAGCTGGTCGTTGACGTTTGATATGGCCCCGTTCCTTGGTGGCGGTGATATGCTGTTCGGCCTCCTCAAGCCGGATCCAAGATCCGATATCAAAGGCAAACACCACAAAGCTCAGACCTTCTTCAATGTGAAGCCTGTCCGAATCCTTCATGATGATTGTCATGATGCAGTTCTGTATGACAAGAAATGAGAATTCAGGTGTGGAGTGATCAGAAGCAGGGTCATAGTTATATCTGGTAAATGGACTCCGGTTTGGGAACCTCGACCTCCATGCCGGGAAATTCGGTTTGGAGCGTCATCCCAAAGGCCAAAGACTGGCGTTCTTCGCCATGCACCACAAAAACTTTTCGAGGGTAGGGTTGAATCGCCCGGACATACGCCAGGAGATCATTCCGGTCTGCGTGGGCTGAATATCCATTCAAGCGCACGACGCGCGCGCGTCGTGTGGTCGGGACACCGAAAATGGGCACCGTTCCCCATTCTTCAGCCAGTTTCCGGCCAAGGGTATGTTCGGCTTGCCAGCCCACGAGAACGACAACATTGGCTTCATCTTCAATCGTGTTTTTCAGGTGATGGACGACCCGGCCTCCTTCGCACATGCCGGAAGCGGAAATAATGACACAAGGGTCCTTGCGCCGGTTCAAGAGTTTACTGTCGGTGGCAGTCGAGATGAAATGAATATATTTCGAGGCAAAAATATCTCCTTGAGAGGTAAAGGTCCGATAGGTCTCCTCATCGTAACACTCCGGGTGCTGTTGAAAGACTTTCATGGCTTTCAGAGCCAAGGGCGAATCAATAAAAATGGGAATGGGAGACACCTCGCCGTCCTTTATGAGTTCTTTCATGCGCATAATAAGATCTTGGGTGCGTCCGACTGAAAAGGCCGGAACGACAATCTTGCTTTTGTACCGAATAGCATGCTCAACAAGGTCTTTGACCACGGCTTTGCGTTTTTCCCGGTTATCCTCGTGAAGGCGGTCTCCGTATGTGGATTCGATAATCAGCACATCACAGGGAGGTGGAGGTTGAGGGTCGCGAAGGATGGGCATCTTGATTCGTCCTAAGTCACCGGAGAATAAGATGGAGGTCGACCGGCCGCGATGTTGATATTTGGTCCAGACTGCGGCTGACCCCAGGATATGACCGGCATCATGAAATTGCACGGTGACATTCGGGCCGGCCGAAATTGATGCGCCATAGCCGACTCCCTTGAACCGTGCGGCGATGCCATGAACATCTCCAGTGGTGTAAAAGGGTGTGACACAACTCCGTCCTTTTCGTCGTTCTTTTTATTCACATACCGACAGTCGCTCTGCTGAATACGTGCGGAATCTTCCAAGAGAATTTTAGTGAGGTCTGCTGTGGCTGGGGTCATGTAGACGGATCCGGCAAACTGTTTTTTGGCCAGAACCGGCAAGGCGCCAGAATGATCGATGTGGGCATGAGAAAGGCCACACTGCCCGCACCGACTTCGGATCGAATCCCAGATGGGTATTCCGTTCCCGGGCGAGGTCGCGTCGACCCTGAAACAGGCCGCAATCCAGAAGAATCCGGGAGTTCCCGGCTTCAAGAAGATGGCGGCTGCCGGTGACGGATCTTGCCGCACCGTGGAACGTTATTTTCAATCGGTGGATCCTTTCTGATGTTGAGGTGAAATGATCGCCCAAGCTTCGGCTGCCGTTTCGGCATAATGGAATAAAGAAAGATCATTCTGACCGATTAATCCGAACTCGACGAATTTATTCCAATTAATCAGTTCTCCCCAGAAGGCTCGGCCGATGAGGATAACGGATAGGTCATGAACTTTTTTGGTTTGGAGAAGCGTCAGGGTTTCGAACAGCTCATCCATCGTGCCGAACCCACCTGGGAAAACCACGAGGGCTTTGGCCCGGTTCAGAAAGTGCATTTTTCGAAGAGCAAAGTATCGAAATTGAAAGCACAGACTTGGTGTAATATACGGATTTGGGACCTGTTCATGTGGTAACCCAATGTTCAGCCCGATGGATTTGGCTCCCACATCTGCGGCTCCTCGATTTGCGGCCTCCATGATACCTGGTCCTCCGCCGGTAATGATGACATATTGGCAACTTCCGTTAATCTGGCAACTTGCGGATACCAGCCGTCCAAATTCACGGGCTTCTTCATAATAAGGGGAAAGTTTCCATTGGTTCTTGGCGATGGCGTACGCCCGTTTTTTCTCCGGATCTGTTGCGTGTTGCCTTAACTCCTCTTCGGCAATCAGCAGTTTGGCTTTGGCGGCCTCAGGTTCAAGGACGCGTGCACTTCCAAAGACAACAATGGTCGACTCAATATTTTCATCTTGCTGAATGAGTTCCGGTTTGAACCATTCCAATTGCAAACGGACCGCACGGAGCTCGTCACGTTGCAAGAAATCCGAGTCGGAATCAGCCCGTTGGTACGCAGCAGAAGTCAGTTGTGAGGAAGAAGGGGAAGGGGGTGGAGACGAGTCAGGGTTCATCCGTTACGGTTATCCAGGTGAAGAAAAGAGCAGTAGGATTATAAAGATCCTTGTCCCATATTGGAACAATTGTTCAAATCTAAATTTGTTTTTATGGAAAAAAAAGGATAGAACCTTTGTTCGAGTAAATACCCAAGAACTTCTTGAAACGAAGGGTTCAGTTGACGTACCACGTTAAGGTATACTTTTCACTGGATTTCAAGGCCAGAAACGATTGTCATGAAACCTGTTCTCCCTTCTGCAATTCCTGACTGTACGACCTGCCACAATCGGGACGATTCAGATATTTGCGATTTGATTCCTCCTGGGAAAGAATCCCAGGGGATCCTCAAACGACGAGCCATCTATCAACCTGGACAATTCGTGTTTTATGAAGGCCATGTGCCGTTGGGCTTGTATGTGCTCTGTCAAGGGAAAGTCAAGCTGACGCGTCTCACTCGAAAGGGACAGCAGCGTGTAGTGGGAATTGTGGATGCCGGCCATTTGCTCGAAAAGCACGTCTTGCAAGAGCAGGCTGTCCATCAAGTGACCTGTGAAGTGTTGGAGCCCTCACAGGTTTGTTTGTTGGACCGTCCGGGTTTTTTGAACATGCTGAAAGGGAATGGAGAGTTGGCGGTGAAGCTGGTTCAGGTGCTCAGTAAAGAAATGGCCAAGGTGACGTTGGCGACAGACCAATTTGCTTTTTCTCCTGCCAAGGAGCGTCTGGCTGGGTTGTTGTTAGAGTTGCAAGAGCGATTTGGCGAGGCTGTGCCTGGCGGAACTCGACTGGCTCTGAATCTGAAACGAGAAGACATCGCCCAAATGGCGGCTGTCACGGTCGAAACGGCTGTTCGTCTGCTCCATGATCTTCAAGCCAATGGCCTCATTGCGATGCAAGGTCGGGACATCACGATTTTGAAGTCCGAACGTCTGCGTAAAATTGCTGGTGTTTCGGTATAATCCCGACTCCTCTGATCATTTGTCACTTCCCGTATAATCCTTCGTTTTCGGTCTTTCCTCCGTAAAGTCTTGCTGCACTGTTCCTCGAAAATTTCTTTCTTCATCGGTCCATTCGCACCGTTTTTATGAGTCGGCCCTAGGCCCTTTGCCCCATCCCACGCATTGATAACAATCAGCTTTGTGTTTGTCGTTTCGCAATGTCTGCCTATGAGCATTGCTCTAGGATATTACCCGGTTTCATGGAATGCGGCCATGTGGAGGTCGTGAAAATACCCAAACGCGTCTTACTTCCCAATTCGTTTAAATGGGTTCCAATTTTATCAGAAGGAGGTCGAGCATGAAGAACAGGAGCAGGTCTGTGGCACAAATTCTTCGATATGGAGTGTTGTGTTGGTGCGTCATGTGGGAAATGTCGGGTACGAGTTGGGCTCAAGGATTGACCGTGGAGGAACGTTTGGAGCGGCTGGAACACAAGACGCTTTCCGTTTCACCCGGAGCGGAACAGGAGACAGGCCATATGGTTTTTTTCCGAGGCGGATGGGCGAATTTGATCAATGATCGTTAGAATGAAGCAATTACCGATGTATTCGGGGCCAGCGGAAATACGAATCATCATAACTCAGGCTATTATGTGGGGGCGGGGCTGGATTTAGTGTTGTCCAAAAACGTTTGGGGTTTGCTTGGGGGGACATGGGTGTTGGGAGAAATCGGCGTAGAGTTTAAACGTTGGAATTCGGAAAAAGTTGCGCAGGCCGTTCCCACCACATGCGCGGTAGCGGGAGTCGGAACCTGCACCGCCGAATTTAATAAAAAGGTTCAGCTCACCATGCTGACAGTAAATGTCGCCCCCAAAATCATGTTTATGGAAGGTAGCCGGATTCGTCCCTGGATCATCCCGGTAGGACTGGATTTCCATGTCATTAGTCCACCATCAAACGATACGACGGTATTGGATATCGGCGTCCAATTTGCTGTAGGTGCCCAGGTACGGGTGTGGAAAGCGTTGCACTTGGGAGTGGACGGGCGATTTCATCTGGCAACCGGTCAAACAGATACCACCAATAATTTTGGTACGGCCGGAGCGTATTTGGGCATCGCCTTTTAAAGAATGCTAATAGATGCCAGATGTCCGGTAGAACATCGACCAAAGCAGGCTGTTATGTGAGCTGAGCCTCTGCCACGGAATAACTGGTGAACCATCATGGTTATTTGAGTTGGGAAAATCAGGTCTTTCCATCCAACCATTCATGGGCCATAGAGATCTGCCGGCCATCACGCTACAATTCATAAGGTGAATCTCTTTAACCTTTTTCTTGTTTGGATCCATTTGACGGCTGCGGCCTTTTGGGTGGGAGGGATGTTGTTTCTCTCGTTGGTTGCAGTTCCTCTTCTCAAACAGGCTCATGAACCGGTTCAGGTCCAACGCTGGTTTGTGGGACTTGCGTGCCGGTTTCGTACCCTCGTCTGGTGGGCACTGTCCCTCCTCGTAGGCACCGGCGCTCTCCTTCTTCCGCAGTGGGTCGCCGATTTCTCGTCTCCACTGAGCTGGCCACGCCCTATTCTTTTTAAGCTGTTCCTGGTGTTAGGTTTGATTAGTGTTTCTCTTCTCCATGACCGGGTGATTGGTCCAAAAGTCCGATTGTTAAGAAACAAAACGCCGATCGAATTGTCAAATCATGATCGACTGCTGATAAGACTCTCCCCGCTAATTGGTCGAATGACCCTGCTTCTCGGATTGACTGTTCTGTTTGCCGCAGTCTCGATCGTGAGAAATTGAGTGGACATTGGCCTTCCTATAGGATAGCCAAATCGATAGATCTTTCTGAGATAATGTGTGTGAGAAGAGATTACGTTAAGGACACCGTCAGGAAGAAGGATGATCCGGTGCTCCTAAGTCAAAAGGGATTTCTCAAGGCTATTGATGGGTTTAGTGTAGAGGGGCGGGAAAATGTTTCTGAGTCGTACCAAAGGCGTCTGTGTCAATCTCCTTGCTCCGTCCAAAGAACGTTGAATGAAGTAATCTGCTCTCTAAGGTTTCTGTTCAGTCGTCCAGTTATACCACAAGGAAGGGGATTCGCAATTGGTTGAACAGCGTGTAGTGAGATCTCGTAAGGCATTATGTTTTATAAGCTCAGGCTTTTTATACAATTCTTTGTGGGGGGCTTCCATTTTTCCAATCCTCCTTACATGACTTTAATGATAAGAAAATTATCAACAGGTGGTCCTTATTGTCAGGACAAGACTTTCTATAACTTTACGCTCAATTATATGGTTTTATGAATTAGACATAAATAAGTATAGTTACCTAATATCTTTAACTGTTTTTCTGTGCCTAACATTCAATGGAGTTTCTGCTGCAGCGGTCGATGATCGGCGCCATCGGTTATGTATGTCCCAATGACCGTTTCCGCCTTGGTGTCCCGTTTCTATTGCCAGTCCTGGATCTGATTCGGATGGCCATCACACGGCTCGGCTAATTCCCCCAAAGTACGATCTTCCGGAACGGCCGCCAAAGCATCCTTGGCTTTAAAGGCTGGCAAGTGATTCCGTCGTGTTCGTTTCGCCGTCTTCTGCTCCTTTCGCTGAGAGGAAATAGACCACAGAAGATTTTACTGAGCATCAGAGAATATCTGTCTCACGACTGAGGTTCACCTCTCAATTCGAAGGCGGATTTCCCTGAATTCTCCTGGGTGAGTAAGAGATGCGATCAAGGTCGGTTTTGTCTGATTGTAATAGTGAGAGTTTCCCCACGATATACAATTCAAGATTTCTGACATTTTATATGGGCACATCTAAAAACGTTCGAGTAAACTTATTTGCCCCGTGGTGGAGAGGCCAGGCACGAAATCCGGGAGCGAAAAGAGAAGGGAGCCGGATCTGCGACCGTGCGCTTTTCTTGTCATCATCGTTCCCCGTCCCCTTCCTTACGCCGTTTGTTCTCTGACAGCGGCCGTCAGCATCAAGAATCGCTGGAAGTTATAGGTGAGATTCTTCAGCCCGATCTTCGCGCGCGCCCGGACCCGGCCAATGGTTCGAAGGAGTTTCCCTCCCATGGCCGTGACGTGATGGCCAAAGATATGTTCCACGCGGGCGCGGATCCGGCTCCGACGCTGATTCATGTGCTGTTGTTTGGGCGTCAACGGCTTGTCGCGATAGCCCTTGTACTGAATCTGGGAACGCAGCTTCCGTTTCTTGAGTTTGCCTTCAATCTCGTCCGACCGATAGGCGGCATCCGCCCAGACGGCCCGCCCAGCGGTCTTGGGTTGCAACACGTCTTCTAGGACTTGACTGTCATGCACCGCCGCATGGGTCACCGTATAATGCCGAATGAGTTTGTGCTGCTTATCCACGTTCACGTAATTCTTATAGCCAAAGTGACTGACCCTATGCTTTATCGTCCAGCGGGCATCCGTATCTTTCTCCCGCCGCTTTGCTGGCTGCGCCTCCCATTCTGCCGGGCACTCCCCGGCCTTCACGGTCGCGTTTTCCTCTCGCGTATTCCGTTGCTTGGGCACCGGGACCAGCGAGTCATCAATGAGTTGGCCCCCGCGGGCTTGTAACCCCTGATCGGCTAGATAGGTGTCAAATTGCTTGACGAGCTTCTCCACGACGCCCGCCTGAGCCAACGTCTCCCGGAATAGCCAGATGGTCTTGGCATCGGGAATCCGCTGATGCAGGTCAAGGCCCAAGAAGCGCATGAAGGAGAGCCGATCGCGAATCTGATATTCCGTTTGGTCATCGGATAAGTTATAGAGGGCTTGTAGCACGAGGACTTTGAATATGAGCAGGGCATCAAATGGTGGCCGACCTCCCTTCGAACGATTGGAGCGCCGCAGGCTTTTCTCCAGCGTCTTCCGAAAGCGGACCCAGGGAATGTGCTGAGCGAGTTGTTCTAACGGGTCACCCTTTTGACTGAGGGCGTCATAGCGATGAGTCAGGTCAAAGAACCCAAGTTGGTCAGATGTGTTCATGAGCAATCCTCCTTGGCGGAGACTTATGCCAGAATCGAACAAATATGTCAGTAGTTTTTAGAGGTGCCCTTAACTGTTTCAAAAGGGAAGAGAGATGGGTTTCTACTGGTTAACCTCAGCACTATTTTTAATGAAACTTAACCCCATGCACAGCATCTTTCTGTAATGCTCCCCCGAAATCAAGTCACCTTCGCTGTTTGTTCACGCCGATATCTCCGCGGGCTTTTGTACTGTAAGGCCTGATGCGGCCGATCCTCGTTGTACCACTGCATCCAGGTTGAGACGACCCGGCGCGCATCCTCAAATCCGGCAAAGTGGTATTGCCACACACATTCCTCTTTCAAACTCCGAAAGACCCGTTCAATGAGCCCATTTTGTTCTGACGTATAAGGCGTAATGAACTCCTGCTGGAGGCGATACGCTTCACAAGCCCGCCGAAAGCGCCGACTTTGAAAAATCAAGCCGTTGTCGCTCCGG
>JALDRK010000050.1 GCA_031315915.1 Nitrospirales bacterium
ACGAAGCTCGGCTATTTCTCGAAGTTGCTTGGCCATATCAGCAATTCGGGTCGGCGTCAGCCGAAGCCGGTCGACCAGAGGCCCACGGCTTTCATCTCCTTCAAACGCCTCCACATCCTTTTGGTTCGCGTCCAAAAGACGTTCTTCGTTTTCAAGAAGCCCATCCGCCATGGCAAGTAAGGCCACATTTTTCTTCATGGCTATCAATCCGCTCAGAGGGCGAACTGCAGTCCGAGCTTTTATAAGGAGGGTTTCAAGGTATTCTTCAGGCGAGAGTTCGGGACTTTCGTCCTCAATTTCAAGGTTTTCTTGAATTTCATTTTCCATGTGTATTTATTTCCTTACTGTGTAGAACTGCATAGAGACATGTCACAAGGACAGCAAAGTAGCCGATGAAGCTTAGGCTACGGAGAATACCTTCCGATTGTAAAAATCGTCAAGAAAGTTAAAAGGCGACGAATTCGGCGAGAGCAAAAATCGTCTTGCTTTTCAATGAGTATTCCTGGTACACACTTGAGCCAATTCCATTTATGGTATCATCAATCTTCAGCTAGTGCCGAGGTAGCTCAGTTGGCAGAGCACAGCCCTGAAAAGGCTGGTGTCGACAGTTCGATTCTGTCCCTCGGCACCATTTCACTGCATTTCCCCCATCTTAAGATTCTCATCGCCGGAGGGCCGGGGAGCATGACACTTCATCAGTTAGGAAAGGAGATCATAAATATGGCTCGCTCAAGGCATCCGGTTTGTACTGTTTATGCCCTCCTTGTCATCTTCTTACTCATGGTTCTACCGTTATCCATGGCCTGGGGAGACGAAAAAGTAGATCCGCTTGTCACTTCTCCAGCAAACAAAACCACAACAGTCGTAGCCGACCTCTTAATGGTCGATGGAAGCTTTTATGTCGTGCGAGGAGATCGTGGAGAAATTCGTATTGAGGTGACTCCTGAGACCCAACTCTCCGAATCATTCAAATTCGGAGATCGAATCAAAGCCGTACTCTTACCTAATGATGAAGCTCTGTCTATCACCCGTGCCATGCCAGGCGAACCAACTGGAATCACCCAAAACTCTCCGGCTCCCCCCAAAAAGGATCCGGCTCCTTCCATAACCCAGTCGACTCCTGACTCGGTAAAACCTAAACTCAAACCCGGCCCGTCGGCTCCGCCAGCCGGTCCACAAAATCGAATTATTATCGCCGACCTTCTCATGGTTGATGGTAACTTTTATATCGTTCGAACGGAACGAGGAGAAATTCAAATTGAGATTACTCCCTCCACTCAATTGGCGGAAAAATTTAAATTTGGCGATCGAATCAAAGCCGTCGTGACGCCGAACGATACCGCCTTGTCGGTTGTCCGGGCATTAGCCGGAGAACCCAATGGGGTTCAAATAGAATCAGTTCAATCTGCCCCTTCCCCGGAAAAGCCCCCAACAAATACGGAAACACCAACTCCCAAGCAGGAGAGGAAGGCCGTGCCTGCTCCTCCTGGCAGGAAAGTGATTGTTGCCGATCTCCTCATGGTGGACGGGGATTTTTATGTAGTACGCGGGGAACTGGGAGAAATTCGAATTGAAGTTACTCCCGAAACCGTGTTATCCGAAAAATTTGAATTTGGGGATAGAATTAAGGCGGTGGTTCTGCCAAATGATAAAGCTGTATCGATAGAACGTGCTTCTCCTTAGTGCCTAGCCTTTATTTTTCTCTACAGGGTTCTGACTTCATGGCTAGGCGTCTGCCTGGCCGCATGCTGATGTGTTAAAAAATCGAGCCGTTCTTGAGGGGGGATGCCCCTTACGTCGAACGCAGACTCAAAATATATCCAGAAAAATGATTGTGACGGACCGAGCAGCTCCTCCCAAAATGCCCAGGGGAACAGAGGAGATCTCGGATTCCGAGGAAGGCAGCCTTCGTTATTCGGAAGAAGGCTCAACGTTGAACATTGCTCAGAGCAGGATTTTAGACTTCGACTTGAGGGCTCTTTGATTCCTGAACGATAATTTGCTGGAGAATTTTGCGATAGGCACGAATGCGTTTAACATATTGGACAGGTTCAGATCCCCGAGCATACCGATGCGGAAGATCTTCATAATATTCTTTCTTGGACAGTAACGGTAAGACTTGCTTGAGATCATCCCATTTCGTCGAGTCTTTTCCAAGCCGTTCAGCCAATAACCGGGCATCTTTCATGTGCCCAAACCCCACATTATACGCTGCAAGAGCCATAAACATTCGATCCGGCATTCGAATTTCTGATGGCACTCGCTTATGCAGATGGGAAAGATAGCGGGCTCCCCCGGAAATACTTTTGGCGGGATCCAATCGATTCTGAATCCCCAGTTCACTGGCCGTTGAACGGGTCAACATCATTAGCCCTCTGACGCCAGTGGGGCTCACGGCATGCCGATTCCACTTGGACTCTTGGTAGGCCACGGCCGCCAATAAGGTCCAGGGAACCCCGGTTTTTTTCTCGGCTTCTTGAAACTCTTCACGATAATAGGGCAACCGTGTGTCGATATGCCGTAAAAATGTTTGAATTTCATAGGAGGGCAGCTTGTTGCCCAGCATGGGCACGGCATCACTGTGAGACATCGCATTTTGATGATAGTGGGGAATCTCCCACAACATCAGAATGCCGGCTAGGAGTAAAGCGACAAGGCTTATTTGTTTAACAAGGTACTTCAGTGTCTCCATAGATCTGAATGCTCCCTGTGAAAATTGAATACTTAGGAAGATGAAGATGAGATAACAGAATTGAATGAGATAACTCTTTTCATCGGCAAGTGAGATTATAGTGGCATAAAAAGACATTCCTTACAAGGCAAAATTTCTGTCTTTTCTGGCCTGAAAAGTCTCATTGAACGAATATTCCGTTTATAAGTCAATAACTTACAAGAATTATCCTGGGTAACATTTGCAGATATTAATATCCCAGATTGACGAACAACGGCACATATTCATCATCTTCCTGACTCTTTCGGTTCGGCAAAGACGAGAATTAATCCCTTACTCCCAGATGCCAGGCTGCGTCTTCAATATGCATTGAATGAGACCGTTCCTTGGAATAGCCTCCTCCTCTCGTCACGGCCTAATTAAAAAAAGAACAATAGAACTGAAAATATCTTAGGCTGTCTTCGAAGAGAACACAGAGGCATCGCACGAAAAATATTTTATCTGTTTAAGCGGAATAATCACTATTTCCTTTGGTGTATCCACTTCCAGAATTTCCATGTCATCGCTAATGGTATGCCGGATGGCATCTTTGAATTCCACTTCTTGATTGTCCACAAATACCACTTTCACCCAATACTGCACGGGAATCTCCTTTCCGGAAAATACACCTTTCCAATTGATGTGCTAGATTTCAATCTTCTGCTTAAGAAGGGAGGTTGCCCAATTCCACTGATCGATGGGTGGCAGCCTCAACCGCTTTCATCACCGTCGCACGCAATCCTCCTGCTTCCAATTCCCGCAACCCCGCAATGGTCGTTCCTCCGGGAGAAGTCACGCGATCTTTGAGGGTAGCCGGATGCTCCCCGCTGACTTCCACCATTTTGGCCGCACCAAGAACAGTTTGAGTGGCCAATACATGAGCAATCGATCTGGACAATCCCACACGAACTCCAGCATCCGCTAAGGCTTCAATCATGAGATACACATAGGCTGGGCCGCTCCCACTCAATCCGGTTACCGCATCCATGAGCGATTCGTCGATCATGACGACATTTCCCACCGATTCAAAGATATGCTGCGCCAATTGGGTTTGTCGGGAATCAAGATTGGGGGCACACGCGATTGCGGTAACTCCATGCCGAATGACGGCAGGCGTATTAGGCATAGCTCGGACGATGGCTACATCCGTTCCTACATGTTCTCGAATCCGTTTGATGGGATATCCAGCCGCCACCGAAATCACAAATTGTTCAGAAGAAAGTTTCGCCTGAATCTCTGCAAGGACAAGATCCATAGTCTGAGGTTTGACGCACAGCACAACCACATGGCTCCATTGAGCCAGAGCCCTATTGTCAGGAAAAGATCCGACGGAAAACGAATCTTGAAAGTGTCGAAGACGGAATGAAGAGACGTCAGTCACTCTGATCGCAGATGGTTCAGCTAGGCCTCCTTTGAGCATGCCGGACACCAATGCTTCGGCCATATTGCCGGCACCGATGAACCCAAATTTGATTGAGTGATCCATGGGGCGAGTATAGCCTGAGGATAGGTAGGGTTCAACTTAACCTGCAAGGAATGTTGAAAATTCTAAACGCAAGGTTCGCGCTACCATTTCCTTTTTGGATATCCAGCGAACCCAATGGTTTTCTGATTGGTTTACTCTGCCGAAGACAACATTGTCGAACTGCTATTTTTCCATACGAGAACCCGAGTGAATCCGATATGAGCAAACTCCAATGAGCAGGAGATTGAGCAGAATGCTGCGGCCATAGCGTGGAATATACGATGTGGACCAATTTATATATTTTGATGGCATCTCGGAAGAAATTCAGCAGCCAATTTTGGGTTGCCCTGCCTCCAATCTGAAGAGTATATTGGAGAAAAAGGTCTGGCGTATTTCCTATCATGAAATTGACCGTTCTCCCTCCTGAAGTAGCGACCTTTAACGATAAATATTTGTGGAACATTAACATGCCAAGGAGCTTCCCCATGAAAACCTGGCCTGTGGTCCTTATCCTTCTTGTGGTGGGATGTTTCTGGGCACTGCCAACCGAAGCCCGACGGATTCATCTCTCGCCTGAGCAAAAACTTCAGCTGGAAAAAGCGCAGACGGTGTTGGTCGAGGTCCTGGCGTTGACCGAAAAAGGGGCGCAAGACGCCACGCCGCTCACTGCCACGGTCACCGAGCGGTTAGAAGAGATTGGCTATACGACGACCACCGAGCGGTCCACGCCCCATGACGTGGAAGTTAAAGTAAAGTGTGAAGAACAAAAGACCGTGATCGGCACCTCGCCCACCGGAGGAGACGTGGAACTCGCCGATGCCCCTGATCGTCTCTGGAAGGGACCGGCCTGTCTGCTTACCTATTTTCTCCAAAACAGAGACCTTCAGTGGCAGAAAGAGATACGCACGACCTTTTCCGATGCCCGGCAAGCTGCCCAAAAGGCCGGGGTGGAGGATGTCGGACAATTCGCCTTGGATCGTCTCAATCAACGGCTCAAGGAATATGACTTTCCGGTTCTCCTCTCTGCCGAATGGGGGCAGGTCGATCGCCTGCTCACTCTGTTGGATGCCTCTACGACGCCGAAACTCCGGAAGGTAAAAATCCTTTCCGTTCTCAGCGATCTGAATGCCGAGGAAGCGCTCCCTCGGTTAACCAAACTATTGGAATCGACCGATTTGCAACAAGAAACGATCAATGCACTCTCTGGAGCCGGAGCTGATTCCATTCCGCTACTCATCGACTTATTCCAAACCAGTGCAAAACCCAATATAAAAGCCGAAGCGGCGAAAACCCTGGGTAACGTCGCGGCGACAACCGGGGATCCTCGAACGATTCCTCCATTGGTCCAGTATGTCTCGGCACGGTTGCCTCACATAAAGACCTCGGACGATATCGATTTCCCCGTGCTCACGGAAGTGGTCTGGGCCATCGGAAAGCAGCGATGGGATCCTTCTCTGCACCCTATCAGAGAGCTTCAAAAAAAGGTGTGGCTCATCTTTGATACTTCCCAAGCCATGGCTGATCTCAGGGAAGCCGTGAGCTGGACCTACAAACAATTGGATCTGGACGGTCATCTCAGTTAATACATGCATTCACCGGCATCATTGGCATTAACTAGGGGGAATATTATGAAACGTTTGGGAATAGGCAGTCTGGCCATCTTGCTTTTGTTAATCTTCCTGGTTTCGGATGGACTGGCCAGGCGAACCTATTTTACCCCTGAAGAAAAAGCACGATTGGACAACATTCGTGTCATTTGGGTGAATGTGCTGGCCTTAACCGAACGGGGAAAGGTTAATGGAGAGAACATTGAAAAAATCGTGCAACAACGCATGGAGGCATTAGGGTATAAAGTAGTGACCAGCCGGGATGAACCATCCGATGTGATGCTAAGCGTGAAATGCGAAGAACGAAAAAAGTGGGGTGGCACGACCCGAGCCGGAGGAGACGCTGACCTTGTCGATTCCCCTGCACGTCTCTGGAAAGGCCCAGCTTGTCTCTTTTCGTATTTCATGGATGGCCGGGATATGGGTTGGTATCGGGAGGCCCGTACCTCCTTTGAAGATCCTGCCGAAATGGCCAAAGATGAAAAGTCGGGACCTTTTGCCATGGAGAAGTTAGCCGAGCGTTTGCAGGAATTCGACTTTCCCGTCATGATTGCCGCGGAATGGGGGCACGACTCTCGATTGCTTCAACTGCTCAAGGACAGCCAAACCACCAATAAGCGAAAACTCAAAATCCTGTCCATGCTGCCCGAGGTAGGGTCCACGGATGCGATTCCGTATCTCAAGGAAATGATCAATGACAAGGAGTTGGCCGAAGAAGCCATTGTGGCCCTTTCTACCTCTGGCCCGGAAGCTATTCCTCTCCTGATCCAGATTTTTCAAACGAACGCGGAGACCTCGCTCCGAGCCGCCGCCGCCAAGGGCTTAGGCGAAATTGGAGCGCATTCCGGAGATCCGACTGTCACCCCTCCTCTTCTGGATTATCTCAAAGAAAACTTGAAGACCATGAAAAGCTCTGCTGACATCAATTTTCCCATTCTTACGGAAGTGGTTTGGAGCTTAGGCAAACTTCGCAATGAACAATCCATCCCACCCATCCGGGAGTTAGAAAAAAAGGTCTGGCTCATTTACGATACCTCCGAAGAAATGACCGAACTTCGGGATGCCACCAATTGGACCGTCAAGCAAATCGATTTGGATGGCCAAATTAGTTAATTCTCACAATGAATATTCGTACAAGCTCCATTCCAGAGTCCTGTACTGAAAAATCCACTAAAAATATTCCTTAAAGGAAAACAGGTGAAACTTCCAACCGAATATTAAAAAACAGTGCGTACGCATGTATTCATGAACGGGAAAAGAATCATTCTCCCAGTCATTTTTTTAATGCCCATTGTCATAGGGGATAGACTTGGAATTAGTGGTGCACAGGTTATCGGAGAATTGGCAGAAATGGATCGCCTGGGGCAACGAGCTGATGAGCTGGCTGCCCAAGCCGACCCGGAAGGAGCAGCTCAGGCAAGCGGAAAGGCAGCCATGATGGCCGATATTTTAACCAAGAACGCTCCAGACCCTTCCACTCAAAACACCTATCAAGCCGCTTCCTTGCAGTATCGAGCACAAGAACGAGGGCTTCGAGCCTTGGCACTCTTTGAACGGGCTGGAGGCCTTCCCCCGGCTCCGCCCGGAGTTTGCCATTATTTGCTCCAAGCCACCACGAAATTATCGGAATCGAAAACACTTCTACTGCACCTTCCCAACCAATCTCAGCAAGAGCTCCCAAGCAGGCAGAACCATCTACTCAAAAAAAACGAAGAATGGGAAGCCATCTTTAAAGGACTACACGAAGACTTTGCTTGCCCGGAATAAGCTACTGAATAAGAGGTTATCTTCTTACTCCGATATGAATGTACATACTCTGACGTGAGGATTTTTCTGCAATCGCTATTTTGGTAGATAATCAAAATGTAATTTTTGTGGGTCATGGGTCAAATGTTGGGAGGGATGAAAGTTTAGGCGTCAGGTTTCTGTCAATGAGGGCAAGCTTTGGGTTTTTGTAATTTATTGAGTGCAGCAGACTCTTCGTCAAAAAAAGACTGGGTCAGCAGCCGAGCCACTTCATGACTCAGGACCCGTTGCATGGCACTGTTAGCCCTCACCCTGGCTTCCTGTTCGGTAATGTGCCCTTCCCTCCCCGTTTCCGAAATGACGCCGATGAGTCGATGAGACGGATTTTCATAGATATCGATATCGCCGCACCATCGCACATAGGTGAACAAGGGATCCGGTATATCCAGATTCCACAAGTGCCCTTGGCCAACAATGGCCAAATCTTCAGTTTCCCATGACGCCACTTTTGCCGTGTGGCCCAATAAGCCTTCCTGTTTCAGGCCCTCCAGAATCGCCCGTTCGATGTCCTCATGATCGTCCCCTTCAATCGTCACGGAAATGACCAATTCCTTGGCGACAAAATCGGTAAACTCTCGTTGAATCTGTGAGATACGATAAGAGGACGGCAGACTTTCTCCGCTGGCGCGTATGACCCGCAGATCGGCGTTTAACACGTCGCGATTAGCCAGAAGCGTGATGGCCTGTTTATAGCCTCGTATCCGTTGAATTTTTTGTGGATGCGTTCGACCTTGATCGAGCATATTCTCAATCTTCACGTCCCAATCCTGTAATCGTTCAACAATGGATTGTTCGGCTTGTTGTCTGTCGAGCCCCGCAAACGCAAAGAAATGCCGGGTGGACGGTTGATACCAGATATCCAACACCTTCACATTTTCCAGCACCTTATTTGTCGTGACCTGCATGCGATGGTCCAACTGCAATTCGCGTCGAGTTTGATGGCTTTCGCCGGACTCTTGCAGAGAATAGCGTTCATGATCCATGGATTGGGCTTTGACTTTGGCGGAAAACACCCTTGCCACCGCGGCATAGGCTCGTCTTTCGGCCTGCTCACGCGATTCAGCCTCTCCGATACCCGTCAGATATCGTTCAGGCGGATAGGATTGATGGGGAGATCGTATCCATTCAGGCGTGGATTCACCAGCAAACCAGGCGCACCCACCGCCGAATATGGATAGCCATAACGTCAATCTCATGATTTTCTTAAAAGGCATGCTTGCTTATTGCACATTCTGGTGAATCACCATGCGGGTCTCACCGTGTTTCAATTGAAATTGGGTGTGCTGGGACTCTCCGGCCTCCCGGCCTTGAGTGTCTATGGATTGAATGGACACTGAGTATTCACCAGGGTCAACCCATAGTCTGGTCATTTGAATCGCTCCGGGGAGGGTCCGCCAAGTCCGAATGTCCGCTTCTTCTGTTGCCAGCGCAAAGATTCGAGCAATTCCACCCACCAACGGACCGATCCAATCTCCATTGTTCCGGCCCGATATCGCTCTGGCTCCAAGACCAATGCCTTCAGCAGCCGACATTTTCATGGCGGTTCGAGCCACCGCACGCAAAACCAGCCCATCGTAATCATCGGCCAAATTTTTCTCGGCCACTGCCTGGATATCATATACACGCTGGGATTGAGCGGTCAGATCGGTTTCTTGGGCTTTGACCTGAATCTGGTCATAGGCTAATGAGGTTTTTTGAATGGTAAAACGGGGCAAGGCAATACGGGCTATTCTTCCATGCATACCATACAAGAACGCTTCCCCTCTTCTTGTAGATCGTGTCCCTCGGCTAAACCCGGGTTTAGTGAGCGCTACCAGGGCCAGGGCATCCAGACTCACGGGAACATCGATGAATAAATCTTCTTTCTTGGGTCCTTTCCCGTGGTAACTGAGAATAAGCAGTTGTGATTTACTCGATTTCCAGTCTGAATGTTCGGAAGGGAATGAATCGGAAACCTCCGGATACTTCACCCGGTACTCCAGAGCCTCCTCGTTCAATCCCAGCCGTTCGGCCGTTTGAATCAGATCCTTCTTCAGCATATCCGGAAGCACGACACGAGACCAGGTCCGACTGTCCTCGTAGACTTGTTCGGCCTTTCGATAACCGACATAGGCATTATTCAGATCCCCCGTCATATCATACAATAGACCCACCAGATAGCGGGCAAACGGATCTTCCTGATAGGCCTCGCCTCCCTCCTGCTGGTCATGCAACACATTCAAGCGATGATCGATTCTCCGTCCCTCCACTAACGCCTCATTCCACTGTTCAAGCATGGAAAAATTCAGGGCTTTCACCACATGAATCATGACATGTTCCTGGGGAGTCCCTTCATAGGGCTTGCGAGCCTCATTAATCAGCAGGGCCGAGGCTTCGTCACGCAGTCGTTTGGTATACAGGTCTTCCACCAGAATATAGGCCTCTTCCAAAATCTCATTACTTTCTGCATACTGTCCTGCCAAATGCAGGACCATGCCATGATCCAATAAATACAGCAGGCGATCGTTCTTGCCATACGCTTCCTTGGCCGATTGGATAATATACGCCGCTTGCTGAGGATTACCTCTCAACAGACTTTGTTCCACCCCGGCATAATGTGACATAGACCCACTGCAACCGGAAAGCAGCCCACACACAAGAAGAACCCGTAGAAGGGGTAGTTGAAGAAGGAAGCGAAAGGATGGGAAGACTGAATGAAATTGACGAAGGACGGAAAAGAGGATGTGAACGATAAAAACTGAACCGTTATGAGCCAACCGCGAGTTCCCCATGGCGCCGAGATAACATGGGGTTAAAAGAGTAGACGTTTGCGTTCGATGACCTTTTTGATTTTTTTCTGGCCGTACCAGGATTTCACATTATTTTCTAAATCAATCAAATCCAAGTCTACCTGAAAGTATACCGCTTTGACTCCGTCGGACTCGTCGACGATAGTGGAGATATTGCCCTTCATCATAAAATCCGCCCCCAACTCCTGCCCAGGGCGTTTTTGGGTATCCTCTCGGGCATGGACGGCTTGTTCCTTCCGTTCTTCGCGGATTTCATCTCGCTCATTTTTGTTGGCGACAAACACGACTTGTTGAGAATTGGTCATTTCCCGTTGTAAATCCGTCACGAAAGTTCCCACATCGATATGTTCATGACTTTTATTCAAAATAGTGCCGACGATCACCACCGGTTGCCTGCCAGCCGTGGAGGAAAACTTTTCCAACCAGGGTTGCTTGACCATTTCCTTGATCATCGCTTCCGCCACCATTTTGGAATCCGTATCATTCCACCGGCCGCTAAAATCGGTCACGACACCGGGATCTACCCGGGTCACCCGCTTTTCTTTCCCACAGGCGGAAAGTAAGACGGTAAACGCAATGGCCACAGCCAGAAGGCACCAAAGGGAGCGCATCGAAAAGTCGGATCGTATCATCATTCCATTGAGTGAAGGTGAAAAAGCGATTAAAGGGGAGTAAACAGTGGTTACAAACCGCCGGCTCGTTTGGCCTCTTCTTTTTCCAGTTTTTCAAATGTCCGTTCAGCATTTTTCCGGACATATTCCCGCACTTCCGCATCTAATTCTTGTGCTTGTTGCAGAGCGTCCTTCATTTCCGAAAAGGACAGTTTCGTCAGGACGTAGTAGGTGGAGGAGTCCTCATCCTTATACCGGTCAATGGGACGCACTCCGTTCAAGGTGACGGCGGAAAATGTTTTAATCGCCCGTTCCACATTTTGTTCTTCGGTGGATTTGGTAAAATTTCCTGCGGTGGTGGAAGCCGCATAATCCTGCATGAGATAGGCGGTATAGGTCCGGAACGTTTTCGCCAATTCGGCCCTGGCCCGATTTTCAGCCGTTTCCCAAGCCAAGGGTTCGTTTTTGACGCCGATGACCGAACCCACTCCATAGATGGATTTGGAGTCGTCTTTATTCATGACCCCCGAGCCCTCGCTGACCCATTTGGGAGGACCGCCGCAGGCCGTTAACCCTAAAAGCCAGGCCACACAGATACATCCGAATACTAGTTGTTTCTTCGTCATGGTTAGGGGTCACTCCTCGTTAAGAGCGGTGAGAGGGAGTTTTACCAAGAGGCAAGAGGATTGATGGATTGTCTGTATCGGTTCACTTGAGAAAATGCTAGCATTGCCCCTGAAAGCTGTCAAGAAAACACGAGGTTAGAATCCATGAAAGAATATCTTACGATCGGCACACGACCCTTTATCAAACCTCATTGATTATTCCTGGCAAAGGAGGAATTTTTGTGGCTGAAGTGACAATAGAAGATGGCATAATCCGAGTGAAGGAATTAGACGTTCAGGATCCCAAAGCCGCCAAGGTGTTGGCAGAATATCCCGAATCTCGTTGGCCGGAAATTACACGTAGAGCCCTCAAAATCGGATTGGGGTATCTAAAGGGAGGGGCCGACGCGTAAAATTACGGATATATTCTAATTAAGTACTTGTACAGGGTTGAGATTCATGAAACCCAAAGCCGTCATATATAAGACTCCCGGCTCCCAGGTTGATTTCAAGGACTGACGCAGGCCGGCGTCTACTCGCCGTTCGGCATTGAATACTGTTCTCGTGCCATGTTCAGCATAATGGGGTTGCAGCATTTTGCAAAAGCGACCGTGATCGGCAGGTAATAACTTAAGAACACTCGCATACGCTTGCAGGTTGTTTTATCGTCGACCGACAGGACTTCTTTCTAGGATTCCATACAATCTTTCATGGCCTACACCACCTAATTCCTTTATTATTCATTTCTTTCCTGCCACGGACTGACATGCTCAGAGCCGAAGACTATTTTGAACTTGAAAAGCGGAATATCACACCGGCCGACCTTGAAAAACAGATTGCCCGGCTGAATCTGGGTACCATCCCGCTTAATATCATTCGTCCCTGTCATCCTGGAGAGGGTATTTCTCTGATACCACCTACCCGGATTGCAGAGTATCGCCAAGCGTGGGCCGATGTGGTCGGCAAAGGTCGGGCATCCAAGTTTATCCCCGCCTCAGGAGCCGCCACCCGGATGTTTCAAGCGCTACTGCAGTACCAGGCTGATGCAACTCATCCCGTGGAACTCCTGGGCGGTTTGGAAACGTCCCTTGAGTGTTTTCCCTTTTTCGATGCCTTGACTCATACCCTACGCCAACAAGGGCAACACCTGGAAACGTTGCGAAGCAACAAGGATTTTACAACCATTCTGAATGCCCTACTCCACCCACAAGGCTTGAATTATGCCAATCTGCCCAAAGCCCTGCTTCCCTTCCATCGGTATCCCCAGGAAATACGAACGGGATTGGAAGAGCATATCCACGATGGCGTACGATTGATCCAGGATAATCAACACCGTGTCCGGGTCCACATCACGGTTTCTCCTGAACATCGCGAACCTATTCAACAGCACCTCACCGCCATTTCTGAAAAATGGGCAGCTTCCCGATCTACGGTGGATTTTGAAATCTCCATTCAACCACCGGATACCGAAACGATCGCCCTGGATCCAAAAGGCAATCTTGTCCGTACGGAAATTGGCACTCTCTTGTTTCGCCCGGGAGGCCATGGATCTCTTCTGCGGAATTTGCAGAATTGTCGGGGAGATATCGTCCTAATTTCCAATATCGACAATGTCGTTCCCGACCATCTCAAGCCGTCGATTCTGGAGTGGCGGGCGTTGTTAGGAGGTTGCTTGGCGAATTTACAATCACGGATATTCTCGTTACTGCAAACCTTGGCTCAAAACCAGTCTCAAGAATCGACTCTTCGAGCATGCGAAGCGTTCATGCAACATGAGCTCAACGATTCTTTGCCGCGTTTCTATCCAAAATGGACCATCACCGGGAAAACCGCTTTCTTCCAAGGCTACTTCAATCGTCCCGTGCGAGTCTGTGGCATGGTGAAAAATACGGGAGATCCCGGGGGAGGTCCGTTTTGGGTGGAGGACCGGACGGGCACCATTTCAAAACAAATCGTGGAACAAGCTCAGATAGATCCTCACTCTCCGACCCAGCAAGAACTCTTTAAGCAGAGTACGCATTTTAACCCTGTCGATATGGTCTGCGGGCTCAGAAATTTTCAAGGAGACGCGTTTGATTTAGCCCACTATGTGGATCCGGATACGGCTTTTGTGGCCAAAAAATCCTACCGTGGAACGCCCATTCAAGTTCTGGAATGGCCAGGCTTGTGGAACGGCGGCATGGCCAATTGGCTCACGATTTTTATCGAAATTCCTCGTACGACCTTCAATCCGGTGAAAACCTACTTGGACTGGCTCCACCAGAATCATCAACCTCCGTCCTAAGCGACCTCTTCATACACTACCTTTCTTTGCTTGTTCTGTCGCATTCAACTCGCACCGCCGACCCTACAACCCATTTTCTTTCTTTTCATTATTGAGGGTTGTTACTCGTTAGCATTTTTCCAAAAATTTTGCAGAGTTTTCCTGTAATCGTTCTCACTTCTTTCCCCTTCCTAACCGAAAACTTTTTGAAACAAACCATTCATATTCCACTTTCTGTGAGGCTTCATTCATGATGAACGACAAAGAATTTTTCTCCCTGTGGCAAAAAATGGGGATCCCCTGCAAATCCCATCCCTGGCATGGCGTGGAGATCGGGAAACAGGCTCCCGATTGTCTCACGGTATATATTGAGATTGTGCCAACGGATACGGTGAAATATGAACTGGATAAAATTTCCGGCCACTTGCGCGTCGATCGACCCCAGCGGTATTCCAACGTCTGCCCCACATTATATGGACTCATTCCACAAACCTATTGCGGAAAATCGGTCGGCGAATACAGCGCGTCTCTCCTCAATCGACCCGGATTAATGGGTGATCAGGACCCATTGGACATTTGCGTCTTGACCGAAAAAAGCATTACCCATGGTGATATTTTGTTAGAAGCCATTCCGATTGGAGGTCTGAGAATGATCGATGGCCAGGAAGCCGACGATAAAATCGTGGCCATCCTTAAAGGTGATACCTTTCAGGGGCAATGGAAGGATATTAAGGACTGTCCCCTTCCGCTCATTGAACGCCTCATGCATTATTTCCTGACCTATAAGGATGCTCCGGGCTCAGAGAAAAAACATTGTGAGATCACCCATGTTTATGGGCGGGAGGAAGCCCATGAGGTAATCCGACGGAGTCAACAGGATTATGCCGATCAATTTGGTCAACTCCAGACCCAATTGGCTTCGTTGGGATCAACCATAAATTAGAGCAGAGTCCGAACCATTCCAGGCATGCCACGCAAGCGTTCGAGACTTGTTTCGTATCCTATAGGGCACACACCGTTTGAGTCTTTTATAATTCCCGATAAGTAACCGGTTCAAAAAACCTGACCCGTTTCTTCATACGCCCCCTTGATGCAGGAAGCCTGCCTCAGCATAATGAGCATATGTTCGCCAACCGAGTGAAACCATTCGAGCTCAGATCTTTTCCTCAACGTCCGACTAGAGGAGGTTCAGTTAATTATGAGTGAAAATATTGAAACCCTGCAGCGATCAACCAAGGTCATCCCGCCCCCACCCGACATACAAGCCAACGCACACATTCAGGATTATGAAACGGTCTACCGACAGTCCATCGCAGATCCGGAGAAATTCTGGGACGGCATAGCCAGGGACCTGCACTGGTTTTCACCCTGGAATAAGGTCCTGGACTGGAACTATCCATGGGCCAAATGGTTCGTGGGAGGCACCTGTAATATTGCCTACAATTGCCTTGACCGCCATGTGCACACCTGGCGGAAAAATAAAGTCGCCGTGATCTGGGTAGGAGAAGAAGGCCAGGAACGAATCCTGACCTATGGCGAGTTATCCCGTCAGGTGAACAAATGCGCCAACGCACTCAAAAGTCTGGGACTCCAAAAAGGCGATCGGGTGACGATTTACCTCCCGAAAATTCCCGAGCAAATTGTGGCCATGCTGGCTTGCGCCCGCATCGGTGTGATCCATTCCGTCGTGTATTCCGGGTTTAGTGCCGCGGCATTGGCCTCGCGCATTGAAGCCTGTGAAGCCCGAGTCGTCATTACCGCGGATGTGGGCTATGACCGCAGCAAAAAAATACCCCTGAAGCCGGTCGTCGACGAGGCCGTGGCCAAATGCCCGACCGTGGAAAAGGTGATCGTCGTACAACGCGAACAATCAGCGGCCCCTCTGCAAGCTCCTAAAGAATTGGACTGGGAGAGTTGGGTCGACGATCAATCCCCGAAATGTGAAGCCGAGCACCTGGATTCCGAAACCCCCCTGTACATTTTGTATACCTCAGGCACCACGGGAAAACCTAAAGGAGTACTTCATGTTCATGGCGGATACATGGTGGGCACATACATTACCACCAAATATGTTTTCGACCTGAAAGATGAGGATGTCTACTTTTGTGTTGCGGATCCTGGATGGGTCACCGGCCACAGTTATATCGTCTATGGTCCGCTCTTGAACGGCGCCACGATTCTCACCGCAGAGGGCAAACCCGACTATCCCAATCCCGGACGCTGGTGGGATCTGATTGAACGCTATGGTGTGTCGATTTTTTATACCACTCCTACGGCTATCAGACTGCTGATGAAATTCGGAGAGGAGTGGCCTCAAAAATATGATCTATCTTCCCTTAAGATTTTAGGATCGGTGGGTGAGCCGATAAATCCTGAAGCCTGGGAATGGTTTCATCGTGTGACAGGCGGGACCAAACCCATCATGGATACCTGGTGGCAAACGGAGACCGGCATGATCATGGTCACCCCCCTTCCCTGTGTCCCGCTTAAACCCGGCTCGGCTACCCGCCCGTTTTTAGGCGTCGAAGCGGATGTCATGGACCGCAAAGGCAATAGCGTGGAGCATGGGGGTGGGTTTGGCGTCATCAAAAAACCCTGGCCCTCGATGATGCGCACTATTTACAAAGAGCCGGAGCGTTATCTCTTATATTGGAATACCATCCCCGGCGTCTATACGGCCGGCGACGTGTGCCATAAGGATGAAGACGGGTACTTGTGGTTTATGGGCCGGGCCGATGATGTGGTGAAAGTTGCAGGAAACCGGATCGGGACCGCCGAAGTCGAGAGCGCCTTGGTCAGTCATGAGGCGGTGGTGGAGGCTGCCGTCATCGGCAAACCCCATCCCACCGCCGGCGAACAAATCAAAGCCTTTGTTATCCTGAAACAAGGCCAGAAGGAAACGCCGGACTTGATCCAAAACCTTCAGGATCATGTGTTGCAAGAATTAGGGAAAATCGCCGTTCCCCGGGAAGTTGAAATTGTGTCATCCTTGCCTAAAACCCGTTCCGGCAAAATCATGCGCCGCGTATTGAAAGCCAAGGAACTCGGCCAAGACCCCGGCGACATCTCAACGCTTGAAGAATGAATCCGCGAGATTGAACGTCCGAAACCACGGGCCATGATAGAGAGCATCGCTCATAAAATCGGCCGACCAGACTTCGTTTAGCCCATCCGGAACAAAGACCGGCAGCAGTATACGGGCTTGGCCTGGTGGGTTTCGTTACACGATAGGATACATCGCCCGCTCCTATTACACACCTTAAAGAATACCTCACCTAATGTATCTGATTGGATAAATTGAGTATCTCTTTTGATACATTGCTGGCTTTCATTTTTATTTCCGAGACCGAATTTCACTTAGGTTATTAGTGTCCCGGGTTTGAAATCTAATGACAAAATCGCGCACCAGTGTCCAGAAACTCATCAGTCATTTTGGTTCACACGAAATACTTGGGATGAGCATTCGTTTGAACGATGTAGGCCAGGATAGCGGCACGAATCGTGCGATATGTGCCGCAGTTGAGCTGTTTTTCTGTCAACCACTCAAACCAATGCTCCACGAGATTGAACGAGATTGCGCTCATGGGCGTAAAGCGACATAAAAGCGTGGTCGAGCGAGCAACCGTTGCCTATATGCAAGGCGGAAAGGTATAAAATTTGCCTTGCAACAAAATAAGATTAGTAGTTTTTAAGAAAGCTGGAATTCCAACTACGCAAGTATAACGCCAAGGTGCAGGGATGAATAACCTTGTGATGATTTTACGCATTTGGATAAATGACCTAAAACAATTAGCATTAATTAAGCATTCTAAGCATTGGGGCAGGGTCTCACTTGTATTTCTCATGGTGATACCTGTTTTTGGATGTTTTCAGATACAGGAGGAAGAAATCATAAAAATTAGTGAAGAACTCAAAAAAATCAGGGAGGAGATGAAAAACCTGCGGGTCGATGGCATACGTGGTGAAACAGATCTTCCTCCCTATGTTTTCCCAGGAAGAGCTCTAAATGATCAATTGCCCACAGTTGTTTTAGAAACCAGTGCAGTGCCAAAACTCCATGTAGTAGCACCGTTACCAAATGGCCTAGGTGAAACCATTTGGAACTCCAGCTCTCGTTCGTATTCTCCCTGGATCAGTTATTCTAACGGGAGTGGGATATCAATAAGGGATTGGAATCCTGGAAAAGTGGTTTTGATTTGGAATCATAACGGTAGTACGCAGCAAAAGGCATTTTTCGGTTACCTCGATCATGATTTTCAGTCGCATCTAGCTATACCTGAATGGTTCACGCATCAGTTGTCATGGCATTATCAATGGCAAGATATTCCAGCCCTTACTACAACAACGTTTTCAGACGGACTTTACCCACAAGCGGGTTATATCTGGCGAGATGGCCAACAGCCACGCGCAAGCGTTTTTGGCGAGAGTTTTCCTTCTAACTGTGAGTCAACTGTTATAGATTGCGAACTACGAGAGGTTACATGGAACGGCAATCAATGGCAATTCATAAATCATGGTGTTCCTCCAGCTCCCGGTAGGCAGGTTAATATTGGTATCAGAATGGGCTCGAATAGTGCTGTGTGGGACAGTAATACAGGAAGAAAATGGGTATTTGTAGCCAGAGAATATGAAAAGGTCTATATTCGATATTTAGACCCTAACCAGAGTCAAGCATGGGAATGGGAAGATCTTGGAGTTCCCTTGAGCCATCCTCGGGACAAGCAGCGAGTTGACTCAATTCGTCCTCCTATCGCCGTATCTCGCGTCGAGAATGGGATATTCAAGATTAATATGTTTTCAGTTATGGCTGTGAGCGAACAGACCTTGAATGGATTAAAAACAAGGTGGGAATTATGGGAACGCCATTACAATGGGACTCAGTGGGAACCTTGGCAGGCTCATGGACCAGCTCCAGGAATTTCATACGTTTTAGAGGGTTCTGGTGAATATGTATATGGCAAAGGCTTTAGAATTTCTTCAGGTGTGGTTTGGACAGACGGGAATACACTCAGAATTAATTTATTTGGTAGAACAGATGAAGAGGGACATTTAATTGAATATTTCTGGGATGGAGGGACTTGGCGTTGGGCGTCGAACCGGGTACACCCAGGTGGCGAACGATTCCATACAAACTCCTCGGCAGTCTACGATTACGCTAATGGGGAGTACATCTCCGTCGTTGGCCGTACTACATCTGGCGAAATATGGGAATTTTATTGGGATGCCCCTGCAAGAAGTCAGTGGGAATGGCGCAAGCTATGGCCTTAATGCATTTTGCAATTAATTTGGTCTGAACGTAGATGGGAAAAGCCGGATGGTATCAGAAGAAGCATTTTGAAAATTGGTAATGCCTTATTGTTGGAGGCGTGATTCAACTAATTACTCTGTCACTGAAAAAGCAACTAGCTTATACGCCTTCCTCAAAAGGAGGAGGTCGAACTTGCGATATTTACACTGGTTCAATGTCGATCGCAATATTGTCCTTGGATTAATTCTCAGTTTACCGGTTTTGATGGGTAGTACTTGCAATTCCACAGTTGTTGAAGGACCGACCGGCCCTGAGCGGTTACCAGATAGTTTACTTTATCCCTCTCAGGCAAACGCTGTAGCTTTCTCAGAATCCTCAGAAGGGACCTTCTGGCCTCAAATTCTCTTGGTCGCAGCAAGCCAAAATGAACTCTGGTACAGTCAATGGTGGGATGTCAGACCTGGAAAATCTCGAAAGGGCGGGTGGAGTGAATGGTTCCGTATGGGAAATCCCACAGGAGTTGACCCTTTTAATAATTGGAATAAGAATATGCCATTAGTTCCCTGGAAGGATGAGAATGACCACCGGCGGGTTAACGGGTTCTTTCAATACATTGACAACCAGGTGAACTCTAGACTTGGTGCTCATTGGTGGGACTACCCGAACTCCCCTCCCCATAGATTCGATACCCATCCTTCTGGAACACAACCATTTAGTCCGCTCACGGGAACAGCATGGAATTTCTTTCATACTCCCCGCCTCAATTTTTTTGGAGTAATTGCGACGGGAAACAATAGAAACAGTTTGATGGAGTACTGGTGGAGTGGAACAGATTGGAGATGGACCGATCACGGTCGTCCCACGGGTAATATAGAACGAAGCAGGATTGGAAACCAAAGTGTGGTGATTACGAAGGGTGATAGGATTCAGGAAACATTTTTGTTTATTACGGGGGATGATTTCGGTGGACTTAGTGTGGAAATAAGACTCTATCTTCGGTACCACCATGGAGAGGATAAGCCAAACTGGGCATGGAAAGATTTAGGGAAACCTGATAATACGAACAGGATGCTGGAACCACTCGTACTGAGTCACCTAGACCAAGCAACCGGAAGGACAAACATTAATGTGTTTGTCTCCGCATTCAATACGGACCTTGGTCGCTGGCAATTGTATGAACGATTTTGGAACGGGTCTGGAGACTGGGATGAATGGGAAGATTGGAAACTTTGGGGTGAACCGCCACTTCTTCAAGAAGATTATCCGGATAAAACTTCGC